>JBDGTQ010000030.1:93424-106389 GCA_042216705.1 Halolamina sp. | reverse complement strand
GACTCGCGGGGATTTGAACCCCGGGCCTTCCCCGTGCCAGGGGGATGATCTACCACTGATCTACGAGCCCGCAAGCGCAACTTTTCGTACCCGGGATGGATTATTAAGGCCTTCGACTCGGTCGATCCCCGAGAAACCAACACACGGCGACGGGCTCTGTTGGGGTCGGCCCCGCCGATTCACCGGCGCCAGCTTTAACGACGACGGCGGAGACCACCGGGCATGGCGCGGCTCGACGTCGGCGACGACTTCAGCGTCCACGACCACCGTACGGAGCTGAAGCTGCTCGAACGGACCGCTGAGACCGTCCACCTCGACAACCGCGAGGGACTGGCCTGTCCCGCCTGCGACCGTGAGTTCGACCGGCTGTTCGTCTCCGAGAAGCGTCACAACACCTTCGAGAGCCCGCCCGGGCCGTTCTGTCTGGTTCGGGCCGGCGAGACGCTGCTGGTGTTGACCCACTGACTCGGCGCCGCCTGCCGCCGGCGGCTCAGATGCAAAGGCATTAACCCCTGAGCAGTGTTCGACTCGATGGGAACAGCACGGCCGCAAATCTGACTCGCCCGGCGTTTCCGGGCTCGGGATTGCGGAAGTGCGACCGCGGGCCGCCCACAGCGGCTCGCCGCCTCGCCAGCGGTCTGTGCCGTTCCAACCGAGACAGATATGGCACGAATGCACACCCGCCGCCGCGGGTCGTCCGGTTCGGACAACCCGGTGGCAGACGAACCCCCGGAGTGGAGCGACGTCGACGAAGACGACATCGAAGAGCGCGTCGTCGAGCTGGCAGAGCAGGGCCACGATCCGAGCCAGATCGGCCTGAAGCTGCGCGACGAAGGCGTGAAAGGCACCCCGGTCCCCGACGTGAAGCTGGCGACCGGCAAGAAGGTCACCGAGATTCTCGAGGCACACGACGCCGACGCCGACGTGCCCGAGGACCTCCGGAACCTGATGGAGCGGGCCGTCCGGCTGCGCGAGCACATGGACGACAACCCGCAGGACGCCCAGAACAAGCGTGCCCTGCAGAACACGCTGTCGAAGATCCGTCGCCTGGCCGATTACTACCGCGGCGACGAGCTCGACGCGGAGTTCAGCTACAGCTACGACACCGCGAAGGAGCTCCTCGCGGAGTAACCCTCGATGTCGAGCGCGCGCCGAGCGACCGAGGACGCCACCGCCCGCGAGGCGGTCGTCGCGGGGGTCGACAGCGCCGGCTTCGTCCAGCTGCTGGCCGCCCCCGACGGCGACGCCCTCGCCGCGGCGGCCGTCCTCGCCGACGCGCTCGGCCGCGCCGACGTCCCGTTCCATCTCCGCACCCGGCCGGACCCGCTGACCGGCGACGCGCCGGCGGCGCCGACCGACGACGGGTTCACCCTCGCCGTCGGCGACGACGACCCGGCGGCCGACGCCGCCCTCGTGAGCGACGAGACGCCCGCGAGCGCGACCGCCGCCGCCGTCGCCCGCGACCTCGGCGTCGCCCCGGACCCGGTACTCGCGCTGGCCGGGGCGGTCGCCGCGGGGACGACTCCCGGCGACGACGGCACTGCCGACGTTCTCGACGCCGCCCGACGGCGCGGTTTCGTCGCCCGGCGTCCCGGCGTCGCGGTCCCGACGACGGAACTCGCCGACGGGCTCGCCGCCTCGACGCTGCTGTGTGCGCCTTTCTCGGGCGACGTGGCGTCGACGCGGGCGACGCTGTCGGAGCTCGGCGCCGGCGACCCCGGTGACCTCGACGACGACGACCGCCGTCGAATCGCCGCCGCGGTCGCGGTCGACGTCGTCACCGCCGACGGCGCCGGCGACCGGGCCGGCGAGGCCGTCGAGCGCGCGCTGCGTCCGTACGCGACGCCCGCGGCGCCGGTCGCGACCGTCGGCGGCTACGCCGACGTGCTGTCGGCGCTGGCCGCGGTCGAGCCTGGGCTAGCGCTGACGCTGGCGCTGGGCGACGGCGACGACGGCCGCGAGGCCGCCATGGACCGGTGGCGACGCCACGGCGGCGCCGCCCACCGGCTCGTCCGCGAGGCCGAGCGCACGCGCCACGCGGGGCTCACCGTCCACGACGCCGGTCGCCTGAACCCCGACGGCGCCGACGCCGCCGCCGCGTTGCGGACGGCCGCCCGGCTCTGTCGGGACTTCCGCAGCCCGGAGCCGGTCGCCGCGGCCGTCGGTCGAACCGACGAGGCGGTTCTCGTCGCGGTCGACGCCGTCGAGGCCCGCGCCGTCGGCGACGTGGTCGCCGTCGCGACCGACGCCGTCGAGGACGACACGGATGTCGACGGCGACGGTGGGGCGACGACCGGCTGGGCACGGCTGGCCGTCACCGAGCCCGAAACGGGAGCAGAGACGGGAACGGAACCGGAGTTGGAACAGTTCGTCACCACGCTACGGGAGGCGCTGCGATGACCGGCGACGACCCAGCTGCCGAGTCCCGCGAGGCCGACCTCGCGGTCGCGTCGGCCGCCCCGGAGACCGTCGCCGCCGCGGTCGCCCCCGACGACACCGACGACGTGCAGACTCGCGCCGACCGCGACCCGGACCGGGCGCTCCCGGACTGGGCCGACGGAGTGGTGCGGGTCCACGTCACGCGGGAGTCGACCGGCGGCCTCCAGGCCACGGTCGACGACAGCGTGGTGAACCTGACGGTCGCCGAGACCGTCGTCGAAACGGCACGCGAACACGCGACAGACAACACACCCACGGAACACGACACATGAGCGAACGTTCGGTATCCAGACAGACGGCAGACAAGCGATGGTACACCGTGCTCGCCCCGGAGCAGTTCGACCGGGCCGAACTCGGCGAGACCATGGCCGAAGAACCGGAACAGGTCGTCGGGCGCACGGTCCAGACCACGCTCGGCGAGATCGAAAACGACCAGGGAGCCAACAACAAGAAGCTCCACTTCAAGATTCGCGACGTCGGCAGCGACTCGGCGTACACGGAGCTCACCGGCTTCGAGCTGACGCGGGACTACCTGCGCAGCCTCGTCCGTCGGGGCGCTTCGAAGGTCCAGGCCAACGTGACGGTCCGGACCACCGACGACTACCGCGTCCAGCTCCAGCCGGTCTCGTTCACGACGAAGAAGGCCGACCGCTCCCAGGAGCAGGCCATCCGCGCCATCATGGTCGACATCGTCGAGGAGGCCGCCGCGGAGCGCTCCTTCGAAGAGCTGGTCGACAGCGTCGTCGAGGGCCGGCTCTCCTCGGCCATCTACGGCGACGCCAAGACGGTCTACCCGCTGCGCCGCGTCGAGGTCAAGAAGCTGACCCGCGAGGCAAGCCCCGAAGAGGTCGCCGCCGAGGAGGAGGCGGCCGTCGACGTCGAGTCCGACGACGTCGCCGTCGACGAGTAACCTCGTCGCCCGACGCGACACCATTCTTCCCGCGACGCCGCCGACGACCAGCGGCCGCCGTGACGGGGGGCACGAGACTGAAAACGCCGCCGGCTACTCCTCGACGACGATCGTCCCGACCATTCCGCCCTGCTCGTGGGGGACGCAGAAGTACTCGTAGCTGCCGGCGACCTCGAAGGTGCGTTCGTAGGTGTCGCCGCTGGTGAGCGCGCCGCCGAGGTCGTTCGTCCACGCCTCGCGGGCGCCGGCCTCGGAGTCGTAGCCGCCGGAGGCGAAGTACGTCGCCGCCTCGGGGATGCGGTCCTCGTAGGCGCTGACGGTGTGTGCCCGGGAGCTGGTGTTCTTCCAGCGGACGGTGTCGCCGACGGCGACGGTGACCTCCACGGGGTCGTACGCGACGGCCGTCATGCCGACATCGTAGTCGTCTGACTCCGAGCCGGCGGCGCCGAGACAGCCGGCCGCGCTGAGGGTCGCGCCGGTGCCGACGGCGGCGAGGAAGCGTCGTCGGTTCACGGTACACAGTCGGTGCCGCGGGGACAAAGGGCTCGCGGTTCCGAGGCCGACGGATGGAAAGCCATTACAGCCAGGCGCATCCATCGGCGGGTATGCGCCCCCGGTTCCGGTTCGTCGGTCGCCTCGGCGTCGCCGACGCCGTCACGGTCGCCAACGCCGCCATCGGGGGACTCGCGGCGCTGGCGGCGACCGTCGATCCGGTGCTCGCCGCGCGACTCCTGTTGCTCGGCGCCATCGCGGACGGGCTGGACGGCGTGCTCGCGCGACACTTCGGCGGCACGCCCGCCGGGAAGCACCTCGACTCGCTGGCCGACGTCGCGACGTTCGGCGTCGCCCCCGCCGTACTCGTCGGCGTCGTCGCCCGCGACGCCTGGCCGCTGGCGGCGTTTCCGCTCCGGGGCGCCCTGGCGGTGGCCGTGCCGGCACTGTTCGTCGCCGCCGCGGTCACTCGACTCGGGCTGTACACCGCCTACGACAGCGACGACGACGAGACGAGAGGCGTCCCCTCGACGCTGGCGACGACTGTCATCGCCGCCGGCGTGTTGACCGGCGCGACCGGCGCGGCGCCGCTGACCGGACTCGCCGGGGTGATGGCGGTGTTGATGCTCACCGACATCGTCTACCCGGACCTCCACGCCCAGGACGCGCTGGTGATGGGGGTCGTCCAGGCGCTGGCGGTGTTGGCGCCGGGGATGTTCGGCCGGGGGTTCGCGTTCGCGCTGCTGTATCTCGCGCTGGCGTATCTGCTGTTCGGACCGACGCTGTACTGGCGGCGGTCCCGATCCGAGCGCCCCGGGGACGCTCCCGCTGGCCCGGGGTCGGGGTCAGGGCCGGGCACCGGCGGCGACGGCGGAAGCTGACGCTCGGGTCGCCGTCACATCCCCATGTCTTCGGCCGGCTCGGGCACGGGAAGATCGTGGCGGCTCACGGCGAGCAGTTCCGCGGCGTGGTCGAGCGCCATGTCGAAGCCGTAGTACCGCTCTAACTCGTCGCCGTCGCCGGAGGGCCGGACCTTCAGCATCGCGTAGCCGTCGACGTTCTGTGCGACCGCGGCAGTCGCGCCGTCGCGCTCGAAGGTTAGCCGGCGCTCCTCGTCGGTCTCGTGGTAGCGCGCGGTGATGCCGTCGACCGCGAGTTCGGCCTCGGTCTCGTCGTCGCTCATAAGAGACTGCTATGGGCCGAGGCATCGCAAAGCTGTCGGTCGCGACCGCCGTTTGGCGGGTCGTTCCGGTCCGCGTCGGCTTGCGTCGATGGTATGGTCGTTCCGCTACTGGCTCCTCCGGGGGGTGTACCAGAGAACGGGGGAGCCGGGAGGAGATGCTCGTCGTGGTGGCCGGGTCAGGGCATCTGAATCTGCTCTTCGGCCTCCAGCAGCTCGTGGTACCGGTTGCGGATGGTGACCTCGGAGATGTTCGCCACGTCGCTAACCTCCGACTGCGTGACCTTCTCGTTCGTCAGCAGCGAGGCGGCGTAGACGGCGGCGGCGGCGAGGCCGACCGGCGACTTCCCGCTGTGGACCTCCTGTTCCTTCGCGGTCTGGAGCAGCTGGCGCGCCCGACGCTCGGCCTCGTCCGACAGGCCGAGCTCGGAGGCGAACCGCGGCACGTAGCTCTCGGGGTCGGCGGGCTGAATCTCCAGGTTCAGCTCGCGGACGATGTAGCGGTACGTCCGCGCGATTTCGTCCTTCTCGACCCGGGAGACGTTGGCGATCTCGTCGAGACTGCGCGGCGTCCCCGCCTGGCGGGCGGCGGCGTACAGCGCCGCCGTCGAGACGCCCTCAATGGACCGGCCCGGCAGGAGGTCCTCGTCGAGCGCCCGCCGGTAGATGACGGAGGCGGTCTCGCGGACGTTCTCCGGCAGGCCCAGCGCCGAGGCCATCCGGTCGATCTCGCCCAGCGCCTGCTTCAGGTTGCGTTCCTTGGAGTCGCGGGTGCGGAACCGCTCGTTCCAGGTGCGCAGCCGCTGCATCTTCTGGCGCTGCTGGCTCGACAGCGAGTTGCCGTAGGCGTCCTTGTCCTGCCAGCCGATGTTCGTCGACAGCCCCTTGTCGTGCATCATGTTGGTCGTCGGGGCGCCGACGCGGCTCTTCTCGTCTTTCTCCTTCGAGTCGAACGCGCGCCACTCCGGGCCGCGGTCGATCTCGTCCTCGTCGACGACGAGCCCGCAGTCCTCACACACAGTCTCGCCGTGTTCGGTGTCGTTGGCGAGGTTGCCGCTGCACTCCGGACAGCTGAGTTCCTCGCTCTGCTCGTCGGTCTCTTCGCGTTCCTCCTCTGGCTCCGACGTCCGGCGGGACTGGTTTCGCTCGCCCGTGAACGTTCGAACGTTCTCTGACATTATTTGTGGGTGCGACAGATGGCTCTCGGGCCCGTTCTGCCCATCTATTGGTATCGGCGACAGTTACTTAAACTTGGCGGGCGCAGACTCAAGGATTACAAGAACGAATCGCCCGACAGCGACGGCTCGGTTCGGTAGCCGTCGGCGACGACGACGGACGGCACCTGTAACTCGGGTGATTGCCGTCCATATTTATCGATTTCGGGTTCCGACGACCGCGTCGGCACCCACCCGTTCTCCCCGGTCGTGTCGGTCGCGACCGGCCGCGGGCGCCGTCTTCCTTACCGAAACCCTTACTCCCGACCCGGGGCATCTCTCGGGCATGACCGACGACGAGCAGCCGGACGTAGACGCCGAGGAGGTGCGTCACGTCGCGGACCTCGCGCGGGTCGACCTGGCGGACGACGAGGTCGAGACGTTCGCCGCGCAGTTCGCCGACATCCTGGCCGACTTCGAGGAGCTCGACGACGTGCCGGCGGTCGACCGCGAGGCCGACCTGGTCAACGTCATGCGCGCCGACGAGGTCCGCGAAGGTCTGAGCCAAGCGGAGGCCCTGGACAACGCGCCCGAGACGGAGGACGGCTTCTTCAAGGGCCCGCGGGTGTCCTGACCGATGGCCGCCGACCGCGACCTCAACGTCTTCGTCACCGAGGCGACCATCGAGGGCGCCGACGACGGCCCCCTCGCCGGCCAGCGGGTCGCCGTCAAGGACAACATCTCCACGGAGGGCGTCCGCACGACCTGTGGGTCCGCGATGCTCGAAGCGTACGTCCCGCCGTACGACGCGACGGTCGTCGAACGACTGAAAGACGCCGGCGCGACCATCGTCGGCAAGGCAAACATGGACGAGTTCGGGATGGGCTCCACCACCGAGACCTCGAACTTCGGCGCGACGCGCAACCCCGTTGACCCCGAGCGAGTCCCTGGGGGCTCCTCCGGCGGGTCGGCGGCGGCGGTCGCCGCCGGCGAGGCCGACCTCGCGCTGGGGTCGGACACCGGCGGCTCCGTGCGCAACCCCGCCGCCTTCTGTGGCGTCGTCGGCATCAAGCCGACGTACGGCCTCGTCTCGCGGTACGGGCTCGTCGCCTACGCCAACTCCCTGGAGCAGATCGGCCCCATCGCCGGCACCGTCGAGGCGGCCGCCGAGCTGTTGAACGTCGTTGCCGGCCCCGACGAGCGCGACGCGACCACCCGATACGACGACGCCGACGCTCCCGGCGGCGACGCCCACCCGGCGGAGGCGACCGACTACGCCGCCGCCGCGGACGGCGACGTGACGGACACCACCGTCGGGGTCGTCTCCGAGCTGGTCGACGGCGCCGACGAGGGCGTCGTCGAGGCGTTCGAGGCCGCCATGGACGATCTGCGCGCTCGGGGCGCCGAGGTCGTCGAGGTGTCTCTCCCCTCCCTGGAGAAGGCCGTCTCGGCGTACTACGTCATCGCCATGTCCGAGGCGTCCTCGAACCTCGCCCGCTTCGACGGCGTCCGGTACGGGCAGTCCGGCGGCGACGCCGACGGCAACTGGAACGAGGCGTTCGCCGCCGCCCGCGAGGCGGGGTTCGGCTCCGAGGTCAAGCGTCGCGTCCTCCTCGGGACGTACGCCCTCTCGGCGGGGTATCACGACAAGTACTACGCCAAGGCCCAGGACGCCCGTGCCTGGATTCGCCAGGACTTCGAGGAGTCCTTCGAGCGGGCGGACGTGCTCGCGTCGCCGACGATGCCGGTCCCGCCGTTCGAGGTCGGCGAGAGCTTAGACGACCCCCGGCAGATGTACCTGGCCGACGCCAACACGGTGCCGGTGAACCTCGCTGACCTGCCGGCCATCTCCGTGCCCGCCGGCGAGACCGACGGGCTCCCGGTCGGCGCCCAGTTCGTCGGCCCGAAGTTCGGCGAAGCCGAGATCATCCGCGTCGGGTCGGCCCTGGAGTAGCGGGGACGGATCGACCCGGAACGAACTGTCGGCGGACGTCGGGCCAACTAACCGCCGAGGCGCCAAGCCGTCGATGTCGAAGGCTTTTCCACCGCCGCCGGCGCAGAGGGCGACCATGTACGTCGTCATCGTCGGCGCTGGCGACATCGGCACGCCGCTCATCGAGATCGCGACACAGAGCGGCAACGAGGTCGTCGTCGTCGAGCGCGACGAGGCCAAGGCAGAGGAGACCGCCCAGGAGTTCGACTGCCTCGTCATCAACGACGACGCGACGGTGAAAGAGACCCTCGTCGACGCCGGCGTCGAGCGAGCGGACGCGCTCATCTCGACGACCGACCGCGACGCGGTGAACGTCATGGTGTGTCTGCTCGCACAGGAGCTGTCCGTCCCCAGCGTCGTCTCCGTCGTCCACGACCCCGCGCACATGGGGCTGTTCGAGCGCATCGGCATCCAGACGATGGAGAACCCACAGCGGCTCATCGCCGAGTACCTCTACCGCGCCGTCGAGCGCCCGGCCATCGTCGATTACATGCCCGTCGGCGAGGAGGCGGAGGTGTTCGAGATCGTCGTCGGACCCGACGCCGACGTCTCGGACTGCACGCTCGCGGAAGCCAACGAGACGGGGCTGCTCCCGGACGACGTGCTCGTCGTCGCCGTCGAGCGCGACGACGGCGAGCCGCCCATCACGCCCCGGGGAGAGACGACGCTCCGCGAGGACGACCTCGTGACGGTGTACTCCGCGAGGGGTGCCGACCCGTCGGTGACGGACGTCTTCGGCCACTACGAGGACCGCTGACGGCTCGGTAGCCGACGGTCGCTGGCGCGTCGATGACTGTCGCGGTCGTCGCCCGCGACGTGGGGTGGAAGCGCCGAACCCGGCTTCGCACTCACTCACCCACTCACCCATTCACTCACCTCCCCGTCCTCTCCTGCTCACCGACGCCAGTACTCCGGCGTGAGACAGACGAGTACCGGCAGGATTTCCAGTCGACCCACCCACATCAGCGTGACGAGCAGGAGCTTCGTCGTCGGTGCGAAGTCGATGTAGCTACCCATCGGGCCGACGGCGCCGAACCCCGGACCGACGTTGCCAAGCGTCGCGGCGACGGCACTCCCGGCTTCGAGCAGCGTCAGCGTCAGCCCGGACCGCGCTGCGTCGAGGAAGACGAGGAAGGTGCCGACGAAGAAGATGAGGAGATACAGCAGCGTGAACGCGTAGATACCGCGGACGGCGTCCTCGTCGAGCGGCCGACCGTCGAGCCGGACGGGACGGACGGCGTCGGGGTGGGCGGTCATGAACAGCTCCCGACGAACCGCCTTGGCGATGACGTACCAGCGAACGATTTTGACTGCGCCGCCGGTCGAGCCGGCCGAGCCGCCGAGGAACATGGCGAACAGCAGCGCGTACTTCGCCGGCTCCGCCCAGGCGTTGAAATCCAGCGAGGCGTAGCCGGTGGTCGTGACGATGGAGACGACCTGGAAGAGCCCGTGTCGCAGCGCCGGCTCGGCGCTGCCGACGATGGTGCCGGCGACGGCGTCGAGGTACCTCCCGCCGAACGTCCCCGAGTCGGGGGCGACGGCGACGAAGCTTCCCGAGAACAGCAGGCCGGCGGCGACCGCGGCGATGACGCCGATGACGCCGAGGAACACCCGGAACTCGGAATCGCTGACGAGCTCGTCGGGCTCCCCGGTGATCGCTCGCCAGACGAGCGCGAAGTTCGTCCCCGCGGCGACCATGAACGGAATGACGACCCACTGGACCGCGGCCGAGAACGCCTCGATGCTGCGGGCCTCCGGCGAGAAGCCACCCGTCGGCATCGTCGTCAACGGGTGGGCCATCGCGTTGTAGGCAGTCATGTTCGGCGCCAGACCGGCGAGATGGAGCGCGTACAACAGCCCCATTTCCAGCAGCGTGAGGCCGAGGTACGCCAGCCACAGCGCCCGCGCCGTCTCTGCGATACGCGGGGTGAGCTTCTCGATACCCGGGCCGGGAGCCTCGGCGTCCATCAGCTGAGCGCCACCGACGGACAGTTCCGGGAGGATGGCCACCGCCAGGACGACGATACCCATCCCGCCGAGCCACTGCGAGAGTTGACGCCACAGCAACACGCCGCGGGCGTGGGCGTCCGTCGAGATAGCACCCATCACCGTCGCGCCGGTCGTCGTCACGCCGCTCATGGACTCGAACAGCGCGTTCACGGGGTTGCCCAGCGTCGACTCGGGATACATCGGCGCGACGAGGCCGGGAACGCCGTGTGCCTCGACGAGATACGGGACGGCGCCGACGACGCTCACCGTCAGCCACGTCGTCGCCACCATCAGAAACCCCTCACGTGCGCGCAGTTCCGGCTCGGGGTCCAGCCGCTCGAGTGCGAGCCCCGCGGTCACCGTGACGGCGGCCGTCATGACGAACGGGGCGACCGATTCGCCGTAGAAAACGGCCGAAAGCGCCGGCACGGCCAGCGGTACGACGAGGAACTTCAGCACGGTACCGACGAGACTCAGACTCGCGCGGGCGTCGACGCGACCACCGGCGAGTCCGAACGCGTTCATGACACCACCGTTCGGGGACCGGCCAATCAAACCTTCGTCACGGAACCGTCGTCGGTCCCGCTCGGAAAAGAGAACTGCGGACCGGCTCAGACGCGGCTGGTAACCTCGTCGGCGACCGCGGCGGCGACGAACAGCACCACGTGGTCGCCGGTCTCGGGGACGGTCTCTCCCCGCGGGGCGATGAACTCGCCGTCGCGGGTGATGGCGCCGACCACGACGCCCGCGGGCAGTTCGGGGACGGTATCTCGGATCGGTCGGTCGACGAGCAGGCTGTCCGTGGCGAGTTCGACCTCGACGACCTCGGCGCGGCCGGAACCGACGAGCGCGACGTTTTCCGCGCCGCCCTCGCGAGTGTAGCGGGTGATCTCCTCGGCGACGACCTCGCGGGGGTTGACGCCGACATCGACGCCGACGGCCTCGAAGAGGTCGACGTACGCCGGCGCGTCGACGACGGTGACGGTTCGCTCGACGCCGATGCGGTCCGCCAGCAGCGAGACGAGCAGGTTCTTCTCGTCGGAGTCGAGCGCGGCGACGACCACGTCGGCCTCGGAGACGTGCTCGCGTTCGAGGAAGTCGACGTCCGTCGCGTCCGACTGCATCACCACCGCCTCGGGCAGTTCCTCGGCGAGTTCGCGCGCTCGGCCGCGGTCGCGCTCGATCACTCGGACGGAGATACCCCGCTCACAGAGCAGTCGGGCGACGTGGGCGCCGATCTCGCTCCCGCCGACGACGACCACCTCTTCGGCCTCGCCGATGGACTGCTCCGGGGAGACGGCCTGGGCGAACTGCTGGATGCTGTGGGGGTTGCCGATGGTGACGACGCGGTCGTCGGCGCCGATTTCGGTGCGTCCCCGAGGGATGTCCACGCCGTCGTCGCGGACGACCGCCGCGAACGTCAGCGAATCGTACGTGTCCGCCTCGGCGACGGTGCGGTCGGCCACCGGGCTGTCGGCGCCGACCTCGAACTCCGCCATCTGGACCATCCCGCCGGCGAAGGCGTCGACGTCGCGGGCGCCCGGCAGGCCGACGATGCGGACGATGGTCTGGGCAGCGAGCAGGTTGGTGCACACCATGAAGTCGACGCCGAAGGCCGACCGCGAACGACGCCAGGTCCGGAGGTACTCCGTCTGCTTCGTCCGAGCGATGGTGAACGCGTCGCTGACTGCCTTGACCGTCGAGCAGACGACGACGTTGGTCTCGTCGTCGTCGGTGGAGGCGACGACCATGTCGGCGTCGGCGACGCCCGCTCGCTCCAGCGTCTCGACGCTCGTGCCGTCGCCGTCTATTCCCAAGACGTCGAGTTCGTAGTTCAGCTCCTCGACTCGCTCGGCGTCGACGTCGATGACCGTCACCTGGTGAACGTCAGCGAGGTCGCCCGCGATGCTCTGACCGACCTGGCCGGCGCCGACGATGATCACGTCCATGGCGGCGCTCGCTCCTTCATGCCCGGTGTTCCCGCCGGTTGCCGTTTCATCCTTTCGACCCGAGCAGCACCGGGCGTCCCGAGCCGGTCACTCATCGACCAGCGTCACCTCCAACTCGACCTCCCGACGCTGGCCCTCGATGTCGTCGACGGCGCGCTCGACGACGCGGGTGGCTTCCTCCCGAATCAGCGGCTTGGCCTTTTTTAGCACCCAGTCCAGCGACACCAGTCGCGGGAGGTCGAACATACCGCCGTGGACGGACCCCGGATCGTACTCCGCCTCGAAGACCGCCCGAGAGGCGGGGGCGATGGGGTCGGCGTCGCGGTCGTCGTCGTCCGCATCGCCGGGGTCGTCGCCGACCGCCGCGTCGGCCGGGAGCTCCGCTTCCTCGACCGGCTCGACGCGCCACCGACCCCGCGCGTCGAGGTCCGAGCGGATGCGCCACTCGATGCGTTCGGGCTCGACTAGTTCGGTCACCTCGGCGTGAGCGGTGTAGGTGAGCTTCCACCACGCGAAGGTTAGCGCGTACCGGCGACCCTCGCCGTGGCCCTCGGAGACGACCTCCTCCAGGTATTTCGAGTAGTTCGCGTACCCCGGGAAGTCGACGAGGAAGGCGTACACCTCCGGCGGGGGGCGGTAGATGGTCGTCGCGACGACGAGGCGTTCCACGGGCGGTGATTGAGCGGTGTGCCCCTGACTGTTGCGGTCCGAGGCGGGTCTGCCGGCGTCTCAGTCGACCCCCGGAGGGTTCCGGGGGGATTGCAGGTCGACGGAAACGTTGATACCGAATCGGCCCGTTCGACCCGGTGATGCCTCCGAACGGGGCATGGTTTCAGACGAACCCTTGTGGGTTTGAAGC
>JBDGTQ010000030.1:87053-93324 GCA_042216705.1 Halolamina sp. | reverse complement strand
GTTTCAGACGAACCCTTGTGGGTTTGAAGCGCCATCCTCGCCAGAGCGTTCGCTACGGAGACGGCTTTCAGCCGAATCTTCGTGCGTGCCAACCATCGACACAGTCCGACGACTGGCAATCGACACGGTCCGCGAAGTCGACGCAGATGCGACTCCCGACGCTGGCAATCGGACCGCTTTTGACCTGTCCCGGTGTAGCCTCGGCCGTGCTTTCGGTCGAGTTGCACACCCACTCCGCGCTGTCGTACGACGGCCGCGACCCGGTGGACCTGCTGGTCGAGCAGGCGGCGGCCGTCGGGCTGGACGCGCTGGCGGTGACCGACCACGACGAGGTCGACGCCAGCCACCGCGCCGCCGAGATGGCCGCGGACCAGGGGCTGGTGGGTATCGTCGGCATGGAGGTCTCAAGCGCCGCGGGCCACGTCCTCGCGTTCGGCATCGAGGAGGCGGTCCCGCCTGGGTTGCCGTTCGCCGAGACGCTCGACCGCATCCGCGACCAGGGCGGCATCGCAATCGTCCCCCATCCGTTCCAGAAGTCGCGCCACGGCGTCGCCGCCCACGTCTCCGAGGAGGAGCTCACCGCCGCCGACGCCATCGAGGTGTACAACTCGCGGCTGCTCACCGGCCGCTCGAACCGCCAGGCCGAGCGCTTCGCCGTCAGTAACGAACTCCCGATGACCGCCGGCAGCGACGCCCACGTCTCCGAGATGGTCGGGCAGGCGGTCACGGAGGTCGGCGCCGACGAGCGCAGCGCCGACGCCATCCTCGACGCCGTCGCCGCCGGTCGGACCAGCGTCGTCGGCACCCGCACGCCGTGGCGTGTCTCCTTCCGGCAGGCCGCCGGCGGGGCGAAACGCCGCGTCATCCGCGGCATCAGGGAACTCCTCTGAGCCGTGGCCCGCGATTCCCGCCTGCTCGACGGCGCCGGTCGGTCGCTCGACCCCGACCCCGTCGCCGCCGCCGTCGCCGAACGCGACCCGCTGCCCGGCACGGCCGGGTTCGCGGGCGTCCTCGCGGGCGCCGACCGCCGCGGCGATAGCGCCGACTGCGACGGCCGCGGCGGTACCGACGAAACCGACGACCTGCCGGCCGGCGCTCTCCTCGTCCGCGACGTGCTCGGCCGACGGCCGGTGTGGTACGACCGGATGGGCGGCGACCCGAGGTGGGCGTTCGACCCCAGCGACCTCGCCGACCCGACGCTGCTTCCGGCTGGACACGCGCTTGGCCTCGACTCCGCCGTCGACGCCGGCGACGCCGGCGCCGACTCTCTCGCCGACGGCAACCGAGACGAGCGCGACCCGTCTCCGGTCCGAGTCTGGTCGTTGCCGACGCCGGAGCCGCGCCCCCACGAGTGGGCCGTCACGGCCGTCGAAGACGCCGTCGCCGAGACCGTTCGGGCGGTCGACGGCGACGACCTGGCGGTCGCCTTCTCGGGCGGCGTCGACTCCGCCGTCGTCGCCGCCGGCGCGCCCGAAACACCGCTGTACGTCGCCGGCTTCGAGGGGTGTCACGACGTGGCGGCCGCCAGCGAGGCGGCGGCCGCGATGGGCCGCGACCTCCGGACGGTCGAACTCACTCACGGCGACCTCCGGCGGCTCGTCCCCGAGGTGGTGGCCGCGACGGGCCGGACGAACCCGATGGACGTTCAGATCGCGCTCCCGCTGTTCGCGGTCGCCGAGACGGTCGCCGCCGACGGCTACGACCGGCTGGCCCTCGGGCAGGGCGCCGACGAGCTGTTCGGTGGGTACGCGAAGGTCGTCGCGCCCGAGGCGGACTCCCGGGTCGCGGCTGACACCGTTCGCGGCGCGCGCCGCGAGACGCTCCGGACGCTCCCCGATCAGTTCGCTCGCGACGTGGCGGCGCTGGAGGCGGCGGGCGTCGAGCCGGTGGCGCCGCTCCTCCACGACCGCGTTGTCGCCGTCGCGCTCCGGCTCCCGGGATCGGCGCTGGCGGTCGCCGGCGACGAGGATGGGAGCGAGAACGAGGACAAGCACCCTGACGGGGCCGACGCCCGCCGGAAAATCGCGCTCCGGGCGGCCGCCGCCGACCTCGTCCCCGAGTCGGTGCGGACGGCCGAGAAGAAGGCGGTCCAGTACGGCACCTACGTCGCTCGCGAACTCGACCGCCTCGCCCGTCGCGCCGGCTACAAGCGTCGGCTGGACGACCACGTCGGGCGGTACGTGCGGGCGCTGGTGACCGACAGCATCGGCGACGACCTCCCGGCCGACGACTGTGGCGAGAGCGGCTGACGTGCGACGCGCGTCTGACGAACGCTTAGGAGGCTCCCGGCTGTCGACTCGGGCGATGTCAGACGGGTGGGAACGGCCGCTGGACGGCGACGCCGACCGCTCGGCGACGGCGCCGGCGGCCGCGCGGGCCGTCGTCGGCGACCTCCGTCCGGGCGACGCGGTCGCGCTGGGAGTGCGGCCCGACGGGGAGGACAGCGGTGACGGCGACGGCGACGAATGCACGGACGAGAGCGAAGGCGGGACGCGGCCGACCCGCGTCGTCGGCGAGGTCGTCGACCGCGCGTGCCATCACGGCATCCTCGAACTCCGCGTCGCCGGCGCGGCCCGGTACCGGGTCGTCCGGCCGGCGCCGACGGTCGAGACCGTGACCGTCCGGCGACTGACGACCGAGAGCGACTGCGACGCGGATCCGAACGCAGACCCGAACCCGAACGCGGATGCAGACCCAACGACCGTCCCACCGTGGGACGGCGCGTGGACCCAGCTCGGCCGGGTCGTCGCCGCGGCGGTCGACACCAGCGAGCGCCGATCGTGGCCCGCCGACCCGTCGCCGCCGCCGCGAACGTCGGAGGCACTCGGTGGCGACGCGCTGGCCGCGTCCGACGACCGCGGCGGGTCGGCGGACTGACCCCGGTTCGGTGGCGTCGCCGGCAGTCGGTCAGTCGGCCCGAGCGACCGCTTCGACGGCCTCTAGCCCGATGGCGACCGTGTCGCTGTCGAGGTCGCTCTCCCGGAGGTCGGCGGCGTCGTACCACGCCCAGGAGTCGGCCGGCTCCTCGCCGTCGGCCGGGTCGACGTCGCGGTCGTCGACCCGCGCGAAGTAGACGTGGTCGACGTGCTGGTGACCGACCGTGCCGTCGTTGTGGACGTTCACGTCGTACAACAACTGGTGAGCCGGCTGCGGGAGCGCCTCCCCCGCTGGCGGGTCGATGCCGGGGACGTCGGCGACCAGCTCCGGGTCGAGACCGGTCTCCTCGCGTACCTCGCGCAGCCCGGCCTCGTGGGGGAGCTCGTCGCGGTCGACGTGGCCGCCGGGCGGGATACGGATGCCCAGCCCGGGGTGTTCGTGGAGGGCGACGGCGCCGTCGTTGACGACGTACACCGTCGCGGTGAAATGTCGCGTCGTCTCCATACCCGTGCCTACCAGGCGAGCGGCTTCGGCGTTGCGGTCCCGGCTCGCCCAGGGGCGAAAGGCTCGGAGCAGGAGGACGAGACACGGGACACGGGAAACCGAAAACCGAAAACGGCGAACGCCGACCGGCACGACGGCGCAGTCGCTGGCGGTGCGACGTCGGAATGAGTGGAAACGGACGGCCGGGGTAGCCCGGGCCGACTCGACACGGGGAATCCCGGTTGCCTCCTCCACCCCGCGACCCTACGAGCGACGGGCGTCCGGCGGCGGGCTGCTCACTTCCGTGCCTGACCCGGTGTCGCCGACGAACCGTCGCCGAACGCCCCTGCAGGCGAGGGCGACGAGCCGCTGTCCCCGCAGGACGAGGTTTCGACGTCGGCTCCCGGGGCCCGCGTCGGTCCGCCCGAACGAGCCCGGTGTTCGGTCCCCGCTGAAGACTGTCTCACGGGCGAGGGGCAGGGCCTAACTGCCCGACCTAGTCCAGTCTGAACTACACTCGACCAACTTAAGGGCCTTTCGCCTTCTCCCGCAGGGACCCGGCGACGGCGACCCGGTAACGGCGACCTCCGATGGCGAGCTGGCCCGAGCCGAACCCAGGCTCAGTCGCCGCCGACCCCGCCGACGCCGGCGGCGGCGCCGGTTCCGGCGACGACGTAGGCGTACCAGCCCCCGGCGCCGGCAGCGAGGACGGCGCCGCCGGCGACGGCGTACCGGTGATACGCCATCCAGCTGTACCGCGCCGGGAACGAGTACACCAGCGCGTCGCTCAGTCCGACCGCCCACGTCGCCGCCAGCAACAGCTCCGCGACGCCGACGACGACGGCGATGCCGGCGGCGGTGTCGGCCGGCGTCGCGCCGTCGCGCCCGGCCATGAACACGACCACCGACAGCAGCGCGAGGAAGCCGACGCCGGCGACGCCGACCGGTCCGGCAGCGTAGTACGCGCCGAGGGTCCGTTCGACGCCGGTGACGACGACGTACGGGCCGAAGACGACGCCGGCGAGCAGCAGCGACGCGACGGCGCCGACTGCCGGCGCGAGCCGTGACTGGTCCATGCTCGATAGTGGCGGCGGCGGCGGAATAAAGGAACCGAGTCCGAGCGACCGGCGACGGGCAACAGGGGACCGCCGGACGGTGTTCCGGCCCGGCGACCGCTGGGCCGCCGGACCGACCGAGACGGCGACGTCCCGACGGCGCCCGTCCGAAGGGAAACCGCTAAGCGGGTGGCACCCACCGGTCCGAGCATGGACCGCGTCGCAGTCATCGGCGCCGCGATGACGCAGTTCGGCGAGCGCGAGGGGTGGGTGCTCGACCTCCTCGCGGAGGCGGGCCGGGCCTGCCTCGACGACGCCGGCGTCTCCGGCGACGACCTCGACCACCTGTACGTCTCGAACATGGCGAGCGGCGAGTTCGAGGGCCAGACCGGAGTGCCCAACGCCCTCGCTCACGACCTCGACGCCGTGCCGGCCTACACCCAGCGCGTCGACCAGACCTCCTCCTCCGGCGGGGCCGGAGCGTACGCCGCCTGGCAGTCCGTCGCCAGCGGCGCCTCGGAGCTGACCCTGCTGGTCGGCGGCGAGAAGATGACCCACCGCACCACCGGCGAGGCGACCGACGTCATCGCTTCGCTCACCCACCCGGCGGAGTACAAACACGGCGTGACGTTGCCCTCCTTCGCGGGACTGACTGCCCGACTGTACCTCGACACGTACGACGCCCCCCGCGAGTCGCTGGGGAAAGTCGCCGTGAAGAACCACCGCAACGGCGTCGACAACCCGAACGCACAGTTCCGCAAAGAAGTCGCGCTGGAGACGGTGCTCGACTCGCCCATCGTCGCCGACCCGCTGCGGCTGTACGACTTCTGTCCCATCACCGACGGCTCGGCGGCGCTTCTGTTCTGTCCGGAGTCCGTCGCGGCGGAGTACACCGACGACTACGCCGTCGTCTCCGGCATCGGCGGCGCGACCGACACTCACGTCGTCCACGAGCGGGCGGACCCGACGACGATGGGTGGCGTCGTCGACTCTAGCGACCGGGCCTACGAGATGGCCGACCGCGACCCGGAGGACGTCGACGTGGCCGAACTCCACGACATGTTCACCATCCTCGAGTTCCTGCAGTTCGAGGACTTAGGCTTCGCTCCGAAAGGCGAGGGCTGGAAGGCCATCGAGGAGGGCCGCACCGAGCGCGACGGCGCGCTCCCGGTCAACACCTCCGGCGGGCTGAAGTCGAAGGGCCATCCGCTCGGCGCCAGCGGGGTCGCCCAGCTGGTCGAAGTGTACGAACAGGTGCTCGGCGAGGCCGGTCCCCGTCAGGTCGACGCCGACGTGGGCCTGGCCTGCAACGTCGGCGGGTTCGGCAACTGCGTGACCACCACCATCCTGGAGGCGAACTGAGATGAGCGACGACACAGCCGAGACGGAGCCAGACGGGACGGAAGCGACGAACCAGACGACCGACGACGAGCCCGAGTTTACCGCCGTCCGGTACGAGGACGGGTCGGTCTCTTACCCCGGCCACCCGCTCGGCCCCGGCGGTGCGGAGCCGGTCGAAACGGTCGACCTCGCCGAGCGCGTCGGGGAGGTCGTCACCTGGACGACCTCGACGGCGACGCCGCCGGGCGTCCGGGAGCCGAACACCCTCGCGATCGTCGAGTTCGACGTCGACGGCGAGCCCGTCCGGGCACTCGGACAGGCGACGAGCGACGACCTCGAAATCGGCGACGCGGTCGAACCGGTGTACTGCGAGCGGCTCCGTGACCCCGAGCAGTCGCTGCGCGAGCCGGCGAGCCAGCCCTGGGACGGCTTCCGATTCCGTCCCGTCGAGGACTGAGCCCGAGCGAACGACTCAGTCGTCCGCGGCGTCGCCCTCCTCGTCGTTCCCGTCGCCG
>JBDGTQ010000030.1:66409-86953 GCA_042216705.1 Halolamina sp. | reverse complement strand
TCCCGTCGCCGTGTTCGTCGAGCTCGTCCTTGATGGAGTCCAGCTCGGCTTCGACGTTGACCGTGGCCTCGGCATCTCCGGTGTTATCGCCGTCGTCCGCGCCGACTCCGTCGTCGTCCAAGTCGTTCGAACCGGAACCCCCCTCGGTCACGTCGATTCTGACGCCGCCAGTGTCGGTGCCGCCACCGGCCCGGTCGGCGGTTCCCGAGCGAGTTCGGCCGTCGCCGGAGTCGCCGGATTCTCTCGGTCCGCCGGGTCGGTCGGGCTCCGAGAGCCGCTGGTCGAGCTCCGCGGCCAGGTCTCGCGCCTCGGCGAGAACGTCGCGGGCCTCCGCGTCGGTCGGCTCGTTGGCGGCGGCCAGTTCCTCGCGCAGGCGGGTCAGTCGCCGCCGGAGTTCCTGGGCGGCCTGGTTGCCCGTCGCGGCGGCGATGTCGCCGGCGACGTCCGTGCCGGTCGGCAGCGACCGTCCGTCGCCGTCCTCGCGGTCGCCGTCGCCGAGGTCGCGCTGGGGGTCGGCCAGCCGCAGCGCCCCGCGAAACAGCTCCAGTGCGCGGATGGTCGCCTCCAGCGACGCGATGAGCGTCGGGATGGTGTAGCGCTCGGTGAACCTGACGAGGTCGGGCAGCGTCGGCGGGCTGGGACCGTCGGCCGTCGTCTCGTCCTGCTGGTCGACCGCCTCCCGCAGCGAGCCGAGCGTCGACTCTAGCTCCCCGACCAGGGCTTCGAGGTCGTCCTCACGCGAACCGTCGTCCATACCCGTCGTTCGGGCCGCCCGGAGAAAAACCCACGCCGCCGACTCAGAAGTTCTCCCGCAGGAGCGTCCGCCGCGGCGGGAAGCAGTCTCCCAGGGCGGCGAGGGCGTCGTCGCCGCCAGCGACCGCGCCGGCGCGGGTCAGCTCCTCGACGGAGCGGGAACCGACGGCGACCTGTGACAGCGGGCCGACGCCGAGTCGGACCGTCGGGCGGTCGCCGCCGTCGGGGTCGACCCCACCGCCGACCCGGTCGACGTCGAGGCCGCTGCCGGCCGTCGTCGCGACCCGGAAGCGCCCGTCGTTCCAGCCCGCGAGCGGGTCATCGACTGCGAGGTCGAACTCGGCGGCGACGCCGTCGGCCGCCGGACCGACGACGGCTGGGAGGTCCTCGACCACGTCGACCAGCCGGCCCATCGCGCCGGCGCGGACCGTCGCCTCGGCGGCACCGGGGTCGTCGAGGTGACGGTGTGGGTCGAACCCCTCGCCCGCGACGGCGTCGGGCGTCGTGTAGAACCGGACGCGGTCGACCTGGGAGTCGTGGTCGCGACAGAACCGGAACAGCTGGCGGCGGGCATCGACGTCGCGGGCGGCCTGCTCGCGGACGACCAGCACGCGCTCGTCGCCCTCGGCGGCGACGTGGTAGACGAGGTACCCTCGCACGTCGCTGTCGCCGTCACTGCCGGCGTCGCCGTCGCCGACCCAGGCGTAGACGAACGGCCTCTCGTCCCAACGGTCGAAGACGAACTCCCGCCACCACGCCTCGGTCCGTCTGACCGCGAGGTCGGCGTCGGCGTGGTCGGCGACCTGGACCGGAACCAGTCGCTCCCAGTCGTCGGCGGTCAGCCGTTCGAAGCCGGCGTCCCGACGGTTCGCCGCCCGCCGGTCGTCCGGCCCGTCGGCGGCCAGTCCGGCGAGGTCGTCCGGAGCGACCTCCCAGACGGCGAGCTTCGAGACCGTCGCCCAGCCGAGGGCGCGGTAGAAGCCGATGTCGAACGGCCACAACAGCGCCAGCCGCCGTCCGCGGTCGCGGTACTCCGCCAGCGACGCGGCCAGCAGCTCGCGGACGTTGCCCTCGCGCCGGCGACCCGGTTCGGAGGCCACCGTGCCGACGCCGCCGGCGTCGACAACGCTCTCCCGGAGCTCCGTCGCCAGCCCGTAGTGCCGACAGACGGCGAGGAGGTCGCCGCCGTCGTAGTAGCCGCGGGGTTCGCCGACCTCGTGGTCAGGTCCGGGGTCGGCTTCCGCGGGGTCGAACGGGCCGTTCTCGGGGCAGAAGGCGTACTCGACGAGCGCCCGGAAGGCGTCGTCGTCGGCGTCGGGGACGGAGTGGTATTCGGCCATGGGCCTCTCCCGGAGAGAACGGGCAAGAAGCTTTCCGCGGTGTGGATCTCGGTGACGGGGCCTTAGTCCTCGACGGCGTAGCCGTACTGCTCGGGCCAGTCGGGCTCCTCGCCGAGGTCGTTCGCGGCGTGGTTGGCGAAGTAGGGGTCCCGGAGGTGTTCGCGGCCGACGATAGCGAGGTCGGCCCGGCCGTTTCGAACCAGGGCGTCGGCGTGGGTCGGTTCCGTGATGGAGCCGACGGCGCCGACGGCGACGTCGGTCGCAGCGCGGACCCGCTCGGCGTACGGCACCTGATAGCCCGGGCCCGTGCCGGGGAGCTGCTGGTCGGGGTGGATGCCGCCGCCGCTGACGTCGATGAGGTCGGCGCCGGCCTCGGCGAGTAGCGGCGCCAGGCGCTCGGAGTCCTCGACCGTCCAGGACTCGCGCTCGGGCAGCCAGTCGGTCGCCGAGATGCGAACGAACACCGGCTTGTCGTCGGGCCAGACCTCCCGGACCGCGGCGGTCACCTCCCGGAGGAGGCGGGTCCGGCTCTCGAAGTCGCCGCCGTAGCGGTCCTCGCGGTCGTTGGTGACCGGCGAGAGGAACTGATGGAGGAGGTAGCCGTGCGCGGCGTGAACCTCCGCGATTTCGAAGCCGGCCCCGAGCGCGCGTTCGGCCGCGTCGGCGAACGTCTCGACGAGCCCTTCGACCGCCTCGGTCGAGAGCCGGACCGTCGGCGGCGCCTCGCCCTCGTGTGGGTACGGTCGGTCGGTCGCGCCGACGACCTCGTAGCCGCCCTCGTCGGGCTGGAGCGGGTCACCGCCCTCCCACGGGCGCATCGTCGACCCCTTGCGCCCGGCGTGAGCGAGCTGGATGCCCGGGGCCGCCCCCTGCGAGCGGACGAACTCCGCCACCGGCTTCAGCGCCGCCGCGTGCTCGTCGCTCCAGATGCCGAGGTCCTTCGGCGAGATGCGCCCGCGGGGCTCGACCGCCGTCGCCTCGGTCATCACGACGCCGGCGCCGCCACTGGCGCGGCTGCCGAGGTGGACGAGATGCCAGTCCGTCGCCAGTCCGTCGCGATCCTCGCAGGAGTACTGGCACATCGGCGACACCATCACGCGGTTTCTGAGCTCCGTCTCCCCGAGGGTCAACGGGTCGAACAGGTTCGCCATCGACGGGCGATATGCCGTCGACCCCTTAACGACTGCCGGAACGCCGGCGGCTTGCCCGTTCCGCCACCAACCAGCGACGATTGCCGGAGTCGCTGTCGGCGCCGGCGTCGACCGTCGCCCGCGATCGGCCGTCGGGGTTTAGGCCGACCGAAAGCCATTTTACTTTAGGCTCGCCTAAGCCGTTCTATGGCCGTACCGGACGCCGCCGACGAGGACGACGCACCCGACGAGTTGCCGGAGTCAGAACCGCCGGTACCCGTGACCGCGGTTCGTACCTCCACGGACCGGACCGTGTTCACCGAGGACGACAACGACGACGCCTGGATAGCGACCGACTTGACCGTCGAGCTCGAACGTTAATCGGACTCAATCGTCGCCGAACGAAGTACGGACTGTTCGACTGACCGCTTTCTCTTCGCCGCCAATAAGAAGAACTGAACGCTGAGGCGTGGACCCGACCTACTCCATCGCGTCCTGGGTGACGAGGGTGTCGTCCTCCAGGTAGTGCTCGATGTGGTGGCCGTCGTCTTCGACGTCTTCGAGCACGTCGCGGAGTATCTCCTCAGTCGTGTAATCGCCCAGGTTGTTCGCGAGCTTGACGTGCTCGCGGAGGTCCTCGATGATGTCGCCGTACAGTTCGAGGTCGTTTTCGAGGGAATCCCGGAGGCCGTACGCGTCCGGACCTTCGTGACCGACCGTGGCGTGTTCCTCCAGCGTGTCCATCCCGGAAATCGGGACGCCGCCGATGGCCTGAGCCCGTTCGGCGAGCATGTCGCTGCCTTCCTCGACGTTCTCGTAAGCCTCCTGGAGGAAGACGTGCAGGTCGCGGAACTCCGCGCCCTCGGCGATCCAGTGGTGTTTCTTCAGCTGGTGGTAGAGAACGTACGCGTTGGCGACGTCCTGATTCAGCGCGTCGATGAGCTGCTCGGCCTTCTCCTCGTCGATGCGCAGCGCCGGGCTCTCCTCGACCTCGCCGAACCCCTGACGCGTTGGGTTGGACTTCTGCGTGCTCATTACAACCTCCTGTACGCCTTCATGATACTTAAAACTTCTTGCTAACTGAAAAGATTAGTTTTCAATTACGAAACTTCTGTTTCACATTTCTGTATCGCAGCCGTCCGCGTCGGATCACCGCTTCGTCGCCTCGGTCGACAGCGCCGAGTCCCTCAGGGCCGGAATGAACTCGCGCTGCTCGTCGACGACGGCGGGGTCGAGGTCGACGACCAGGTCGCGCTCGCCGCGGTTGAGGGCGGCGGCGACGGCGCCGTCCGGTCGGACCACCGTCGAGCGGCCGGCGTAGACGGTCGGCTCGTCGCCGGCGGTCCCGCGACCCGTCCGCCCGGCGCCGACGACCCAGCGGACGCCGTCCAGCGCCCGCGCCCGGAGCAGGAGCCGCCAGTTCTCGGAGTGGGCCGCCGGCCACGCGCCGGGCACGAACAGCGCCCGTACCTCCTCGGCGGCGTGTGCGACGCTCTCGGCGACGAAGTTCAGGTCGAAACAGGTGAGCAGGCCGGTCGGCCCCGCCGGCGTGTCGACGACGACCCGCTCCGTTCCGGGGGTCAGCACTGACTTCTCGTCCCCCCAGAGGTGGCGCTTGCGGTAGGTCGTCGCCGCCCCGTCGGGCGGACAGTACGTCACCGCGTTGTGGAGGTCGTCGCCGCGGCGCTCGACGTGACCGACGAGGACGGCGACGTCCGTCTCGGCGGCGAGCGCTCGCACCCGGTCGAGTTCGTCGCCGTCGACCGCGAGGGCGGCGTCCCGAATCGCCTCGTTCGCGACGAAGCCGGTCAGGGCGTACTCCGGAAACAGCGCCACGTCGACCGTTTCCGGGAGGTCCCGGACGCGCTCGACGACGGTCGAGAGGTTGTACGCGGGGTCGCAGTCGCGGACGGCCATCTGTGGAGCGGCGACGATCGGCACGTCGAGACCATGGGCCGAGCGGAGGGTAAACCCGGCGACGTCGCGGCCGACTGTAGCGGGTCGTCCCCGGCCGGCCGGCGGCCGAATGGAAACTCCTTAATGGACCACGTGCGGACTTTCGGCCATGACTGACGGGGACGACGCGAACGACGGCGACGTCGAGGTCGCGCCCGACGAGCGCCTCGACGACGCGGAAGCGGCCCTTGAGGCGGCCGAGACGGAGGCCGATCTCGACGACGTCGAGGCGACGCTCGAAGACATCGCTGCCGACATCGAGGCGACGGAGTTCCCCGAGCCGGACGACGATGAGGAGGAAGACCCCGGGGCGGAGCTCGAAGATCGCCTCTCGGGGCTCGAAGACGACCTCGAAGCCCAGCGCGGTCCCTACGCCGAGGACGTGGTCGACGAGCTGACGACGGCCCAGGAGACCCTCCGGGAGACGCGCTGGACGGAGGACGGCGTTCCCGAGACCGTCGAAGCGGTCAACGCCTTCCGCGCGGCGGCGGCCGACGTCCTCGCCGCGGACTTCGAAGAGGTCACCGGCGACGCCGAGACTCTGGCCGACGCCGTCGACGAGGTTGCCGAGACCGTCGCCGACGCCGGTCTCGACGCCGACGACGACGCCGAGGGCATCGACGCGCTGCTGACGGCCGCGGACGACCTCGCCGACGGCCTCGACGCCGCCGAGGAGTGGGACGACCTCGAGACCCACGAACAGCTCCGCGCCCAGGGGTTCTACGACGTGCTCGGTCACACGAAGGACTTCCCGCCGGAGTGGGCCGCGCTGAAAGAACACGAGAAGCGGGGCAACGTCGAGATGGTCCTGCTGGCGCTCGAGGAACTCCAGTCCGAGTTCATGGAGGAAAACGCCCTCGACGCGCTGGTGCGGATGAACCACCCCGGCGCCTACGAGGCGATGTTCGACCGCGCCAGCAAGCGCGACAACCGCGGTATCGAAATCCTCGGCAAGATGGGTCCCGACGCCGCCGACGCCGTCGAGACGCTGATCGAGTACGTCGACGAGGACTCCGACCCGCAGCTCCAGAAGGTGACGTTCCGCGCGCTGGGCGAAATCGGCGACGAAGCGGCGACTCAGCCGCTCGCGAACCAGCTTGAGGCCGACAACGACAACGTCCGACCGCTGGCGGCCCGCGCGCTCGGACTCGTCGGCGACACTCGCGCCGTCGAACCGCTGGTCGAGGCCCTGTCTCACGACCACGACAACACCCGCGCCGCCGCGGCGTGGGCGCTCCGGCAGATCGGCACCCGCGAAGCGCTGGAGGCGGTCGCCGACCACGACGCCGACGACGCCTTCATCGTCGAGACCGAGGTCGAGAAGGCCGCCGATACGCTCGACGCCGCCGAGGTCGAGCCCGCGGTCTAAGCCGACGCCGGATTTCGCCCGCTCTCTACAGGAACTCCCCGAGGAACAGCAGCGCGAACCCCAGCGATACGGAGAGAGCGCCGACTCGCCCGAGCCAGGTGTGTTCGGTCACCTCGCTCGGAGCGAGGTCGACGTCCCACGACCCCAACTCCTCCTGATAGCGGACGTAGCTCGGCACCTGAAAGAACTCGACGAACAGCAGCGCGCCGCCGACGGCGCCGAGGGCGGCACCGACGAGACGCAGCGTTTCTGCGACAGTCATGTTGCTTTCCCCGACCCTCGCCCGCAAAAGCGTACCGAGGTCGTCCCGTCGTTCGCGCCGCGTGCCTCCCGGCAGGCTCCTTCGCGCGGCCAACTTTCAAATACCAGGCTGGGACCAGACCCCCCGTGTCGGACCAACGTCGTTTGAGCGCCGCGCTACGCGCCCTCGCCGCCGTCGCGCTGCTCGTCGCCGCGGTCGTCGCTCCCGCGGGGCAGGCGACGGCCGCGCCGGCGGCTGCCGGGAGCCCTGTCGCCGCTCCGGAGGTATATTCGGAGTCCGACGCGGACCGCCATCCGGCCGACGGGAACGCCACCGCTTCGAACGGCAGCATCGAACTCGCATACCCCGATCCAATCGCTGACGGCGACCGCGGTGAGTTCGTCGTCCTCGGACTCCCGATCGCGGGCAACTGGACGCTCCGGGACGGCGAAACCGTCATTTCGGTCACGGCGGCCGAGCCTGGCCGCGTCGCTCTCGCCGCGACCCCCGCAGCGGCCCGGAATCACACCGACGCGCGCCTCGTCGCGACGCCCGCGCTCTCGCTGGCCAACGGCGGCGAGCGACTGCGGCTGGTCCGCAACGGGACCGTCGTGGACGCGCTCTCGTACGGCGACGCGAGGGAGGGGGAACTCCGCTCGGCCGACGGGTGGCGGCCGCTCGGGTTCGATCCCCGCTCGCCGGTCGCGCTCGGATCGGCGACCATCACGGCGTTCACGCTCCCGGACGCCCCCGAAGTCCCGGTCGAGACGGTCGCAAACGCCGAGGACAGGCTCTATCTCGCCGGCTACACGTTTGCCTCCCGAGCGGTCGTCGACGAACTCCTCGCAGCGGCGGCCCGCGGCGCGGACGTGCGCGTGCTGCTGGAAGGCGACCCCGTCGGCGGACTGAGCGCGCGGGAAGCCGCTCTGCTGGATGAACTCGTCGCCGGTGGGGTAGCGGTGCGGGTCGTCGCCGGCCCGCGAGCGCCGTTCTCGTACCACCACGCGAAGTACGCCGTCGCCGACGACCGAGCGGTCGTCCTCACGGAGAACTGGAAGCCTTCCGGGACCGGCGGCCGGAGCAACCGCGGCTGGGGCGTCCGCGCCGGCGCGGCGACGGCCGCGGAACTCGGCGAACTCTTCCGGTCGGACTTCGAGGGGCCGGGAACGGTCCCGTGGGCGTCGCTCCGCGAGGACCGGACGTTCGCGGCCGAGGACCCCGCCGCCGACGGCGACCGCCGCGGGGAGTACCCCGAGGAGTTCGCGCCCGCCAGCGTCGACGCCGAGCGCATCCGTCTGCTCACTGCGCCCGGCAACGCTCGCGGGACGATGGTCAACCTCGTCGCCGACGCCGACGGACGAATCGCGGTGCTACAGCCGACGCTCGGCGGGACGCGGACCCCGTTGGTCAAAGCGGTGGTCGCCGCCGCCGACCGCGGCGTTCGCGTCCGCGTTCTCCTCTCTGGGGCGTGGTACGTCGCCGAACAGAATCGCCGGCTGGTCGCGACGCTGAACGACCTCGCCGAGCGTCGGAACCTCTCGCTAACGGCCCGGGTCGCCGACCCCAGTGGGCGCTACGGGAAGGTTCACGCGAAGGGACTGCTCGTCGACGACGCCGTCGTCGTCGGGAGCCTCAACTGGAACCGTCACTCCGCGACCGAGAACCGCGAGGTGGCGCTCGCACTTCGGGGAGCGGAGCCAGCGGCGTACTTCCGGCGGACGTTCGAGGCCGACTGGCGAGCCAGCGACCTGGACGGAGACGGCTCGTTCGCCGGCGTCGGCGACCGTCTCCCGCTCGACCTGCTCGCCGGAGCCGTCGGCGCGGCGGTTCTCGCGGCGCTGACGCTGTCGCGGACGGTCGACTTCGAGGAGAGACTCGGTCCGGGGGCAGAGCCGTGAGTGAGACAGGAACCGGGACGATGCTCGTCTACTCCAGGATACCCGAACTCGACAGCTCCTCGTCGATGTCCGCGTCGGCCATCTTCTCGACGAGGGCGTCGATGACGTCCTCGCGCCGGCCTTTCACGAACTTGATGGAGCCGACGACGAGGTGACCGCCGCCGGAGACACCGCCGCCGGGCAGTTCGTCGTTCAGTTCCGTCACCATGTTCGGGATGTCGAGCCGGACGCCGTCCGAGCGCAACACGGAGAAGTCGGGGCCGTAGCCGATGGTGATGACCGGTTCGCCGGTCTCGGTGACCTTCCGGTCGTGGAGCTCGCCGGTCGTCTTGCCCGGCGCGGGGTAGGTGAACCGGTGGGCGAAGTTCTCCAGGTCGATCCGGTAGAGGTGTGCGCCGGAGGCCAGGCGCTCGTGTTCGACGTGGGACTCGACGGCGTCGAGCTGTTCGGCGACGTCGCGCTCGGAGCGCTCGGCGAGGAACTCCACCAGCTCCTCGTGTCGCGCGCGGTCGTCACAGCCGACGTTGAGCGCGTCCTCGACGAGGTGGTCCCCGCTGGAGTAACGCAGCCAGTGGGCGGCGTAATCGAGCGCCTCGCCGATGTCGCGGAGGTCCTCGACTTCGTACCCCTTGTCCTGGGCGAGCGCGACGTACTCCTCCATCGCCGCGGCGTCCGAGCGGTCGGAGACGCCGGCGACGGCGGGGACGTGGCGCAGGTCGTCGGTGACGGAGGGGTCGATGAGTCGCGCGAGCTCGACGCACATCATCCCCGTCGTGATGCTGTAGTCCTCGTCGTGGAGGTACGGGTTGACGTGGGCGTCGAGCAGCGGCTCGACGGCCTCGGGGTCGGGGTGGTGGTGGTCGACGACCGCGATGGGCATGTCGTAGTGGGCGAGGTTCTTGTAGGCGGGGACGTCCTCCTCGGTGGAGCCGTTGTCCAGCATGAGCAACAGCGGCAGCTTCTGGCCGTGGCGGGCCCGGCCTTCGAGCGCGAAGTTCAGGTCGCGGGTCACGTCCTCCATCTCGTAAAACGGCGCCTTCGAGGGCAGCCGCTTGAACAGGTGCCGCGGGGCGTCGGCGTCCTCGTGGACCTCTTGGATGAAGTTCTCCATGGCCTGCTGGACCGGAATCGCGGCGCACATCCCGTCCCCGTCGGCGTGGTGCCGGACGCGGATCGGACGCCCTTCGAGCACCGTCCGGCGCAGCAGCCGCGCCAGCGACTCCAGGTCGGGACGGAGCTTCTCGAAGGCCGGCCACTCGACCAGCGGCTCGACGCCCGCCGGCTCGGCCCGTTCGGCCATCGCCTCGTCGAGGCGCTCGGCCGCGGCTGCGGCGGTCTGGCCCGACAGCGGGGTTACGTCGTCGACCTCGAGCTGCAGCGCGCCGTCGTGGTGTTCGACCGTGCCCGAGACCCGGACGATATCTTCGAGGTCGACCTCCGGGTACGCGCGGACGCCGGCCTCCTCGAACGCCGCCGCGGCGACGATGCCGGATTCGTCGGCGACGTGGAAGATGGTCGGGCCGCCGGTCTGTTTCACCTGTACAACCTCGCCTTCGACGGTCACGTCGGCGCCGGTCTGAAGCTCGGTGACCAGGGTTATTTCGGGCTCGTGGCCCACGGAGACGGTGCGGTATGCCCCCTCGTCGAGATCGAGTTCGACGAACGAGAGGTCGCCGTCGGGTTTGATGGCCTCTAAGCGGACGACGAGTTCGTCGCCGACGTCGTACTCGGCGTTCAGGTTGGACTCGTGAACGAGACCGGAGACGGCGTCGGAGACGTCAACGAAGACGCCGTACTCGACGACGCCGTTGACGACGGCGTGGTAGCGCTCGCCGACTTCGATGTCGGTGTGGGTGCAGTCGTCGTCGAGGTCGACGACGCGGGGCGGTCCGTCCTCGGCTCCCGCGACGTCGTCGTCAGCGTCGGCGCCGGAATCCCCGGCGACGTGCTCGGTCATACCCGACCGTACGGCCGACCGCGGTGTTAAGCTTTTTATCCTCCGTCGCCCGGGTCGGCCCTTCCGGAACCCTTAGAAGGCAGACGCACGGAGCAAATCTCATGCGGCTGTTCCGGTCCAGCGGCGTGGTCGGCATCGCCGAACCGGCACTGGAGTTCGTCCTGGAGGCGTGCCGCGACACCCACCCGGACGAGTACATGGGCTTCCTCCGGGGGGAAGACGCCCGCAAGCTCGGGCTGGACCGCGACGGCACCGTCATCACCGACGTGCTCGTCATCCCCGGGACGGAGTCGTCACCGACCAGCGCGTCGGTGAAACGCCAGATGAAACCCAACGACGTCCGCGCACAGGGGTCGGTCCACTCCCACCCGAACGGGGTGCTTCGCCCAAGCGACACCGACCTGAACACGTTCTCTTCGGGCGACGTACACGTCATCGTCGGCGCCCCCTACGACTGGGACAGCTGGCAGGCGTACGACGGCAGCGGCGAGCGCCGTTCGCTGGAGGTTCTCGACGTCTCCCTCCCCGAAGAGGAGTTCTTCGACTTCGACCAGGCCGACATCGACGCCGAGCTGGACGACGACCGCTGGGACCACGGGGAGCGACGATGAGCGGCGGTGGGGGCGCCGAGGCGGACGGCACGAACACGGACACGGGGGCGAGCACAGACAGAGACACGGAGCCGACCACGGTGGTCGCTCAGGGTACCTTCGACCTGCTTCATCCGGGTCATCTCCACTACCTCCGGGACGCTGCCGCCGTCGGCGACGAGCTGCACGTCATCGTCGCGCGGTCGAGCAACGTCACCCATAAGGAGTCGCCGGTCGTTCCCGGGGTCCAGCGCCGCGAGATGGTCGCCGGACTCGACCCGGTCGACGACGCTCACCTCGGCCACACGGAAGACATCTTCGTCCCCATCGAGCGCATCGACCCGGACGTCATCGTCCTCGGCTACGACCAGCATCACGACGACGACGCCATCGCCGCGGCGCTGGCCGACCGCGGGCTGGACTGCGCCGTCCAGCGGGCCGGCCCCCGTGAACGACGGTCGGAGTCGGAGCTACTGTCCACCGGCGCCATCGTCGACCGGATACTCGACGAGCGCGGCTGAGTACCGCCCGGTCGGCGTCGCCGGCGCACGGACCGGTAGTCGGTCCTCGGCGGTTCGTCCGGCGAGCGCACTGTCACCGACCCAGAGAGCGCCACTGCGGAGCCAATGAGACGAACGGCGAGACGGGAAGCGACGGGTCCGAGCGAACTGCTGGGAGAAAACGAATCGAACGGTCGGCGGCCTCGTTCAGGCGCCGGCGGCTGCGACGTGAGAGGCGTCGAGCGAGCTGCTCGCGCCCTCAGAGTCGTCGGACTGTTGCTCGTCGAGCCACGTCTGGTACTTCTCCTCGGAGACGACCTCGACGGTGAAGTACATCTGCGAGTGCGAGACCCCGCAGTACTCGGTGCAGTAGCCCTGATAGGTGCCGGTGTCGGTCGCCGTCGTCTTCACGACGTTGACCTGGTCGGGCAGGGCGTCCTGCTTCAGCCCGAGTTCGGGGACCGCGAAGCCGTGTATCACGTCCCGCGAGGAGACGCGGAAGTACACCTCCTGGCCCTGGGGAATCACAATCTCGTTCCCGGTCGAGAAGTTACCGGCCTCCGGGTACGACATCTCCCAGCCCCACTGGTAGGCCTCGGCGTTGACGACGATGTCGTCCTCCGAGGGGCCCTCCATGTCCTGCGTGTACGTCACAGACGGCTGTGCAAGGACGCCGTAGGAGGCGACGCCGACGAACAGCAGGATGATGGCGGTCGCGACAGTCCAGGTGATTTCGAGCCGGCGGTTCTCCTGGGTCGGCTCGGCCTCGTCGCTGTCCTTGAACTTCAGCACCGCGTACACCAGCGCGATTTCGGTGACGAGCGTGACCGGGATGGCGATGGCGAGTAGCTTCCCGTTCAGCTCGTTGATGAGCCCCGATGTCGTTGACGACTGCGCCGCCGCGGGCGCGGCGAACAACGTGAGGGCGGCCAGCCCGGCCAACATGGCCAGCGTCCTGCGAGTGCCCTTCATTACTTCTCGTAGTTAGGAACTGCCGCCTAAAGATGTACCGAATCGGGGCGGGTCCGGCGGCGCGCTGTCGCCGAAGCGCGGGGCCTAAGTGCACGCTCCCCGAACAAAGAGCGATGATAGACTCCCGTCCGAATCGCCTCCCTGCGATGCTCGCCGCGGGGTCGATGGGCGTCTACCTCCTCATCGCCGCCGGGGCGACGACGGCCGTCACGGAGGCCGGACAGGCCTGTCGGGGGTTCCCGCTGTGTGGCGACGGGTTCGTGCTGCCGTCGACGGCGCTTTCGTGGCTGGCCGTCGGCCATCGCCTCGTCGCCGTCGCCGTCGGACTCCTGCTCGTCGCCGCGGGCGTCGTCGCCTACCGGACGACCGTCCAGCGCCGCGTCGGGGCGGCACTGGCGGTCGCGCTGGCGCTGTACCCCGCCCAGGCCGCCCTCGGCGCCGCCGTCGCGGTCGACCCGGAGCCGTCGCTGCTGTCTGGCGTTCACCTCGGCGTCGGGCTCACCATCTTCGCCGGACTGGTCGCCGCGCTCGGCTGGCGGCTCGAAGCCGAGACCGGTGACCCGAGCGACGAGCCCACCGACCCGCCGACTCGCGACCTCCCGCCGGAGCCGGACGAGCCCGACGCCGACCTGCCGTCGGGGACGCTCGACCGGACGCTGTTGACCGCGAAGGCGTACGTCCGCCTCACGAAGCCGCGGCTGATGTGGCTGCTGTGTCTGGTCGCCTCGGCGGCGATGGCGCTGGCCGGCGGCGCCGGGCTGACGCCGTCGGTCGTCGCCCGCACTCTCGTCGCCGGCTCGCTCGCCATCGGCGCCTCCGGCACGTTCAACCACGTGCTCGAACGCGACGTGGACCGGCGGATGAACCGCACCAGCGACCGCCCGCTGGCGACGAACGTGGTCCCGCTCGCCAACGCCGTCGCCTTCGGGGTCGTGCTCGCGGCCGTCTCCGTCGGCCTGTTCGCGTCGGTCAACCCACTTTCGGCCGTGCTCGGGCTGGCGGCCATCCTGTTCTACAGCGTCGTGTACACACTGTTGCTCAAGCCCAACACCGTCCAGAACACGGTGCTCGGCGGGGCCGCCGGAGCGCTTCCGGCGCTCATCGGCTGGGCCGCCGTCACCGGCGAGGTCGGCTTCGGGGGGCTGGCGCTGGCGGCGCTGGTGTTCCTCTGGACGCCCGCGCACTTCTACAACCTCGCGCTGGCGTACAAGGACGACTACGAGCGCGGCGGCTTCCCGATGATGCCGGTCGTCCGCGGCGAGACGGCGACCCGCCGGCACATCCTCTGGTACCTCGCGGCGACGCTCGGCGCCACGGTCGTGCTTGCGACGCTGCCCGGACTCGACCTCCTGTTCGTCGCCAGCGGCGTCGCCCTCGGCGCGGTGTTCCTGTGGGCCGTCGTCCGGCTGCACTACGAGCGCGACGAGCCGGCGGCGTTCCGGTCGTTCCACGCCTCGAACGCCTACCTGGGAATCGTCCTGCTCGCCATCGTCGTCGACACGCTCGCCCTCTGAGCCATGCGCGTCGCCCGAAGACTCCCGGTCCTCGACGAGGTCGAGTTCGAGCGCAGTTCGGTCGCGTTGGCCGCCCTCGCGGTGAACACCGAGCTGCTGGCCGTGCTCGCGTACTTCCTCGCCAGCGACGCCCAGCTCGTGGACCCGCGGTTCACGCTGTACGGGCTGGTCTGGGTCAACGTCGCCGCCGCCGTGCTGTTCGCGCTCGACCCGCCGGAGGTCGCCCGCCGCACCCGACTCCGGGCCGGCGCCGTCGCAGTCGGCTACTTCGCCGTGCTCGCGTACGTCGGCGGGCTCGTCGGCCCGGCCCCCGCGACGGCGCCCTCCGGCTTCCAGGTCGTCTGGCTCCCGCCCGGCTGGGGGCCGGCGGTGGCCTACGGCGGCGAGTACGTCGGCATGCTCCTCATGCCCGCGAAGGTGCTGGGGTACGCGGCCCTGTCGGCGCTGCTGTACGTCGCCGTCGTCGACGTCGCCGGGGCAGCGGTTTCCGGCGTGCTCGGGGTGCTCTCGTGTGTCTCCTGTTCGTGGCCGGTCGTCGCCGGACTCGCCACCGCCGTCGCCGGCGGCGGCTCGGCTATCGCGGCGGCGACGACGCCGCTGGCGTACGACCTCTCGACGCTGGTCTTCCTCGTCACCGTCACGCTGCTGTGGTGGCGCCCGACCCTGCGGTGAGTGTCCCCGGCGTTCGGCGACGGGGATTTTTACCGCCGGCGAGCGAATGCCGAATCGTCATGTCACGAGTCGAAGTCGAGTACTGCGTGCCGTGTGGAATGCGAAACCGAGCGGTCGAGGTTCAGGAGGCGCTGCTCGAACAGTTCGGCCAGGGGCTCGACGAGGTTGCGCTGGTCACCGGCGACGGCGGCGTGTTCGTCGTTCGCGTCGACGGCGAGACGGTGTTCGACAAGGCCGACGACGAGTACGACGTCGACGAGATCACCCGCCTGGTACGACCGCACGTCGGCGCGACGGCCTGACCGACCCGAGGAAATAAGGACCGGTCGTCACCGCTGAGGCCCGACCCTGCGGATTTTCCGACGCTACCGCTCCAGCAGCAGGAACTCGACGGCGCCGCCGAGTTCGTCGTCGACGGTCCACGACGCCCGAAGCGTGAACCCGGCCGCTCGGAGCTGCCGGCGGGCCGTCTCCGGCGCCGGAACCGCCCACTCCATCCGAACGCCGGTGTCGAGCCAGTCGTCGTTTGCGCCGTTGAAGACGTCCGTCCCGACCGAGACGAGCAGGTGCCCGTCCGACCGGAGCGCCCGCGCAAACTCGCGGTACACCGCGGAGTGGGCCGGTTCGGGAACGTGGATGACCGAGTGAAAGGCGGTGATACCGTCGACCGCGTCGTCGGCAACCGGCAGCGCCGTCATGTCGCCGGCGAGGAGCGCGGCGTCGGTCCTCGACCGCGCGAGCGCCAGCTGCGTTTCGGCGAAGTCGAGCCCGACCCCTCGGAGGTCCGGCCGGTCGTCGACTCGAGAGAGCACCGGTCGCCCGCCGCCACAGCCGGCGTCGAGGACGGTCGCGTCCGCCGGGAGGCGGTCGAGGAACGCGTCGAGATGTGGTCGGTCGGCGTCGCCGGCTCGTCGTCGGTCGTAATCGGCGGCGATGGCGTCGTATCCCTCGCGGACGACGCGGCGCTGGGTCGCGCCGCCGGAGGGCGTCGGCGGGTCGTCGCTCACGGTCGGCAATCCTGGTGGCTAGGCAAATCTCTTCGGGTGGTCTGAGATGCGCTCACGGGCACGACCGACCGACTCGCCCGGGATCGAACGTCTTACGACCGGGAGGACCGCAGAACACGACATGGCTGCAGTCGGAGGTGACGACGCCGCGCTGCTCGTCGACGACGTCGAGAAGCGGTACGGCGAAACCGTCGCCCTCGACGGCGTCTCGCTGTCGGTCGAGGCCGGGGAGGTGTTCGGCCTCGTCGGTCCGAACGGCGCCGGGAAGACGACGCTGGTGCGGGCGCTGACGGGGACGACGACGGTCGAGGGGACGGTGCGAGTGTTCGGACAGCCGCCTCGTGCGGTCGCCGGCCACCGCGTCGGCCTGCTCCCGCAGTCGTTCTCGCCGCCGGACCGGCTGAGCGCACGGGAACTGTTGCGGTACTACGCCGGCCTGTACGACCGCGCTCGCGACCCGGACGCGGTGTTGGGCGACGTGGGTCTCGCCGACGCAGGCGACACCCGTTACGAGAACCTCTCCGGGGGCCAGCGACGACGGGTCTGCGTCGGCGCGGCGCTGGTCAACGACCCCGAGGCGCTGTTCCTCGACGAACCGACGGCGTCGGTCGATCCCGCGGGTCGGCGCGACCTCTGGCGGCTCGTCGAGGACCTCGCCGCCGCCGGGACCACCGTCTTCCTGACGAGCCACTCGATGCCGGAGGTCGAGCGTCTGGCCGACCGGGTCGCCATCCTCCGGCAGGGCTCGGTCGTCGCCGCCGGGACGCCGACGGACCTCATCGCAGCACACGGCGGCGAGAGCCACCTGCGGGTGCCCGTCGAGAACGCTCCGGTCGAGTCGCCCGACCTGGAGTACCCCGTGACGGTCGCCGACGGCGAAGTCGTCGTCGGCGACGTCACGCCGGAGGCCATCGGCGAGGTGGTCGCCGACCTGAGACGGGTCGGCGTCGACTTCGAGTCGTTCACGTGGTCCGAGCCGACGCTCGAAGACGTCTACCTCGAACTGACCGGCGAGCGGTACGCGAGCGTCGAGGGCTCCGAAGACCCCGCGACGGCGGGTTCGGAACCCGAGCCCGAATCGGAGGCGGAGGCAGAGGCATGAGCCGGACCGGACGCGTCACCGCGGCGGTCGCGGCGGCGGCGCGGTCGTTCCTCCGCCGGCGGACGGCCGTGTTCTTCACGTTCTTCTTTCCGGCCATCCTGGTCGGCATCTTCGGCGTGCTCGTCGGCACCCAGCCGACCGGCGGCGGGCTGTTCGCCGAACCCCCGGGGTACTACCTGCCGGGATACCTGGCCGTCGTCGTGCTGTTCACGCCGCTGACCCGCGTCGGCAGCGAACTCGCCCGTCACCGCGACGGTAACCGCTTCGAGAAGCTGGCGACCACCCCGCTCAGGCGGTGGGAGTGGCTGTTCGCACAGACGCTCGTGAACGTCGGCGTCATCGGCGGCGCGGGGCTACTCATCGTCGCGCTGGTCGGCGCGTTCACCGGCGCCACGATAACGGTCGAGCCCGACCTCCTCTTGCTCGTCCCCTTCGTCGCCGCCGGCGTCGCGCTGTTCTGTGGGTTCGGCGCTGTGCTCGGCCGCGTCGCCGACTCTCAGGACGGCGTCGTCGCGGCGAGCAACGGCGTCGCGCTCCCGCTGCTGTTCCTCTCGGAGACGTTCGTGCCGCCCGCGCTGCTGCCGGCGTGGTTCCGCCCGGCACTGCAGTTCTCGCCGCTGTCGTACTTCGCTCGCGGGGTTCGTGCCGTGACGTACGCCGAGGCCGAGGCGCTCGTCGGCGACCCGACGACGGCGGCGGTGTGGAACCTGCTCGTGCTGTCGACGCTGGCGGTCGCGTTCTTCATCGTTGGCGCCGCCGCGGTTCCGCGGACCGACTGACTCGAGCCCGACAGTTGCGCTTTCGCCGAGTCGCCCGACATCTCCGGCGACGACTGTCGGCGGTCGGCGGTCAGTCCGTAGAGCCGCCGTTCGGGTCGTCGGCCGACCGAAGGATGAACAGGCCGGTCGTCAGCGTCCGCTGCGTGATGGTGACGATGCGGAGCACGTACGAGACGAGCAGCAGGAACGGCGTCACCGCGAGCGTGGCCGCCGCGGACACGAGGACGAGCAGGTGTGACACGCCGAGGGTAGCGCCCGTTACGTCGCCGGCGTCGAGGAACAACAGCACGCCGAGGGTCACGGCCAGCGCGGGGACGGCCGCCGACAGCACCACCCGCGAGAGCCGGACCAGTTCGTTCTGAAAGTACAGCCCGCGAACGTGTTCGCGAGCCGGCCCGAAAAACGTGAGCGCCTCGACGAACACCGATAGAGCGTCGCTCGCCTCGGTCGGCAGGTCGTCGCCGTGTTCGCGTTCGAGCCGTCGCGCCTGGTGGACGCGATAGGCGTAGTTGTAATCCAGCGCCGCCCGCAGCGCCGAAAACTCCAGATACCGGGCGCCGGTTAGCCGGTCGGCGACCGTGTCCGCGTTGGCGTCGTGCTCGACGGTGAACGCCTCGACCCGCCGACCGGCGTCGTCGTCATCGACCGCCTCCCGGAGTGCGGCCGCCCGCGCGTCCGTCTCCGCGAGCAGCGCATGCAGGAACCGCGCCGGCTCGGCCGGCGAAACGTCACCGAGCAGCCGTTCGACGTCGCGACGGAACTCCAGCTCGTTGTCGAGTCTCCCCCGGTGGTCGGCGAGGGAGCCGAGCTGTTTCGAGAGGACCAGCTGGTCGATGGTGACGACGAGCGTCACCCCGGTGATGATTCCGGTGACCAGGCCCTCAAAGGTCGTCTCGATCGGGTCGGAACCGGTCATCACCGCGCGCAGCGGCGACGGGTCGAGCGTCCCGACGCCGACGAGGAAGGCGAACACGCACGACGCCAGCAACCCGGCGACGGCCCACCGGTTCCCGTCGAGCAGGAGCCACCGCCGAACCGGCGTCTGACCGTCGGTGCGTGCCGGCCCTTGCGTCCCGTCGTTCACTGGCAGTTCACCGGCGCGAATAAAAAGCGCGGGGGACCGGCTTGATCCGGCTCACTCCGGCCGGAACAGTACTCTGAGGTTTTCTGACGAAGTTCGGCTGGTCGATGGTTGTAGAAGTCCTGAGACGGGAGAAGCGTCGTTCAGACGATTTGATATCGTAAAATGGGATTTATTTGTTTGCGTGGCACGCGACGTGTCCCCAACGGCGTGGCTATCGAGCTGGATTCGGGAGCGAACGCCGACCGCGACTGGACTGGACTCCGTCGGGGCCGCAGGACGTGGTTCGGGGACAGGGATTTCGAAATTCACATACGACGTCGACGCACGATTAGCGGTGAAATCGGGCCGCGACCAGAGGCACGTTCGAGCGGGTACAACTCAACCGATGATCCCAATTACTCACCTCCGCGAACGACGTGACTGCCGACGACGGAAAACGGACGGCCCACCAGAGACGACGAGACACCCCATCGAGTAACTGGGTGAGACGCACGCACGGAGCGGCCTCCCGCTCGTGGAGCGCGACGTCTCGCATCTCCAGCGACTCGGGTTCGAACTCATAGGGTGCCTTTCGGACCGTCTTCCTTCCGGGCCACCTCTCGACACCGAACCACCCGCGACGTCGACTCGCCGTCGGCCGTCTCTGTCGGTGAGTCGCCGGCGCCGACGCTCGACCGCGCGTTCGAGTGTCGTTGCATTATCGCTCGACCGGGATGTCTACCACCGAACGACTAGGCACCCTCGGAGGAGATAGCCGCCCCCTCGCTCGCCGCTCGGGCCTCTCGGTGCACTCTCCGGAGCGTTTCTGTCTTCCCGCCTCTACTGCAATAAACCTCATACCACGATATCAATTCCCTAGAAAGCGGAGCCGCTCACTACTGCGGGGGCAACTACCCGGCCGTGAACACACCTTCGCCGACGTCCGCACTCAGCGGAGGTCGTCCAGCTGCCCCGACTCGCCCACGTCGAGGAGGGAGCGGTTCAGCAGTTCGCGGAGGATGAACTCCTCGTAGTGCTGGGTCTCGCAGTACTCACAGGGTTTCATCTCGCGGGCCACCACCTCGATTTCGTCGCCGTGGTCCGCGTACAGCGTCTCGACCAGCGACTCCAGCTCCTCGGTCGCCGTCGCCTGCGCTCTCGCAAGGGTTTCGTCGGCCGCCTCCGGGAGTTCGTAGGAGAAGACGCGCGTGTTCGACCTGTAGTACTTCCGCGTGCCGCCACCGGCCTCCTCGAGGCGGGCGATCTCGACCATCTCTGCGTCCTTTAGGACGTTCACGTGGTGGCGCACCGTGGTCTCGGCCTTGTCCTCACCACGCCGCTGCAGTTCCTCGTGGATCCCCTTGATCGTCATCTCCCCCTCGGCGAGCATATCCAGTATCTTTGCCCGCACGTCGTTCTCGAGGGCCTTCGCCTTCTCGGGGTCGGTCGTGACGACTTCGCGGATCGGCACATCGGATTCAAGCAGGGACATTTCCTTGCCGTCGGATAGGGGAACGACGATAGTAAGAGTGACGCCACACAGCCGACTACGGTATTAAATATCCAGAACCGCTATGATAACCGTCGTAACGGTTATGGGGCTCGCCCGTCAAAGACGAACCAAGATGGGAACGGCACAGAAACAGCTCAACGTCGGCGGGATGTCCTGCTCGTTCTGCGCCGAGAGCATCGAGAAGGCCT
>JBDGTQ010000030.1:0-66385 GCA_042216705.1 Halolamina sp. | reverse complement strand
CGACCGCATCGGCGAGGTCGAGGTGAAGGACACGCTCCGCGACCTCGGCTACACCGTCCGCGACCCCGACAAGGACAAGCGATACGAACAGCAGCAGGCCGAACTCGCCGACGGCGAGCACCGGCTCGTCCTCGCGGGGAGCGCCTCCGTCGTCGTCGCCGCGCTGATGGGCTGGATGATCTTCGTGATGGGCCGCTTCGAGTCCGAATCGCTCGCGATGGACGCGTTCGCGCTGGCGCTGGCGCTCAGGACGATGTTTGGGCCCGGCCGCTACATCAAGGAGAAAGCCTACTAGAGCCTCCGCCGGGGCATCCTGAACCAGCACGTCCTGCTGGAGGTGGGGGCGTTCGCCGGCCTGCTCGGGGGGTTCCTCGGGTTATTCGTCTTCCCCGGGTTCCCGACCGTCCACTTCTTCGCCGTCTCCGTGTTTGTCACCACCTATCACGTCCTCTCAGAGTACACCAGCCTCGTCGTCCGGACGCGGGCCTCACGAGCCGTCCAGAGCCTGCTCGACCTCTGACCCGACACGGCACGTCGCGTCACCGACGACGGCGACGTCGAGGAAGTCCCGACGGACGACCTCTCGGTCGGCGACCGCGTCCGCATCAAGCCCGACGAGAACGTCCCCGTCGACGGTCGACGAGTCGCTCGCCACCGGCGAGTCAATTCCCGAGGAGAAAACGGCAGGCGACGCGGTGATCGGCGGTAGCGTCACCGAGATCGGCACGCTCCTCGTCGAGGTGACGGCGACGGGCGACGACGCGTTCCTCAATCGGGTCGCTCGCGAGGTCGAGGAGGCACGGGCGACGAAGCCCGGAATCGTTCAGCTCGCCGACCGCGTCCTCAGGTACTTCGTCCCGGCCGTTCTGACCGTCGCAGCGCTGGCGTTCGCGTTCTGGCTGGTCGCGCCGCTTTCGTGGGGCGCCGGGCCGAACGTCCGGCGCGGTGCGTTCGCCGCCTTGGCCGTCCTCGTCCTCGGGTATCCGTGTGCGCTCGGGATGGCGACGCCGCTGGCCCTGATTCGCGGCGGCGGCGAAGCCGCGAACCACGGCGTCCTGATGCGCTCCGGGGATGTCTTCCAATTCTTCCCCGACGTCGACCGCGTCGTGCTGGACAAGACCGGCACCACCACCGTCGGCGAACCCGCCGTCAGCGAGGTCCTCGCGTTCGACGGCGAGGAGGACGACGTGCTGGCGACGGCGGCAAGCGCGGAGGCGTTCTCGGAACACCCCCTCGCCGACGCCGTTCTCGACCGTGCCGATGCACGGAGCGTAGCGTACGCCGACCCTGAGACGTTCGACTCCGTCACCGGCAAGGGCGTCCGGGCGACGGTGGACGGAGCGGACGTGCTGGTCGGCAAACCGGGCTGGCTCGCCGACGAGGGCGTCGACCTCTCGCACGTGGCCGACGAGGCCGAGCGCCTCCAACGTCGAGGCCTCACGGTTTCGGGAGTCGTCCGCGACGGCGACCCCGCGGGCCTGATCGGCATCGGCGACGAGAGCAAGGCCGACGCCGCCGCCACCGTCCGGCGAATGTCCGACGCCGGTATCACGCCCGTGATGATCACCGGCGACGACGAACGCACCGCCGAGGCGGTCGCCGAGGAGGTGGGCGTCGACGGCACGATGGCCGACGTGCTGCCCGACGAGAAGCGCGAGGAGATCGCTCGCGTGCAGGACGAGGGCCATCGAGTAGCGATGGTCGGTGACGGTATCAACGACGCGCCAGCGCTCACGCAGGCGGACATCGGCATCGCCGTCGGGGCGGGAACGGACGTCGCCATCGAGTCCGCCGACGTCGTGCTATTGGGCGACCGGCTCGGCGGCGTGATGGACGCCTACGAGATCGGCCGGGAGAGCTACCGGAAGACCCGTCAGAACCTCGCGGCGGCGTTCGCGTTCAACGGGATCGGCGTCGCGGCGGCGACGACCGGGCTCGTCCATCCGGTGTTCGCGATGATCGCGATGGCGCTGTCCGTGACGGCCGTCCTCGCCAACAGCTTTGCCGGCCAGCTGCTCTTGGGGGAAGGCGTCGACACGGCGTTCGCCGTCGAAGGTGACGGGGACGCGGGAGTCGCCGAGACGCCGGCCGATCAGACCGCGACCTCGTAGCCGGCTCGTTCGATTGCGGCGCGAACGTCGTCGTCGGTGACCGAGTCGCCGGCGACGATCTCGACGGTGTCTGTCTCGTGGTCGGCCTCGACGCGGTTCATGTCTTCGATGATCTTGAGAGCGTTCGTCACGTTCTGTTCGCACCCGTCGCACGACATTCCCGCAACGGAGATGCTCTTTCGTTCCATACGTGTCGGATGTGATGGCCAACCTATGACTGTTACGATGGAAATCATAGCGGTACGATAACATCGGTGCTGAACTCGACTTTATCAGGACAACAGCAGCTGGCCTCGACCGTCCAGCAACGATCGCTCGTCCCTCAGGGCCTCTTTCCGCAGGCGGACGGGAGTCTCGTCCATGGATTCCGGCGTTCGAAGCTACGGCTCGCCGCCGGCGAACGAGCCCCGAAACGCTGCCGTTCCAGCCGGGTTTATCAGCGTGCCGTCCGGAGAGGACACCGTGAACGACGAACTTCAGCGACTCGTGGACGAAGGCGTCGTCGCGGTGCTGCGCGGTACCGACCCGGACGCGCTTGTCGAGACGGTCACCGCGCTGCAGGACGGCGGCGTCTCCGCGGTCGAGCTGACGGCCGACAGCAGCGGCGTCACGGAGATGCTCGAAGAACTCGACGCCACCTTCGGCGACGACGTGCTCGTGGGTGCGGGGACGGTCCTCGACGGAGAAACCGCACGGGCGACGCTGCTCGCCGGCGCGGAGTTCGTCGTCTCCCCGTCGCTGCATCACGACGTCGTCGACGTGGCGAACCGCTACGGCGCGCCGGTCGCGCCGGGCGTGATGACGCCGACGGAGGCCATCACCGCCTACGAGGCCGGCGCGGACCTGGTGAAGGTGTTCCCGGCGAAAACCGTCGGGCCGGACCACCTCGCCGCGATGAAGGGGCCGCTCGGACAGGTGCCGATGATGCCGACCGGCGGGATCGACGCTGACAACGTCGCCGACTACGTCGCCGCCGGCGCCGACGTGGTGGGCGCCGGGAGCGGCTTGGTCCCCGGCGACGCGGTCGCAAACGGCGATTACGACCGCATCACCGAGACCGCGACGTCGTTCGTCGCCGCCTTCGAGTCCGCTCGGGAGGCCGAGGAGTAAGGGCTGACCTGAGCTGAGCCGGCTCGCGCGGAGCCGAGTCGAGTCGACCTGAGCCGAACTGATGTGCCGTCCCGACCGGGAGCTATTTTTCCGATGGCGACGATGGCGCGAACATGTCAGAGTCAGGTATCGTCTTCTTCGCTACCGAGAATCACGACGCCGTCGTCGAGTTCTACACGGAGCTCGTCGGCGCGACCCTCTGGAAGGACCAGCCCGGGTGTACCATCCTCGAACGCGGCGACTTCCGGTTCGGCTTCTGCGAGCGGGAGGCGACTGACGACTGCGGGATTCTCACCTTCGTCTACGAGGACCGCACAGGCGTCGACCGGATGCACGAGGTCGTCGGCGACGCCGCCGAGGGGCCGCCGGCGTACAACGAGACGTACGACCTCTATCAGTTCTTCGCGGAAGACCCGGACGGCCGCAGCGTCGAGTTCCAGGTGTTCGAGGACTGACTCGGCGCCGGCCGGGCCGCCGTCAGTCGCCCGACGCTCCCGAGCCGGGGTTGGGACCGTCCGCCCGTCGGTCGACGGTCACCCGAGCCGGGTCGTCGCGGTCGACCGTCGAGCGCCGCCGGGTCGACAGCGCCGCCTGGAGCCGGTCGTGGACCGTCTCCCGGAGGTCGGTCGCGACCTCGTCGTCCACGTCGACGGCCTTCGCGTCCTCGCGGAACACCGACCGCGAGCCGGCGGTGTCGACGACGACGGTACCGAGGTTCCAGCGCCGCTGAAACGGGGACCGACTGTCGATGACCGTCTGGACGCGGTAGTACGGGACGACCTTCGTCCGTCGCTTCCAGACGCCGTTGCGCGTCACCACGTGGTCGCTCCCGAGGTCGTACCCGCGGTGGCGCCACTTGAGGTGGGCTGCCGGCGGAATCAGCACGATGAGCGCCGCAAGCGCCCCGAGCCAGGCGACCGGCTCCAGCGGGACCGGCGGGACCGCCGACACTGCGTTCACGGCCGCGCCCGCGAGGCCGGCGACGGCGCCGAGCGCGAGGAGATAGCGGACGGCGTACCGCCGGCGGACGCGCTCGGGCGGACGGTCGAGTTCCACGTCGCCGATGGGGGCCACGTCGCGGGCGAGCGACCAGACGCGGTCGCGGTCGGCCAGCGGTACTGCGGCCATCGAGCCGTGATCGCCGCCCTCGCTCGGCCCGTAGCCGGCGGTTTCGACGACCAGCGTCGCGTACCCGAGCGTCCGCTTGGCCGGGTCGTCGACGACCGTCACCGACTGGACCTTATCGAGCGGGATGGAACCGGAGTATCGCCGGAGCAGACCGCGCTCGTATCGGAGCTCGGAGTCGCTGCGGGTGAGCCGGAAGCCGTAGTAGTTGGCGACGGTCGCGGCCGCGCCGACGACCCACGCCGCGACGGCGACCCCGGCGACGAGCAGCGCCAGCCCGAGCGCCTCCCGCGGGAGCGCCCCGACGCCGACCGCGAACGGCACCGACCCCGAGACGAGGAAGGCGAGGAGCCCCGGCACCCGGCGGTCGAACGAGAGCGCGCCGACGACGAACAGCTCCTGTTGGGAGAGGGCGAACAGTTCGGTCTCTGTGGGTTCCGACGCGTTCGTGACCGCCCTGTCGTCGCGGACGACGTCCCGGAGCCGGTCGGCCTCGGACTCGGCGACGTACTGCAGCGAGGCCTCGGTGGCGTTGCCGCCGGCGGTTTCGATAGCGACGCCGGCGACTCCGAGCACCCGGTGGACGGCGTTCTGGCGCACGTCGACGTTCTGAACTCGGGACAGCGGCACCTCCCGGCTCCGACGGGCGAAGACGCCGGAGTCGATGACGAGCTGGTCGTCGGCGACGCGGTAGGCGAACCGACGGAACCGGGCGAACTCGTAGGCGACGAGCACGACCAGCGCCAGGAGGGCGCCGGCGGCGGCCAGCAGCCGCGGTTCGAACCCACCGACGTACGGCACCTCCCGCGGCAGACCGGAACTGCTGGCGGCGAGGGCGGCGAACACCACTCCGCCGCCGCGCTCGACGGCGCGGTACGGGACGGTCAGCGGCGACAGCCGGCGGCTCATACCGCGTCCTCGTCGCCGGCCTCGACCGCCAGTTGCTTCAGGAGCTGCTGGAGCGACTCGGCGTCCTCGCGGGTCAGCCCCGGCACCGACACGTCGGCTCCGCGGGACCCGGCGGTGTACACCACCGTGCTCGCCAGCCCGAGCGTGCGCTCAACGGGGTTCCGGGCGGTGTCCGTGTGCTGGACACGAACCAGCGGCACGACGGTCCGGACCCGGGTGAACACGCCGCGTTCGAGATACAGCGCGTCGTCGCGGACCTCGTAGCGCCACAGCCGGAACCGGGCCCGGACGTACCCCGTCGTCAGCGCGAGTGCTCCGACGGCCACCGCCGGGACGGCCCACTCCGGCAGCAGACCCAGCCGCGTGGCGACGACCCACGCGAGAGCGCCGGCGAGCGCCGAGAGCACGACCGCACGTACCTCCCAGACGAACTGGACGCGACCGTTCAGCCGCTGTCGCTCCCCGAGCGAGGGGCCCGGGAGCGCGTCGGCGGGCCGCTTCCGGCTGGCGGGCGACGTCTCGGTGCCGGGCGGCTCCTCGTCGCCGGAGTGCGCGTTCGACTCCGAGGCATCGGGACTGGCCAAGTCGGTGTGGACGTCGTCGATCCCCTCGGACGCCGGCTCGCGCTCGGCGGTCGAATCGTCCGGCTCGTCGGCGTCGCCGTCCGGGGTTCGGCCCTCGGCGCCGTCGCCCGCGGCAGCGGCCCCTGCCGCGTCGTCGGCGCCGTCCCCTCCGGCGGCCGCCTCGCTGTCGTCCATACCGTCCCGTCGCCGGCCCGGACGCAAAAACGGTGGGGCGCTGGCCGACGGCTTCGGGGGTGGTGACCGCCTCTCCGGCTCGTCACCGGGCGAGGCGACGTATCCGGTCGGCGCCGACGTCGACGCCGGGTGAGTAGTGCACCAGCGGGTCGCCATCGGGGGCGTCGAACCCGTTGGCCTCGAAGAACGTCGTCGAGCGGAGGTCGCAGTCGGCGTCGCACAGCGGCCAGGGCTCGTGCGCGACGTCGCCGTAGTACAGCCCGTCTCCGCCCTCGGTGTAGAAGCGGTAGTTCTCGACGAGGAACGACTCCAGGCTCCCCGGCTCGGGCTGGCGGGGATCGCTCGTCGGCCCGTACGTGCAGTCGAGATGCGCCGCCGGCACGCCCGGATGGGTGCGGTTGCTGAGGAACCGAACGGTGCCGCCGTCGGGGTCGTCGAACCCGCGGTTTCCGTTGCCGTCGCCGTCGCCGTCGCCGTTCGACCGGCGCTCGACCGACATCTCGGCGCGGTAGTACGGCAGGTCGTACACCCCGCGGGCGACGTACACGCCGAGGGGGTCCTCGGCGTCGAGGTTGTAGAAGTAGATGCCGTCGGTGCCGTCCGGCCCGGTGACGTACGTGCGGAGGTTGGCCTCGCCGAATGTAAGCCCGACGGGAACCCCACGGGGACGGATGTCCTCCATGACGAACGCGACGATACCCAGCCAGGCGTCGCCGTCGTACGTCGCGACCGACACGCCCTCGGGAAGCGTCTCGGCGACGGTTTCGGGCGCGACCGGCCAGTGGGCGAACAGGGCGTCGCACCACGACATCTCCAGCAGTCGGCGCTCCATGCGGTCGGTTGTGGCGGCTCGCCCTTCCGTGTGGCGCCCCCGATGGGTGAAATAGCTCTTTAACCTTTGACATCGTTTACCCCGAAGCCGGTCGACGGTCGTCACATGCGACGCGAACTGACGACCGTCGCCCTCGTCGGGCTGGTCCTGTTGGCCGGCTGCGCCGGCGCCGGCAGCGGCGGGGCCGGCGGCGAGGACGCGGGCGCACAGCAAGCGGGCCTCGAAGCGACCGGGACGCCGGCGGCCACCGGCGGTGCGGGCGGCGGCAGCGAGGCCGACGTCGAGCGCCAATCCGGCGCTGACGTCAGCGCCGGCGGGGCCGGGGCGGCCGCCGCGAACCGAAAGCGCATCAAGACGGGGACCGTCGCGCTCCGCGTCGACGACTTCGAGGCGGCGGCGGAAAACGTCACCCGGCTAACCGTCGCCGCCGGCGGCTACGTCCAGACCAGCAGTCGCGAGGTCCGCACGGTCGACGGAGCGGAGTACACCGTCGGCCGACTCGTGCTCCGGGTGCCGAAGGAGAACTTCAGCCGGACCTTCGAGCGCCTCCAGGCCGAGGGGGAGGTCCAGTCGTCCTCGACGGACTCGAAGGACGTGACCGACAGGCTGGTCGACATCGAGGCCCGGCTGGAGAACCTCCGAGCCGAACGCGACCGCCTCCGGACGCTGTACGAGGAGGCGAACGAGACCGAGGACGTGCTCCGGGTCGAGCGCCGACTCTCCGAGGTGCAGGAACGCATCGAGCGCCTGGAGGCCAGACAGCGCACCCTCCGCAACCGCGTGGCGTTCTCGACCATCACGGTGCGGCTCTCGGAGCCGCGGCCGGAACCGGAGCACGAGCCGCCCGAACGCTGGTACGACACGCCCGTCGTCGGGGCGTTCCTCGATTCGGTGTCGGGCGTGCTCGTGACGGCTCGGGCGCTCGCGGTGGCGACGGCGTACGTCGCGCCGTATCTCGCCGTCTTCGGCCTGCCGCTGGCCGGCGTCGCCTACGTCGTCCGCTCCGGTGGCGGGGTGCTGCGGTCGCTGCCGACCCGCGGCGACGACGGCCGTGGAGGAGGGAGCGACGACGGGACCGACGGCGACGACGAATGACGACGACGAGGACGGGGTGACGAGACCGACGCCGACGGGTCTCCCGACGTCGGCCGCTCGTCCGGGCACCCCGGGTGCTCCGGGCGCCCCTGACACTCCCGGCCGACCGGCCGCGGGCAAGAGTGGTTCGGGCGATCTTCCGCGTGCCCAACGCTTTTCGCGGCTGCGACGGGAGTGGACCCATGGCAGAACTGCCTCTGGACGCTTACTACGACCTGACACAGCCCTCCCAGGTCGCGCTGTCGCCCGACGGCGACCGCGTGGCCTTCGTGACGACGGAGTACGACCCCGAGGAGGATGACCCGGTGCCCTCGCTGTTCGTCGCGCCGACCGACGGCTCCCGCGAGCCACACAGGCTCACCCGACGCCCGGGCGCGAGCAGCCCGACGTGGGGTCCCGACGGCGAGCGTTTGGCCTTCCTCGCCGCCCGCGACGCCGACGCGGCGACCCGGGTCGGCCGCGACGAAGACGACGAGGGCGACGCCCACGAGGCAGACGACGACGAGGCGGCCGACGACGGCGACGCCGAGGGCGGAACCGGCATGGAGGAGCCGGCCTCCCAGGTGTGGCTGTTCGACCTCGGCCTCGGCGGGGACGCCCGCCAGCTCACCGACTTCGAGGAGGGCGTCCGCGAGTTCGACTGGGCGCCCGACGGCAACCGGCTGGTGCTTTCGGCGCGGGACCCCGAGGAGTCCGAGGCCGCCTACCTCCGGAACCGACGCGACGGCGGCCCCATTGAGACCGAGCGCCTCCAGCACAAGCTGGACGGCGTCGGCTATCTCGACACGGTGACGACGTACCTGTTCGTGACCGACGTGGCGGCCCCCGGCGAGCCGGTCGACGCCGACGACGCCCGCCGGCTGGACGACGCCTACGGCGCCGGCGCCTTCGAGGGCCTCGGCGGACTCCAGCCCGACTGGGGCGCGAGCGGTCGCATCGCGTTCGTCTCCTGTCGCGAGGAGCGTCCGGACGACACTCGGATAATGGACGTGCTCGCGGTCGACCCCGAGACCGGCGCGGTCGAGCGACTCACCGACGGCGACGTCCAGGCCAGCGGCCCGACGTGGTGCCCGGACGGCGAGCGTCTCGCCTTCGTCTCCGGCGACCCCGATAACTGGTACGCCCCCTCGGAGGTCTTCGGCTACGCGGACGGCGAGTACGAGTCGCTAACCGCGGACCTCGACCGGACGGTCGCCCGCGGCGGCGGCCCGCAGTGGGCGAGCGACGACGAGCTGTTCGTCCTCGTCGGCGACGAGGGCAAGACGCGACCGGTCCGCGTCGACGCCGCCGACGGCGGAGCGGAACGCGTCTTCGGCGCGCAGGGCGACGACCGCGCCATGCTGGGTCTCTCCGTCGAGGGCGACGCCGCGGCCTTCCGGTTCTCCCATCCCGGCGAGGGCGACGACCTCTACAGCGTCGCCGCCGAGGACCTCGCCGCGCCCGCCGGCACGGGCGTCGACCCCGAGTCGCTCACCCGGCTCACCGAGCTCAACGCCGACCTCACCGACGAGCACGTGATGCCCGAGGTGACCCGCGTCACCTACGAGAGCGACGGCTGGGACGTCGACGGCGTCGTCTACCACCCGCCGGAGTTCGACCCCGACGACCCCGACGAGCGGCCGCTGGTCGTCGCCATCCACGGCGGTCCGGTGTCGTACGACGAGCCGGCGTTCGCCTTCACCCACGCCGCTCTGACCTCCCGGGGGTACGTCGTGTTCCGGCCGAACTACCGCGGCGGCAGCTCCTACGGGCGGGCGTTCGCCGAGGAGCTCGACGGGCAGTGGGGCACCGTCGAGGCGACTGACATCGCCAACGGCGTCCGCGAACTGGTCGCTCGCGGCTGGGCCGACGAGGACCGCGTCTTCGGCTACGGCTTCTCCTACGGCGGCATCGCGCAGGGGTTCCTGGTGACGCAGTACCCCGACCTGCTCACCGCGGCCGCCCCCGAACACGGCATCTACGACCTCCGCTCGGCGTTCGGCACCGACGACAGCCACCTCTGGACGGAGATGGAGTACGACGTTCCCTGGGAGGCTCCCGAGGAACTCGACGCCGCCTCCGCCATCACCGACGTCGAGAACGTCGAGACGCCGCTGCTGGTCACCGCCGGCGCGAAGGACTGGCGCTGTCCGCCGACACAGTCCGAGCAGTTGTACGTCTCCGCCCGCAAGCAGGGCGTCGACGCTCGGCTGGTCATCTACCCGAACGAGCATCATAATATCGGCACGCCCGACCGCGCGATTCACCGTCTGGAGGAGGTGCTCGGCTGGTACCGTCGCCACGACCCGGCCGTCTCCGAGCCGGTCGAAGACGTGCACGACCGCGTCTCCGACGAGGCGGCCGACGCCGTCACCGAGGGTTCCTGAGCCGACCGCCGTATCGCGTTCGCAACCGGTCCCGGACCGATTTAAACCCCCGAGCGGTCGCGGACGGGCCGGGACTCCGCCGAGGGAATCGCAGAGCGTCTCATCCGACGACGACTGAGCGAGCAGGTCGACGGGCCGGAAGCTTTTGTCGCTGGGGCGCCCGGAGTCTGACGAGCATGCGCGTCCCGGCCGACGCTCCCGAGCGCTGTCCGGTCTGCGAGCGGCGATACGACTCGGTGTCACGCCACGGCGACGGGCTGATGGTCAACCTGCTCGACAACGACCGGTACCGACGGGTGTGCTTCGACCCGGCGACCGACGACGGCGACCCGGCGGTCGACTTCTATCACCACACGCACGAGCAGACCGACCGCTGAGGTCGGCGGTACCCATTTGTCGGCGGAGGCCAACGCTCACCTGTGCCGGGGCTGACCGACCCGCTCAACGTCGGCGGGCTCACACTGCGCAATCGCCTCTATCGCGCGCCGCTGCTCGAGTGTGCAGGCAACGGCCCCGACGCCGTCGACGAGCTCGTCGCCGAGCTTGAGCCGGCGGCCGAGGCCGGCGCCGGGCTCGTGTTTCAGGGGGCGACGCTCGTCCGCGGCGAGGGCGGCTGTGCGGCCCCAGGGATGACGCGGATTCACGACGACGACTTCGCGGCGCGACTCCAGCGCCTCACCGACCGGATTCACGACCACGGCGCGGCGATTGCGGTCCAGCTCGAACACGGCGGACTGCGCTCGATGGAGACCTGGCACGCCGAGCACCGCCGGGCGAACCCGGAGCTGCGACAGCTCGCCGTCTCCCGGCCGCCGCCGTTCCTCCGTCTCTGTGACCGACTGGGCTTTCTCGACTACGACCCCCAGGTCATGTCGACCGCGGCGGTGCGCGAACTGGCCGCCGACTTCGGTCGAGCAGCCGCCCGCGCGGTCGACGCCGGCTACGACGCGGTACACCTCTCGGGGGCGAACATGGGCATCGTCCAGCAGTTCCTGTCGCCGTACTACAACCGTCGCGACGACGCCTTCGCCGACGGCGTGCGCTTCCTCGAACTCGTCGCCGCCGAGGTCCGCGAGCGCGCCGGCGACGTGCCGCTGCTGACGAAGGTGCCCGCCGAGACGCCCGCGCCGCCGTTCGTCCGCCGGCGGCTGGACCGCGAGGACGCCGTCGACGTCGCCCGCCGGCTGGAGGCGGCGGGGTACGACGCGCTCGTGCCCGTCGAGACGTCGACGTTCTGGGACATGAGCATCGTCCGCGGGGAGTACCCCGAGGCGGCGTGGGCCGACGAACGGTTCGCGGCGGGGTACCGGGCGGCCTTCGGCGGCCGACTCAGGGCCGCCGCCGTCGCGGTCGCCAACTGGACGGAGTCGTTCGTCTACGACTTCGAACCGGCCTGGAACGCCCCGCTGTGTCGGCTGGTTCGCGACGCCGTCGACGTGCCGGTGCTCGCAGAGGGCGGCATTCGCTCGCGGGAGACCATCGACGGCCTGCTCGGCGGCCCGAACCCGGCCTGCGACGCCGTCGGCATGGGACGGCCGTTCTACGCCGAGCCGCGGCTACCGGCCCGGCTGCTCGCCGATGCCGACGCCGCCGCGGTCTGTGACAACTGCAACAACTGTGCCGTCCCGCAGGCGACGGGGGCGTCCGGCGTCTGCCGGACGCCGGCGGTCCTGGAACGAGTCGGGAAACTCCGCAAGCGAGGCGCGTACGAACGCCGGACGCCCGCCGACGAACGCTCGCCGGCCGCAGACGCTGCAGACGCCGCAGACGACGACTGAGCGCAGCGGCCGCGAGACGGCGACCGATGGCGCCGTGACTCCGCGCCGAGAGTCGGCGATGCGTAGCCGACGGCCGAGCCCGCGTCGTTTATGTCCTCAGACGGAGTACGGCGGCGTATGAGTGACGCCGAGGAGAACCAGACGAACGACGACCTCGCCGCGGTCCGGGCCCGAAAGCGCGAGGAACTGCGCGAGAAGCTGGAACGCCACGGCAGCCTCGACGCCGCTGTCGCGGCCGAGGAGGACGGAGACGACGACGCGGAGGGTGCCCCAGAGGAGCCGGTCCACGTCGAGGGTGCCGCCGACCTCGACGAACTGGTCGCAGAGTCGCCCGTGGTGTTCGTCGATTTCTACGCCGACTGGTGTGGCCCTTGCAAGATGGTCGAACCCCACGTCGAGGCGCTGGCCGCAGAGACCGACGCCGCGGTCGCGAAGGTCGACGTCGACCGCAACCAGGAGCTTGCGGCCCGGTACGGCGCCCGGAGCATCCCGACGTTCGTCGTCTTCGCCGACGGCGAGCAGGTCGAGCGCCTCCAGGGCGCCCAGTCACGTTCGACGCTGTTTTCGACCGTCCAGCGGTATCTCTGAGACGACGACTCAGAGTCTGGCCCGTGCGCGCTCGATTTCCGGGAGCTCCAGGTCGAGCAGTCGCGCCAGCGCGTCGGCGGCGCCGAGCAGCCACTCCGCGCGCTCGACCCGGGACTCGAGGTCGCCCGGTCCGACCCGGTAGCGCTCGACGAGGTCGGCGACCGACGCTCCGTCGACCCACTCCGTCAGGATGCGGGCGGTCTTGACCGACTCCAGCCACGCCTCGAAGTCCTCGGGGTCGGTCGGATCGGTCGTCAGCTCCGCGGCGTGACTCGTCGCGTAGTCGTACATCGACGCCCGCTCGCGGTTGCCGAGGTAGGTGTCCTGCATGTCCGGGGTGTCACAGACCACCTCGAACACCGTCAGCGTCGACCGCTCGGTCATCTCCGCGGCCGTCGTCAGCCCGTCGACCATCGCCGCGCCGGTGTCCGGGGAGACGTACTGCTTCGACACCCGTTCGCCGAGGTTCGTCGCAGCCAGCCCGTCGCCGTCCCGGGTTATCATCTCCATCTCGGCGAGGTCGGCCACCACCGCGTCCACCTCGCCGTCGAGGTCGGCGTCGGTTTCGACCGCGCCGGCGGCGCGCTGGTAGGCGTAGAAGGTGGCGTCCAGGGCGTCGAGCACGCCGGCGCGGTCGGCCGCGAAGCCGGAGGCGACCAGCGAGAGGACGTGCGTCCGCAGCGCCTCCCGGTCGGCGAGCTTCGAGGTGACGCGCTCGGGGTCGCCGGCGAGATAGCGGTCCGCGAGCGCCTCGGGGTCGTCGGCGTCCGGGTCGCCGACCAACACCGCCTCGCCGTAGGGGTCGAGCCCCGGCCGACCGGCTCGGCCCATCATCTGGTGGACCTCCAGCACGGGCAACGGCGCCATCTCGGAGCCGGTGTACCGCTCCAGATCCCGGACGACGACCCGCCGGGCGGGGACGTTCACCCCCGCGGCGAGCGTCGGCGTCGCACAGATGACCGCCAGCTTTCGGTCCCGAAAGGCCGCCTCGACCGCGGCGCGGTGGGCGCTGCGCAGGCCGGCGTGGTGGAACGCGACCCCCTCGCGGACGCAGTCGGCCAGGCGGCGACCCGTCTCGGCCGCGCCGACATCCTCCAGCTCTCCGGCGACGCCGGGCGCCGACCCCAGTCCCTCCGCGGCGAGGCGCTCGGCCAACTGCTCGGCCTCGGCGCGCGACCGGACGAACGCGAGGCACTGTGGACTGTGGGCGTCGGTGTCAGCGTCCGCTTCAGCGTCGACGTCGGCGTCGCTCCGATCAGTATTCCCGCCGTCCAGCGCGTCGGCGACCAGTTCGACCGTCGCCGCCGTCGCCTCGTCGTCGCGGTCGGGTACGTCCGCCGGGGGCGACAGCGACAGCTCCGTGCCGTCGTCGAAGCCGACGGTCCAGTCCTCGAAGACGCCGGCCCGCAGCGACACCGGCCGCCAGGACGACTCCACGAGGTCGGCGTCGAGCCAGTCGGCGACGTCGCCGGGGTTGTCGACGGTCGCCGAGAGGGCGACGACCTGGGCCGCGTCCGTCCGGCGCCGGAGGTTGCCCAGCGTCACCTCCAGTGTCGGCCCGCGCCGCTCCGTACCGAGCAGGTGCACCTCGTCGACGACGACGGCCGCCAGCTCCTCGACCCACTGGGCCCCGTTGCGGATGGCGGAGTCGACCTTTTCGCTGGTGGCGACGACGACGTCGTGGTCGCCGAGCTCCTCGGCCGGCGAGTCGAAGTCGCCGGTCGAGATGCCGACCGACACGCCCGGCAGCGACGAGAACGTCTCGTGTTTCTCCCGTGCGAGCGCGCGAAGCGGGACGATGTACAGGCCGGGGCCGTCCGCCGTGAGCATGGCGAGTTGCGCGACGAACGTCTTGCCGGCCGCGGTCGGCACCGCCGCGACGACGTCGTTGCCGTCGCAGACGCCGGCCTCGACGGCGGCCGCCTGCGGCGGGTACAGCTCCGTTATCCCCCGAGACTCGAAGTGGGCGACGAAGTCGTCGGACAGCGGGAGCGACCGGACACGCATTCGGCGGAACTGAGGCGTCATCGCATATAAACGTCCGGCGGGTTCCGGAGCCGAGAATTGAAGTGCGAAAGCGGGGCCAGTGTCGCCGTCCCGAACGACGCGGTCCCGAGTCGGTCGAGGCGGGTGTGCGGTGCACCGCTCGGGGAGCAGTTCGCACCGCCTGTCAGCCAGCGTTCGAGGTACCGCCGGTCACTCGGCTCGCCCTCCGAGCCGCGACCGGACCCCCGTCTGCTAGCAACAGCGCTGCCTACAGGTACCCTTCGGCGACGAGGCGCTCGACGCCTTCCCGCAGGCGCTCGTCGCTGGCGGCGTAGGAGATTCGCGCGTAGCCGTCGGCGCCGAAGGCGCTGCCCGGCACGGTCGCGACGTGGGCGTCCTCGAGAGCGTTCTCGCACCAGGCCTGGTCGTCGGCGTCGACGGGCAACATCATGTAGAAGGCGCCGTCGGGCACCGCCACGTCGACGCCGTGGTCCGCCAGCAGGTCGACCAGCATGTCTCGGCGCTTCTCGAAGGCGGCCGCCATCTCGGCGACGGCGGTCTCGGTCCCCTGCAGGGCCTCGACGCCGGCCCGCTGGACGAAGTTGGTCGCACACGACACCGAGTGCGAGTGGAGCTTGCTCGCCTGGGCGACGACCGCCTCGGGAGCGTGGAGGTAGCCCAGCCGCCAGCCGGTCATGGCGTAGGCCTTCGAGAAACCGTTGATCGTGACCGTCCGGTCGCCCATGCCGTCGAGGCTGGCGAGGCTCGTCTGCTCGACGCCGTATGTGATGCGCTCGTAGATCTCGTCGGCGACGACAGTGATGCCGTGGTCGACGGCGAGGTCGCGCACTCCGGCCAGCGCCTCGTCGGAGTACACCGCGCCGGTCGGGTTGTTCGGCGTGTTGACGACCAGTAGCTCCGTGTCGTCCGACACCGCCGCCGCGAGGTCGTCGAGCGCCGGTTCGAGCTGGAAGTCGTGAGACGAGAGGTCGACGCGGGTCAACTCCCCGCCGGCGATTTTGACCATCGCTTCGTAGGAGACCCACGCCGGGTCGAGGAGGACGACCTCGTCGCCGTCGTCGACGAGCGACTGGACGGTCTCGAACAGCGCCTGCTTCCCGCCGGGGGTGACGATGACCTCCTCGGGGTCGGCGTCGACCCCGTCGGAGCTGAGCTTCGTCGCGACGGCCTGCTTGAGCTCCGGAACCCCGTTCGACGCGGTGTAGCCGGTGTGACCCGCGTCGAGGGCGCGTTTCCCCGCCTCGACGACGTTCTCCGGCGTGGGGAAGTCGGGTTCGCCGACGGAGAGGTCGACCACGTCGTGGCCTTGGGCTTCGAGCTCGTTGGCGAGGTTCGACACCGCGAGCGTCGCCGAGGGTTCGACCCGCGCGACGCGGTCGGCGAACTCGAAGCCGGTCATGGCAACGCCTCCGTGAGGTCAATCGCCGCCTCGGCCGCCTCGGCGCCCTTCTCGATTCGCTCGCGAGCCTCGGCGCCGCTCTGTCCCGGCCCCGAGACGCCGAACGTGACCGGCGTGTCGCGGTCGAGTTCCACCTGTTGGAGCCGCTGTGCGGTCGCGTGCCCGATGACGTCGTCGTGGTCGGTGTCACCGGTGACGATGGCGCCGACGACGGCCACGGCGTCGACGGCGTCCTTGCGGGCGAGGCGGTCGGCGGCCAGCGGAGCGTCGTACACGCCCGGCACTCGGACGGTGCGGGCGATTTCGCCGCCGCGGGCGGCGGCTGCGTCCTCGGCCGCGGCGCTCATCTCCTCCGTGACGGAGGCGTTGTACTCCGCCACGACTAATCCCAGAGTTACCATGCCTTGGGCTTCGTCGGACGAGTAAATAGGGCTACCGCTCCGTCCCGTTCCTGTACGCGACGGCGTTCGGAAAGCGGACAGTCGCGTTCGCGCCGTCCGCGGCTGCCCGGATCGACGGCTTCCACAAGAGTTGTGTAGCCGGCTGCATCACTCGACGGCATGCGCGCCGACGCTCGACGGCGGGTTCCCGCTGCTCTCCTCGGCCTGACAGCCGTGGCCCTGTTGCTCCGGGCCGTCGGCCTCGGCGGCCGCGTCTTCCACTGGGACGAGGGCCGCGTCGGCTACTGGATACTGCGCTATCAGGAGACCGGGTCGTTCGCCTACCGACCCATCATCCACGGCCCGGTCGTTCAGCACGCCAACGCCCTCCTGTTCGAGGTGGTTCCGGCGACGGACTTCGCCGCGCGACTGCCGGTCGCCGTCGTCGGCGCGGCGCTCCCGCTGTCGGCCTGGCTGTTCCGCGAGCGGCTCGACCGGTTCGAGGTCGTCGCGCTCGGGGGCGTCATCGCGCTCAACCCGCTACTGGTGTACTACTCGCGGTTCATGCGCAGCGACGTGCTCGTCGGGGCGTTCGCGTTCGTCGCCTTCGCGTTCGTCGTGCGCGCCTGGGACGCCGAGTCGATCCGCCATCTCTATCCCGGCGCCGTCTCCCTCGCGCTGGCCGTCGGCAGCAAGGAGAACGCGCTGGTGTACCTCGCCTGCTTCCTCGGCGCCGCCGCGCTGCTGTACGACCATCGTCTCGTGCGTGCGACGGGCCGCGTCTGGACTCCGACTCAAGCCGCCGCGACGACAGCGGACGCGTCGGCGGAGGAGAAACCAGACGCAGAACCCGAGGGAGAGCCCGACTCAGCTTCGACCGACGGCGGGACTGCGCCGGCGACGAGCGCCTGGCAGCGGCTTCGGGCCGACGTGGTCGGGCTGGCGGGCGTCGCCAGTGACCTCGCCGGCGAGACGGACGCGCGGCTGTGGACCGTCTCGCATCTCGTCGGCGTCGCGCTGACGTTCCTCGCCGTCGTCGTCGTCCTCTACGCGCCGCGGCCGGCGCTGTGGGAGGCGCTTGCCGACCCCGGCCGCTTGCCGGCCGTCGTCGAGGCGGCGACCGTCGGCGCCTGGGAGAAGTTCTACGGGCTCTGGGGGAGCTCTCACGGCAACAACTACCTCGTGTACCTCCACGACCTGCTGGAGACGCTCGTCTACGGCGCCCCCGTCGTCGTCGCGCTCGGGGTCGTCGGCTTCGTCGCCGACGGCTACCTCGACTCCGTCGGCGGTCGCCAGCGCTCGCTAGTCGCGTTCGCCGCCTACTGGGCCGCGGCGAGCGTCGTCGGCTACCCGGTCGCCACCGACATTCGGGCGCCGTGGGCGGCGGTCCACGTCGTCGTCCCGCTGTCGATTCCGGCCGCGGTCGGCGCGGCCGCCGTCGCGAAGGAGGCGCGTTCGGCGGTCGCGGCCGAGGACGCCGCCCGGGTCGCCCTCGCGGGGAGTCTCCTCCTCGCCGCGGTCGTCGCGCCGGTCGGGCTCACCGCCGATTACTGGAACGCCGCCAGCGTCGAGGACGAACGCGTCCTCCAGTGGGCTCAGCCCGGCAACGACCTCGAAGAGACCCTCGCGACGGTCGAGACGGTGGCTCGGGATAACGAGGGGACGGACGTGCTGTTCGTCGGAACGGACCACCCCGCCACCGGCGAGACGCTGTTCTACGTCGCCAACGAGTCTCGGGCCGACCGGCCGCCCCCCGGCGGGCCGGCCTGGCACAGCCGCCTTCCCCTGCAGTGGTATCTGGAGCGGTACGACGCCAACGTGACCTCGACGCCGCCCCCGCAGTCGACCGAGCAGGTCGCGACCGACGCCCCCCCGGTCGTCATCGCGTACGACTTCGACGACGACGCGGCGACCGACGACGCCCGGGTTCACGACGCCGACGACCTCCGGCCGCATCTCGACGGCTACGAGGCCCACCGTCACAACTTCAAGCTGTGGGGCGAGCACGTCGTCGTCTTCGTCGACGAACAGGCGCTCTCGACGGCCCGTTTCACGGCGCCGTCGACCGACGGCGACGCGAACTGACGGGCGGGCTCCGGGAAGGCGAGAGTAGGCACGTTCGTGCGCAAACGACCGCTCCGAGAAGCAACTATTATACACACACGTTCGGTACTGATGGGTATGACAGCGACCTGTCCGGGGCCGACGCTGGGCGTCGTCGGCGGCGGTCAGCTGGGGCGTATGCTCTCGGAGGCGGCCGCCCCGCTGGGCGTCGACGTCGTCGTCCTCGACCCGACGCCGTCGTGTCCGGCGTCTCGGGTCGCCGAGCAGATTCGCGGCGACTACGACGACCTCGACGCGGTGGGAGAGCTGGCCGAGCGAGCCGACGCGCTGACGCTCGAAATCGAGCTCGCCGACCCCGACGTGCTCGAAACGGTCCGCGAGGAGTACGACGTTCCGGTACACCCGGACCCGAGCACGCTGCGGACGATACAGGACAAGCTCGTCCAGAAGCGGACGCTCGCCGACGCCGGCGTGCCGGTGCCGGAGTTCGTCGCCGTCGACGACGCAGACGACCTCCGCGACGCCGTCGAAGCGCTGGGACCGGTGATGACGAAAGCCCGCACGGGCGGCTACGACGGCCGCGGGAACGCGCCGGCTCACGAGCCCGCCGACGCCGCCGCGGCGCTCGACGCGGTGGGGACGCCGGCGATGGCCGAGGCGTTCGTCGACTACGAGCGCGAGCTGTCGGTCATCGGCGTCGTCGGCGCCGAGGAGACCGCGGCCTTCCCGGCCACGGAGACAATTCACGAGGCGGAGATTCTGCGCGAGACGGTGGTCCCGGCCCGCTCGGAGTCGGCCGTGCTGGAGCGGGCGCAGTCGGTCGCCGCCGACGCCCTCGACGCGCTGGAGGGTCGGGGGGTCTACGGCGTCGAGCTGTTCGAGACGGCCGACGGCGACGTACTCCTGAACGAGATCGCCCCGCGGCCGCACAACTCCGGCCACTGGACCATCGAGGGCGCTCACCACTCGCAGTTCGAGCAGCACGTCCGGGCGGTGCTGGGCTGGCCGCTCGGCGACGCCGAGGTGCGAACGCCGACCGTGACCGCGAACGTCCTCGGCGACGCGGCCGACCCGCGCCCGGCCGAGCTTCGAGATGTCGGGTCGGCGTTGTCGGCCCCGCAGACCCACCTCCACTGGTACGGGAAAGCGGAGGTGCGGCCGTTGCGAAAGATGGGCCACGTCACCGCCACCGCCGCGCCCGACCAGTCACCCGAAGAACTGCTCGAAGCGACCCGCAAGCGTCGGGACGCGCTGTCATTCGCGTCGCCGGAGACGGCGACCACCACCGGCGTCACGGCGGCGTCAAAACCGGAGTCGGAGTCCGAACCCGAACCAGAGCCATGACCGACGTAACCGACCTTATCGACCGTCTGGAATCGCAAGCGGCCGCCGACGCCGACCCGGCGACGACGCCCGACGTGGGTATCATCATGGGCTCGGACTCGGACCTCGACACGATGCAGGGGGCGTTCGACGCGCTCCAGGAGCTGGGCTTCGCCGAGCAGACGACGTTCGCGGAGCCGCCAGAGGCGCGGTTCACCTACGAGACGTTCGTCGTCTCGGCCCACCGGACGCCGGAGCTGCTGTACGCCTACGGCGAAACCGCCGAAGCGCGGGGGCTGGACATCGTCGTCGCCGGCGCGGGGGGGAAGTCAGCGGACCTCCCGAACATGACCGCCTCGATCGCGTACCCGCTGCCGGTCGTGGGCGTCCCGGTGCAGGAGAAGTCGGTCGACTCCGTCATCGGCATGCCCACCGGCGCCCCCATCGTCGCCGTCGACGCGGGCAAGTCGTTCAACGCGGCGCTGTCGGCCGCCCAGATACTCGCCCGCGAACACGACGCCGTCCGGGAGGCGCTGGTCGCGTATCACGAGGACCTCGTCGGCGGCGTGGCCGACGTCTCGGCGGCGCTGCACGACCGCGGCGTGGCCGGGTTTCGCGACGACGACGCGGAGTGACGAACGTCGGCGGCGGCTTTGTTTTCGGCTCTTTCCAGGACGCCCAGTTCGGCGGGCGAACCCGTGTATCCCGCGCTCAGTCGCGCTCGGACTCGTCGTCGAAGCTCCTCGCCGCGCTCCCTTCGAGCGGGTCGTCCTGTCGGGCGATGACCCATCCGGCGACGACGCTGACGAGCACCACGCCGCCGACCAGCGCGCCGTGAAAGAGCACGAGCGGGTCGCCTCTCCCGCCGACGGGCGAGAGGAAGCCGAAGGCGACGACGAACGCCGCGATGATGACGATGGGGACGGCGTTGACGAACAGGTCCGAGAGCAGCCCCGCGTCGAAGCCGCTGCGCTCGGCGTCTGCGTCCGGACTCTCCGGAGAGTCGCCTGCGCTCTCGGCGGCGTCGGGTCCCGTGGGCATCGTCAAGTCGACGTCCGGAGCGAAGGTTCAGAGCGGATTAATTCCTGCACTCTCGGTCTGGGGGCAAGCGACCGGTTCACTCCGTCGCGGCGACCGCCGCCGGGGCAGTCCTGTCCCCCGCCTGTGGGACTCTCACACGCCCGTCTCCGGGGGCGTCTCGTTCGGGCTCGATAGAACCTACAGGGGCTGAGAACCGCGAATTCGGCCATCGCGTGTGCGCACACGCGAAGTCAACGCTTATTACCGGGCAGACGGTATCTTGGTACGATAGGAACCTCTCTATGAATCCGTGGATAGCTATCGGCGCGCTGGGGGTCGTCGGCATCGGCATCCCGATGGGGATGATGGCGGTGTCGGCGCTGCTGCGCCCGAGCGTGCCAGAACAGGGGAAAAGCGCCACCTACGAGAGCGGCGAGATTCCGACGGGGACGACGCGACTGCAGTTCAACATCCAGTACTACATGGTCGCGCTGCTGTTCGTCGTCTTCGACATCGAGACCGTCCTCATCTTCCCGTGGACGGTCATCTACCGCTCGGCGCTGGACGCCGGCGTCGGCCTACAGAAGGTGCTGTTGCCGATGCTGGTGTTCATCGCCGTGCTCGTCGTCGGCCTCGTGTGGGCGTGGCGGCAGGGCGCAGTCCAGTGGGTGTCCAGCCCGCGCGCCACCCGTCGTAAAACCGAACGAGAAACATGAGTTCTGAGCAAGACCGACCGTTCGTCGCCGACGATTCGGAGGTAATGACCGAGACCCGCGACGCCCGGATGACGGGCGAGGACAACCGATTCAACTCGAAGCTGCGTGAGGCGTTCGGCTCCTCGCCGTTCATCCTCACGAAGTTCGACCAGCTGATGAACTGGGTCCGCGGCTCCTCGATGTTCATGCTGCAGTTCGGCATCGCCTGCTGCAGCATCGAGATGATGCACACCTACGCGGTCAAACACGACCTGGACCGCTTCGGGGCCGGCGTGCCGCGGGCGTCGCCGCGACAGGCCGACGTCATCATCGTCCCGGGGACAATCGTCTCGAAGTTCGCCCCGCGGATGAAGCGGGTGTACGACCAGATGCCTGAGCCGAAGTTCGTCGTCGGCATGGGCTCGTGCACTATCTCCGGCGGCCCCTTCCAGGAAGGGTACAACGTCGTGAAAGGCGCCGAGGAGGTCATCCCGGTGGACATCCACATCCCCGGCTGCCCGCCCCGGCCCGAGGCGCTGGTGTACGGCGTCGCCAAGCTGCAGGAGCGCATCGCCAACGGCGAGTCGGCGCCGGTGACGGTCAAGCCCTACGAGCTCGAACAGTTCGGCGACCTCGACCGCGACGAGCTGGTCCAGAAGCTCGCCGAGGACATCGACGAGGACGATCTCGTCATGCGCTACGACTGGTCCAATTCGCCATGAGTCTCGAAGAGCCAGACAGCCCGTCCGTCACGGCACAGACCGAGGACGACCTCGCCGAGCTGCTCGGCGACCACGTCGTCGGCCGCGACGACCACGAGAACGCGCCGGCGTTCGTCGTCCGGCCCGACGCCGTCCAGGACGTCCTCTCGACGCTGAAAGAGGAGGCCGGCTTCGACCACCTCTCGCTGGTGACCGCCGAAGAGTACGAGGACCGCTACGAGTCCATCTACCACCTGCGGAAGTTCGACGACGCGACCCAGGAGGTCAGCGTCGTCGTCCCCGCCGACAAGGAACGGCCGGTTAGCGAGTCCGCCGAGGCGGTGTTCCGAACGGCCGACTGGCACGAGCGGGAGGCGTACGACCTCGTCGGCATCGAGTACGACGATCACCCGGACCTCCGGCGCATTCTGCTGCCGGAGACCTGGCAGGGCCACCCGATGGGGATGGACTACGACCAGACCCAGCCCCAAGTCGTCTCGCTGCGGGAACACGCCAACCCCTTGGAGGACGACCAGCAGCCCGAGGCACAGCCGGACACGATGTTCGTCAACATCGGCCCGCACCACCCGGCGACCCACGGCGTGCTCCACCTGAAGACGACGCTGGACGGCGAGCAGGTCGCCGACGTCGAGAGCGACATCGGCTACCTCCACCGCAACGAGGAGCAGATGGCCCAACAGAGCACCTACCGCCACCAGATAATGCCCTACCCCGACCGGTGGGACTACATCTCGGCGGGACTGCTCAACGAGTGGGCGTACGCCCGCGCCGCGGAGGACCTCGCGGACATCGACGTCCCGGAGTACGCACAGGTCATCCGGACGATGGGCGCGGAGCTGTGTCGCATCGCGGCGCACATGCTGGCGGTCGGCACCTTCGCCCTCGACGTCTACGGCGACTTCACGGCCATCTTCATGTACGCCGTCCGCGACCGCGAGAAGGTCCAGAACATCCTCGAAGAGCTCACCGGCCAGCGGCTGATGTTCAACTACTTCCGGCTGGGCGGGGTCGTCTGGGACCTTCCCGAGCCCCGCGAGGAGTTCTTCGAGATGATTCGGGACTTCCTCGAGGACCTGCCGGAGGCCTTGGAGGAGTACCACGACCTCATCTCCAGCAACGAAATCCTCCAGATGCGGACCATCGACACCGGCGTGTTGCCGCCGGAGGTCGCGAAGAACTACGGCGCGACCGGCCCGGTGGCTCGCGGCTCCGGCGTCGACTTCGACGTCCGCCGAGACGACCCCTACGGCTACTACGACGAACTCGACTGGGACGTCGTCACCGAGGACGGCTGCGACAACTACAGCCGGCTGCTCGTCCGCCTTCGCGAACTGGAGGAGTCCGCGAAGATCATCGAGCAGTGCGTCGACCTCTTGGAGGACTGGCCCGAAGACGAGCGGACTATCCAGTCCAACGTCCCCCGGACCATCCGTCCGGAGGACGACAAGGAGATTTACCGCACCGTCGAGGGCGCGAAGGGCGAACTCGGCGTGTACATCCGCTCGGACGGCACCGAAAAGCCCGGCCGGTTCAAGATCCGCTCGCCGTGCTTCTCCAACCTGCAGACCCTGCCGGAGATGGCACAGGGCGAGTACGTGCCGGACATGATCGCCGCGCTGGGCAGCCTCGACATCGTGCTCGGTGAGGTGGACAGATGAGCGGGGCGCCCGCGCTGCAGACGCCGCTGCCGGACACGATTCAGAACCTGCTCGGTATCGGCGGCGTCGCCGGGGACCTCCTCGCGGCGCTCATCGGCGCCTTCCTCGTCGGCAACATCATGCTGGCGATGACGGCGCTGGCGGGCCCGTGGGCCAAGCGGAAGATAACGGCCGCGTTCACCGACCGCATCGCCGTCAACCGGGTCGGACCGTTCGGCCTGCTCATCATCGTCGCCGACGCGTTGCGGCTGCTGTCGAAGGAGCTCATCGTGCCCGAAAACGCCGACCGACCGGCGTGGGACCTCGCGCCGCTGGTGCTGGCGTCGTCGGCGCTGCTCGGCTTCGCCGTCATCCCGATGGGCAGCGGCCTGCAGCTGGCCGACCCCGAGTCGGGGCTGGCGTACGTGTTCGCGGTCGCCTCCATCGCCACCATCGGACTGCTGATGGGCGGGTACGCCTCCGAGAACAAGTACTCGATGATGGGGTCGCTGCGGGCGGTGGCCCAGAACCTCGCCTACGAGATTCCGCTCGTCATCACGGCGGCGTCGGTCGTCCTGTTCACGGGGACGCTGCAGATGAGCGGCATCGTGGCGGCGCAGGCGGAGACGCTGGTGAACGTCGCCGGCGTTCGCATCCCGACGTGGTTCGTGTTCGTCAACCCGTTCGCGTTTGTGCTGTTCATGGCCGCCAACGTCGCCGAGATCGGTCGCAACCCCTTCGACATCCCGGAGGCGCCGACCGAGATCGTCGCCGGCTACCAGACGGAGTACAGCTCGGTGTACTTCGTGCTGTTCTACCTCGGGGAGTTCATCCACATCTTCCTCGGCGGCGCCATCGCGGCGACGCTGTTCCTGGGCGGCCCGGCGGGTCCGTATCTGCCGGGGTTCGTCTGGTTCCTGGTGAAGATCTGGGCGTTCTTCCTGTTCACGCAGTGGCTGCGCTCGGCGGTGCCGCGCGTTCGCATCGACCAGTTGATCGAAATCGGTTGGAAAGGGATGCTCGTGCTCTCTTTCGCCAACCTGGTGCTCACGGCCATCATCGTGGGGGTGATCGCTTGACATGATGGGAATTCTCAAAGGCTTGGCGACGACGATGAAACACGCTCTGGACGGCGAGACGTTCACGGTGGAGTACCCCGACGTGGCGCCGGAGGTGTCCCCGCGGTTCCGGGGCGTCCACAAGTTCAGTCAGGAACGCTGCATCTGGTGTCGGCAGTGCGAGAACGTCTGTCCGAACGACACCATCCAGATCGTTCAGGACGACCAGCGCAACGGCGAGCAGTACAACCTTCACATCGGGCAGTGCATCTACTGTCGGCTGTGTGAGGAGGTCTGCCCGGTCGACGCCATCCTGCTAACCCAGAACTTCGAGTTCACGGCGGACACGAAAGATGAGTTCGTCTACAACAAAGAACAGCTGAAGAACGTGCCGTGGTACAACGACATCGACCCGCTGGCGTCGCGGAACCCGGACCGCAACGCCTGGGTCGGCGAGGGCGAGGGCGAGGTCGACTACCAGTAACGGACCCCGCTCGTCCGAACCTCGAAATCTTCAAAGGACTACCCACAGGAGAGACACACAATGGTTTACGAGACCATCGCGTTCGCGCTGTTCGCCCTGATCACCGTCGGGGCCAGCCTGGGCGTGGTTCTCGTCGAGGACGTGTGGCACTCCGCACTCCTCCTCGGGGCCGCCTTGCTGAGCGTCGCGGTGCATTACGTGATGCTGCAGGCCGAGTTCCTTGCGGCGATGCAAGTCCTCGTCTACGTCGGCGGGGTGCTCGTCCTGGTCACGTTCGCCGTGATGCTGACGCGGGAACGCTCGGAGACGACGGAGGTGGACAGCGCATGACGACTAGACCTCGGCTGTACGACGGTGCGACCGCGGCGACGGGGCTGGCGGCGGTCGCCCTGTTCGGCGTGTTCGCGGCGGTGTTTCTGACCGCCGACTTCGGCACCCCGGCGGGGTTCCCCGCCGACGCGTCGATAACGGCCAGCATCGGCTACGCGATGTTCGACATCCCGGTGTCGGCGGTCGACGCCCCGCTGGTCACCAGCGAGCCGTTCCTCGTCGCGTTCGAGATCATCGATGTCGTGCTGGTCGCGGCGCTGGTCGGCTCGGTGACGCTGGCCCGCCGCGAGGGGGCGTCGGCCGGCGCGGTCGTCGCCGACGGCGGCCGTCGGCTGGTCGACCACGTCCGAAACGACGGGGGTGAGGACTGATGCTGGCGCCGCAGTACTACCTGCTGCTGTCGGGTGCGGTGTTCTGCATCGGGGTCTTCGGCGTGTTGACCCGGCGGAACGCGCTGCTGTTCCTGATGTCCGTGGAGCTGATGTTGAACGCGGCGAACATCAACTTCGTCGCGTTCAGCCTCTATCACGGCAACCTGACGGGCCAGACGTTCAGCCTGTTCACGATGGCGCTGGCGGCGGCGGAGGTCGCCGTCGGCATCGGCATCGTCCTCGTGCTGTACCGCAACTTCAACGACGTGGACGTGACCAAACCGACGACGATGAGGTGGTAAGATGGCAGGAGCATTCGACTACGCGCCGGCGATCGTCCTGTTGCCGTTCGTCTCGTTCCTCGTCGCGCTCGCAGGGTCGCTCGCGGTCACCGAGCTCGACGCGGAGCTGCTGCCGAAAGGCGGCGCCCTGAGCGGCATCGTCGCGACGGCCGGCTCACTCGTGCTCTCGCTGTGGGTCCTGCTCACGGTGAGTGGCGGACAGACGTACGACGAGACGCTGTACACCTGGGCCGGCGGGCTGGCCGAGGAGAGCTTCCAGCTCACGTTCGGCTTGTTGCTCGACCCGCTGTCGGCGATGATGCTCGTCATCGTCTCGCTGGTCGCGCTGCTGGTCCACGTGTTCAGCCTCGGCTACATGAACGACGAGGGCGAGACGGGGCTGGAGCGGTACTACGCTGGTCTGGGCCTGTTCTCGGCGTCGATGCTCGGCTTCGTCGTCGCCGACAACCTCCTGATGGCGTTCATGTTCTTCGAGCTGGTGGGGCTGTGTTCGTACCTCCTCATCGGCTTCTGGTTCCGCGACGACGCGGCGCCGTCGGCCGCGAAGAAGGCGTTCCTCGTCACCCGCTTTGGCGACTACTTCTTCCTGGTCGGCGTCGTCGCCGTCTTCGCCACCTTCGGCACCGCGCAGTTCGCCGGCGACCACGCCTTCCCGGTGCTCGCCGAGCACGCGCTCGCGGGCGAGGGCGAGGTGACCACCTTCTTCGGGCTCGACCCGCAGGCGTGGTTCACCGTCGTCGGCCTGCTCATCCTAGGCGGAGTCATCGGCAAGTCCGCGCAGTTCCCACTGCACACGTGGCTGCCCGACGCGATGGAGGGTCCGACTCCGGTGTCGGCGCTCATCCACGCGGCGACGATGGTCGCCGCCGGCGTCTACCTCGTCGCCCGGATGTACGGCTTCTACGCGCTGTCGCCGACCGCGCTCGGAATCGTCGCCATCGTTGGCGGGTTCACGGCCCTGTTCGCGGCGACGATGGGCGTCGTAAAAAACGAGATCAAGCAGGTGTTGGCGTACTCGACCATCTCCCAGTACGGGTACATGATGCTCGCGCTGGGGGCGGGCGGCTACGTCGCCGCAACCTTCCATCTGCTCACTCACGCCTTCTTCAAGGCGCTGCTGTTCCTCGGCGCCGGGTCGGTCATCATCGCGATGCACCACGACGAGAACATGTGGAACATGGGCGGGCTGAAAGACCGGATGCCCGTCACCTACTACTCGTTCCTCGCCGGCTCGCTGGCGCTCGCGGGCATCTTCCCGTTCGCCGGCTTCTGGTCGAAAGACGAGGTGCTGTTCGAGGCGCTGACGTACGGCCTCGGCGAGTCACCGCTGCTGCTGGTCGGCTACGCCTTCGGCCTGCTGGCGGTGCCCGTGACTGCCTTCTACACGTTCCGGATGGTGTTCCTCACCTTCCACGGGAAGCCCCGGACCGACCTGGCGGCCGACCCCGAGCCGGTCCGCTGGAACGTGAAGCTCCCTCTGGCGGTGCTCGGCGTGCTGGCGGCGGTCACCGGCTTCGTCAACATGGTGCCGGTCCGGAAGCTCACCGGCGCCCACGTCGACTACCTGCACAGCTGGCTCGACGGCGGCGTCAACACGCTGACCGTCCACCACTACGAGGAGCTCACCCACGAGTTCGCCGGCTACACGCAGGGGTACGTCGGCGGTGAGCTCACGACGATGCTGGTCGGCGTGGCGCTGTCGCTGGGACTCGCGCTGTCCGGCGCCGGCTTCGCCTACCGGCTGTACGGCGGAGCCGACCCCGACCGGCACACGGACGCGCTCGGCGCGGTCAAGACGGTACTGTTCAACAACTACTATCAGGACGAGTACCAGGTCTGGCTGGCGACGGACGTCGTCTACCCGCTCGCTCGGGTCGCCGACGGCTTCGACCAGCGCGTCGTCGACGGCGCCGTCGACGGCGTCTCCTCGGTGTCGCTGTTCTCCGGCCGCCGCCTGAAGAAGATTCAGGACGGGATCGTGAGTCATTACGCGGCGCTGCTGACGCTGTCGCTGACCGCGTTACTCGTCGCCTTCGGAGTCGCTGGAGGGTGGTTCATATGATTATCGAGGCGCTCATCGCAGTCGCGTTCGTCAGCTCGCTGGTCGTCATGGCCAGCCCCGACGAGTACGCCGGGAAGCTGGCGGCCGCGCTGAGTCTGCTCCCCGTGGTCGGGAGCCTCTGGATGTGGAGTCGATTCGACGCCGGCGGCAACGCCCTCACGGGCGGAGCCATCGCGTTCGAGACACAGACGTCGTGGCTGGAAGTCGCCGGCTACCAGATTCAGTGGTTCGTCGGCGTCGACGGCATCAGCCTGCCGCTGGTCGTGCTGACGGCGATGCTCACCACGCTGGCCATCGTCTCGGCGTGGACGCCAATCGACAGCCGACAGAGCCAGTTCTACGGACTGATGCTGTTCATGGAGGCGAACCTGCTGGGCGTGTTTACGGCGCTCGATTTCTTCGTCTGGTTCGTCTTTTGGGAGGCCGTCCTCGTGCCGATGTACTTCCTCATCGGCGTCTGGGGCGGCCCCCGCCGGAAGTACGCCGCCATCAAGTTCTTCGTCTACACCAACGTCGCCTCGCTGGCGATGTTCATCGGCTTCATCGCCCTGGTGTACGGGCTCGGTGACAGCATCTCGACGCTGGGACTGCCCGAGATCGCGATGGCGCTGCGGGAGTCGGGCACCCTCGCGTCGTTCTACGGGCTCGGCCCCGGCGCGCTCCGGGCGGCGGCGTTCGTGGCGATGTTCTTTGGCTTCGCCGTGAAGGTGCCCGTCGCGCCGCTGCACACCTGGCTGCCGGACGCTCACGTCGAGGCGCCGACGCCGGTGTCGGTGATGCTGGCGGGCGTCCTCCTGAAGATGGGGACGTACGCCCTGCTGCGGTACAACTTCACGATGCTGCCCGACACCGCCCGGTCGTTCGCGGTGCCCATCGCCGTGCTGGCGGTCGTCTCGGTTGTCTACGGCGCGATGCTCGCGCTGGCCCAGGAGGACCTCAAGCGCATCGTCGCGTACTCCTCGGTGTCGTCGATGGGGTACGTCATCCTCGGGCTCATCGCCTACACGGAGTACGGCGTCGGCGGCGCGACCTTCCAGATGGTCGCCCACGGCCTCATCTCCGGGCTGATGTTCATGGCGGTCGGCGTCATCTACAACGTCACCCACACGCGGATGCTGGGCGACATGTCCGGGATGGCCGACCGCATGCCCGTGACGGTGGGCATCCTCGTCGCCGGTGCGTTCGGCTACATGGGGCTGCCCCTGATGGCCGGCTTCGCCGCCGAGTTCTTCGTCTTCGTCGGCTCGTTCGGCTCGACGGCGCTGCCGTCGGCGCCGCTTTTCACCGCGACGGCGATGTTCGGCATCGTCGTCGTCGCCGGCTACCTGCTGTACGCGATGCAGCGCAGCCTGTTCGGGTCCTTCGAGTACGACGGCGACTACGAGGTCTCCCGCGCCGACCTCCACGACACCGCGCCGCTTGCGGTGTTGCTGCTGGCGGTCATCGCGCTCGGGGTCTCCCCCGAGCTGTTCTTCGACATGATTCAGAACGCAGTCGCTCCCCTGGTCGGAGGTGGTGCCTGAATGGCGACCGACACGCTGCCGCAGTGGGCCGCGCTGGGGCCGACGCTGCTGCTCGGCCTGACGGCGCTGGCGCTGCTGGTCGCCGACAGCGTCTCCCCCGACGACGCCAGCCCCGCGCTGCTGGCCGGACTGTCGACGACGGGGGCGCTGGGTTCGCTCGCGGTCGCCGGGTGGTTCCTCGGCGCCGGCACCGGCCAAGTCGGCACCGGCGGCGCCATCGAGCTGTTCGGCGACGCCGTCGTCGTCGACGGGATGAGCCTGTTCTTCACGGCCATCTTCACGAGCGTCACCGCCCTCGTCACCGTCGCGAGCTTCGATTACCTCACCGACGACCAGTACCAGGCGGAGTTCTACGCGCTCGTCCACTTCGCCGCCGCCGGCATGTCGCTGATGGCGACGGCGAACTCGCTGGCGACGGTGTTCGTCAGCCTCGAACTCGCCTCGCTGCCGTCGTACGCGCTGGTCGCGTTCCTCAAGCGCAACCGCGGCAGCGTCGAGGCGGGGCTGAAGTACTTCCTCATCGGCGCGCTCTCGTCGGCGGTGTTCGTCTTCGGCGTCTCGCTGGTGTACGCCGTCACCGGCTCGCTGCTGCTTCCCGACATCGCCGCCGCCGTCACCGACGGCGTCCAGCTGAACGGCGTCCTCGGACTCGGCGTCGTGCTCATCGCCGGCGGCTTCGCGTACAAGACGGCCTCCGTACCGTTCCACTTCTGGGCGCCCGAGGCCTACGAGGGTGCGCCGGCGCCCATCAGCGCGTTCCTCTCCTCGGCGTCGAAAGCCGCCGGCTTCGCCGTTGCCTTCCGCGTGTTCACCGTCGCGTTCCCGGTCGGCGCGGCTGTCTCCGCGGGCGTCGACTGGCCGCTGCTGTTCCAGGTGCTCGCGGTCGTGACGATGACGCTGGGGAACTTCGCGGCCGCCACCCAGGACCGGGTCAAACGGATGCTTGCGTACTCCTCGGTCGGCCATGCCGGGTACGCGCTCATCGGACTGGCGGCGGTGTCGGCCCAGAGCGCGACCAACGGCGACGTGGTCGGCGCCGCGATAGCTCACCTGCTGGTGTACGGCTTCATGAACACCGGCGCCTTCCTGTTCATCGCCTTGGTCGAGAACTGGGGCGTCGGTCGGACGTTCGAGGACTACAACGGCCTCGCCTCGAAGGCGCCCATCGCCTGTCTGGCGATGACCGTCTTCATGTTCTCGCTGGCGGGGCTGCCGCCGTTCGGCGGCTTCCTCTCGAAGTACTTCCTGTTCGCCGCCGCGGTCGGCGCCGGCTTCTGGTGGCTGGCCGCGGCCGGCGCGGTCAACAGCGCGCTGTCGCTGTTTTACTACAGCCGCGTCGTGAAGGCGATGTGGATAGAGGACGCCGACGCCGACCTCGACCTGGGCGCCCGCCCGGTCGGACTGTACGTCGCCGTCGTCGCCGCCGCGCTGGTGACGGCGCTGTTGCTGCCCGGCTTCGGACCGGTCATCGAGACCGCCCAGCGGGTCGCGACCGCGCTGTTCGCCTGAGGCGGCGTCCGTCGCGTTTCGCTCTTGTGGTCCGCGCTCGCCGTCAATTCCGGAGACTGCGACGAGACTTCGGCACTGGACCCGGTCGGGGATGACGGTAGGGTTTTCCGCCGCGAGCGCCAGCCGCCTGTATGACCAGTCGGCTGGTGCTCGGTTGCGGGGGAGTCGGCCGCGACGTCGTCGCCGACCTCACCTCGTGGGCGGGAGCGACGACCGTCCTCGTCGCCGACGAGCGCCGCGCCGCGTCGCTGCGGGAGGCCGGGCTCCCGGCCGAGCACGCCGACCCCACGGAGCCGGCCGCCTTCCCCGAGGCGGTCGACACCGTCTTCGTCGCCGGGGACACGCCGGCACGGAACCTGACCGCCGCGCGGCGGGCTCGCGAGCGGTTCCCCGAGGCGATGCTCGTCGCCTACGCCGGCGCCGACCCGGCGGAGTCGGTCGTCGCGGAGTTGCGTGCGGTCGCCGACCGCGTGGTCGACCCGGTGTCGACGCTGTCGGAGGCGGCGGTCGCGGCCGCCGAGGACCGGACCGGCCGGCGGCTGCGCGGCCTCCGCCGGCTGCTCGGGTCGCTGGAGGGGCCGCTGGCGGTCGTCGCCCACGACAACCCCGACCCCGACGCCATCGCCGCTGCCGTCGGGGTGGCCGACATCGCCGAGTCGACCGGGGTGTCGGCGACGCCGTGTTACTACGGCGATATCTCCCACCACGAGAACCGCGCGCTGGTGAACCTGCTCGACATCTCTCTGACGCAGCTGTCGGCCGAGGACCTCGCCGACGACGGCCTCGTCGACTACGACAGCGTCGCGCTCGTCGACCACTCCCGACCGGGGGTCAACGACAGCCTCCCGGAGACGACCCCCGTCGACGTGGTCGTCGACCACCATCCGCCGCGGGGCCCGGTGAACGCGACGTTCGTCGATCTCGCGCCCCACGTGGGCGCGGCGAGCACGCTGGTCGCCGAGTACTACCGCCGGTTCGGGCTGGACCCCTCCCGTCGGATCGCCAGCGCCCTGCTGTACGGGCTCCGGGTCGACACCGACGACTTCACCCGCGAGGTCGACGAGCGCGATTACGAGGCCGCGGCGTTCCTGCTGGACCACGCCGACACGGACGTCCTCGACCGCGTCGAGCAGCCCAGCGTCGGCGCCGAGACGTTCGAGGCGCTCGCCCGGGCGATTCGCGGCCGCGACCGCCGCGGCTCGGCGGTCGTCAGCTTCGTCGGCGACCTCTCGGACCGCGACGCGCTGGCCCAGGCCGCTGAGCGGCTGCTAACCATCGACGGCGTCCGAACGACGGTCGTCGCCGGCGTCGTCGGGGACACGGTGTACGTCTCGGCGCGGGCCCGTGGCGCCGACGTCGATCTGGGCGAGGCGCTGCGGGAGGCGTTCGGCCCCATCGGCTCGGCTGGCGGCCACGCGAACATGGCCGGCGCACAACTCCCGCTCGGCATCCTCTCCGAGGTCGACACCGAGAGCCGGGAGACGCTGGGGGCCGTCGTCGAGCCGGTCGTCGCCGAGCGCGTCTTCGAGACGCTGAGCGACGCCCCAACGGTGCCGTCGACCGCCGGCGCCGTTACCGAGTACGCCGACCGCGGAGGCGCCGGCGGGACGGTCGTCGATGGGGGAACCGATGGCGTCGACTCCGACTCCGAGGCTGAGACCGAGGCTGGTACCGACGCCGACGCGGATGCCACCGCCAATGCGGACGGCGACGGTGGTCGGGGAGACCGTGACGAGGACGAAGACGACGCCGGGGCCGGACCCGAGAGCGAGAACGAAAACGGGGCCGACGACGGCGCTGCGCTGGCGCCCTCGAACGACGCCTGAGTCGGGCAATCGCTTTTTATCCGCGCCGTCGTAGGTCCAGCCATGTCGGGGACCCCGCCGGTCAAGGAGTACATGACACGGGACGTCGCGACGGTGTCGGCCGACGACACCGTCCGCGAGGTGGCCGAGCGCATCGCCGACAGCGACCACAACGGCTTCCCCGTCACCTCGGGCCGGACCGTCGAGGGGTTCATCAGCGCCCGCGACCTCCTGTTGCCGGACGAGGAGGCGCCGGTGTTCACCGTCATGGCCACGGACCTCGTGGTCGCACACCCGGAGATGGACATCACCGACGCCGCCCGCGTCATCCTCCGGTCGGGCATCCAGAAGCTCCCGGTCGTCGACGACGCCGGCCATCTGGTCGGCATCATCTCCAACACCGACGTGGTTCGCTCCCAGATCGAGCGGGCCACCCCCGAGAAGGTCGGCAAGCTGATGCGCACGCTCGAACGCATCCACGACATCGAGGTCGAGCAAGAGCGCCGGGCGGTCGAACTCGACGCGCTCACGCCGACCCAGGGCCGGGTGTACGCCGACGAGCTCGACGGCCGGACGTACGAGTTAGAGCGCGGGCTGGCCGAGCCGCTGGTGGTCATCGACAACTCCGCCGGCGACGAGCAGGTGTTTCTGCTGGCCGACGGCCACCACCGCGTGATGGCGGCCCACGAAATCGGCATCGACGAGATGGACGCCTACGTCATCGTCGTCGACGCCGCCGACGGCGTCGAACTCGGGATGCAGCGCACCGCCGAGAAGGAGGGGCTGGCGTCCATCGAGGACATCGACGTGGTCGACTACGCCCGCCACCCGCTGGTGGAGACGACCGAACGACTGCAGTGAATCCGGCGCAGCGACCCCGGCGCAGCGACGCCCGCTCAGTCCTCGCTCTCCGGCACGTCGTAGGAGTCGCGCCACGCCGCCGCTAGCGACTCGGCGGCCTCGCGGTCGGGCCGTTCCTCGCGGCGGTACTCGCTCCCCCCGGGGGCGTCGTACATCCGGTCGAGCCGGACGGCGTAGCTCCCGTCCGGCAGTTCTCTGATGCGCACCGTCGCCTCGCCGTCGCTGCGCTCCCATTCGGTTAGCGGCCCCTCCGTCGTCGGCTCCTGCCAACCCATGGTCGCGGGTGGGTCCGGCCGCCGGAAACCGGTTTCGGGAGACGGCGCCCCCCGGTGGGCCCTCGGCTCAGGGCGTCAACCCGCTCCGAGACCCGGCGTGAAACGCGAGGCGGTCGAGGCCCGGCTCGTCGCCGTCGAAACGACGACCCCCGGCCGACCCGACCTAAATTTCACTCCAGCGACGGTAGATTTTTCACGCGGTGGCCGCATCGTCACGCCGATGGCCGCAAGCGACACGTCGCTGACCGACCGGCTGCGTCGCCCGGAGTACACGGGCGAAAACCGGTGTGCGCCCTGTACCGTCGTGAACGCGGGAATCGCCGCCGTCGTCGCCGTCGCGGTCGGCGTCGTCGAACCCGCCCTCGGCGTCGCCGTCGCCGCTGCCAGCGCCGGCGCGATCTACCTCCGCGGCTATCTGGTGCCGGGGACGCCGACGCTGACCAAGCGGTATCTCCCCGCCCGCGTGCTCGCCTGGTTCGGGAAGGCGCCTGCGGAGCCCCCGGGCGAGAGCCCCGAGCGGACGGACGTCGAGGGGTACCTGCTCGAGGTCGGCGCGGTCCGAACGGCCGAGGACGACCTGACCGCCAGCGCGACGTTCGCCGCCGACTGGTACGACGCGATGGACGCCGTCGAGGACGACCTCGCAGCGGCGGCGGGGGAACTGCTCGGATTACAGACGCCGGGGACGGACCAGCGCGGCGACGCGTTCGTCGTCACCGAGGACGGCTTCGCGGCGGCGGAGTGGCCCTCGCGAGCGGCGCTGGTCGCCGACCTCGGCGCGGTGCGGGCCTTGGCCGACCGCGACGACGAGTGGGCCAGGACCGACCGGACCACGCAGGGGCGCATCCTCTCGGGACTGCGCGTCTTCTTGGAATCCTGCCCGGACTGCGGCGGGCAGCCGACCCTCGGCGAGGCGGTCGTCGCGTCCTGCTGTCGGGAGGCGGAGGTGCTGACGTACGACTGCACCGACTGCGGGACGCGGCTGCTGGAGATCGAGCAGTGACGACGGTCGTCGTCGGAGGCAACGGCGGTCGGCGGAACGACCGCCTTAGTCGTTGACGCGCTCAACTTCGACGACGGGCTCCTCGGAGAAATCCTCACGACAGGACTCACAGAGGTAGAGTTCAAGAACCTTCCCCGTGTCAGAGAACTCGACGCGAGTCTCCGTCACCGGAACGGACTGACAGATCGGACACTCCACAGTACAGAGGGTGGGCTTCGTTTACGTGAATTAGATGCCTGGATTACAATGGTGGTTATCACAGGGCCGCTTCAGCCGCCCGAATCGAGTGCCTGCCTGGGACGGGTGAGCTGCTTCTCTCGAAAGCCTTCGGGACGGAGTTGGTCGGCGTCGGTCGGTACCGACTACCGTTTCTCGCCTCAGCGCACGTCTTCGACCGCCGCGACCGGGTCGAGGAAGCCGGCGCCGTAATAGGCCTTGTCGTAGCCGTCGGGGACCGACGCGGTTCGTTCGAGCACCGACTCGATGCGGTTTGCGTTCAGCGACGGGTCGACGCTGGCGACGAGCGCGGCCGCGCCGGCGACCTGCGGGGCCGCCATCGACGTGCCCGCGAGCCAGCCGTAGGTGTGGGAGGTGTCGGCGATACCCGTGACCTCGCCGTCTCTGGTCTCGTAGCTCGGAATTGAGAGGGTGTTGAACACGAGGTCGAGGTACCACGGCACGTCCTCCCCGATTCCGGCCGGGCTGTAGTCGCCGCCGGGGGTGGCGAGGTCGATGGCGTTGGTGCCGTAGTTCGTGTAGATGGCCGGCGACGACGGCGACTCCTCCTCGTCGCCGACGGCCGTCGCGTCCCAGCCGAAGCCGACCGGTCCCGTCGCGGCGACGCTGAGCCCCTGTGCGCCCTCGTTTGGCAGGCTAATGAAGTTCTCGTCGTGCTGGAGGTCGGCCCCGGCGTTGCCGGCGGCGACGACGAGCAGCGTCCCCTCCTTGTTCGCGTACGTCATCACGCGGTTCAGCACCCCGCCGTAGAACGACCCCAGCGCCTGTCGGGGCACCGGGTACGCCCCCAGCGAGAGGTTCGCAACGTCGGCGTCGACGACGGCGCTGTAGACGACGGCCGCGAGGATGTCGCCGAACGACGCCCCCGGAGCCGGTGAGAACACCCGACAGTCGACCAGTTCCGCGCTCGGCGCCGTCCCGATGACGCCTCGACCGTTGTCGCTGGCGCCGGCGATGCCGGCGACGTGGGTGCCGTGATACCCGCCGGCGGCGTTGGCCGCCCCCAGTCCGTCGCCGGTGAAGTTCCGCGAGAGGCGTTCGTTGACCGCCAGGTCCGGATGGCCGCCGGCGACGCCGGAGTCGATGACGGCGATGCGAGCGCCCTCGCCGGTCGTGGCCTCGTGAGCGGCCGGCACGTCCTGGGCCTGCTTGTCCCACTGGATGGCGTACCCCGGTTCGTCGGCGGCGCCGGCCTCGTCGACGTCCGGCGTCGATTCGTTCGCCTCGGGGTCGGCCAGTTTGACCGTCACGTCGGCGCCGTAGCTCTTCACCGACCGCGACCGCTTCACGTCGGATTCGCTGCCCCGGACGACGGCGGCTTTCACGCCCGGCATCTCGTGGACGACGTCGACATCCCCCGGCGGCGCCGTCCCTCTCGTCTTGACGACGAACCGGTCCGCGTGCTCGGCGGCGGCGACCGTGCTACCCGCGAAGACGCCGCCGAGGGCGGCGCCCGCGGTCTTCAGAAACGTTCGCTTGGTGTGCTGTGTCATGCGAAGGCTTACGAGTTCGTCGCGTTCCTGCGTCATATTTCTACGTAAATTCTTCGCTGTAAACGAGCAGTTTTCCCGCTTAATTATATTGTGGCCGGGCAGAAACTGACGGCGGTATCCGTGGCTCGTCGCGGGCAGGGGACCCGACGCGGGAGTCAGATATTTGCGACCCGGCGCCCGAATCACGGACATGACGGACGAGGCGACGCTCCGGCGGCGGCTGGAGGCGGTTCAACGGCGGCTCCGCGCGGACGATGAGGGCGACGGCGACGCAGTCGTCCTGTTTCCCGGGCGAAACCTCCAGTATCTCACCGACTGGTACGAGGAGCCGGGCGAGCGACATCTCCTGCTGTTCGTCCCCGCCGACGGCGACCCGGTTTTCCTCGTGCCGGCGCTGTACGAGGAGGAGCTCCGGACGCGGACCCCCATCGAGGAGCTCCGGGTCTGGACCGACGACGACGACCCGAGCGACCACGTCGCCGCCGTCTGCGACCGGCTGGACCTCGATGGGGGGCGCGTCCTCGTTGACGACGCGATGGACGCGCGGTTCACCCAGGACCTTCGCGCGGCGCTGCCGGCGGCGACGTTCGGACTCGCGAGCGAGGTGCTCGGGTCGATGCGGCTGCTGAAAGACGACGTGGAGATCGCGGCGATGCGCCGCGCGGCCGAAGCGGCCGACGCCGCGGTGCGCGAGCTGCGCGGGCTCGGGGACGACGCCGTCGGTATGACCGAAGCCGAGCTGGCGGAGTGGATAGCCGACCGCTTGGCGGCCCACGGCGGGGAGGGCGTCTCCTTCGAGGTCATCGTCGGCTCCGGCCCGAACGGCGCGATGCCACACCACACCCACGGCGACAGAGAGATCCGCGCCGGCGAGCCGGTCGTCCTCGATTTCGGCACCCGCATCGAGGGGTACCCCTCCGACCAGACGCGGACGCTCGTCTTCGGCGCCGACGCCGGCGACGAGCTTCCCGCGGAGTTCCGGACGGTCCATCGGACCGTCCGAGAGGCCCAGGACGCCGCGGTCGAGGCCGTCGAGCCGGGGGCCACCTGCGAGGCGGTCGACGCCGCCGCCCGCTCTGTCGTCGAGGAAGCCGGCTACGGCGAGGAGTTCGTCCATCGAACCGGTCACGGCGTCGGGCTCTCCGTTCACGAGCGCCCGTACATCGTCGACGGCAACGACCGCGAACTGGAGCCGGGCATGGTGTTCAGCGTCGAACCCGGCGTCTATCGCGCCGGTGAGTTCGGCGTCCGCGTCGAGGACCTCGTGGTCGTCACCGAGACCGGCTGCGTCCGGCTCAACCGCACTGACCGGGGCTGGCGCTGCTAACCGTCGGTGACGAACGAACAGCACGGGGACGGTGGGGGGCCGGCTCGCTTTCGCGTCTCGCGTTCGGCGTGTGTCCCCGGGTGTTCGCTTCCGGCGAACAGGATCGCGACATCGTCCCGTCGTCATGGAAACCATCTCAGCCCGCGCGATGCCTCTCGCCGGACCAGTGTATTTGATGTCAATTCACATAAATTACGGCCTCGTTCACCGTCGGCGGGTCGACGGAGCACCACCGGGCGGCCTGCGTCGTTCGACTTCGCCCTCTCTACGCCGAGCGTTCGTCCGTCGGTCGGCGGTCGGCGGTCGGCGGTCGTCGCTCGTCGCTCGTCGTCCGTTGCCCGTCGGTTCGGGGAGAGCGTCGTTGGGTGCTTCCCTCAGCCGTCCGGGCCCTGCGTGCCTTCGAGGTACGCTTGGACGAGCTTGCGCTCGGCGCGGCGGACGTGCTCGTGGAACGTCGGCGGCGACACCGACAGCGTCTCCGCGACCGCCTCGGCGCTGTTGGCGCGGGGCCACTCGAAAAAGCCCGCGTAGTGGGCGGTTTCGACCACCTCCTGCTGGCGGTCGGTGAGCAGCTCCGACAGGGTGTCACGGAAGCGGAGCTCGGCGGTCGCGGTGCGCTCGACCGTCCGCTGGGCTTCCAGCTCGGTGCCGGGGTGGGCGCGCCGTATCGCCTCTACCACGGTTCGCACGTCGGCACCCTCCGGCAGCTGTGCGACCAGTTCGCCGCCGTTTGCGTCCGCGGTGGCGGCCGACAGCGCGCCGCCGTGATGGGCGAGCAGTTCGGTGACGGGCGGTTCGGCCGGCGAGAGGCTGATGACCGTCCGGTCGTCGTAGTCGGCGACAACGTCGACCGCCGCGTCGCGCTCGCGGGCGGCGGCGACAACCGCGTCGGCGTCGCCGTCGACGGCGTGGTACTCGACCGGTCCCGTCTCCCGGTGGACCGCTCCCTCCAGCGACAGCGCGGCCCCGGTCTCGGCGGCGACCGCCACGAACGTCGGCCCCGGCGGCGGCACGTCGAGGCAGAGTTCGACGGTCGTGTCGCTGGTCAGCGCCCGACGCCGCTCGGCCGCGTTGACCGCGCCGCCGATGGTCTCGCCGAGCTCCGCGAGGACGGTCCGCTCGGTGTCGTCGAACGCGTCGGCGTCGGCGGCGAACACCACGAGCGCGCCGTAGGTCGTCGTCCGGTACGTCAGCGGCACCACGACCGCGGCCTCGAACCCCTTCGCGGCCGCCTCGGCGCGCCAGCCGTCGCCGGCCGTCGAGAGCGCTCGTACGACCCGAGCCTCGTCGTCGCGAATCGCGTCGGCGACCGACCACTCGTCGTCGTCGGCGGCCGGCTGCCGGTCGAAGCAGCCGCCGACGCGTCCGGCCGCCGCTCGACGCTCGACGCGGCGGCCGGCCAGGTCGAAGTCACCGATCCAGGCGAGCTCGTAGCGGTCGGCCTCGACCAGCTCCTCGCAGACGGCGCGTTCGATCTCCGGTCTGGTCGTCGCCTTCACCAGCGCCTGGTTGACCTCCCTGATGACCTCGTTGACGTGGTTGAGCCGCTCCAGGGACTCTTTCTGGCGCTTGAGGGCGTCTAACCGGCGGTTCCGGGCGGTTACGTCTCGGCCCGTGCCGGCGACGGCCACCGGCTCGCCGTCGGCGTCGGTCAACAGCGTCCCCCGCAGCGCGTACTCGATGGGGCGGCCGTCGGCGGTGATCAACCGGAGCTCCCTGCTCGCTCGACCCTCGGCGACGACCTCCCGGATGGCCTCAGCGGCGGTCGCCCGATCCTCGGGGGCGACGAGGTCCATCGGCCCCAGCTCGGCCAGTTCCGACTCGGCGTAGCCGAACACCGTCTGCAGGCGTTCGTTCCAGGTGAGTATCCGGCCCTTGAGGTCGAAGACGAAGAACACGTCCGACAGCGCGTCGAGGGCGTCCTCGAGGGGTACGTCCGTCGCCGTCGGAAGCGACCCGCCGTCGTCGGTGGCTTCGCCGTCCGCGCTGTCGCCGTCGCCGCCGTCGTCTCTGTTGCTGTCCCTGCCGGCGTCGGTGGCCGCGTCGTCGACCCCTCGCAGCGTCGCCGCGGCCGCCGTCGCCGCCCCCTCGCCGGTCCGGACCGTTCGGTCGGCGCCGGCCGACAGCGCCGCGGCCTCGTCGTGGCCGTCGTCGACGAGCGCGACGACCGGGAGCTCGGACGCCCGCTCGACCACCGCGGTGACCGCGTCGTCGACTGTGACCGTCACAGCGGCGGTTCCGGTGCCCGACTCGCTCGCGCCCGCGACGTCGACTCCGCCGCCCCGGTCGGTGGCGTCGACGAACGCGTAGTCGAAGCCGTCGTCGGCCGGAGCCTCGACCGCGGCCGGTCGCTCCGCGAGCAGCGTCCGGAAGTCGTGGTCGGTGCACAGCGCGTCGCAGACGGCCTCGAACGCCGGCGTCGTCCCGACGCAGAGGACGGTCGGCGCTTGTCCCACCATTAGGTACACGATTAATCCAAACGGTTAAAAAGTCACGCGGTAGCGGCCCGCTTCGTGCACGAGCCCGACGAGGAGGCGGCTCTCAGCCGTCGGTCAGCGCCGTCAGGTCGGCGTGGTCGCCCAACAGCGAACGCATCGTCTCGACGGTTTCGCGGTCGCGGGCCCGTCCGGAGCGGACGACCGACTCCGCGCGCTCGACCGTCGACAGCGTGTCGCCGGTGACGGCGACGACGGGAACGCCGCGCTCCTCGGCCTTTCCGAGGACGGCTCCCGACGGCTGGTGGCCGCCGGTCAACACCAGCGCCTTCACCCCCGGCGCCTCCAGGGCCGCGGTGTGGATGTCCGAGCGGTCCCCGCCGGTGATGACCGCCGCGTCCTTCGTCCGTCGGAAGTACCGCAGCGCCTCGTCGCCGCTCATCGCGCCGACGAGGAACCGCTGGACGTAGCCGTCGGTGTCGGCATCGGTCAGCGTCTCGCCGCCGAGTTCGTTCACGAGGTCGCCGACGGTGACGCCGGCGAGTCGACGGTCGCGGGGGACGACGCCGACGACGCCGACGCCGCGACTCTCCAGGAAGGGGACGACCTCGGTCTCGACCTGGTCGTAGACGGCGTCGGGCACCCGGTTGAGCACCACGCCGGCGAGGCGGTCGCCGAAGGAGTCGGCGGCCGCCAGCACGTCGTCCACGTCGGCCGGTTCCGCGTACGTCGAGACCAGCAGCACCCGAGCGTCAAGCAGGTCGGCGACGTCGCCGTCGTCGAGGTCGACGATGGCGCCGGTGGTGTACGTGCCCCCGCCCTCGACGACCATCCGGTCGGCGTCGGCCGCCAGCCCGTCGAAGCGCTCGCGGACCCGCTCGCGAAGCTCGTCGGGCGCCTCGCGGCCCCGGATCGCGCCCTCGACGAACGTCGGCGAGTAGACGACCGGCTCCATCTCGTGGGTCTCGGCGTCGAGGCCGAGCACCTCCCGAGCCAGCATCGGGTCGGCGTCGAGCGTCTTGCCGACCTTGCTCTGGAGGCGGGTGCCCTTGGGCTTCATGTAGCCGACCGTCCGGTCGCGGTCGCGTTCCAACAGCCCGAGCGCGACCGCGACGGCGGTCTTGCCCGTGCCCTCGGCGGTCGAGGCGACCAGTAGGGTGTCGGTGCTGCCGTCGTCCGTGGTGGTGTCGGATGTCATAGCGAATCTGGGTCGACTGTGAGGCGCACGTCGACGGCCGCGACGCCGTCGGCGGTCGCCACGAGTGGGTTGACGTCCAGTTCGAGAATCGCCGGGAAGTCGGTGACCAGCTGGGAGAGCCGCTGGACGACCTCGACGACGGCGTCGCGGTCGACCGCGTCGCCGCCGCGGGCGCCTCGCAACAGTGCAGCGGCGTCGATCTCGTCGGTCATCGCGCGGGCCTCCGCCTCCGCGACCGGCGCGACGCGGAAGCTCGTGTCCTCGAGCACCTCGACGTAGATGCCGCCGAGCCCGAACAGCAGCAGCGGCCCGAACTGCGGGTCGCGGTTCATGCCGACGATGGTCTCGACGCCGTCGTCGAGGTCGACCATCTCCTGGACCTGCACGCCGAGGACGGTCGCGTCCGGCTGGTAGTTGCGCGCCCGGGTGATCAGGTCCTCGTAGGCGTCGGCCACCTCGTCGTCGCTCACGCCGACTTTCACGCCGCCGATGTCGGATTTGTGGAGGATATCCGGGCTGACGATCTTCATCACCACGTCGCCGTCGACGTCGGCGGCGACCTCGCGGGCCGCTTCCGGGGTGTCGACCACGTCGCCCGTCGGCGTCGGGATGCCGTAGGCGTCGAGCAGGTCCATCGCCTCGACGCCGAGGCGGTTATCCTCGCGGTCGTGGACCGCCGAGAGCACCTCCCTGGCGCGATCGCGGTCCACGTCGAAGGTCGTCGGCTCGGCGTATTCGCGGTCGGCGATGCGACGGTACCGAACCAGCGAGTCCAGCGCGTCGACCGCCCGCGCGGGGTCGAAGTAGTTAGGGATGCCCGCCTCGCCCAGCGCGTCCTCGGCGGGGGCGACGCTCTCGCCGCCCATGAAACAGGCCGCGACGGGCTTGTCGTACTCCGCGCGCTTGGCCGTCGTGACCGCGGCCAGTTCGTCGTAGTCGAGGACGGCCGTCGGCGCCGACAGCACCAGCGCCGCCGACACGTCGTCGTCCGCGAGAGCGGCGTCCAGCGCCGCCTCGAAGCGGTCGATGCCGGCGTCGCCGACCACGTCGACCGGGTTGTGGACGTTGCCCTCGGCGGGCAGGCGCTCGACCAGCTCCGCGACCGTCTCGTCGGCGAACGTCGCCATCCGCAGACCGGAGTCGCCGACGGCGTCGGTCGACATCACGCCCGGCCCGCCGGCGTTGGTGACGACGGCGATGCCGTCGCCCTCGGGCAGCGGCTGGTTGGCGAGCATCTGTGCGGCGTCGAACAGCTCTTGGACGGACTCGGCACGGAGGACGCCGGCCTGTTCCAGACCGGCCTCGTAGGCGCGCTCGGAGCCGGCGATGGTCCCCGTGTGGCTGGAAGCCGCCTGTGCGCCGGCGTCAGTGCGGCCGGACTTGACCAGGACGACCGGCGTGTCCTGGGTGACCTCCCGGGCGGCGTCGATGAAGCCGCGACCGGCGTCGATTCCCTCCAGGTAGCCGATGACCACGTCGGTGTCGGGATCGTCGCCCCACGCCCGGACGAAGTCGGTTTCGTCGAGGACGGCCTTGTTACCGAGCGACACCACGTCCTTGAAGCCGATGCCCTCGTCGTTGGCCCAGTCCAGCACGGCCGTAATGAACGCTCCCGACTGGCTCATGAACGACAGGGAGCCGGGGAGAGCGTCGTCCGGGCCGAAGGTGGCGTTCATGCCGTTGGCGGTGGACATGACGCCGAGGCTGTTGGGGCCGACGAGGTTCAGGTCGTACTCCTCGGCGACGGCGGTGAGCTCGCGCTCGCGGGCCGCTCCCTCGGCGCCGGTCTCGCCGAAGCCCGCCGTGACGACCACGACGTCGTCGACGCCCGCCTCGCCGGCCTCCCGGGTCACCTCGACCGCCAGCTCCGGCGGCACCACCACCACCGCGAGGTCGGCGTCGGCGTCGCCGACGGCGTCGGCCGCCGGCGCTCCGAGAACCGTCTCTCGGCTGGGATTGACCGGGACGACCTCGCCGTCGAACCCCGATTGGAGGTTGGCCGTGATGGCCCGTCCGACCGAGCCCTCGCGCTCGGTGGCGCCGACGACGGCGACCCGTTCGGGCGCAAACAGTTCGGTTAGCGCTCCCATCGTCCACAGGTCGGGGCTGCGGGGGTAAAATACCGCGTGATGGGAGCCGTATGTCACGGTCGTCGGTCGGATTCATGCGGCGTCGCGGTCGTTGTTGGCCTCGGGGCGGGTCTCCGCTCGTTCCGTCGCCCGAAGCCGCAGAAAGGTCTTTCACTTCGGGCGTGCCACGGTCACACATGGTCACCACGACGGAGCGCGACGACATGACGTGGTACCAGTGCGAGGAGTGTGGCCTCCTGTTCGACGCACAGGAAGACGCTCGACGGCACGAAGACAACTGCACCGCGGAGGACCCGGCGTACCTCCAGTGAGACGGCCGGGGCGGCGAGCGAACCGCGTTCGGTCTCGGCTCTCGGCTCCCGGCTCTTGGCTCTTTTCGCCGTCGACGGGGTCGTGGGTAGCGACCGGACCGCCGCCTCAGCCGTCGGTCGCGCCGTCGACCGGTTCGAACACGCGATCGTCGTCGGCGCCGGCGTCGCCCCCATCTTTGTCGTCGTCGACCAGTTCGTAGCTCTCCTCGGAGAACTCGTCCTCGACGAAGACGAACACTCGGCCGCGGGCCTGGTCGGGGTCGGCGGTCACCTCCGTGCGCCGTCCCCCGGGGCGGGAGACGACGACGCCCGGGAACACCTCCTCGGAGTCGCCCTCGTCGAGCACGACGCGACCGACGCCGGTCGATTCGAGGATGTCGTCGTGGGTCTTGAGGTCGTTGACGTACAGCATCACGCCCTCCGTCTCGGTCGGGTCCGTCACGAGGACGTGAGCCTCCTTGCCCGGCGGCGTCGTCAGCGATCCCTGGCGTCGGGCGGGGACCCCGCGGTAGAGGGTGGTGTGGCCGTCGAGGTACTCGACGACGACGCCCTCCTCGCGGAGTTCGACGCCGACGGTCGCCGGCGCGACGTCGTTCCGTGCGCTCATGGCGGTCGATAGCCCCGGCGCGCTGAAAAGGGCCGCGTTCGCCGCCGTCTCGCCCACAACGTTTACACGCCAGCCACGGGGAGTACGGTTCATGCAATCGACGCGCCGCGCGCTCCTGGGGGTTGGCGCGGGGCTTGTCGGCTCGCTGGCCGGCTGTCTCGACGGGGGAAGCGGCGTCTCGTACCCCGACGCGGGCACCGACCAGCGAACGGCGGGCGCCGGCGGCGAAACCGACCGCGACAGCGAGGCGACCGACGCCGAGGCCGCCCCCAGGCCGCCGAACCGGGCGCTGGCGAGGCGCACGCGGCTCGTGGCCGACGAGTTAGCATGGTTCGCGCGCACGTACCCGACGGCGATCGAGACGTACCGGACCGCAATGGCCGACGGCGAGACCGCCGTCCGGGACCTCCGGAGCCGAGACAGCTTCGGGGCTGCGGACGTGGACGCGCTGGCGACGACGCTGTCGGCGGTGCAGGCGCGGGTCGAGGACGCCGTCGGCGGCCACTTCCGCGTTCCGGGAGTCGTCGCCGACCGGAACCGCTACCACCTCCGGACGACGCGGAAGTTCACCAGCAGAGGCGACGTCGACCGCGCCAAAGAGGAGCTGCTCCGGCTGGCAAAAGCCTACCAGAAACGCGCCAGCGAGGAGTTCATCGACAAGTTGCTGTCGCGGAACCCGATTCACAACCGTCTGTTCGCCCGGGTCTGTCCCCGCCCGCCGAACGAGGACGACCAGAACGACCCGCCGCCGGACCCGTGGTTCCTCGCCGAGTTGCGCCACGAGCCGACCGAATTCCGCGCGTACCCCCATCGGGGTCGAGAGTGGACCGACTGGCCGCTGCTCGGCGAGGCGTGGTCGTCGGCCGACGACCGCCGACGGCTGTTCGACCCGCTTCGCCGCCCCGAGGGCCGGACCGACGCCGCCTGGATTCTCCCCCACGTGGTCGACCCGCGGCAGTGGTCGGAGCCGCAGTACCCCGAGAACCCGGACGACCCGGCGCTGTTCGTCCAGCGGTACCCGGACCACGAGGCGGCCGCGACCGCCCGGCAGTCGCTGCTTGAGGGCACCGTGACCGCCGAGGGCACGTACCCCTTCGGGAGCGCCGCGGAGGCGGTCGACTGGACGCGCGTGTACTACCCCCACCCGGGCGAGGCCGACGTGGCCTACGCCTTCCTCGTCCAGGCGGGGGAGTTCCTGCTGGCGGCGGCCGTCTCGGAGGTTTCCTGGACTGAACGCATCGACTGGGCCGGACCGCTGCGCCGGAGCTGGGTGTGGCGGCCATGAGCGAGCAGACGCGGCGCGGGCGACAGACCGGTCGCACCGGTGTGGGCGGGCGCCTCGCACAAGCCGTCGGGCTGGCGGTCGCGCTGTTTGCGGTCGTCGGCGTCGGCATCGCGGTGGTCGGGTACGTCGTCGTCGACTGGGCGGCGGTCCAGTTCGTGCGGGCCGCCGGGGGCAGCGCTGTGGCGGAGTTCGGCCCGGTGTTCGTCGCCGCTACGGCGCTTGCGACGACGGCCGGGGCGTTCGCCGTCGGCGTCGGCTTCGCGGCCGTCGTCGGGGCGCTCGTCGGATCGCGGTTCCCACAGCCGCGGACGGCGGCTATCGCCGGCGGCGGCGGCGCGTTCGTCGGGTTCGTCGTGCTGGCATCGCTGGCGGTCGCCGGCGTCACCGTCGCCGGCGGCGCCGGGACCGAACAGGTGTACGCGCCGGTGACCGCGACCGTCCCGGTCGGTCTCGGAGCGGTCACGGCGGGCGTCGTCGGCGCGACCGCCGGCGGCGTGAGTTCGGGGTATCTCCGATGACGGGCGAGGGCGCTCCGACGGCCGGGCGCTGGACCAGACGCGGCGCGCTGGCGGCGCTGGCGGCACTGGCCGGCTGCGGGGGAAGCGGCGGCGGCGCCGAAATCGGCCGACAGACGGGGACGGCGTCGCCGACCGCAACTGAAACGGAAACCGGGACGGCGACCACGACCGCGACCGGAACCGGAACCGAAACCGAGTCCGAGTCGTCGACCCCGACTGCGACGGCGACGCCACAGCGAGCGCGAACCCCGCCGCCGAGCACGATGGAGGTGCTGGGTCGGTCGGTCCCCGACGTCACGCGGACGGACGGCTACTATTACGTCGACACGGTCGTCGACCTCAGGAACCGCGAGTCGGCGCCGGAGCCGGTGACGTTCGTCTACCTGGAACTGCGGCTGGACGTCTACTACGAGTCCGAAACCGTCGACCGGACTCACGTCGTCGGCGGCTACGTCGACCGGTGGTACACCGACCCGAACCGGTTCACTCCGAGCGAGGAACGCACGCTCCGGACGGAACTGCGCACGCGGCCGAAGAACGCTCCGTCCGACGACACGAATGCGGCGAACTACTCGCTGGAAGCGGCGTTCCGGGAGGTCAGATACCGGTAGCGGCGTCGCCGCCGGCCGACTGAGGTCGACGGACAGGGGCGAAATCGGCGGCCACCGACACCTCTTTGGCTGGGCCGTGCCGCCGTGAGGACATGCACGGCCGAGCGGCCGCACCCGGCGCGGGAACCGTGTTGAACGCCCTGGCGACCGGCACGGGGTCGGCGTTCGCGCTGGACGTCGAGACGGCCGCGACGGTCGAGTTGACGCCCGACGGCGACGCCGTCGTCGGTGCCGTCGCGGACGAACCCGGGGCCGACACGACGCTGATCGAGCGCTGCGTGACGTCGACGGTCGCCGCCCACGGCCACCGTTCGTCGACGCTGGCCGACGCCGGCGTCGACGTCGCCGCCGACGCGACGCCGACGGCGCTCCCGCTGGGCGGGACGGTCCGTACCGAGAGTGAGGTGCCGCTCGCGGCCGGGTTGAAGTCCTCCAGCGCGGCGGCGAACGCGACCGTGCTGGCGACGCTGTCGGCGCTGGGCCTCGCCGAGGCGGTCGAACCCGTCGACGCCTGTCGACTCGGCGTCCGGGCCGCCCGCGACGCCGGCGTGACGGTGACGGGAGCGTTCGACGACGCGTCCGCGTCGATGCTCGGCGGCGTGACGCTAACCGACAACGGCGCCGACGAGCTGCTCGCCCGCGACTCGCCGGCGGCCATGTGGGCCGACGATGAGGGCCACGGCGAGGACGACGCACCGTCAGCGCTGGTTTGGACGCCGCCGGAGCGAGCCTACAGCGCCGACGCCGACGTGGACCGCTGCGAGCGGGTCGCACCCGTCGCTCGAACGGTCGCCTCCCTCGCCCGCCAGAGGCGCTACGTCGAGGCGATGACCGTCAACGGGTTCGCGTTCTCGGCGGCGCTCGGGTTCGACGCCGGCCCGGCGGTCGAGGCGCTGCCCGCGGCGGAGGGCGTGTCGCTGTCGGGCACCGGACCTAGCGTCGTTGCCGTCGGCGAGGAGTCGGCGCTGTCGACGGTGGCCGAGGCGTGGGGCGACCGACCCGGCGCGGTGTTGCGGACGCAGGTGCGAGCGACCGGCGCGACCGTTACCGACTGATTCACTCGATACAGATGACCGACGACACAGACTCCGACACGAACGGCCGACCAGACGGTACCGACCACGAACAGCGATCCGACGGCGGGTCGCCCGAGACGATTGACCCCGAGAAGATGTCGCTTTCGGAGCTCCGGGGCGAAATCGAGTCCATCGACCGCGAACTGGTCGAGCTCATCGCCCGCCGGACGTACGTCGCCGACACCATCGCGCAGGTCAAGGCCGAACGGGGGCTGCCGACGACCGACGAGTCACAGGAGGAGACGGTGATGGAACGGGCCGGGAACAACGCCGAACGCTTCGACGTCGACGCTAACCTGGTGAAGGCCGTGTTCCGACTGCTCATCGAACTGAACAAGGTCGAGCAGCGGGAGTCTCGGTAATAAAAACTCGATTTTGCACAGTTTTCTTTCATGTTAAATCGCCCGGACCAACCGTTCGGTCGAGTCTGCAAACAGAACGAGACCCAATCTGTCTTGAAACGCATTCATCTATCTATATCGCTCAAGCCCACGGACTGTCGCCGCCGGTATGACCGACTCCCTCACCGTCAGGGAGGCCTTCGGAACATTTCAGGTCAGGATTTCCGTTCGTATCTCCCCGGATGTCGTTCCCACAGAGATACTGCTGTGCATCTCTGGTGTCATCGTCTAACGCGACGGCCTTCCTCTCGAAATCGCAGATCCCGTTGTCCGTTGCAATCTTATCTAGGACTTCTTGTGTGAATCCATACTCTGGGAAGGTCTGTGGGTCACCGGGCTCTCATCGAAGGCTAAGGATGACCTCGCTGCGCTCGACCCACACGAACAAGACCGTATCCTCGACAAACTCGGCGAAATCGTCGATTCGCCGTGGCGCGACCCACCCGATTACGGCGAGCGACTTCAGAACGGTCCACTGGAAGAAAGTGCGCGTTGGGGAGTTCCGTCTCGCCGTGACGTTCCGTCAGAACGAACGACGCTTAGTGGTTGCTCGAATCAAGCGCCGTAGTGGTGCATACACCGTCGACGGTGACCGATTATTCTTCGCCAGTCGGTTCGAGTGGGACTCGTTCGACCTCAATCTTTTCGTAGTCTTTCTCAGAAGAGAGCACCTCCATCCCTTGCGTCTCCGCCATCGCAGCGTGGAACGCGTCGAACGGCGTCATTCCCTCGTCGTAGTAGTTGACGGCTTTGAGCACTACCTGTTTCTCCTCTTCGTCTCCCACAGGGACGAGTTCGAGTAGATTCGCCACCAGCGGAATGTAGTCGAACTCGTAGCGTTCTCGGGCGAAAAGTAATTCGAGATACGAGAACGGTGACGTTTCGACATCGTATTCGGCGAGGGCGTCCTCTGCGGAGCTCTGTGACCAATCAGTCTCTTTGGCGAGTGCGAGCAGGAAATCCGTCTCGACGTACACCGTCATCCGTCCCCGCCGGCTTCCTCAACTTCGACTTTCGCCTCTGCCTCGATGTTTTCTCGAATTTCCGCGGCGGATGCGTCGTGAAGTTCGCCTGCCGCCTCGCGGACAGCGGTGAGTGGGTCGTCCGCGACCGGAATCAGCTCGATTCTGTCCTCGTACATAACGATGTGATACTTCTGGCCGTACTTCCCGCGCACCTCCTTGGGAATGTATAGCCGCCCCTGCCCGTCCGTCTCTGTTGACATAATCGGCACCACGTTACCATGAAAAAAGAATCTCACCATCAAAACGCGACTAGTGGTGTTCGACTGAACGTTTCGGTAGCTCGTATGGTGGATTTCATCGAGTTGAACGAGGTTGAGCAGCGCGAGAGCAGGTGAGGCTCAAAACGCACATCTAAGACGTTCTACCGCAAAAATGGTTTCACGTTCGGTTCTGAGAGATTCTCCTCGTTCAGCCGGAGTCGACGGGCGGCCGGAAAGCCGGATACCCGTCCGCGTCAGTACTCTATTGATCCGCTCCACGACCGCGCCCAGTCCCGATTGAAAAAACACCGCAAGACGAGCGGTCAGCTCGCGCTTCGCTCCCCTGTGAAACCACCACCGGCCCAGCAAAAACAGAACCGCCAGCTACTCACTCGATTTCGAGGGTGTCCGTTCCTCCTTCGCCGGTTTCACCGTTCTCGTCCCACTCGAGTTCGAACTCGATGCTCAACTCCCCAGGGCCATCAGCGGGCCCTTCGTGTTCGGCCTTGAGTTCGAACGTCGGCCGCGCCGGTGGATCCATCGTGACGGACTCTGTCCCTGTCTTCAGGGTAATCGAACCTCCCTGTTCGAGTTTTTCGGCGACGTTCCGAAGGTACGATGCGATTTCCTCGCGAGTCCGGGCGCTCTCTGATTTGAACAGCACTTCCTCGGGCATACGGACACGCCTACACTCCCTGCTCGAATAAGTGGACCCCTCGACCCAGGGAAGGAGTTCCGCCGCCCTCCGACAGACGTGTCAGCCGTCCGGTTCCCTCACGTCGTCGAATTCACCTCGCCGGACGGTTACCTCGACGCATCAACGAGGCTTCTAACCCCGAATCCGACATCTGTGTGTTCGGGACACCGCAAGGGAAATGCGCTGGAAGAGACACTAGCTTGTTGATCAACCCGGTACAACGAATGTTCCGAGATCACCCGGCATAGCGGTCGAAAGAGTGGCGCTGACGTGACGACCGTCGACGTCTCGGAGCGCGACAGCGTAGTCCCTGAGATCGCTGCACACCATCGGTTCGGGGCCACCGGCTTGCCTCCGGGCCCGGCCGCCTGAATGCGACCGACCGCCGAAAGGTCGCCCGATCAGTACGTCCAGAGTCGGTTCACGCGGTCGGCGACGGACGGCGCGGTCTCCCGAATCGCCTCGGGGTCGCGCTCGCCGTCGACGTTGACGACGTGGACCGCGCCGCGCCGCCCGCCGTAGACGTCCTGGAAGTCGTAGACGACACCGGCGACGGTGACCGAGTCGGGGACGGCGTCGCTGTCCCGGAGCGCGGCCACCTGCCGGTCGACGTTGTGCTCCACGAGTCGGTTGATGGCCGCCTCGCGGTCGAGGTCGTCCGGAAGGGCGTCGACGGCGGGTTCGAGCCCCGGCCGGAGCAGGTCGACGCAGTGCTCGATGCCCGGCGCGTCCGAGAGGCCCTGGGTGATGGCGTCGTACGTCGCCGTCACCGCGCCGCAGCCGGTGTGTCCGACGACGACGGCGAGGTCGGTGCCGGCGTGTGCGATGGGGTACAGCACGTCCCCGGAGACGGCTCGGCCGGCGTCGGTCTCCTGGACGACCCGGTTGCCGATGTTGCCGCAGGTGAACACCGCGCCCGGCTCGGCCACGTCGAACGCGCGGTCCTGCAACACCCGCGAGTCCGAACAGCAGACGGTGACCGCGGCCGGCGACTGGCCGTCCTGTACGTCGTCGAAGCGGTCCTGGAACGTCTCGGCGTGGCTCGCGTTGCCCGCGAGCAGGTCGGCGAGCGTCTCCATACGTCACACTCCGACCGACGGTAAATCACTCCTCGGATTCCGAGCGAAGTCGCCCTCAGCGGCCGGCGGGACCGTCCTCGTCGCTCTCGGCGCCGTCGACGTCGGCGGCGTCACTAGGTTCGAAGCCACCGTCGGCCAGCGACCGGGCTAGGTCGGCGAAGCGGTCGCGACCGTCGAGGTGGTCGAGCCAGCGCTCGGGGAGGGCGCTGGCGCCGAAGCGCGCACCGGCGACGGCTCCGGCGACGGCGCCGACCACATCGGTCTCGCCGCCGCGGTTGACCGCGGTGACGACCGCCTCCTCGGCGGACTCCGCGGTGAGCCCGTCGTGGAGGGCGGTTTCGAGCGTGCGGACGACGTCGCCGTCGGTCGAAAGCTCCGCAGCACCGGTGTCGGCGGCGACGGCCAAGACGGTCCGCAGCTCCCGGGGCGCTCCGCGGGTGCCGGCGAGCGACAGCGCCGCGTCGAGAGCGGCCTCGGGTGCGGCGCCGTCGAGCAGTTCGCGGAGGACCCGCGTCAGCGCGACGCAGGACTCCACGCAGCGAGTGTCCGCGTGCGTGAGCCGGGAGGCTGCAGCCGCGACCGCGGCGAGGTCGTCCGCGTCCTCGAAGGCGACGGCGAGGGCCCCACAGCGAGCCAGGCTCCCGCTGTCGGCGTCGCGGCTCGCCGGGCGCTCGTCACGGACGGCCTGCCCGGCGGTTTCGGGGTCGGCGCCGGCGGCCACCCGTTCGAGGACGGCCGCGGTCGTCGCGCTGACCGTCTCCGGGTCGGTCGCGTACCAGTCACGGAAGCGGTCGGCGACGTCCGCCCGGTCGAACCGCTCGCGGGCGACGAGGCTCTCCGCGAGACGGCGCGTGAGAGCGGTAGCGCCGGTGACGGTGCCGGCCGACTGGCCGCGAGTGCCGCCGCCGCGCATCTCGGTCAGGCGGCCGTACTCCCGGGCGATGCTGTGACCGGCGCGGGAGGCCACCGGCCGTCCGAGCGCGTCGCCGCAGGCCAGCCCGAGCAGGACGCCGGCTGCGCGGTCGTGGTTTGTCACGGCCGACGGTTCGGCTCCGGTGGAAAAAGGCGTGGCGGGGCCGACTCAGTACGTCGCCGCGAGATCGTCGAGATGTTTGATCTCGGTGACGGTGTGCGGCGCCGTCAGCGGCGACACGGACACCTTGCCGTCGACGAGCGCCCGGCGGTCGGTCCCCTCCGGGTCGGGGATGTCGCCGTCTTTCATCCGTCGCCAGACGCGGTCGGTGAGCTGGACGACGCCGTCCTCGTGGGCGGCGCCCATGTCGTACAGCTCGGAGGGCTCGGTGACCGTCATCTCTACCGCCTCGGGGTCGGAGACGTGGCTCGCCATCGGCGCGTTGACGTTGAGGTAGTCGGCGGGGCCGAACGCGGCGGTGCGGTGGTCGGCGTCCCTGCCGGCCTGCATCGTCTCGACGGCGTCGCGAGCGAGGTACGAGGCGGCGTCGCAGGCGACTGCGTAGTCCTCGCGGTCGGTCGTCCCCTCGCCCCACTCGTCTTCGGGGACGTACATCGAGACCGCGAGCGCCGGCACGTCGAAGAAGGCGGCCTCGACGGCGGCCGAGACCGTCCCGGAGCGTCCGAGGACGTACTGCCCGAGGTTGGCGCCCTCGTTGCAGCCGGAGACGACGAGGTCGGCGTCGGGTGCCAGCGACTCCAGGCCGGCGACGACGCAGTCGGCGGGCGTCCCCTCGATGGCGTAGCCGAGGTCGTACTCGTGGACGACCACGTCGTCCGACATCGCGCGTCCGACGGCGCTCTGGTCGGCGTATGGCGCGACGGCGACGACGTCACCGACGGCGGACAGCGCCTCGTACAGCGCCCGGAAGCCCGGGCTCTCGATGCCGTCGTCGTTGGTGACCAGGATTCGCGGCTCGTCCATGGCTGAACTGCGGTTGGAGTGGGGAAAAGCGGTTCGTTTGGCGGAGGCGCGACTGAAGGGAGCGCCTTGGGTAGACGAGCGGGGGAGGCGTGACCGAAGGGAACGCCTCGGACAGACGAGCGGGGAACGAAGTGACCCGCGAGTCCGAACGCAGTGACCTACGAGTCGGGACGAAGCGACCGGGCGCCCGACCGGAAAGCACACAAACCGGGGGACTGACCTTTCGTGTATGGGACTCGGTAGCACCGCAAAGAAGGTCCAGAAGCTCGCGGAGGTCGCCGAGCAGACGTTCAAACGCATCGACGCGCTCCGCGACGAGGTCGACGAGATGCGCCAGACCGTCGGCGACACCGCTGACCGTGTCGAACGCCTGGAGTCGGAGATGGCCGAACAGCGGGCGCTGCTGAACGCCGTCGCCGAGGAGCAGGGCATCGACGTGGACGCGGTCTCGGCGTCCTCCCACATCGTCGACGCCGAGAGAGACGGCGAGGTCGACGGCGACACCGCCGCGGACGACTCCGACGGCGACGACGCGACCACCGCCGCGAACGACGCCTGACGCTCCAGGAAAGCTCTCAGCCGACGCTCCGTCGCTTCTGTCTCCGTCTGCCTCTGGTCGCCGGCCGAATGGCAAGTTATAGACCGGCGGGCAACATTTGCCGATGTAATGACGACTCACCGGGAACCGCTGGACTCGGTGCTGGAGACGGTCGGCGAGACGCCGCTCGTGCGGGTTCAGGACTCTCCAGACGAGGCGCCGGTGTACGCGAAGCTCGAATCGTTCAACCCCGGCGCCTCGATCAAGGACCGCATCGGTAAGTACATGCTCGAACGGATGCTCGAACGCGGCGACCTCGACCCCGGCGGGACGGTCATCGAGCCAACCGCGGGCAACACCGGCATCGGGCTGGCCGTCGCCGCCGGCCAACTCGGCCTCGACGCGGTGTTCGTCGTCCCCGAGCGCTTCAGCGTCGAGAAACAGCAGCTGATGCGCGCCCTCGGCGCGGAGGTCATCAATACCCCGACCGAAGACGGGATGAAACGGGCCATCGACCGCGCCGACGAACTCGCCGACGAACTCGACGGTGCGGCGGTCCCACAGCAGTTCTCGAACCCGCTCAACGCCGAGGCGCACTACGAGCAGACGGCGCCGGAGATATACGAGGCGCTCGGCGGAGACGTCGGCGCGGTCGTCGCCGGCTGCGGCACCGCGGGGACGCTGATGGGGATGGCCGAGTACGCCCTGGAGCACGACCCCGACACCCACGTCGCCGCCGTCGAGCCGACGGGGTCGCTGTACGCCTCCTTCTTCGGCGACGACGTCGAGGAGGGCGAGTACAAGACCGAGGGCATCGGCACTCACGACCCGGCGACCAACGAGCTGTTCGACCCCGAGAAGGTCGACGAGATGGTCCGCGTTCCGGACGAGCGGACCCACGCCGAGATGCAGCGTCTCGCGGCCGAGGAGGGCCAGCTGGTCGCCTCCAGCGCCGCCGCCAACGCGGTGGCGGCCAAGCGGGTCGCTCGCGACATCCGCGACGGCGAGGTCGACGCCCCAGGAGACGCCGTCGTGACGGTGTTCGCCGACTCCAGCGAGCGCTACCTCTCGAAGGGCGTCTACGGCTCCTACGAGGAGTGGGAGGGATGAGCGGGACGGACGGGGTGAGCGAGGCGGACGGAGCGAACGAGAGACGGGCCCGCCGAGCGAGACGCCGTCGCGGCGTCGTCGGCCGGAACCGCAACGCTTGACCGACAGCGCCACGGAGCGCAGGAGGTGACGCTCGTCGACGACCGTCGGGGTCCGTTCCTCGTGCTCTCGGCGCTGGTCTTTCTCGTCAACTTCGGGCGGGTGACGTTCGCGCCGCTGGTCGAGCCGCTGCAGGCCGCGTTCGGTGTCGGTCCGGCGGCGATCGGCCTCGTGACGACGCTGGTGTGGGTCGGCACCGCCGCGCCGCGGATTCCGGTCGGCTACCTGCTCACGCGAGTTCGCCGCGACCGCGTGGTGCTGGCGACCGGCGCGTTGCTGTCGCTGGCGGGGGCGTTCACCGCGTTGGCGTCGTCGCTGACGATGCTTCGGGTCGGCGGCTTCCTCGTCGGCGTTGCCTCCGGGGGCTACTTCGTCGCCGCCATCCCGCTGGTCGGCGACCTGTTCCCCGAGGGCCGGGGCAACGCCATCGGCATCCACGGAACCGCCTCGCAGGTGGCGTCGGTCGTCGCGCCCTCGGTCGTCGTCGCGCTGGTGGCCGGCGTCGGACTCGTCCGGCTGGTCCCTCTGTCGGGGTCTTGGCGCGGCCCGTTCGTCCTGTTGTCGGTCGGCGCGGCCGCGGTGACGACGGCGCTGTGGCTGGTCACCCGCCGGGTGGACCTCCCCAGTCCCGGCGCCGAACAGGCCGACTTCGGCGCGGCGCTGTCGGAGTGGCGCACCGTCGCAGCGGGCATGTCGCTGGTCGTCGCTGCCGGCTTCGTCTGGCAGGGAACGTTCAACTTCTACGTCTCCTACCTCGTCGGGACGAAGGGGCTGACGACGACGGCCGCGAACTCAATGCTGACGGTCGCGTTCGCCGCCGGCGTCCCGGCGTTCTGGGTGAGCGGTCGCCTCGCCGATCGGTTCCCGCAGGTGCCGTATCTGCTGGCGCTCAACGGCGGGTTCGCGCTGGCGCTGGCGACGTTGACCGCCGTCGACGGCACCCTCGCGGTCGCCGTCGTCTCGGCGGCGACCGGCTACGTCGTCCACTCGCTGTTTCCTGCCGTCGACACGTACATGCTGGAGACGCTGCCGCCGGCGCATCGCTCGTCGGCGTACGCGCTGTTCAGCGGCGGCGCGCTGCTCACCGAGGCCGGCGGGAGCGGCGCGATCGGCCTGCTAACCGGCAACGGCGTCGCCTTCGACCCGCTGTTCCGGGGGGCGGCCGGCGGGCTGTTGGCGCTGACGCTGTCGTTCGCGCTGGCCTACGCCCGAGGTCGGTATCCGACCCCGTCGACCGCAGCCGACTGACGGGTCCCGCCCCGACGGCGACCGCCGACCGTTGGCTCTTGCCGTCGACCGCTCCGTGTCACCTTGTCGCGGCGCCGTTGCGTTGGCGCTTCGAGACGCGCGCCGAATCGGGTTCTCGGCTCGGCGGCCGAAGAGGAACCGAGCAGTGACGAGCGACCGACCGGGGAGCGACGGACGGGCACAAAGGTCAAACGCGCTCGGTCCGTCGCGGAAATCGTGTCGGCCCAGTCACAGCGAGTCGAGCGGCGAGTGAGCGAGTACTGGGAGTGGGTCGCGGTCGCGCTGTTCCTGCTCGTCACGCTCGACCTGTTGACGACGCTGTACGCCGCCGCCGAGGTAGGTCGCGGCGCCGAGAGCAACCCGCTGATGCGGTGGCTCATCGGTCGCTCGCTGGCGACACTGATCGGCGTCAACGTCGCCGCGGCGACGGTGGTCTGTGGCCTGTTCCGGGGGCTGATGGCTGCCTACCGGGCGACCCCGGCGCCGTATCGCCGCTACTTCGGCTATCTCATCGAGCTGTGGCTCGGACTGCTCGTCGCCGCCGGACTCGTCGTCTTCGCCAACAACACCGCCGTGATCGTCCTCGGCGAGAGCATCCTCGTGGTCGGCCCCTGAGCCGATCCGAAGGTTGAAATCGGAAGGGGCGGGCACCCTTCGACGAGGTTAACCCACAGTGGCACCCAGGACCGAGCGAGACGTGAGCTGGCGCGAGGTGTTCGGCCACGACGAGCCCTATCCCGAGCAGGCAGACGGCGTCGAGGCGGCGCTGTCGGTCGCCCGGGACGGCGGCTACCTGGCCCTGGAGGGTGCCTGTGGCACCGGCAAGACCATGCTGGCGCTGACCGCCGGCGTCGAGCTCGTCCGCGACCCGGACAGCGACTTCGAGCGGGTGCTCGTCCTCACGAGCGTCAAACAGCAGCTCCGACAGTTCGAGACCGACCTGCGGACGCTCAACGAGAACCGGCCGGACGACTGGCGCCCGGTGTCGGGGCTCACTCTGGTCGGCAAGGCAGACGTCTGCCCGTACGCCCGCGAGGGCAGCGGCGGCGTCACCGAGGAGACCGTCTACGACCGCTGTGAGGGGTTGCGCGAGCGGACGCGGAACCTCGTTGGCGACGGCGGCGACACGACCGCGGCGGCGCTGGCCAGCGACGCGCGCTCGGCTCAGATAGACCTCGCCAGCAGCGAGGCCGGCCCGGACTACCTGGCGACGGCGGGGGAACCGACGCCGTACCTCCCGGAGACCCCGGAGTACGACGGGACGGCGACCGCAGAGGGAACGGAGTACTGCCCGTTTTACGCGCAGTTCCTCGACGACCTGCCCGAGGAGGGCGACCCGGCCGAGGCGGTCCCCTTCGACTGGGCCGACCGGGGCCACATCGACGCCGCGGAGCTGGTCCGGCTGGCTGCCGGTCACGGCAGCTGTCCGCACTCGGTGATGGGGGCGCTCGCCCCGCAGGTCGAGGTTGTCGTCGCAAACTACTACCACGCGTTCGACCCGACGACGGCGGGGTCGTTCACCGGCGCGCTGCTCGACGACTCGACGTTCGTCGTCTGCGACGAGGCGCACATGCTCGAACCCCGCGTCCGGGACCTCGTCAGCGACGGGGTCGCCGACGCGACGCTCCGGGACGCCGTCAACGAGCTGACCCGCGTCATCCAGCCGGTCGCCTTCGACGACCAGGAGGGTCGGACGACCGCCGACGCGGAGCTCGTTCGCGGGGAGCTGGCCGACAGCGACGTGTCTATCGACGATGTCCGCCGGCTCCGGTCGTTCATCGAGGAGTTGCGCGAGGAACTGGACCGCCGGGTGAAGGCCCACCTCGACGACGAGCGGCCGGACTGGCGGGCCGACCTCACCGACCTCGACGACGCCGAACTCCCTCTTCGCGACCCGGAGACCCCAGAGCCCGACGACGTCTCCGAGTGGGCCGACCGCGCCGGCTACGGCGAGGCGGTGTGGGCGAAGGCCGAACCGGTCGGGGCGCTCGTCGCTCGCGTCCTGAACGACGCCGAGGACGAGGACAAACAGCGCGCGGCCTCGACCGTCGGCCGCGTGTTGAACGCCTGGTATCGCCTCGACCACGAGACGTACTTCCGGGAGCTCCGTCTGGAGCGCACCTGGGACGAGACCGAGCCGCCGGACGCCTGGCGGCGGGCGTACAACGCACGGCTGGAGCTCCACAACTGCGTGCCCAGCGACGCCATCGGCCAGCGGCTCGCGGAGTTCGGCGGCGGCGTCCTCATGTCGGCGACGCTGGCGCCGCTTGACGTGTTCCGGCGGGTGACCGGCCTCGAGTACCTCGCCGAGGAGGGCCGCCCGGTCGAGACGCGGACGTACGGCCTGGGCTTTCCCGACTCGAACCGCGCTTCCTTCGCCGTCGACGCCCCGAAGTTCACCTACGACAACCGCGGCCCGCCGGGGGAGGATACTCCCTGTCGGCGGGCCCACGCCGACGCCGCGGCGACGGTCGCCGCCTCGCCGGGCAACGTCCTCGTCGGGATGCCGAGCTACGCCGAGGCGGAATGGATGGCCGGGGAGTTGGACGAGCGCCTCGAAAAGCCGGTGTTGCTCGACGAGTCGAGCGACGACGACGTCACCGAGGCGCTGAAAGCGGCCTTTTTCAACGGCCCGGGGAAGGTGCTGGTGACGAGCATCCGCGGGACGCTCACCGAGGGCGTCGACTACGAGGGCGACCGCCTCGCGGCGGCGGTCGTCTGTGGCGTCCCCATCGTCGACACCTCCAGCCCGCGGACCCGGGCGGTCGAAACCGCATACGACCGCTCGTTCGACGGCTCGGGGTTCGAGACCGCGCTGACGGTCCCCGCGGTCCGGAAGAGCCGCCAGGCCATCGGTCGGGTCATCCGCGGCCCCGAGGAGGTCGGCGTCCGGGCGCTGGTCGACGCCCGCTACGCTCGCGAGTCGTGGAACTCGGTGCGGGAGTTCTTCCCCGAGGCCGCCCGCGAGGAGTTCCAGCCGGTGAGCCCCGACATGCTGCAGTTCGGGCTGAACCGCTTCTGGGACGCGGTCGACGACGACGCCTGAGCCCTGGTCGACCGCGCAGGCCCGAGCGACGAACTCTCCACGCCGGGAAGGTTTAAGACGGCTCGATCGAATGTAAACCCGATGTCATCCCCTGACGACGTGCTGGAGGAACTCGCCAGCCTGCCCACCCTCGCGCATCCGACGGTGTCGCCGGACGGCGACCGCGTCGCCCTCTACTACGACGTGACCGGTCGGAACGAACTCCACGTGCTCTCCGTCGACGCCGACGCCGGCGTCGAGGACGACGTTGAGATACCGGTCTGGAGCGACGGCGAGGTGCCCCGCAACGCCCGCTGGCCGGTCGAGTGGAGCGCCGACGGCGACCGCGTGTTCTTCCATCTCGACGACGACGGGGACGAGCAGAACGACGTCCACGCCATCGACGCCGACGGAAACAGCGAGGCCGTCGTCGAGATGGACGGCCAGGTGGCGCTGCAGGACGTCGGCGACGACGGCGAGACCCTCGTGGTCGGGTCGAGCCGCGACGGACAGATGAACCTCTATCGCCACGACCTCCCGACCGGGGAGACGACGAAGCTGACGGCGTACGACCGGGCCGTCGCCGGCGCGAAGCTGTCGCCCGGCTGCGACCGGCTGGCGTACGCCACCAACGACAGCGACGACTTCGACAACGCCGACGTGTTCGTCGCCGACGCCGACGGCTCGAACCCGCGGAACCTGGACATCGGCGAGACGGGGTCGGAGGTGTTCCCCACCGACTGGGGGCCGGACGGCGACCGGCTACTCGTCGCGGACAACTCCGCGGACCTCGGACGGGCCGGCGTATACGACCTCGACGCCGACGCCGTCACCTGGCTCGGCGACGGGGAGTTCGAGGAGGGCAGCGGCTTCTTCATGCCCGACGGTGAGCGCGCCGTGATCACTCGGAGCCGCGAGGCCGCGACCGTCCCGGTCGTCTACGACCTCGGAACCGGCGAGGCGACCGAGTTCGACCTCCCGGAGGGGGTCGCCACCTTCGGGCGGGCCGGCGAGGCCGTCGTCGACGACGACACGGTCCTGCTCACGCACACGACCCCGACGCGGCGGCCGGAGCTACTTCTGTACGACCTCGACGCCCACGAGTCCGAGACGCTGGTCGAGGCGGAGTACGGCCCGTTCTCGCCGTCGGAGTTCGCCGACGCGGAGTATCTCACCGTCGCCTCCGACGGCGTCCCCGACGCCCCGGCCGAGGCGGTCGAGCACGACCCCTACGACGAGTTGGATGTCGAGGCGCTGCTGTACGACAGCGGGGAGCGGCCGTCGCCGCTGGTGGTCAATCCCCACGGCGGCCCGCGTGCCCGGGACACCAAGTCGTTCGACCTGTACACGCAGTTTCTCGTCTCGCTCGGGTTCTCGGTGTTGCAGGTGAACTACCGCGGCTCGACCGGCCGCGGCCGCGAGTTCGTCCGCGAACTCCACGACGACTGGGGCGGCGCCGAGCAGGGCGACGTGGCGACCGCCGCCGAGGACGTCCTCGCCGACCGGGAGTGGCTCGACGATGACCGGGTCGTCGTCTTCGGCGGCTCCTACGGCGGCTTCTCTGCGTACTGGCAGGCGGTGCAGTACCCGTCGCTGTACGACGCTGCCGTCGCCTGGATCGGGCTCACCGACCTCGTCGACATGTACGAGAACACGATGCCGCACTTCCGGACGGAGCTGATGGAGAAGTACCTCGGCACGCCCGAGGACAACCCCGAGCTGTACGCCGAGCGCAGCCCCGTCGAGTACGTCGAGAACGTCTCGGCGCCGATGCTGCTGGTCCACGGCGTCAACGACCGCCGCGTCCCCGTCTCCCAGGCGCGCATCTTCCGGGAGGCCCTGGAGGAGACGGGCTACGAACGCGGCGAGGACGGCGACTACGAGTACGTCGAGCTGGGCGAGGAGGGACACGCCTCCTCGGACATCGACCAGAAGATCCGGCTGTTCCGGACGCTCGCGGACTTCCTCGACCGGCGGCTGCAGACGCCGACCGCCGCGGCCGACGACTGAACCGGCGGCGACGGGCTCCTTGCTCGTCTCCTGCCCGTTTCCCGTTCGCACCGTCTCGTCTCCGCTCGAGCGCCTCACTTCTCGGACAGCTGCACCTGCGCCGCCTCGTACTCGTCGGCGGCGACCTGGACGACGTACTCGGCTGGCAGCCGCGCCCGCCGCCACGCCTCCTCGTCGTCACAGCGTTCGCCGAGGACGGCGAGACCCCGGTCCAGGGTGTCCGCCGTCTCCTCGTGCAGCCGCTCGAACAGGCGCGCTCGCTCGTCGTCGCCGCGGGCCGCGAAGAAGCGTCGCAGGCGCTCGTGGCTCCGGAGGCTGGCCAGCGAGCGCCCGACCATCCCGGCGCCGACGCGCTCGACGGTGCCGTCCAACCCCCGGAGGAACGCGTGCATCGCGCCGCCCGGCTCGGGGTCGTACGGCGCGTCCATCGCGGCGAGCACGCGGTCGCGGTGGTCGGCCTCCTGGTCGGCGACGGCCTCGAAGGTGGCCGCGGCCTCGGGGTCGCGGCCGGCGGCGTCGTCGGCCCACGTAGAGAAGGTCTTCAGGGCGTTGACCTCGCTGTCGGCCGTCGCCTCGAGGACGGCCCGTGCGTCGTCGTCGGCGCCGTCGGTGAGCACCGCGACGAGTCCGTCCGACCCCAGATCGTCGAGTTCGGTCGCCGTCGCCTCGGCGATGTCGTCGCGGAGCGCGGCAGGGTCCATGGACGAGAATAGGGGGCCGCGAACAAGAGGGTTGGCGGCGGTCGTCGGTCGTCAGTCGTCGGCGGCGGTCGGCTCGTCGTCGCCGGCCGTGTCCTCGATGCTCGGGGGGTACTTCCCGCGGTCGAGGACGAGGTCGGACTTCGGCCGGGCCATGCAGGTCAGGGCGTACTCCTCGGCCTCGGCGGCGGTGAGGGCGCGCTTCTCGGCGACCGTCTGCTCGACCTCGCCCTCGACGATCTTCGCCGAACAGGCCAGACACATGCCGACCCGACAGGAGTACTCTTGGGCGATGCCGGCGTCCAGACACGCCTGGAGGATGGTCTCGGTCTCGGCGACCGAGAGCGTCTCGCCGGTTTCGGCGAACTCGACGGTGTGTTCTGTCACGTCCAGAGCGTACCGCCAGCCCGGAGAAAACTCTTGCTATGCGCCTCGCGACCGCCCGACTCGACGCCGTTCAGGACTCGGAGCCGTCGGCGTGGACGGTCATCACCGGCACCTCGGCGTGACGGACCACCTTCTCGGCGACGGAGCCCAGCAGCATCCGGTCGAGCCCCGTCCGGCCGTGCGTGCCCATGACGACGGCGTCGACGGCCGCCTCCTCGACGTACTCCAGAATCGACGTATGAGGGGTGCCGGTCCTGACGGTGCTGGTCGCGTCGAGACCGGCGTTCTCGGCGGCGTCCGTCACGGCCTCGACGGCGGCGTGGCCCTCCTCTTCGAGCGCCTCGATGATGGCGTCGGTGCCGCCTTCGAGGCTGGAAAACGCCGAGGAGTCGACGATGTACAGCGCGTGAACCTGTGCGTCGTGGCGCTGAGCGAGGTCGACGGCGTGGTCGACGGCGCGGTCGACGGCCGGACTCCCGTCCGTCGGCACGAGGATGTCGTCGTACATGCGGGTAGAACTACGACGCTCTGGCGCTTATACGTCGGGGCCGACCCGTCCCTCAGTTCGCGGCGTCGCGGACGGCGTCCTCGCAGACTCGCATCGCCTCGTAGCGTTCCGCGTCGGCGGTGCCGACGCGCTCGACCTCCCGCCAGGCGCCGGCGGCCGACGCCGGACCGTCGACCGAGGCCGGGTCCGTCCCGCACGCGAGGGCGACGACCCACTCGTCGGTCGCCAGGAGGAGCGCCGTCACCCCGTCCTCGTCGTCGTGGTCGCCGTCGCCGTCGCCGTTGCCGTTTTCGCCGTCCCCGTCAGCGGCCGCGTCGCTCACGTCGACGGCGAGGTCGACCGACTCCGCCCGGTTCAGGGCGGCGAGTTCGGCGTCGTGCAGCGGGCGGTCCGGAAGGGAGTCGAGCACGCTCACGGCCGAGGTGCGGTCGCCGACGACAATGTCGGTTGCGGAGTCGCGGCGACGAAACCCAAAGGCTTCAATCCCCGGGGACGGCAGGGCGTGACATGGACCGCGGTCCGGACCTCGTGGACGACGGCGACGTCGACACCATCGTCGTCGCGGTCCTCGGCCTCGCGGTCGCCGCCCTCGTCGCTCGGCTGGTCGCCCTCGGGGAGCGGCCGTTCCACTGGGGCGAGGCCCGCGTCGGCTACTGGGCGCTGCGGTACGCCGAGACCGGGGCGTTCGGCTACCGCCCGGTCGCCGGCGGCCCGCTGCCGTATCACCTCGCGCGGTGGTCGATCGCCGCCCTCGGCGCCGCCGACGCGACCGCCCGACTCCCGGTCGCGCTCGTCGGCGGAGCGACGCCGCTGGTCGCGCTCGCCTTCCGCGACGCGCTGGCCGACGACGAGACGGTCGCCTTCGCCGGCCTGCTGGCGGCGGCGCCGCCGCTGCTGTACTACTCGCGGGCCCTCCGGGGCGACGCGCTGCTGGCGGCGTTCGGCCTCGCGACCGTCGGCCTTGTCCACCGCTGGCGGGCCGGCGGGAACCGCCGGACGCTGTACGCCGCCGCTGGCGCTCTGGCGCTCGCGGCCGCGTCCTCGGGGTACGTCGTCGCCTACGCCGGCTGCTGGCTGCTGGCGGCCTGGCTCACGTTCGACCGGCTGCGGGTCCGCGGCGTCCCGGCAGCGGCGGTGACGGCCCAGGCCGAGCGACTCTCCGACCGCCTCCGCGGGTCGGCGACGCCGCTCGCGCGCTCGCTGTTCGTCTTCCTCGGTGGCGTAGTCGTGCTGTTCGCTCCGCGGCCGGCGCTGACGACGGCGCCGCTGACGGCGCTGTCCGACGCCCTGGTCGGCGCCCCGCGGCGGTTCCTCGCGGTCCGACTGCTGGCCCGGCGCTCCCACGGCGACGCGCTGATTCCGTTCGTCGTCGACCACGTCGGCGCTCTCGTGGGGTCGTCGCTGGCGCTGGTCGGCCTCGCGGCGGTCGGTGTCGCGCTGGTCCGATACCGGCCGACCGACCGCCCGACGGTGACGTTCGTCGCCTTCTGGGGGCTGACCTCGGTGCTGGTCGTCCCCGTCGCCGCGTCGACGGCGGCGCCGTGGACGGCCGTCCACACCGTCGCCCCGCTGTGTCTCCCCGCCGCCGTCGCGCTCGCTCGCCTCGGCCGGCTGCTGCGTCAGGCGGTCGCGGTCGCCGACGTGGGGCGGACGCTGGCGGCGCTGTTGCTGGTGGCGGCCGTCGGCGGACAGTTCGCCGCCGCGGGCGCAGCGACGTACGGCGACGGCGGCGCGTTGACGCAGTACGGCCAGCCCGCCGACCCCGAGTTCGACGCGGCGATGACGGCCGTCGAGAGCGCGGTCGCCGACAGCGAAGCGGCGGGCCCGGACGTGCTGTACGTCGGCGAGTCGCTGTACGCGCCGACGGAGTCGGCGCTTTCGGCGCCGCCCGTCGACGGCGCCGGCCGCGAGGCCTTCGCCGCTCGCCTGCCGCTGTCGTGGTACGTCGAACGCGCGGGGGCGAGGACCGACTCGGTGCGGACGCCGGCGGCGATCCCCGAGACGCCGCCGCCGGTGGTCGTCGCGAGTGACGACGCCGCCGCCGCGGTGGAGCGGCGACTCGGCGACGACTATCGGGGGTACGCGGTATCGACCGCCCAGTTCGACCGCGAAGCGACGGTGTTCGTACGGACGGCGTCCGGAGACGGCTCGGCGTCGGGCTGACGGCGGTCGTCCTGCTCAGCGAAAGCCCATCGCTTCGATCTGTTCCTGATAGCGGTTGCGGATGGTGACCTCGGTCACCTGTGCGACGTCGGCGACCTCGCGCTGTGTCTTCTTCTCGTTGCACAGTAGCGAGGCGGCGTAGATGGCGGCGGCGGCGAAGCCGGTCGGCGATTTCCCCGAGAGCAGTCCCTTCTCGGCGGAGACGTCGATTATCTCCGTCGCCTTCGACTGGACCTCCTCTGAGAGGCCCAGCGCGGAACCGAACCGGGGGACGAACTGCTTGGGGTCGACCGGCTTGAGCTCCAGTCCGAGCTCCTGTGAGACGTAGCGGTAGGTTCGACCGATCTCCTTTTGTTCGACGCGGGACACCTCCGCCACCTCGTCGAGGCTGCGCGGGATGCCCTCCTGACGGCAGGCGGCGTACAGCGCGGAGGTGGCGACGCCCTCGATCGAGCGCCCGCGGATGAGGTCCTCGCTCAGCGCCCGTCGGTAGATGACGGAGGCGACCTCCCGGACCGACCGGGGGACGCCGAGCGCCGAGGCCATGCGGTCGACCTCCGAGAGCGCGAACTGGAGGTTGCGCTCGCCGGCGTCTTTGGTTCGGATGCGC
>JBDGTQ010000021.1:3204-113521 GCA_042216705.1 Halolamina sp. | reverse complement strand
TGAAGTGGTTCCCGCCGATGCCGTAGCCGTCGCCGTCGCCGCCGGCGGCGACGACTTCCACGCCGGGGTTCGCGAGCTTCGCGGCCCGGGCGACTGGCAGCGACCGCCCGTGGATGGTGTGGAACCCGTAGCTGTTGAAGTAGCTGTTCAGCTTGCCCGAACAGCCGATGCCGGTGACGAGCAGCGTCTCGTCCGGCGTCCGGCCGATTTCCGGCATGGCCCCTTTCAGCGCCTTGAGCACGCCGAAGTCACCGCAGCCCGGACACCACGTCGGCTGTGGCTCCATCCCCGGCGTGTACTCCTCGCGGTCTATCTCTCGGTCGTCGCCGATTGCGTTGAACGCGCTCATTGTCAGTCACCTGCCGCAGGAACGAACTTGGTCTGGTCGCCGGGAACGTCGCGCCCGTCGACGCTGGCTTCGAACCCCTCGACGATCTCCTGCGGCTCGAAGGGGTTGCCGTTGTACTTCAGCAGGCTCGACAGCTTCGGCCCGAATCGGCCGAGCTCCTTCTGGGTGAGCCCGCGGAACTGTGCGGAGGAGTTCATCTCGACGACGACGGCCTCCTCGACGCTTTCGAGGAACGCCGAAACCTCCTCGACGGGGTACGGCGCCATGTCGGAGACGCCCAACATCTTCACCGAATGGCCACGGGCGTTCAGCTCGTCGGCGGCCTCCTCGACGGTGTCGGTCTGACTGCCCCACGCGAGCAGGCCGTACTCGGCGTCCTCGGGGCCGTACACCTTGTTGTGGTCGGTCTTCTCGTTCAGCCTCGCGCGGATGGCCTGCTCTTTGTCCAGCCGGCGGTCGACCTGCGCGACCCGGTTGTGCGGGTCCTCGGAGATGTGGCCGGCCTCGTTGTGTTCGTTGCCGGTCGCGAGGAAGCGACCGCCCTTCTGGCCGGGAATCGAGCGGGGGCTCACCCCGTCGTGACCCCCGTCGGCAGAGTGCTGGAAGCGCTTGTACTTCCCGCTGTCGGCGTGGGGCGCCTCCGCCAGCTGCTCCTCGGTGAGCGTCGCGCCGAGGCTCGGGTTGACCTCCCGGTCAAAGACGCTCTCGTCGACATTGCGGTACTCGCCGGAGAGCTTCTGGTCGTAGAGGATGATCGACGGAATCTGGTACTCGTAGGCCAGCTCGAACGCCTTGCGGCTCTGTTCGTACGCCTCCCGCTGGTTGGCCGGGGCGAAGACGACCCGGTGGGAGTCGCCCTGGGAGGTGTACAGCACGTGTTCGAGGTCGCCCTGTTCGGGCTTGGTCGGCATCCCGGTCGAGGGACCGGCACGCATCGCCTCGATGAGGACGACCGGCGTCTCGGTGATCTCGGCCAGTCCGAGCGGCTCGGACATCAGCGCGAAGCCGCCGCCCGAGGAGCCGGACATCGCCTTCGCGCCGGCGTGAGAGGCGCCGATGGCCAGCGCCGCCGCCGCGATCTCGTCCTCGACCTGCTCGGAGATGCCGCCCAACTCGGGCAGGGTCTGGGACATGATGGTGAACACCTCCGTCCACGGGGTCATCGGGTACCCCGCGATGAACCGACAGCCCTCGTCGAGCGCACCGTAGGCGATGGCGTCGGAGCCGTTGATGAGGACCTGCTCCTCGTCGTGGTCGCCCTCCGGGACGGTCACGTCCGGAGCGTCGACGTCGTACTCCTCGGTGACCTGGTCGTGGGCCGTGTTGAGAATCTCGACATTCGGCTCGAGGATCTTCTCGGGCATGTTGTCCGCCATCAGTTCCTCGACGTTTTCGAGGTCGTAGTCGGCGACGGCACAGGTCACGCCCACGCCCGCCGTGTTGCGCATGACCTCACGACCCTGCTCGCGGGCCAGCCCGCGAAGGTCGACGTCGTACACGTGCCAGTCGTTGGCCTCGACGCGCTCGTCGAAGTTCTCGACCTCGTCGGCGTCGATGAGCCCCGAGTCGTACACGATGACCCCGCCCTCGCGGAGGTCGTCGAGGTTCTCGGCCAGCGGCTTGACCTCCTCGTTACCGTAGTAGGCGTCGTCCTGTGGGTTCCGGGCGAAGGAGTCCCCCAGCGCCAGCAGGAAGTTGTAGCCGTCGCCGCGGGACTTCACGTCCTCCGGCGCCGCCCGAATCTCTACGTACGTGTGACCGCCGCGAATCCGGGACGGATAATGCCGGTGCGTGAACACGTCCAACCCCGACCGCATCAGCGCCTTGGCGAAGTTCTTGGAGGTGGAGTCGATGCCGTCGCCGGACCCACCTGCAATTCGCCAGATGAATTCCTCGTTTGTCATGTGTTGCGTCACGGCCCCGAACGGGGCGCAAGTGCCCGAGACTAACGGAGGCACGGTGAAAGGGTTTGCTATGGGTTCGCAAGGGACGATTATGAAGATTCGGCGGACTCGGGCGGGACACTCCGCCAGATCCGGGGAGAGTTCCCGGCGGCGGTACTAGACTGATAAGAGAGCGGCTCTCTCCGGCTCGATACGGACGACGCGGAGAGCCCCCGGCTCCTTTCAGTCTCACCCGGCGTCGGGTGGCCGAGCTTCCATCGCCCATTCGAACGCCGGTCCCGAAGACGGGCGAAGGTTTTGTTTCATTAATATGCGCACCCGAAGCTAATCCAATGTCGTTGTCGCCGTCGGACCCGCCGGTTCTGTGCGGGATGGCCGTCTTCGTCATCTGCGCGCTGGTGATCACCGTCGTCGTCGTCGTGCCGGCGCTCGGGAGCGTGCACCCAGCGGTCGTCTCGGCCCCGTCTGCCGACGGCGACGGACGGGACGATCTCCCAGACGCGGTCTACGGGCTCGTGACGGGCGTTCTCGTCGCGGTTCCGACGCTCCTCTACGTGGCCGCCGTCACGGCGGTGTACGAGGACGCCGACCCGACAGTCGACGGGGCGGACTGACGCCTCTTCGAGGCCGAGGGTGGACGGGACGAACCCCGCCGGTCGACGCGTCGCACGCGATCGCGAAATGCGGGACGGCGGACGGACGCTATCGGCCGTTTTATGACTCGGAACTACTCCCCGCGGGGATTACTTGGATGGTAGCCGGTGTCGTACTCGCCGGGACGGTCGTCCAGTCGGTCGGGGTTGATGCGTCCGCCGAGCAGCATGAAGTCGAGGACGGTGCAGTACAGCATCGCCTCGACAACGGGGACCGCCCGCGGCGGCAGCGACGGGTCGTGACGCCCGGTGACGGTGACCTCCTTGCGCTCGCCGCTCTCCCAGTCGACCGTCTCCTGACTCTTCGGAATCGAGGTGGGGGCGTGCCAGGTCGCCTCGCCGTAGATCGGCTCTCCGGTCGTGATGCCGCCCTGGAGACCGCCGTGGTCGTTGCCCTCCGGAATCGGGTCGCCGGCGTCGGCGACGACGTGGTCCTCGTCGCCGTCGGCGAACTCCCAGTCCTCGTTGCGCCGCTTGCCGGCGACCTCGCTGGCGTCGGCGCCCAGCCCGAACTCGAAGGCCGTCGTCGCCGGAATCGACATCATCGCCTGGCCGAGTCGGGAAGAAACCCCGTCGAACCGCGGCGCACCGAGTCCGCGCGGGACGCCCCGGGCCTCGAAGTAGATGGAGCCGCCGATGGAGTCACCGCGCTCCTGGTAGTCGTCGATGAGCTCGCGCATCTCCGCGGCCGTCTCGGGGTGGGCACAGCGCACCTCATTGTCTTCGGTGTGTTCGAGCATCTCCTCGAAGGTGACCGGCGGCGCCTGCACGTCGCCGATCTGGTTGACGTGGGCCTTCACCTGCACGTCGTGGTCGGACTGGTCGAGAACTGCCTTCGCGACGGCGCCGGCGGCGACCCAGTTCACCGTCTCTCGGGCCGAGGAGCGCCCGCCGCCACCCCAGTTGCGCGTCCCGAACTTCGCGGAGTAGGTGTAGTCGCCGTGGGAGGGCCGCGGCGCCGTGACGAACGGCTCGTACTTCCCCGAACGGGCGTCCTTGTTCTGGATGACCATGCCGACCGGAGTGCCGGTGGTGTACCCCTCCAGCGTCCCGGAGTTGATGGTCACCTCGTCGGGCTCTCCTCGGGAGGTGGTGATCATCGACTGCCCGGGCTTGCGGCGGTCCAGCTCGCGCTGAATCGCCTCCTCGTCGAGCTCGACGCCGGCCGGACACCCCGAGACGGTGACGCCCATCGCGTCGCCGTGGCTCTCCCCGTAAGTGGTGAACCGGAAGAGCCGACCGAAGCTGTTACCGTTCATTACCGTCCCGTCGGGGCCGGGAGGGGATAAATTGTCCCGAAGCCGGCGATAGCTCCGCCTCCGCCGTCGTCGACCTTAATTCGGCCCGCCCTGCGTGCGTCGCCTGCGTCGCCGTCGGCGCCGTCCTCGCCGTCCTCGCCGTCAGTCCCCGACCGCGACGTCTCCGCCGAGGCTGCCCAACACGTCGAAGAAGTTCGGGAACGACACGTCGACGTGTTCGGCCCCGCGGACGGTCGTCGCGCCGTCGGCGACGAGACCGGCCACCGACAGCGCCATCACGACGCGGTGGTCCGCGCGGCCGTCGACGGTCGCCCCCGAGAGGTCGGAGTCGTCGCCGTGGACGACGAGTTCCGTCTCGCGCTCGGTGACGGAGGCCCCGAGTTTCGTCAGTTCCTCGGCCATCGCGCTCACCCGGTCGGTCTCCTTGTACCGGACGTGCTCGCAGTCCGTGATACGCGTGTCGCCGTCGGCGACGGCGCCGACGGCCGCGATAGTCGGCAGCAGGTCCGGCGTATCCGCGACCTCGACCTCGATGCCGGCGAGGTCGCCGCCGCGGACGATCACCGTCCCCGCCTCGCGGTCCCAGTCGAGGGCGGCGCCCATCCGGTCGAGCACGTCCACGATGGCGGTGTCGCCCTGCGCGCTGGGGCGGGCGCCGTGAACGACCACCGGCTTCTCGTCGTCGCCGGCGACCGCGCCGGCCGCCAGCAGATACGACATCGAGGAGAAGTCGCCCGGCACCGCGTACTCGCCGTCGGCCGGCCGGTAGGACTGGCCGCCGTCGACGCGGAAGCCGGCGTCCGTCCGCTCGGCGTCGACGCCGAAGTCGGCGAGCAGTTCGAGCGTGATGTCGACGTACGGCGCCGACTTCAGCTCGGTCGCCAGCTCGACATCGACGCCGTCGTCGGTCACCGCCCCGGCCATGAGCAACGCGGTGACGAACTGCGAGGAGACGTCGCCCGGAATCTCGACGCGGCCGCCCGCGATGGGCCCCTCGACGACCAGCGGCGCCTGTCCGTTCCCGCGGGTCGAGGCGCTGTCGCCGCCCAGCGCGTCGACCGCCGAAAGCAACGGTCCCTGCGGACGCGACCGCAGCGACTCGTCGCCGGTCAGGACGGTCGTGCCGTCGGCCAGGGCGGCACAGCCGGTCACCAGCCGCATCGTCGTGCCGCTGTTCCCGCAGTCGATGACGTCGGCCGGCACTCCGGGTCGGCCGTCGAAGCCGGTCACCGAGAGCCTCGCCTCCCCCTCGTCGTCGAGTCCGGCGCGGTCGACCGCGCCGCCGAAGGCCTCGACGGCGCGCATCGTCGCCCGGGTGTCCGCCGAGACGAGCGGCGACCGAACCGTCGCACCGTCGGCGTACCCCGCCGCGAGGACCGCGCGGTGCGTGTAGCTCTTCGACGGCGGCGCGCGACACTTCCCGCCAACGGTCGACGGCCTGAGGCGTGCGTCCATGTGGCTACTCTCGCCCGGCGCGGGTTTCAGGATACCGGACCCGGCACGACTGCGCGACCCGGAGACGACGCGACCGACGCGGTCGACGCCGACGCGGTCGACGCGGTTTCAACCCGAACGGGGTGCGCTGGCGACCGCGCTCCGGTACGTCTAAGCCCAGAGCGACGGGAGCGTCACGTATGCACGACACCGTCCGCGTTATCGGGGCGCCGACCGACTACGGTCAGGACCGCCGCGGCGTCGACATGGGTCCCTCGGCGATACGCTACGGCGGGCTGGACGACTACCTGCGCGACGCCGGCGTCACCGTCGAGGACGTCGGCGACCTGCTGGCCCCCCGGGCCGAGGAGCGCGACCCCGACTACCGGACGCCCAGCGAGGGCCGCGCGAAGTTCCTCCGGGAGACCGAGGACGTCTGCTCGCGGGTCGCCGACGAGGTCGCCGCCGCGCTGGCGGCCGACAGCGTCCCGCTCGTCCTCGGCGGCGACCACTCCGTCGCCATCGGCTCGCTGTCGGGCAGCGCCCGCGAGGCCGACGTCGGCGCGGTGTGGTTCGACGCTCACGGCGACTACAACACGCCGACGACGTCGCCCTCGGGCAACGTCCACGGGATGTCGCTCGCGGCCGCGCTGGGCGTCGCCGAGTGGGACGGCGTCGAGTGGGCCAACGCCCGAGGGTTGGCCGCCGAGAACGTCGCCGTCGTGGGGCTGCGCAGCGTCGACGACGCCGAGCGCGAACTCCTCCGGGACAGCGACGTGACGGTGTTCACCATGTCCGACGTCGACGACCGCGGAGTCGTCGGCGTCACCCGCGAGGCGCTGTCCATCGCCGGCGACGGCACCGACGGCTACCACGTCAGCCTCGACCTCGACTGGCTCGACCCCACGGAGGCTCCCGGCGTCGGGACGCCCGTCCGCGGCGGCGTCACCTACCGCGAGGCCCACGCCGCCATGGAAGCCGTCGCCGACGACGAGGGGTTGCGCTCGATGGAACTGGTCGAGGTTAACCCCACGCTCGACGAGCACAATGAGACCGCCGAACTGGCGACCGAGTTGGCCGCCTCCGCGTTCGGTAAGCGAATCATTTGACTCGTGGCCGGATGCGACGGCCGGCGCTACGGAACCTGGAATCCGGAACTCGGAACTCCGAAAACGGAGCGACGGCAGAACGGCGACGCTCAGTCGGCGGCCGTGGAGTCGGAGTCCGCTTCGGCGTCGGCCGCAGCCTCCTCGTCGAGGTCGTCGCTCTCGTCCGCTAGCTGGCTTTCCCACACCACGTCGACGGTCGCGACCCGGTCGTCGTCGTCGAGATCCATCACGGTGACCCCCTGGGTGTTGCGGTTGTAGATGGACACGTCCTCGACCGAGCAGCGGACGATCTGGCCCTGCTCGCTCATGCAGACCAGCTGGTCGCGGGGGCAGACGGCGTGCATCGACACCACGTCGCCGTTTCGCTCGTCGGTGCGGATGTCGATGATCCCCTTTCCGTTGCGGGACTGCTTGCGGTAGTCGTCGACGTCGGTGCGCTTCCCGTACCCCTTCTCGGTGACCGTGACCACCCAGGAGTGTACGTCGGCGTCGATGGCTGCAAGCGCCGCGACGGCGTCGCCGCCCTTTAGATCGATGCCGCGAACCCCGCGCGCCGAGCGACCCATCGAGCGGACCTCCGTCTCGTCGAAGCGGATACCCATTCCCTCCCGGGTCCCGATGACGATGTCACGGCCGCCGTCGGTCACCTCGACGTCGACGAGTTCGTCGCCGTCCTCCAGCCGGATGGCCCGGATGCCCGTCGAGAGGATGTTCTCGAACTCGTCGACGCCGGTGCGTTTCACGTAGCCGTCCCGGGTCACCATCGTCAGGAACTGCTCGTCGTCCATGTCGTCGGTGTTGACGATTGCCGTCAGCTCCTCGCCGTCGTCGAGATCGAGCACGTTGACCGCCGACTTCCCGCGAGCGGTCCGACCCATCTCGGGCACCTGGTAGGTCTTGAGCTGGTACACCTGCCCGTGGGTGGTGAAACAGAGCAGGTAGTCGTGGGTGTTGGCGACGAACACGGAAGAGACGTTGTCCCCGTCCTTGAGGTCGGCGCCGATGACGCCTTTGCCGCCGCGGTTCTGGACGCGGAACTCTTCGAGGGACATCCGCTTGACGTAATCGTCCTCGCTCATCACGACGACCTGCTCCTCCTCGGCGATGAGGTCCTCGTGGGTCACGGTGCCCTCGTCCGCGACGAAGGTGGTCCGGCGCTCGTCGTCGTAACGGTCCTTGACCGCGCGGAGCTCCTCTTTGACGACCGCGAGCAGCTCTGCTTCGCTGGCCAGGATCTCCTCCAGCCGGTCGATGCGGGCCTGGACCTCCTCGTACTCGGACTCGATCTCGGCGGCCTCCATCGAGGTGAGCGACCCGAGCTGCATCCGGACGATGTGGGCCGCCTGGTCCTCCGAGAAGCCGAACTCCTCGCTCAGCGCCGCGCGGGCGGCCTCGCGGTCCTCGGAGTTCTGGATGGTGTCGACCACGTCGTCGGCGTTCTCGACGGCGCGCAGCCGGCCTTCGAGGATGTGCGCCCGGTCCTCGGCCTCTTGGAGCTCGAACTCCGAGCGCCGCGTGACGACCTCCTTGCGGTGGTCGATGTAGTGTTCCAGCGTCTCCTTCAGCGTCAGCACGCGGGGTTTACCGTCGACCAGCGCGAGGTTGATGACCCCGAACGTCGATTCGAGGTGGTGTTCGAGCAGCTGGTTTTTCACCACCTCGACGTTGGCGCCGCGTTTGAGCTCGGCGACGACCCGGACGCCGTCGCGGTCGGACTCGTCGCGTAGGTCGGCGATGCCCTCGATGACGCCCTCGTTGACGTCCTCTGCGATGCGCTCGACGACGCGGGCCTTGTTCTCCTGGTAAGGGAGCTCGGTGACGACGATGCGGTCGCGGCCGCGCTCGGACTCCTCGACCGCTATCTCGGCGCGCATCCGGACGCGGCCCCGACCCGTCGCGTAGGCCTTCTTTACGCCGCTTTTACCGACGATGTTGCCGCCGGTGGGGAAGTCGGGTCCCTCGACGTGTTCCATCAGGTCGGTCACGTCGGCCGCGGGGTCGTCGATGAGCTCGATGGTGGCGTCGACGACCTCGCCGAGGTTGTGTGGGGGGATCTTCGTCGACATCCCGACCGCGATGCCGGTCGAGCCGTTCACCAGCAGGTTCGGTACGGCCGCCGGCAACACCGCCGGTTCCTGGAGCCGGTCGTCGTAGTTGGACTCGAAGTCGACGGTGTCCTTCTCGATGTCGTCCAGCAGCTCCTCGGCGATGGGGGCCATCCGAGCCTCGGTGTACCGCATCGCCGCCGCGGGGTCGCCGTCCATCGAGCCGAAGTTGCCCTGGCCGTCGACCAGCGGGTACCGCATCGAGAAGTCCTGGGCCATCCCGACGAGGGTGTCGTAGATGGCCGAGTCGCCGTGGGGGTGGTAATCGCCCATCGTCTCGCCGACGATGGAGGACGATTTCCGGTGGGCGCTGCCGGAGCTGACGCCCATCTCGTGCATCGCGTACAGGATGCGCCGATGGACCGGCTTCAGGCCGTCACGGACGTCCGGGAGGGCTCGCCCCGCGATGACCGACATCGCGTAGTCGATGTAGCTCTGCTCCATTTCGTCTTCGATGCGGACGTGCTCGACTCGGTCGGCGGGCACGTCCGGCGCGTCTGGTTCTGAACTCATGTGTGGCTGGTGAGCGTCGTGTGTTCGGCTGTCGCTCCGGTCTCAGATGTCGACCCAGTCGGCTTCGGGCGCGTTCTCCTTGATGAACTCCTTGCGTGGGTCGACCGCGTCGCCCATCAGGACGTTGAACATCTTGTCGGCGGCGGCGGCGTCCTCGACGGTGATGCGCTTGAGGACGCGGTTGTCGGGGTCCATGGTGGTGTCCCACAGCTGCTCGGGGTTCATCTCGCCGAGTCCCTTGAACCGCTGAACCTGGGTCGGGTTGCCGTTGCACTCCCGTTCGATGACCTCGTCGCGTTCGGTCTCGGTCATCACGTCGTAGGTGTCGCCGCGGTACCGGACGCGGTACAGCGGCGGCTTCGTCGCGTACACGTACCCCGCTTCGAGCAGCGGGCGCATGTGCCGGTAGAGGAACGTCAACAGCAGCGTCCGGATGTGGGCGCCGTCGACGTCGGCGTCGGTCGCCATGATGATCTTCTTGTACCGGGTGTCCTCGATGTCGAACTCGTCGCCGATGCCGGTGCCGATGGCGGTGATGAGGTTGCGTATCTGGTCGTTTTCGAGCACGCGGTCGAGGCGGTGTTTCTCTACGTTCAGCACCTTTCCGCGGATGGGGAGCACCGCCTGAAACGCCGGCGCACGGGCCTGCTTTGCGGAGCCGCCGGCGGAGTCACCCTCGACGACGAACAGCTCGGCCTCGTCGGGGTCGCGGGTCTGACAGTCCGCGAGCTTGCCCGGCAGCGACGTCGTCTCCAGGGCCGACTTCCGGCGGGTGAGCTCCTCGGCCTTCTGGGCGGCCATGCGGGCCTTCGCGGCCTCGGCGGCCTTCGAGACGACGGTGCGGGCCGTCGAGGGGTTCTCCTCGAAGTACGTCGCCAGCTCCTCGTGCATCGCGGACTCGACGATGCCGCGAACCTCGCTGTTGCCGAGCTTGGTCTTCGTCTGGCCCTCGAACTGCGGGTCGGGATGTTTCACCGAGACGACGGCGGTTAGCCCCTCGCGGACGTCCTCGCCGCGGAGGTTGCCGTCGATGTCGTCGGCGAGCCCGTTCTCGGCGGCGTAGTCGTTGACGACGCGGGTCAGCGCCGTCTTGAAGCCGGTGAGGTGGGTGCCTCCCTCGCGGGTGTTGATGTTGTTGGCGAAGGAGTGGATGGACCCCTGTAGCTCGTCGGTCGCCTGCATCGCTACCTCGACCTGGATGTCGTCTTCCTCGGCGTCGAAGTAGACGACGTCGTCGTGCAGCGGCGTCTTCGTCTCGTTCAGGTAGCGGACGAACGCGCGGATGCCGCCGTCGTAGCGGAACGTCTCGCCGCGGTCGTCGCGGTCGTCGTCGATGCCGATGGCGACGCCGGAGTTGAGGAAGGCGAGTTCGCGGAGCCGGTTGGCCAGCGTGTCGAAGTCGAAGTCGGTCGTCTCGAAGATGTCGTCGTCGGGCCAGAAGCGGATGGTCGTCCCGGTGGACTCGTCGGCGTCGAGGTCGCGGACGCGTTCGAGCGCCCCCTGCGGTTCGCCGCCGGCAAACGACTGCTTCCACAGCGCACCGTCGCGCTTGACCTCGACGGTCAGCGACGACGACAGCGCGTTGACGACGCTGACGCCGACGCCGTGGAGGCCGCCGGAGACCTGGTAGGACTTGTTGTCGAACTTCCCGCCGGCGTGGAGGACGGTCATGATGACCTCCACCGCCGGCCGGTCGTGCTCTTCGTTGGTGTCGACGGGGATACCGCGGCCGTTGTCCGTGACGCTGACCGAGGCGTCCTTGTGGACGGTCACCTCGATGGTGTCACAGTGACCGGCCAGCGCTTCGTCGATGGAGTTGTCGACGACCTCGTAGACGAGATGGTGGAGGCCACGGTCGTCGGTGGACCCGATGTACATCGCCGGGCGCTTGCGGACGGCCTGCAGGCCCTCCAGCACCTGAATCTGCCCGGCTCCGTACTCACTTTCCTCAGACATAGGAGTCTGTACCCGTATAGGGGGCTGGTCCTCATAAACCCTCTCTTCACGCGCGGGCGAGCGCGACTGTCCAGGAGATGAACGAAGGAGGGCCGGTCCCGCCGGGGTCGTCCACTTTCACCGCGCAGGGAAGCGATTTTAAACGCTGCCCGGGTAGAAGAGTCCACGAGATGACTTCGTTTCAGTCGACCCTCGGCGAGGATGGAGGCATCGCCGACGAGCTGGCCGAGAGCCAGCGCGAGATCTCCATCGCCGAGTTCTTCGAGAAGAACAAGCACATGCTCGGCTTCGACTCGGGCGCCCGCGGGCTCGTCACGGCCGTCAAGGAGGCCGTCGACAACGCCCTCGACGCCTGCGAGGAGGCCGGCATCCGGCCCAACATCTACGTGAAAATCGAGGAGGTCGGCAACTACTACCGGCTGGTCGTCGAGGACAACGGTCCCGGTATCACGAAGGAGTCCCTCCCCAAGGTCTTCGGAAAGCTGCTGTACGGCTCCCGGTTTCACGCCCGCGAACAGTCCCGCGGTCAGCAGGGCATCGGCATCTCCGCGGCCGTCCTCTACTCCCAGCTCACCTCCGGCAAGCCGGCGACCATCACGAGCCGGACGAAAGGCAGCGACGAGGTGCAGTACTTCGAGCTCATCATCGACACCGACACCAACGAGCCCGAAATCTCGGTCGAGGAGACGCTCGACCCGGCGGAGTCGACGCTTGGCAACGTCCACGGCACCCGCATCGAACTGGAGATGGAGGCCAACATGCGTGCTCGCGGCCAGCTTCACGACTACGTCGAACAGACCGCCGTGGTCAACCCGCACGCTTCGCTCGTGCTCGACGAGCCGGGGATGGACGAGCCTCGCGCCTTCGACAGCGCCACCGACGAGCTCCCGGCCGAGACCGAGGAGATTCGCCCCCACCCACACGGCGTCGAACTCGGCACGCTCATCAAGATGATCGACGCGACGGACTCGTACTCCGTCTCCGGGTTCCTCCAGGAGGAGTTCACCCGCGTCGGCAAGAAGACCGCCGACAAGGTGGTCGACAGCTTCCGGGACCGCCACTTCGGGCGCGAACTCGGCTGGTCGGCCCCCGGCGTCGACCTCGAAACGACCGTCGCCGACGCGGTCGCGAACAAGGGCCAGGCGGCGACCGACGAGTTCGCCGATCGGGTCGCCTCGACGCTCGGCGAGCGCGAGCGCACGACGCGCACCGAACTCGAAGGCGTCGTCGACACCGTCGCCGCCGACGTCGAGGACGAACACGACAAGACCTTTGGCAAGACGGTCCGCGACAACGCCGTCGACGCCGCCTGGGGGGAACTCACCGGGCTCGACCCCGCCCCCGACCAGGACGACGACGAGCCCGCGACGATGGACGAGGAGCGGCTGACGCCGGACTGCTACCGCCTCGTCGACGAGGCGACGACCACCCGCAAGGACGACGAGGCCGTCGACGGGCTGGCGACCCGGATCGCACGGAAGCTCGCCGAGGGTCACCCCCGCAGTCGCCTCACCCGCGAGGAGCTGACCCGCTACGTCGCCGAGGCCGCCGACGCGACCGAGGAGTACGACGACGCGACGCTGGGCGAGACCGCCCGCGAGAACGTCGTCGGAGCGTTCTGGTCGGCGATGCGGACGGTCGAGGCGGAGCCGCCGAACGTCGCCGACATCGGGAGCAGCCGGGACGTCGCCTCCCAGCTGCTGGAGGCGATGCGGGAGACGGACATCCTCGCGCCGCCGACGGGCTGTCTGGCGCCCATCACCGACGAGCTCGTCGAAGCGGGGCTGCGCAAGGAGTTCGACGCCGACTTCTACGCGGCGGCGACCCGCGACGCCGACGTCCACGGCGGCGACCCGTTCATCGTCGAGGCCGGCATCGCCTACGGCGGCGAGCTGGAGGCCGAAGGGTCGGTCGAACTGCTCCGGTTCGCCAACCGGGTGCCGCTGGTGTACCAGCGCGGCGCCTGTGCGACGACCGACGTGGTCAAGGACATCGGCTGGCGCAACTACGGTCTCGACCAGTCCGGCGGCACCGGCGTCCCCTCGGGGCCGGCGGTCGTCATGATTCACGTCGCCTCCACGAACGTGCCCTTCACCAGCGAGTCCAAGGACGCGCTGGCGAACGTCCCCGAGATCGAGGACGAAATCGAGCTGGCGGTGCGGGAGGCCGCCCGCGAGCTGAAGTCGTTCCTCAAGAAGCGTCGGTCGATACGCAAACGCCGCGAGAAACAGGACGTCCTCGGCGAGATACTGCCGGAGATGGCCGAGAAGGTCGCGGAGGTCACCGGTCGCGAGCGGCCGGACATCGACGGCGCTCTCGCCCGAATCATGAACAACGTCGCCGTCGAGCGCGACGTCGACGGCGACGAGGTAACTCTCCGCGTCGAGAACCACTCCGACCGCTCGGAGACGCCGGACGTGACCGACATCGTCACCGCCGAGCCGACGGACCTGCCGTCGTCGGCGACGGTCATCGAGATGGACGGGGAGTGGTTCGTGAAGTGGAACCCCGACGTCCCCAGCGGCGAGACCGCCGAATTGACCTACGAGGTGACCGACGACGCCGAGTTCACCGTCGACGTGGACGAGGTCGAAACCGCGAAGCTGACCATCGACGCCTGATATGAGCACTGACACTGATGCCGACGACGGCGACGCGACGCTCGACGAGGAGCGAGCCCGCGAGCAGCTTCTCGAACTGGCCGCGGAGTTCTACGACCAGTTCGAGAACGGCTCTATCCCGGAGATGGACATCCCCACGCGGACGAAGAACAACATCGAGTACGACGAGGACCAGAAGGTGTGGGTGTACGGCGACCGCACCTCGACGCGGTCGGCCAACTCGGTCCGTGGAGCCCGGAAGCTGCTGAAGGCCATCTACACCGTCGAGTTCCTCGCCCGCCAGCTCGAAGAGGGACGGTCCTCGACGCTGCGGGAGCTGTACTACCTCAGCGAGTCCTGGGACACCGAGGAGGCGCAGTTCTCCAATCAGGACGAGTCCAACCAGCTCGTCGAGGACTTGGAGGTCGTCTCCGAGGTGACCCGCGAGGACTTCCACATGCGCCCCGAGGAATCGGGGGCGACCCTGATGGGACCGCTGGAGCTTCGCGAGCAGACTCGCCGCGGGGAACGCGAGATTCACTGCCAGGAGGATGTCGGCGAGGGCGGCTACCAGATTCCGAACAACCCCGACACCATCGAGTTCATCGACCACGAAATCGACTTCGTCCTCTGCGTCGAGACCGGCGGGATGCGCGACCGGCTCGTCGAGAACGGCTTCGACGAGCAGTACAACTGTCTCGTCGTCCACCTCAAGGGCCAGCCCGCGCGGGCGACCCGCCGCATCACCAAGCGCCTCCACGACGAACTCGACCTTCCGGTCCTCGTCTTCACGGACGGCGACCCGTGGTCGTACCGTATCTACGGCTCCGTCGCCTACGGCTCCATCAAGTCCGCGCACCTCTCGGAGTATCTCGCCACCCCCGAGGCCGACTACGTCGGCATCCGGCCGAAGGACATCGTGGAGTACGACCTGCCGACGGACCCGCTGGCGGATTCGGACATCAACGCCCTCGAATCCGAACTCGAAGACCCCCGGTTCCAGACCGACTTCTGGGAGGAACAGATCGAGCTCCAGCTCGACATCGGAAAGAAGGCCGAACAGCAGTCGTTGGCCTCCCGCGGACTCGACTTCGTCACCGAGACGTATCTCCCGGAGCGGCTCTCGGCGATGGACGTCATCTGAGGCCGCCGTTTCTTTACGGGCGTCTCGTCGCCGACTCGGGGCTCGTTCTCTCAGACGGCGCTCGGCCGCCAGACGCGACGCCTACAGGTGACCGTTCAAAAAAGTGCGTAACAAAGTCGGCCGACGGCCAGACCGCTCGATGCGGCGCTCAGTTCGGGATCTCCTCGGGCTCGTCGTACACGTCGACGGAGACGCCGTCCTCGGTGATGGTGGCGACGCGCATGCCGTTGCCGGAGGCGACGTCGCGCTCCATGGCCGCGGAGACGGCGTCGATGGCCGCGCTCTCGGCTTCCTCCAGGGAGAGCCCCTCCTCGTAGCGGCCTTCGAGGACGCCGAGCGCGTACTGCGAGCCGGAGCCGCTGACGGTGTACTCCTGTTCGCTCATTCCGCCGAGGGCGTCGTAGGAGTAGACGTGTGCACCGTCGTCGTCGACGCCGCCGAGGACGGGGACGACGATGAAGAACGCGCCCGAGCGCAGCAGGTTGCCGATGAGCGTCGAGACCGCCTGGATGGACATGTCCTTGCCGCGGCGGGACTCGTACAGCCGGGTTTCGGCCTGCAGCGTCGACACCAGCGACTGCGCCTGCGAGACGCCGCCGGAGATGGTGATGGCCGCGGAGGGGTGAATCTCGTAGATCTTCTGGGCGGCCTTGTCCTGGACCATGTTGCCGAGGCTGGCCCGCTGGTCGGTGGCGAGGACGACGCCGTCGTCGGTCTGGAGGCCGACGGTCGTGGTCCCCGTCTTGAGCTGGTTCTCCACGTCGGCGGTGTCGGGGGTCTGGCCCGAGGCGTCGACGAACTCCTCGGCGATGCCGAGCCCGGTCGCCGAGCCGGCGGGGTCGTCTCCGAGAAGCGGGTCGCCCGAAACCTGAGAGCCGTCGGGAAGTCGCATTACCTGAAGACAGGGTGGCGCAGGTAATAAGCTAACGGTTCCGCGGGAAACGGCTGCTGCCGACAATCGCACGACTGCGTCGCGACCACGCCGCCTGGGGCCGTCTGTCCGGTCACTTAGTGCAGGTTCTCGACGGGGAAGTCCCACCGAGCGGAGCACTTACCTCCGGAGGGGCGTCACCCACGGGCATGTGCGACTCCGAAGCCCGGACGCAGTTCGCCGCCAGCGCCCACCTCGTCCCGCTCTCAGAGCCGACCGTCTCGGTTCGAGAGGCCCGCCGAACGCCTCGGACCGCCGACCTGCCGACCGCCGTCCGCGACGTCGTCGGGGAGGTGGCCTGAGATGGAGCGCGTCGTCGAAATCGTTCCCGAGGACGGACTCCACGCTCGCCCGGCGTCGGTGTTCGTCGAGACGGCCGGCCAGTACGACGCCGACGTGCAGGTCGGTCCGGCCGAGGCCGAGGACGCCGACCTCGTGCCCGCGGCGTCGATGCTCGCGGTGACTGGGCTGGCCGCCACCGCCGGCGACGAAGTCCGTCTGGTCGCCGACGGCGACGACGCGACGGCGGCGCTCGACGCCCTGGAGAGCGTCCTGACGACGCCGGAGGACGAACTCTAATGCCTGCGACGCTCAACGGCACCGGGGTCACGCCGCTTTCGGACGCCGGAACGGTCGTCTGGTACGACCCCGCCGACGAGTTAGGCGACCCGCCGGCGCCCGAGACGGTCGACCCCGACGCCGAGCGCGAGCGCTTCCGGGAGGGTCGGGAGGTCGCCCGCGAGGAGCTGGTCGCCGAGCGCGAGCGCACCGCCGAGCGCGTCGGCGAGGACGAGGCGGCGGTGTTCGACGCCCACGTCAAGTTCCTGGAGGACCAGCAGATCGAGTCCGGCGTCGACGACCGTATCGCGGAGGGATTGCCCGCCGAACACGCCGTTCGACGGACCTTCGAGGAGTTCGTCGAGCGCTTCGAGGGGATGGACGGCAGGATGGCCGAGCGCGCCGACGACCTGCGCGACGTCCGCGACCGGCTGGTTCGCGTGCTCACCGACGGCGACCGCGCGGATTTGAGCGCCGTTCCCGAGGGCAGCGTCGTCCTCGCCGAGCGGCTCACCCCCTCGGACACCGCCCAGCTCGACCCCGACCGCGTGGCCGGCTTCGCCACCGTCACCGGCGGACGCACCTCCCACGCCGCCATCTTCGCGCGGTCGCTGGCACTGCCCGCGGTGGTCGGCGTCGGCGGGGGGCTGGACGACGTCGCCGACGGCGCCACGGTCGTCGTCGACGGCGAGGCCGGCGAGGTCGTCGTCGACCCCACCGAGGCGACGCTGTCGGCGGCTCGGACCGACGCTGAGGCCGACGTCGTCGCCGAGCCGGTCGCGACCGCAGACGGGCGGGACGTCGAGGTCGCCGCCAACGTCGGCACGCCCGAGGAGCTGGCGGCCGCCGCCGACCGGGGGGCCGACGGCGTCGGGCTGTTCCGCACGGAGTTCCTCTTTCTCGACCGCGACGCCGCCCCCGACGAGGACGAACAGTACGAGGTGTACCGCGACGCTCTGGAGGCGTTCCCGGACGGCCGGGTCGTCGTCCGGACGCTCGACGTCGGCGGCGACAAGCCGATCTCCTACGTCGACGCCCCTGAAGAGGACAACCCGTTCCTCGGCGAGCGCGGGGTGCGGCGGTCGTTGGGGCCAGACGCCGACCTCTTCGAGACGCAGCTCCGGGCGCTCGTCCGTGCCAACGCCGACGCCGACGGCGGGACGCTGTCGGTGATGCTCCCGCTGGTGGCGACCGTCGAGGAGCTTCGGGCGGCGGAAGCGACGCTGTCGGACGTGCTCGCGGGCTGTGAGGCCGCCGGGGTCGCCGCCGAGCGCCCGGAGTTCGGCGCGATGGTGGAGACGCCGGCGGCGGCGCTGATGGCCGACGCGTTCGTCGACCACGTGGACTTCCTCAGCGTCGGGACCAACGACCTCGCCCAGTACGTGATGGCCGCCGAGCGGGGCAACGACCGGGTCGCCGACCTCGGCGACTTCCGACAGCCGGCGGTGATTCGCGCGATTCGGGAGACGACGGCCGCGGCCGAGGGGACCGACGTCTGGGTCGGCATCTGCGGCGAGATGGCGGGCGACCCCGAGCTGACCGAACTGCTCGTCGGGCTCGGCCTCGACGAGTTGAGCATGAGCGCGGTGACGATACCCGCGGTGAAAGCGGCGGTCGCCGAGACGGACTCCGAGTCGGCCCGTCAGCTGGCCGCGCGGGCGCTCGACGCCGACGCCAAAGCCGAACTGACGGCGGAGCTGGACGCCACCGAGTCGGGCTGAGCGCTCGCGCCGGCCGAACCGGTTCGGGGGAGGACACTCGTCTGGAGCGTGAGTGCTTTGAGCACGGCCGAGACCGACTTCGACGCCAACATCGGCACTGACACTGAGCTAGACATAGATCCAGCCGCAGCCGGCAGCGCCGACCGCGATTCCGACGACGTCGCTTGCCGACTCGACCCTCGACCGCTACGACGTGACCGAGCGCCGCTTCGGCTACGCGCTCGGATTCCTCATCGTTGCGACGGCCCTCGGCGCCGAACAGCGGCCGTGCGAACATGTCTCGCGGTTCGCCGCCGCGACCCCTCGGGACGGCGCCGAAGATGTTCGGTCGGGGGTCGGACTCGGGCACTTTCGTCGGAGATGTACCAGATTGGACCGGCAATGACGCGTGTGCTGCCAGCCGGTTCTGGTATTCAGACCTGATTTTATTCGTGGGGACTTCTGAGGTCCTCCGTTCGAAGTTCATCGTGGGCACGCCACGTCCGGGGCCGCACGGCGATGAACACCGTCCCAGCGAACGCCAGTGCCACCGCTCCCGTGACGACGGTCCCGGAGAGCATCCCCACCGTTGCGCTCGCCGGCCACTCTGCTGGGCCGAACGCCGTTACCTGCAGCACCCACGCGCCGTTGAGAATGGCGAACAGCGGCAGATACACGCGTCGTAGCCGGTGGGCGATTACCTCCTCGGCGGAGATCTTCAGCGCGGGCTGGTGGTAGTCGGCCGCGAGCCGGCGGCGCCAGTCGTCGGCCGGCTCCCGGGTCGGATCGAGGCCGACGGCGAAGACGTTCCGCTGGAGCGTCCGCATCCGCGAGCGCCACATGTCGTAGGCACGGTACCGACGCGCCTCGATGAACAAGAAGAGCCCAACGGCGAGGTTCCCAATGAGCAAGACGTAGTGTGGGTTCGAGGCGTTCGTGAACGCCCACGTCAGGATGCCTCCCAACAAAAGCACCGCCCAGTTCGTGGTCCGATCCAACCGTTCGCGCCATAGCCTCATTCGGTGGACGACGACGACGATGCGTTCCACCACGGCGTGACGGTCGGCGTCGGGGCGGCGACCGCACTCTCCCAGATGGCTGCGGCCGATGTCCAGTTACTAGTGTAGGGAAAATAAGAAGTCGGGACGGTCACTAACGGTCATGCTGTCTCCGGAGTTCGAACCATACCCCTGAATCGCCCACCCGGCCGCCTCCGTTTATCAACTCGACGCAGTCAATCAAAAAGAATATTACGCGGACTCGGCATGTCACAAACAGTCGATGATTCTTGGCGAGAGGACCGCCTGGCAACAGACAACACGCTCTCATCGTCCTGTCACGGACGCTCCGTAGTATGTACGACCTCTCGCCGCAGCTCGATGCCGACGTCGACTCTGGGACGAACATCCTGTTCTCCGGGCCGCCGTTGACCGGCAAGCGAGGGTTCGCACTCGACATCCTCGCCGACGGCGTCGAGGCCGACAACGGCGCAATCGTCGTCACGACCAAGGACAGCGCCGACCGCGTCTTGGAGGACTTCGCATCCCGGACGCCGTACGAGAACCGACCGGTCGCCGTCGTCGACTGCGTGACCCAACAGCAGGGCGTCAGCGACATCCGAGAGGACAGCCGGGTCAAGTACACCTCCTCGCCGGTCGACATGACCGGTATCGGTATCAAGCTCTCGGAGTTCCTCGAGGCGTTCTACCAGGAGCGCAACATCGAACAGAACCGAATCATGGTGCACTCGCTGTCGACGCTGTTGATGTACTCGGATCTCCAGACGGTGTTCCGGTTCCTGCACGTGTTCACCGGACGCATCCAGAGCGTCGACGGGTTGGGGCTGTTCTGTATCGACTCCACCGCCCACGACGACCAGACGATGAACACGCTCAAACAGCTGTTCGACGGCATCGTCCAGCTCGGAGAGGGGTCGGAGCCGACGGTTCGACTGGCGAGCGCCTGAGGCAGTCCCGACGCGTCGTCGGCGGCGGGTTCCCAGAGGTGAGATGTCTCGACAGCCGTGTCCGAGGGGCGAGCGACCGACGAATCCTTTTGTCGGTGCCGGTCCGAAACGGTGACATGAGTGACGTCGACGAACCCGGCGGGAACGACCCCGTCGGGGAACTGCTCGGTGCGGACACGGTCGCCGTCGTCGGCTGCTCGACGACGCCCGGGAAGGCCGCCCACGACGTCCCGAGGTACCTCGCGCACAACGGGTACCGCGTCATCCCGGTCAACCCCCACGCCGAGGCGGTGCTCGGCGAACCAGCGTACGACGACGTGACCGGCGTCGACCCTGACCTCGCCGTCGACGTCGTCGAGGTGTTCCGGCCCAGCGACGAGGTGCCCAGCATCGTCGACGACGTGCTCGCCCGGCAAGGCGAGGAGGGAGACATATGGGGGCTGTGGCTCCAGCGGGGCATCACCCACGACGAGGCGCTGGCGCGAGCGACCGCGGCCGGACTGACGACGACCCAGGACCGCTGCATGAAGGTCGAACACGCCCGCCTGTAGGTCGCTGCCGTCGGTCGGCCCGCCAGCTTTACTCCGATCGCCGGCGAAGCTCCGCACATGATTTCGAGCGACCGCATGGCGGCCGTCGACCGCAACGCGGCCGCCCTCGGCGTCGCCCGTAAGCAGCTGATGGAGTCCTCCGGCAACGCCGTCGCCCACGAGGTACGGGCTCGCGCCGACCCGGGAGACCGAGTCGCACTCGTCTGCGGCCGAGGTAACAACGGCGGCGACGCCATGGTTGCCGCTCGCTTCCTCGACGACCACGAGGTGGCCGTCCACCTCCTCGGTCGGCCCGAAACCATCGCCACCGACATCGCCCGGGAAAACTGGACGGCCCTCCGACGGGCCGGCTACGAAACCCGGGTCGTCGCCGACTCTCGGGCGTTCGACCTCGACGCGCCGGACCTCGTCGTCGACGCGATGCTCGGCACCGGCGTCACGGGGGCGCTTCGGGAGCCGGCGGCGACGGCCGCGCGCCGCATCAACGACGCCGCGGCGACGGTCGTCTCGGTGGACGTCCCCTCCGGCGTCGACGCCGATACCGGCGAGGCTGCGGGCGTCCGCGTCGAGGCCGACGCCGTGGTGACGTTTCACGACCTGAAGCCGGGACTGACCGACCGCGACGACGTGACCGTCGCCGGTATCGGCATTCCGGAGGCGGCGTCGCTGTTCGTCGGCCCTGGTGACCTTGGTCGACTCGGCCGCGACCCCCGGAGCCACAAGGGCGACAACGGCGAGGTGCTCGTCGTCGGCGGCGGCCCGTACACTGGAGCCCCGACGCTCACCGCTCGGGCGGCGCTCAGAGCCGGCGCCGACCTCGTTCGGGTGGCTTGCCCGGCCAGCGTCGCCGACGAGATTCAGGGGTACGACGAGAACCTCATCGTCACGCCCGTCCCCGGCGAGACGGTCGGCCCGGCTCACGTCGAGGACCTGCTGGACCGGGCGGCCGACCAGGACGTCGTCGTCCTCGGTCCGGGGTTGGGCGACGGCGAGGCCACGCTGTCGGCCGCCGAGTCGTTCCTCGCGGCGTACGACGGCCGGGCGGTCGTCGACGCCGACGCCCTCCGAGTCGTCCCCGGAGTCGACACCGACGCCGAGCTGCTCTGTACGCCGCATCAGGGAGAACTGCGAGGGATGGGCGGCCCGGCAGCCGACGACTGGCGCGACCGAGCCGATGCCGTCGCCGAGTTCGCGGGCGAGGTCGGCGCGACGTTGCTGGTCAAGGGCGCTCGCGACGTCGTGACCGACGGCGACCGGACCCGCGTGAACCGCACCGGCAACCCCGGAATGACCGTCGGCGGGACCGGCGACGTGCTGGCCGGTGTCTGTGGGGCCCTAGTCGCAGACGGGGCGCTCGACGCCGTCGCCGCCGGTGCAGTCGCCGCCTTCGCCGTCGGGCGAGCGGGCGACGCCGCCGCCGCGGCGCGCGGAAACGGCCTCGTGGCGACGGACATAACCGAGCGGCTCCCGGAGGCGCTACGCGATGACGACGCCTGAGGACGACGGCGCCGCCGCTTCGGGAGGCGACGACAGCGACGACAGCGACAGCGCCGCCCGCGAAGGACTGACTCACACCGACGACAGGGACGTACAGATGGTCGACGTCGGCGACAAGCCCGACAGCGCCCGCCGCGCCGTCGCCCGGGGACGACTCGACGTGCAGGCGTCGACGGCGGCGGCCGTCCGCGCCGACAAGATCGAGAAGGGCGACGTGTTGGCGACCGCCCGGGTCGGCGCCGTCCAGGCCGTGAAACACACCTGGGAGACGATTCCGATGTGTCACCAGATTCCCATCACGAACGTCGACACGGCGTTCGAGGTCGGCGAGACCTGCGTCGAACTCACCGTCGCCGTCGAGACGACCGGCAAGACCGGCTGCGAGATGGAGGCCCTCGAAGGGGTCACCACCGGGCTGAACGTGATGTGGGACATGGTGAAAGCCGTCGAGAAGGACGCCGACGGTCAGTACCCCGCGACGGAAATCCGAGACGTTCGCGTCCTCGACAAGGACAAGCGCCCGGTCGAGTGAATCCGACGCCGGACGAACCTCTCAGCGACTGATTTCGGTGCCGGTAGCGACCTCGGCCGCCTTCGAGCGGGCCTTAGCGACGACCGCCGGCCGCGCTTCGAAGGCCAGATGGACCTGCTCGCCGTCGTACTCCTCGGACTCGACGTAGCCGTTGTCGTGGACCCAGGAGACGACGCTCATCGCCCCGTCCGACAGCGGCATGACGAGACGCTCGCGTTCCCAGTCGGGGAGTTCGGCCTCGATGCGGTCGCGGAGTTCGTCGACGGCGGTTCCCTCCAACCCGGAAACGGACACCGGGTTCGGCGCCAGCGACGACAGCGCCTTGCGCTTGCGGGCGAGCGCCTCGTCGTCGACGCGGTCGACCTTGTTGAACACGGTGACGATGGGCGCCTCGTTGCGCTCCTGGAGCGTGTCGTGGGAGGTGACCAGCTTCCGGCGCATCTCCTCGACCGGCTCGGAGGCGTCGACGACCAGCAGGACGAGGTCGGCGCGGTACACCGAATCGAGGGTCGACCGGAAGGAGTCGACCAGCCAGTGCGGAAGGTCCGAGATGAATCCCACCGTGTCCGTCAGGAGCACGTCTCGCTTGCCGGTGTCGGCCCGGCGGGTGGTGGTCCCCAGCGTGGTGAACAGTCGGTCCTCCGACTCGGCGGTGTCTTCCAGATCCGGGTGGCGGTCGGCGTTCTCGTCCACGTCGAGTTCGGCCGCCAGCCGGCGCAGCAGCGTCGACTTCCCGGCGTTGGTGTAGCCGGCCAGCGCCACGAGGTCGAACCCCTGGTCGCGGCGCTGTTCGCGGCGGGTCTGCTCTTTCTCGGCGATGGCGTCCAGCTCCCGGCGGATGTTGGCGATCTGGTTTTTGATGTCCTGTTCGCGGCTCTCGTCGTACTCACCGAGCCCCATGAAGCCGGGTCGCTCGTCGCGCTTGGCGAGGCTGGCCTTGGCCTCCGCCCGGGGGAGTTCGTAGCGCAACTCGGCGAGTTCGACCTGGAGCTGTGCCTTCCGCGTCTGGGCGCGCTGGCCGAAGATTTCGAGGATGAGCGTGAAGCGGTCGACGACCTCGACGCCGGTGGGGAGCTTCCCGCCGATGTTGTACGTCTGGTAGGGGCCGAGGTCGTTGTCGACGATGAGGGCGGCGGCGTCGACCTGTCGAACGCGGCGAGCCATGGCCTCCACCTTCCCCTCGCCGAAGTGGTAGGCGGCGTCCTCCGTCCGGGTCTGGGTGAGCTCCGCGACGGGCTCGTAGCCGGCCGCCTCTGCCAGCCCGCGGAGCTCGTCGAGGTCGGCGTCGCCGACGTCGACGCGCTTTGCGAGCACCGCGCTGTTTCCGTCGCCGGTCATGCCTGAGGGCTCCGTGTCGCTGACGCGACGTGGCTGTCGGCCTGCACTAGTATCCCGCGTCAGTTGGTCCCCAACACAGTTAAATTCCGGGCGGCGAGGCAGCGGGACTGTTCACATGAGAGTGTAGCTTTGTTTCCGACCGGTCGACGTCCGTGTCGGCCGGTCCGGCGGGCAGGAGCCACGGCCCTGTGCATCCCGGGTTGGGTGGCTCTGTACGGCGGTTCGGAAAGAACGGTCGTCGCCCTTCGTTACACTTCTACGACATTTTCTCCACAAACCACTTAACGGGGTCCGACAGATGTAGCCCCATGCTCGACTCACTGGTCCAACTCCAGCTGGGCGTCGACTTCCAGCAGTTGGGCGTCGAGGCGGGAACGGGGGCCACCATCGGAGGCGTCATCGGCTTCGCCGCCAAGAAGGTCGCAAAGATCATCGCGATACTCGTCGGCATCGAGCTGGCGCTGTTCAAGTTCCTCGAATCCCGGGGCATCCTCACGGTCAACTGGGACCGGCTGAGCGCCGGCCTGCTCGGTGGCGCGGGCGACGTCGCCACCGGCGCGCCGCCGTCGTGGGTGTCGACCATCCTTTCGACGGTGTCGGTGTCGGCCGGTTTCACCGGCGGCTTCTTCCTTGGCTGGAAGAAGGGCTGACGGGGACGGCACCGGCGCCGCAGGGCCGTCAGCGAGTTCGGATGTCGTCTTCGTCGCGGACGACCTGGGTCTCGGCCTCGCCGCTGGTGATGTCGTTGACCATGTCGTAGAAGTCGTTCTGCATGCCCGCGGGGAAGGTGATGACGCCGATCCAGGAGCCGTCGGACTGCCACTCCTCGCTTTCGAGGTCGCCGTACTGGCGGACCTTCGCCTGCGCGCTGCCGGCGTAGTCCGCCGGCACCTGTACCGCGACGGTCACCTCGTCGAAGCGGATGGGGATGACCGGTCGGAGGTCGTCGAGGGCGTCGTCGACCTGCTCCTCGACCGGCTCCATCGGATCGACCTGGAAGCCGGCCTCTTCGAGGGCGCGCTCGATGCGCTCCGGCGGGTGTGGAGCGTCGTCCATCTGAGGGTTGACCGCGTTGCGTGAAATCTTGTTCACCAGCTGGTTGTGTTTGCGCTCCTGCATCTCCCGGCGCTGGTCGGCCGTGATCTGTATCTCCCCGTCGCGCACCACCTCGGGGATGATTTCGAGGGGGTCGGTCGTCCCGAACACCTCTTCGAGGTCGTTCTCGGCCGGTCGGTCGCCCCTGGAGGCGTTCTCGAAGACGTCTTCGGCGGCGATGACGTCCTCGAGGTCACCCTCGAACTCCCCACGGTCGATGGCGAGGGCCGCGTCCGGGTCGATGAGCACCTCGAACCGCGCCCCGTGGGATTCGAGACGCGCGGTGACGGCTTCGTCGAGTGAAATCATACCTTCCGATACACTCTCCTCCATTAAAAGGTATCGCCCGGAAGCGTCGGTGCTATTCGGATATGAGAGCACCCACAGGCGGTTCCGCGCTGGCGACGTGGAGAGCCTTCGACGAACGAACCCCGCGAGCGAGGACACGGCTAAGTGCCGGCCCGGCGTAAGAGGGGGCATGAGCGAAAGCAACAGCGACGTGAGCGTCGAGACGACCGTTGAGAACGGCCGGACGGTCGTCGACGTCTCGGGGACCCGAGAGGCCGCGGTCGTCATCAGGGCCGACGGCGAGGAGCGCATCTATCTGCCGCCCGAGGAGTTCGAAGAACCGGTCGGCGGCGACAGTCCCTATCAGGCCGCCCGGGACTCGCCGTATCAGAGCTCCGAGCGGGCCTCGCCCTACCGCGGCGTCGCCGATCAGGGGGGCGGTCAGAGCCCCTATCAGTCGACTCGGACGGCGCCGAGCCAGGAAGGGACGCACACGACGCGGGACGGCTTCCGCGTCGTTCACCCGGCAGAGGCCTCGGAGCTGACCGTCTTCCGCTGACCGGTCGGGACACCGACCGGGGAGGGAAGTCTCAGTCGGCGACCGCCTCGTAGAAGGCGACGTAGTCGTCGACGACCGCGTCCCAGGTGCGGGGCTCGTACTCCGGCGGGCCGTCCCTGGCGATGGCCTCGCGGATGGCGCCGGCGATAGAGGCGGAGTCGACGTCGGCCTCGACGACCACGCCGTCAGCCAGCGTCTCCAGGACGCCCGACTCCGTGGCGACGACCTGACAGCCGGTCGCCAGCGCCTCGGTGATCGTGATGCCGAACGGCTCCGCCAGCGACGGGGAGACGAACACATCGGCGGCCTCGTAGTAGTCGCCGAGCTTCTCCTCGGGGATGTACCCCGGGAACACCACGCGGTCTTCGACGCCGAGCAGCTCGACGAACTTTTCGAGCTGTGCGGTCTGGTGGCCGGAGCCGCCGACGACCAGCGTCGCCTCGACGTCCCGGAGCCGCCGCATCGCGTACAGCAGGTAAGCGATGCCCTTCTGGTCGGTGTGGCGCCCGACGAACAGCAGCATCGGCTCGTCGGGGGCCAGGCCGGCCTCAGCGCGGGCGTCGTAGCCGCGAAGCTCGGGCTCGCTGTAGCCGTTGTGGATGACGTGGGGGTCGCCGCCGTACTCCTCGGCGACCTTCTCGGCGGTGAGGTGCGAGACGGCGACCAGCTCGTCCGAGCTGTCGACGACCCGTCGCTCAGTCTCGACCTCGCGCTGGGGCGGGTCAACGTTGCGGTCCGACGACAGCGAGTGGAACGACGAGACCCACGTCACGTCGTTGTCGGACTTCGCCCGACTCCCCGGCCCGTAGCCGAACCAATCGTGAGTGTGGACCACGTCGGCGTCGGCCGCCTTCGTCGCGAACTGTTCGCTCAGCCGGCCGATTCGGGTGATGATGTCGCCGTCGCCGGTCTCGACCCCTTCGATGTGAGGCCGGTCGGTCGGGGCGTACTGGGCGGGCAACACCAGCTCGGCGTCGACGGCGTCGCGCTCGACGAGCCGGTCGAACACCTCGCCGACGTGCGTGTCGAGCCCGCCGGTGACGTTCGGCGGATACCCCCACCCGAGCATGAGAACCTTCGGCATACCCAACCGTTCGGGAACGGGCGTTATAGAACTATCCCGCCAAACGCAGGCGCGGTCGGCCCGACTCCCGACCGCCCCGACCGAAAAGCCGATTCCGTGTCGGCGCGGAGTGGCCGTCGTGTACGTCGTCGTCAACGCCGCCGTGTCGGTCGACGGGAAGCTCTCCAGCCGGCGCCGCGAGCAGGTCCGCATCTCCGGCGAGGCGGACTTCGACAGGGTCGACCGCCTGCGGACCGCCGCCGACGGGGTCGCCGTCGGCGTCGGGACCGTCCTCGCCGACGACCCGAGTCTGACGGTCAAGGACGCCGACCGCCGAGCGCAGCGACTGCGAAACGGTCGCTCGGGCAACCCGGCACGGGTCGTCGCCGACTCCCGGGCCCGGACGCCGACCGACGCCGCGGTGCTCGACGACGACGCCGAGACGTACGTCATCGTCGCCGAGGCCGCAGCCGCCGACGACGTGGCGGCGCTCGAACGTGCCGGCGCGACGGTCGTCGTCGCCGGCGACGAGCGGGTCGACCTCCCGACGGCCGTGGACGCCCTCGAAACCGACCACGGCCTCGACCGTCTCCTCGTCGAGGGCGGCGGCGAACTCATCTTCTCGCTGGTCGCCGCCGACCTCCTCGACGAGCTGTCGGTGTTCGTGGGGTCGCTCGTCGTCGGCGGCCGAGAGGCGCCCACGCTGGCCGACGGCGAGGGGTTCGTCGAGGAGTTTCCCGCCCTGGAGCTGGTCGACGTCGAGCGTCTCGACGACGGCGTCGTGCTCACCTACGAGCGATGACCGCCTCGCCGACCTGCTGTCCTCCTCGCCGATCCGTTGCCCGACGAAACGGCCTGCAGGCGGACGGTCGTGCGCGACGCCGACACGCGGAGTCAAGGGTTATTCCGCGGCGCCGTCTATTGGGCAGTATGAGTTCAGTCGAACCCGCCGACGCGCCGATTCACGTCGACGACGCCGCCCATTTCGAGGCGTTGACCGACGCCGACGGCGTCGTTCTCGTCGACTTCTACGCCGACTGGTGTGGCCCCTGCAAAATGCTGGCGCCGACCGTCGAGGAGCTGGCCACCGAGACGGACGCCACCGTCGCCAAGGTCGACATCGACGAACTGCAGGGCGTCGCCAGCGCCGAGGGGGTCCGGTCGGTGCCGACGCTGCAGTTCTACGCCGACGGCGAACGCGTCGAGGAGCTGGTCGGGGTTCGGGAAAAGAGCGAACTGGCCGGCATCGTCGCCGACCACGCCTGAGAACGACCCGGGGACGAGACTGACCGGGGTTCGTCGGCGCCGAGTCCGCCCGAATCCGCGCGAAATCCCGCATGGTCGTTCGCATTCTTTATTGTATCGAGCCGGCAACAGGGATGTATGGACTTCGAACTCTCCGCGGAGGACCGGATGATCCGGGACAGCGTCCGGGAGTTCTGCGAGGAGGAGATCGCACCCATCGCACAGGAAATCGAAGACGAACACCGCTTCCCCGAGGAGATCTTCGAACAGCTCGGGCAGCTCGATATGATGGGCGTCCCCGTCTCGGAGGAGTACGGCGGCCTCGGCGGCGGCCAACAGCTGTACGCGCTCGTCACCGAGGAGCTGGGACGGGTATCCGGCGGTATCGGACTGTCGTACGCGGCTCACGTCTCGCTGGGCAGCAAGCCCATCGAGCTGTTCGGCACCGACGCCCAGAAGGAGGAGTGGCTTCGCCCGCTCGCCGATGGCGAGGAGATGGGTGCCTGGGCGCTGACCGAGCCCGACAGCGGCTCCGACGCCTTGGACATGAACACCACCGCGGAGAGAGACGGCGACGAGTGGGTCCTCAACGGGACCAAGCAGTTCATCACGAACGCCAACGTCGCCAACAGCGTCCTCGTCAAGGCGGTCACCGACCCCGAGGCGGGCTACGGCGGCATCTCGACGTTCATCGTCGACCCCGAGGACGACGGCTTCGAGGTGACGACCGTGTGGGACAAGATGGGGCTGAACAGCTCACCGACCTGCGAGATTCGACTCGACGACGTGCGACTCCCGGCGGACCGCCTGCTCGGCGACGAAGGCGAGGGGTGGACGCAGACGAAGAAGACCCTCGACGGCGGGCGCATCTCCATCGCCGCGCTGTCGACCGGGTTGGCCCAGGGCGCCTACGACGCCGCCGAGTCCTACGCCGGCGAGCGCGAGCAGTTCGGCCAGCCCATCTCGAAGTTCGACGCCATCCGGGACAAGTTGGTCGACATGCACCGCAAGACCGAGCGTGCCCGACTGCTCACGCGGAAGGCCGCCTGGCTGTACGACCAGGGCGAGTCGGTCTCGGAGGAGTCGTCGCTGGCGAAGTTAGACGCCAGCGAGGCCGCCCGCGAGGTCGCCGAGGACGCCGTCCAGGTGCTCGGCGGCTACGGCTACACCGAGGACTTCGCCCCCCAGCGGTTCTACCGCGACGCCAAGCTGATGGAGATCGGCGAAGGGACCAGCGAGATTCAGCACCTCGTCATCGGCCGCGAACTGGGACTGTAGCGGTCGAGCACGGCCGGGTCCGGTTCGAGTCCTAATCGCGATCACGACCGCGTCAGGACCATCGCCTCGCGGTCGTCGTCTGCGCCGTCGTCCGAGGCGCCATCACCCCTGTCGCCACCGAGGCGGTCGACCACCGCTCGCTGGTGCACGGTCCGAACGGCGGCGACCACGTCCTCGCTCGCCTCCAGCCCGGCGGCGAACTCGGGCCACACTCGGGACGGGACCGCGAGGTAGTACACGTCGTCGTCGCGGGCGAGCACCGGGTCTTCGCGGAACTCCTTGCGATACTCGAACACGAGCCCGTCCACGTCGCGATGTCGACGAGCGAGGCGCTGTTGTTCGGCGAGTCCGCCCCGGACGGCGTCGGCCGGGACATCGCGTTCGGTCGCGACGGCGGCCACGTCGGCGGCGGCGAACGGCCCGAGCAGGTCCGGGTCTGTCACGGGTCGTCGTTGGCGCCCAGCACCGAGAAGCTGCCGTGGCCGGCAACGTCCGCCGGAGGCGCGGCGGTGTGACGCGACGCGAACTCGGAGGCGGACGGGCGGACAGGTAGACGCGAACGCGAGGGGGCAAACGCCGCAGCGACCGGACGGATTCTTATAGCCGGACGCCGACCGCGACGACATGCACGAGGTGCTCGTCGCCGGCGAACTGATAATCGACTTCCACCCCGACAGCACCGGGTCGCTCGCGGCCGTCGACGGGTTCTCGAAACGGCCCGGCGGCGCCCCCGCGAACGTCGCCGTCGGCCTGGCGCGACTCGGCCGCACGCCGGCGTTCTGGACCCGCGTCGGCGACGACCCCTTCGGCGACTTCCTCGTCGACGTCGTCACCGGCGAGGGGATTCCGGAGACGTACGTCCGTCGGGACGACCGCGCCAAGACCGGGCTCGCATTCGTCAGCCACGGCGACGACGCCGACCGCGAGTTCGAGCTCTACCTCGACGACGCCGCGAGCACGCGGCTCGGCTCCGAGGCGATTCCGGAGGACGCGCTGGCGGCGGCGGAGTGGGTCCACGTCGGCGGGGTGGAGCTCTCCAGCGAGCCGGCCCGGTCGGCCACGTTCGACCTCGCCGAACGGGCGGGCGAGGCCGGCGCGACCGTCTCCTTCGACCCCAACGCTCGACCGGAGCTGTGGACCGACTTCGACTACGCCGACACCCTCGACCGGATGCTCGGCCTCGCCGACGTGGTGAAAGCCTCCGCCGAGGACCTCTCGCAGGCGGGCGTCGACGGCGACGAGCCCGCCGGACTCGCGGAGGCGGTCCGCTCCCGGGGACCCCACACCGTTCTCCTCACCCGCGGCGACGCCGGCGCGCACGCCGTCGCCTCCGCCGACGCGCCGTGGGGGCCGGCGACCGTCGACCACGACGGGCACGCCGTTGACGCTGTCGACACGACCGGCGCCGGCGACGCCTTCACCGCCGGCGCGATCGCGTCGTTCGTCGACGGCGGCTCGCTGGCCGAGGCCGTCGCCGACGCCAGCGCCGTCGCCGCGCTGACGACCACCGCCGAGGGGGCGATGACGGCGCTGCCGACGAAGACCGAACTCGCGGCGTTTCGCGAGACCTGAGCGAGCGCCCGGCGCCCGTCCGAGAGTCCCCAGGATTTAGTGGGTGCCTTCGGTACGGACAGCAGTGACAGCACTCGACCTCCCGGCGCTCGGCCTCGGCACCTCCGGCAACGACGACCCCGAGGAGTGCGCCGCCACCGTCGCCCGCGCGCTCGACGCCGGCTACCGCCACGTCGACACCGCACAGATGTACGACAACGAGGCCGCCGTCGGCGACGGACTCGCCCGCAGCGACGTGCCCCGAGAGGAGGTCGTCGTCGCGACGAAGGTCCACCCGGACAGCCTCGCGCCAGCGGACGTCCGCGAGACGACGCGGGCCAGCCTCGACCGGCTCGGACTCGACGCGGTGGACATGCTGTACGTCCACTGGCCGACCGCGGCGTACGACGCCGAGACGACGCTGCCGGCATTCGACGACCTCCATCGGGAGGACCTCACCGACCACGTCTGCGTCTCGAACTTCACGCCGGCGCTACTGGACGAAGCTCGCGAACTGCTCGACGCCAATATTGCGGCACATCAGGTCGAGTGCCACCCGCTGTTGCCCCAGTACGAACTCCGGGCCCACGCCGAGGAACACGACCACTACCTGGTCGCGTACTCCCCGCTCGGTCGCGGCGAGTTGCTCGACCATCCCGTGTTGACCGAGGTGGCAGAGGCGCACGACACGACGGTGCCGGCGGTGTGTCTGTCGTATCTCGCGTCGCTGGACCGGGTCGTTCCGATTCCGAAGGCGACCGGCGCCCACGTCGAGGCCAACCTCGCGGCGGCCGACCTCGACCTCGCCGAGGACGCGGTCGCTCGCATCGAGGGCATCGACCAGCGCAGCCGGTTCGTCGACCCCGACGCCGCGGCCTGGAACTGAGTCGGGAGCGTCCACCTCGCCTCGCAGCACTTCAGTCGTCGCCCAGCAGCCGGGTCAGCGTCAGGAGGGCGGCGTAGCCGACGAGACCGGCCACGAACAGCGCGATCGGGATGAGAAAGGGACCAGCGAGTTCGTAGACGGCGTCGAACAGCACGGGTCGAAACCGAGTCGCCACCGGGTTAAAACTCACCCTCACGGCGTCGGTCCCCCTCCTCGTTTCACTGTGGCGGTCAGTGGTCGTCGCGCGATTCGCCTGCGCCGGCCGGTGGTCTGTCGCACAAACGCTTTTGACCGATGGCGAAGCATCCCCTCGTGTGTACCGGACGGGTCACCTCGGCGTCACGCTGCTGACGTTCGCGCCGGTCGGAGTGACGCTGGTCGCGGCTGGCGCCGCCGGCGTCGCGCTGCTGGCCGGAGCGGCGATGCTGTGGCTGGCGATGCTGCCCGACGTCGACCACCGGATTCCGGGGCTCGCACATCGCGGTCCGACGCACTCGCTGTCATTCGCGACCGTCGTCGGCGTCGCGTTCGCCGGCGGCGCCGTCGCGGTCGGGACGGTCGCTGGCGGCCTCTCACCGGTCGTGGGCGTTCCTTTCGCGGTCGTCGCTGGCGCCGTCGGGTGGCTCACGGTGGTCGCACACCTCCTCGGCGACGTGTTGACGCCGGCCGGCGTGGCCTTCCTCTGGCCGGTCTCGGACCGCAGACGGTCGCTGTCGCTGTGGACCGCCGACAACGCGGTCGCCAACTACGGGCTGTTCGCCCTCGGAGTCGCGGTCACTGCCGGCTGGGTGACGTTCCTGCTGCTCGGCGCCGGGGTCTGAGCGTCCGTCCGGAGCCACGCTTTTGTCCTCACTCCCGGAACGGTCGGCCATGGACGCGACCCTCGACGAGGACGCGATGCGACGGTTCCCGGTTCCGGACGGCGACGACCTCCCAGACGACCTCCGGGAGCGCATCGAAGCGGAGGCCGAGCGGGCGGGCTTCACGCCGAACGTCTTCGCGGCGATGGCGTACAAGCCGAGTCACTTCCGGGCGTTCGCCGACTACTACGACGCACTCGTCGAGGACACCGCCCTGGAACGCGCCGAGGTGGAGATGATCGTCGTCGCGGTCTCCGGCGTCAACCACTGCCTGTACTGCAACGTCGCCCACGGCGCGCTCGCTCGCATCTACGCCGAGGACCCGACGCTGGCCGACCAGCTGGTCGCCAACCACCGGACGGCCGACATCCCCAACGCGCACGTGACCATGCTCGACGTGGCGGTGAAGCTGACCGAGCGCCCCGCCGAGGTGACCGAGACCGACATCGAGCGCCTCCGCGACGCCGGCTTCGGCGAGGAGGCCATCTGGGACATCGGCGCCGTCACCGCGTTCTTCAACCTCAGCAACCGCCTGGCGACGTTCGCCGACATGCGCCCGAATCGGGAGTTCTACGGGATGGGCCGGGACGACTGAGCCGCGGCTTCGGCGCGACACGACCTCGCCGTCGGTCAAACGCGCGTTTGTGTCACCGAACCTTACTTCTCGCCCGGGAGCGACCGACCACCATGGTCGACATCGACTCCGAGACGCTGTTCAACACGGCGGCGGCGTTCGTCGTGACTCTCGCCGTCGGCGTTTTCGTCGTCAACCTCCGGTGGCCACATTCCCCGGTCTCGAAGTACGGGCTCACGCTGGCGCTGCTTTCCGGGGTCGTCGCGCTCACCCAGCGGACCGACGACAGACAGCTTCGCCTGCTCGGTTACGCCGCGGTCGTCGTCTCCGGGCTGGTCGTCTTCTTCGAACTCGTCAACACCTTCCAGCTCGGGGAGCCGGCGCTCGTCGTCGGCCTGCTCGTCATCGCGGTCGCCCTGTTCGGGCTCCGTCGTCGGCTCGACGACCGGAGCCGGCTCGTCTCCGACCGGGTCGCGTCCCTCGCTTTCGGCGCGCTCACCGCCGTCGCGGTCGCAGTGCTGGTCGTCGACGTCGCGACCGGTGGCCTCGTCTACGAGCTACAGACGGAGCCCACGGTCGAAGTGAGCGGCGACCGGGAGCCTGACGCACGGCTCGGCACGCTCGTCGTCCAGAACCCGACGCCGTTGCCCGAACGCGTCGACGCGCCGCGGTACCGCGCCTGCGCCGCCGGAAACTGGTCGGCGTACGCGCCCCAGGACGACGGCGAGCGCCGACCCGTCGACGCCTACCTCCGCGTCGACGACAGATACGGCGACCACGTCTGGAGCTTCGGACAGACCGGCTATCGCGTCGTCGTCCAGCTGCACGGCCAGGACGTCACCGGCGAGACGTTCCCGGTCGAGACGACCGACGCCTGTCCGGACGACGACAGCGGCGACCCGTACGTCGCCGTCTTCGAGCGGGAGAACCGGCGAGGGCCGACACCGGACGCGGTCTGAAGCCAATCGGGCGCTCCCATGACGGGGATCGAGACGGCCTTAGAACAGCCCGGCGGCGAAGCCGAGACCCATCCCGACGAGGATGGCTCCCGACAGCATCGGGAGGTACTCCGCGAGGCCGGCGACGCGGTCCTCGTAGCGCTCGTAGCCCGCGACCAACAGCAGCGTCAGCGTCACGATGCCGACGATGACGGTCGTCGCGTACACGAGCATCAGCAGGAGGCAGGCGTCGGAGCCGACACAGAGTCCGATTATCTGGAACTCCTCCTCGTGGGCGAACCCCAGCAGGAAGGCGAAGCCGGCGATGCCCCAGAGCCCGCGCTCGGCGGCGGCCTCGGCGCTCGGATGGCCGCGGTCGTCGCCGACGAACGGGAGCCACCCGAGGACACCGGCCGAGAGCCCGTCGTCGGCATCGGCGTGGTCGTCGCCGTGTGAGTGGTCGTGATGGTCGTGAGCGTGCTCGTGCTCGTGCTCGTGGTCGTCGTGGTCGTGGTCCTCGTCGGCGTGGCCGCCACCGTGACCATGTCCGTGTCCGTGGTCGCCCCGAAGTTCCCGGACCCCGAGGGCGACGAGGAGCGCGCCGGCGAGTATCGCGGCGGGGCTGCCGAGGGCGACGCCGCCGACGGTCACCGGCTCGCTCAGGCCGCTGGTGTCGACCGCCGAGCGCGTGAGGAAGTACGCCGCCACCATGGCGACGCTGCTGACGAGGTGGCCGACGCCGAGCAAAAGGCTGGCCGCGAAGCCGTACGCCCACTTCCGGCGGTGGTCGAGGGCGTACGTCGCCGCGACCGGCCAGCCGTGTCCCGGCTCGACGCCGTGGACCAGTCCCAGGCCGACGGCGCCGACGAGGACACCGGTCTCGATGCCGAACATGGTCTGACTGGGCGCCGTCGCCCGATAATCCTTTTTAAGACCGCGACGGGAAGTTCGTAATACGTCCTCGGGGCCACGGGGGCGACCGACACCAACAAGCCCGTTCGGACTCGCGTCCAACCCATGCGGACGAGTCTCAACGTCCCCGAGGACCTCCTCGCCGCGTTCGACGAGACGTGGGAGGCCGAGGGCCTGGAGAACCGCTCGCGGGCGCTCCGGGAGGCGATGCGGGAGTACGTCCAGCGACACAGCCGCCTGGAGGGCGTCTCCGGCGAGGTCGTCGCCGTCGTCGCCTTCGACTACGAACACGAGCGGGTCATCCGCGACCTCCACGGCGTCCAGCACGACTACCAGGACGTCATCACGACCGCGAGCCACGTCCATCAGGGGGAGTGGTGTCTGGAGACGGTGTTCTGTCGCGGGCCGGCCGAACGGGTTCGGACGCTGCTGTATCGGCTCCGCGACTTCGACGGCGTCCGCCGAGCGTCGGTGCTGTCGCTGACAACGGTCCCCGAGTGACCCGGCCGCCTCGTACTGATTACTGCGACAGTTTTCAGGGGAGGTATCGAACGACGCCGTTTCAGCGGCTCTATTCGCCGATTCGGGTCGTCACGGCGGTGCAGATCCGATAATCGGTATCAGAGGCTGCCGTCGGCGGCCATCGACCTGACCTCGGCGGCGCGGTCGCGAATCTCCGCCCATTCCTCCTCGTCCTTATTATCGACGTGGTTGTACATCAACCCCATGCGGCCGGTTCCGCGGAGCGTCTCCTCGTTTTCCTTCAGGAAGTCCCAGTAGAGGCTGTTGAACGGGCAGGCGCCCTCGCCGGTCGTCCGGGAGACGGCGTACGGACAGCCCGAGCAGTGGTCGCTCATCCGGTTCACGTAGTTCCCCGAGGAGGCGTACGGCTTCGAGGAGAGCGCGTCCGTCGCGAACGACCCCATGCCGACGACGTTCGGCGTCGTCACCCAGTGGTAGGCGTCGACGAAGCCGAGGTGGAACCACTCGTTGAGCTCCTGTGGGTCGGCGCCGAACACCAGCGCGAAGTTCGACAGCACCATCAGGCGCTCGATGTGGTGGGCGTAGCCGCGTTCGTAGACGCCCTCGACCGCCGATTCGAGACAGGCCATGTCGGTGTCGCCGGTCCAGTACGCCGCCGGGAGGTCGCGAGTCTGATCGAGCTGGTTGGCCGTCGCCATCTCGGGCATCGACTTGCGGTAGACGTGGCGCATGAACTCCCGCCAGCCGAGCACCTGCCGGATGAACCCCTCGACGCTGTTGATGGGGGCGTCGCCGTCGTCGTACGCGGCCTCGACGCGTTCGACGACCTCCATCGGGCGAAGCAGTCCGAGGTTGATCGACGTCGACAGCAGCGAGTGACTTAGCGCCCACTCGTCGGTTAGCATCGCGTCCTGGTAGTCGCCGAACTCCGTGAGCCGGTGGTCGACGAAGTGGTCCAGCGCCTCGACGGCTTCCTTGCGCGTGACCGGCCAGACGAACGCGTCGAGGTCGTCGTTGCCCCAGTGGTCGTCGTAGCGGTCGACGACCTCGGCGTGGACGGCCTCGGTCAGCTCATCGGGTTCGACGGTTGCGACCTCCGGCGGCTGCCAGCCCTCAGGTGGCGTCTCCTGGTTCTCGTCGTCGAAGTTCCACTCGCCACCGGCCGGACGGTCGCCGTCCATCAACACTCCCGTCTCGCGGCGCACGTGCCGGTAGAAGTTTTCCTGAAGGTACGTGTCCGGGTTCGAGGTCGAACGGGCCGCCGCCCACTCGTCGAACTCGTCGACTGAGAGGACGAACAGCTCGTTGTCGTGGACGGTCAACTCGCCGTCGCGGGCGGCGACGAGCTCGCGCAGGCGGTCGGCCCCGCCGTGACTGGCCGGCCGCATCACGTCCAGGTCGTCCCCGGGGTGGGCGGCGAAGTGTTCGTCCAGCCCATCGCCGAAGGTGTCGGCCTCGACGTACTCGACCTCGTATCCTTGGTCGCGCAGGCGATCGCGGAAATGTCGCATCGCGCTGAACACCAGCGTCAGCTTCAGCGGGTGGTACCGCTTCCGGGCGGCGAACGCCCGCGACTCTATCATGAGGACGCGGTCGGCGTCGTCCAGCAGCGACAGCGTCGCGTCGAGGTGGGTGCCGAGCAGCCAGACGGTCATCGTCGCTTCGTCGTCGGCCGCGGTCGGTCGGTCTGTCGGACGAAGAGCATACTGTTTGCTAGGGCGGGAGGGGCATAGATGTGGCGTCGAGATCGGGAGAAAGCCGAGGACGGAGCCGAGGCCGGTCGACCGTGCCGGGCCGACGCTCCGGGTAGCTTTATCGGCCGCCGGGGTGATACGAGAGACATGGAGTACACCACCCTCGGCGACACCGGTATGGAGGTCTCGCGCATCTGTCTCGGCTGCATGTCCTTCGGCGACCCGGAGTGGCGCGACTGGGTGCTCAACGAGGACGCCGGCAAGGAACTGGTCGACCGCGCGCTCGACCTCGGCGTCAATTTCTTTGACACCGCGAACATGTACTCCTGCGGCGAGTCCGAGCGCGTCCTGGGGGAGGCGCTGGCGGGCCAGCGCGACGAGGCGGTCGTCGCCACCAAGGGGTACTTCCAGATGGACGACGACGACCCCAACTCCGGCGGGCTCTCCCGGAAGGCAATCGAGCAGGAACTGGACGCCAGCCTCGACCGCCTCGGGATGGACACCGTCGACCTCTATCAGATTCACCGTTGGGACTACGACACCCCTATCGAGACGACGATGCGAGCGCTGGACGACGCGGTCCGCCGGGAGAAGGTGCGCTACGTCGGTGCCTCCTCGATGTGGGCCCACCAGTTCGCGGAGTCGCTGCACACCAGCGACCGCCTCGGACTGAGCCGGTTCGTCACGATGCAGAACCACTACAACCTGCTGTACCGCGAGGAGGAACGCGAGATGCTGCCGCTGTGTGACCGGGAGAACGTCGGCGTCATCCCGTGGTCGCCGCTGGCGCGAGGGTATCTCACCCGCCCGCACGAGGAGCTGGAGGCGACCGCTCGCGGGCAGGCCGAGGCCGACAGCGCCCGTCACCCGTACCTCGACAACGGCGGCCGCGAGATCAACGACCGCGTCCGCGAACTCGCCGCGGAACGAGGCCTTGAGATGGCCCAGATCGCCCTCGCCTGGCTGCTACACAAGGAGTGGGTGGACGCTCCCATCGTCGGCACCACCAGCGTCGAACACCTCGAAGACGCGGTCGAAGCCGTCGAAGTCGACCTCAGCGACTCCGAGATTGCGTATCTGGAGGAGCCGTACGAGCCGGTGGCCGTCTCCGGCCACGAGTGACGACCTTGCCCGAGAGCGCCGCCCGGGCGGACGCGCTTGGATGGATTTTTAGTGGTCGGTCGGTAACGCCCGGCTATGAGCTTGGAGACCGAAGACTCCCACGACGACGGCGGTCACCATCTGCCCGCCGTCGAGGATTGGCCGCGGGGGTTCGGCGAAGCCTCCTGGTGGCCGTTCGTGACCGCCCTCGGCGGCTCCGGCATCTACGTCGCCGCGGCGCTGTACATCCTCGGGCGCGGCGAGAGCGCCATCGTCGGTCCGAACGCCGGCCCGGTCGTGTTCATCGGAAGCGTCGGACTGTTTCTCGTCGGCCTCTACGGCTGGCTGTATCACGCCTTCGTCGCCCACTTCTGGGACCGCGACACCAGCTCCAACGGCGCGAACTCGCTCCGGTGGGGGATGCTCGCGTTCCTCGGCTCCGAGCTGGGGACGTTCGGCGCCGGCTTCGGCTACTACTTCTGGATTCGGTCCGGACAGTGGCCGCCGGGCGAGTTGCCCCACCTGCTGACGTCGCTCGTCCTCGGCAACACCGCTCTGCTGATACTCTCGTCGGTGACGCTGCACTTCGCGCACAACGCCATCCGTGACGACAACCGTCGGCGCTTCCTCGGGTTGTTGGGCGCGACGCTGCTGTTGGGCGTGGTGTTCGTCGGCGGGCAGGTGCTCGAATACTGGGAGTTCATCGTCAACGAAGGGTTCACGCTCACCGAGGGCGTCTTCGCCTCCGCGTTCTTTGGGCTAACCGGACTGCACGGCCTGCACGTGACGCTGGGCGCGGTGCTTTTGGGCATCGTCATGCTGCGGGGCTGGATGGGCCAGTACTCCGCCGACCGCCACGTCTCCGTCAGCACCGTCTCGATGTACTGGCACTTCGTCGACGTGGTGTGGGTGTTCCTCGTCGTCGTGCTGTACGCCGGGGCGGCGTTCCAGCTCTGAACGGTCGCTAACCTGACCGCCGGCCGGTCACTCCGTCGAACTCGCGCTCTCGTTTTCGACCTCACTCGTCGTCTCCGTCGTCGCTCTCACTGTCCTGCTGCTCGTCGGGGTTCTCGTCTCCCGCGTCGGAAGCGACCGCCTCGGAGACGAGCGCCGACGCCGGCAGTCGGCTCCCGTCGGCGAACTCGACGGCGGTGACGGTCTTGCGCTCGCCGTCGACGTACCGGTACAGCGGGCCGTCCGCGGACGCCTCGGCGTCGGCGACTTCGTCCTCGACGCGGCGATGGCTCCCGTCACAGAACGGGAACGACTCGCTCAGTCCGCAGCGACAGATCGCCACGTCCCCTTTCTCCGGGTGGAGGTCGTCACCGTCGAGGAACAGCGGGCCGTCGTCGTCGTGGGTCACGTCGCGCACGGTCGAACTCGGTGGCGCGACCCCTTCAGCGCTGTCCCGGCCGCGACGGCGAGGGGGTTTATCGGCCAGGAGGGCGAATCGCCGACAGATGTCGGAGCCGAGCCGCCGCGCCGTCAGGTATCTCGCCGGCGTGCTCCTCATCGTGGTCGCGTACGCCGCGGTGTACCGGACGGTCCTGGCGACGTTCGAGGGCCAGCAGGTGTCGCTCGTGCAGGCGCTTGCGCTCGTCGTCCAGACGTTCACGACGACGGGCTACGGCGAGCAGGCGGGGCTGTGGTCGCACCCGGCGACGTTCGGGCTCGTCATCGCGATGCAGTTCACCGGCGTGCTGATAGTTTTCCTGACGCTGCCGACGCTGGTCGTCCCGCTCATCGACGACGCCCTGTCGGCGTCGCTGCCGACGTCGACGGACCTCACCGACCACGTCGTCGTCGTCGGCTGGTCGCCGACGACGGAAGTCCTCACCGAGGGATTGGTCGCTCGCGACCAGCCGTACGTCGTCATCACCGCGGACGACGAGCGGGCGCGGTCGCTTCAGGGGGAGGGTCACGACGTCATCTGCGGCGACCCGGCGACCGACGACACCCTCGTCGCCGCCGGCGTGCCCGAGGCCCGGGCCGTCGTCGCCTGTCTGGACGATGAGACCAACGCCACCGTCGCCCTCACGACCCAGCGCGTCGACGACTCCTGTCAGGTGCTCACCGTCGCCGAGGACGACGCCGCAGTGGAGTACCACCGCTACGCCGGCGCCGACGACGTGGTCTCCCCGCGGCGGACGCTCGGCCGGAGCCTCGCCGAGAAGGCGGTCGACGTGGTGTCGCTCGCGCTCGGCGACACCGTCGAGGTCGGCAAGGACTTCGACATCGCCGAACTCATCGTTCACCGCGGGTCGCCCATGGTCGGCCGGACCATCGCCGACTGCGGGGTCGACGACGCCGCGGGCGTTCAGATAATCGGCGCGTGGTTCCGCGGCCGGTTCGAGCCTTCGCCGGCGCCGGACCACGTCGTCGACGAGCACACCGTCCTGCTGGTCGCCGGCCCGCCGAAGGGCATCGAGACGCTGAAAGAGCGCACTCAGTCCCGAGCCCGCCGCCAGCGACGCAGTCACGTCGTCGTCGCCGGTCACGGCGTCACCGGGTCGACGGCGACCGAACGCTTGGCCGAGTCCGGCCGCCGTGTCGTGGTGATCGACGTCGAAGACGGCCCCAGCGTCGACGTCGTCGGTGACGTGACTGAGAGCGAGACGCTTCGGGAGGCCGACCTGCAGAACGCCCGGAGCCTGCTGCTCACGCTCGACGACGACGGGACGGCCGTCTTCGCCACGCTGGTCGCCCGGCAGGTCGCCCCCGAGATAGAGGTCATCGCCTGCGCCGTCGACGACGACAACGTCGCCAACCTCTACCAGGCCGGCGCGGAGTACGTCCTCGCGCGCTCGACGGTGAACGGGCGGGTGCTGGCCTCGCTGCTGTTCGAGGAGGAGGTCGTCACGCCCGAGAGCCAGGTCGAAATCGTCCGTCGAGCCGCGCCGGGACTGACCGGTCGTAGCCTCGGCGGGGCCGACGTGCGCAACCGGACCGGCTGTTCGGTCATCGCGGTCCAGCGCAACGGCGACGTCCGGACCGACGTCGGCCCGGAGTTCGTCGTCCACGCCGACGACGACCTCGTCGTCGCCGGCGACGACGCCGCCATCCAGCGCTTCTCGGAGCTGGCCCGTTGAGGCCGTCTCGACCGGTCGAACCCGGCCGCGCGCCTCGTCTCTTTTCGGAGCGCGTCGCCCCGAGACAGTGTGACAGACCGACACGATGCGTTCCGGGAGCGCTCAGCGGTCCGAAGCGGTCTGAATCTGTCTTCTACGGATTTTATTTCGCTTTCATCGGAGGAATGAACCGGGGGTGGCCAAAACACTAAAACACATACTCCCGTAATCGAACGCCCGATGCCGGAATGCAGAAACTGTGGCTCGTTCGTCACCGAACGATACGTGAGGGTGTTCGCTCCGCCGGGACTGGACGACGTGCGGGTCTGTCCCGGCTGTCAGGACAAGGTACGGGACGGCGCCTCGGTCCGTGAGGCCCGCTCGAAACGAGTCTAACCGCGAAACAGAACGGGTTCGAAGCCGGACCGTCTTCCCCGTCCACGTCGCTCGGCGTCGCGGCCTGACGGGCCGGCCCGGTCGCCGAGCGCGACGGCCGGGACCGTTCGAGCGACGGTCGACGGTCTGAAGCCGGTGCCGTCGTCGGGGCGGGCCGGCCTCACCCGTCCGGAAGCTATTTGCCTCGGCCCCGGCGAGACAGCGTCAAATGCACAGCGAGACGAGCGAACGGGTCTCCGGTTGGGAGACCAAGCGGTTCTCGGGCGGCTACGAGGGGCTTCGACGCCTGGCCGACCGCGAGTTCAGCGGCGCGGTTTCCTCAGGCGACAGCTGGCTGTTCCTGCTCAACGGGCGCGTCGTCGGCGCCGTTGGCGGCGAACTGGCGGACTTCGAGGACGCCGACGGCACCGTCCACAGCGCCCCGCATCCGTCGCTACCGCTGCTGTTTGCCATGCGCGAGCAGGGCGGAGAGACGCGGGCGAAGTACTACACGGAGGACACGGCCCTCTCGGAGGCCGACCGGACGCTGTCGGACGGCAGCTTCACCGGCTACGTCGTGCTCTCGGAGAACGTCCTCTCCGGGGATTACTACGTGGTCTACTACGGCGGCGAGTCGATGAGCGCCGCCTTCGTCGGCAACAGTCGCCAGCTCGTCACCGGCGAGGAGGCGTTCGAACGCGCCGACGACGAGGTCGGCATCTACGAGGTGAAAGACGTCGACGTCGAGGTCAGCGAAATCCCGGCGCCCGAAGGCGAGACGGAAGACGAGGTCGAAGCCACGGGAACCGGTGACGAGGACGCCGGCACCGACGCCGCTAGGCCGACCGACGCGGACGCGACCGCCGGGCGGCCCGACTCCGGGGCGTCGTCCGACGACGGCGGCCGGACCACCGCCGATGTCGGGACCGACGTGACCGGGCCGGCCGACAGCGGCAGGCGGGTCGACCCCGACGGCGCGACCGTCGACCCCGCCGGTTCGGGTGCCGACCGGTCGTCGGAGCCGGCCGAGCTGGCGGAACCGGCAGAGTCGACGGAGCAGACGGCGACCACGGAGACGGACCGGACGGCGGCGAGCGCGTCCGACTCTTCGGCGGTCGAACCCGCGGGGACGGGCGACGACGCCGGCGGGTCGACCGATCCGGACGCGACTGCGCCGAGCGCGAACGGCAGCAGACCGAGCGCCGGAGAGGAGTCGCCCCCGAGGGCGGCCGGCGCCGAGAGCGCCGCCGGGCGAGCCGAATCGACCGACGGCGAGAATCCGGAGACCCTCGAACAGGAGGCGGCCTGGCGGGAGACGACGACCATCCCGGCGTTGGACCCCGACGACTCCGCGGGAACGGACGACCGGTCGCCGGACACCTCGACCGCTCCGGCGGACGACGGCGACGGCGTCGACGCCGGCGGCTCTCGCCGGGAGAGCGCCGAGTCGAACGCGGTCGGAGCCGGGGGAGAGCTGCGCGAGCGCGTCGACGCGCTCGAATCGGAGCTGTCGGCGGTCGCCGGGGAACGCGACGAGCTTCGCGCCGAGCGCGACCGGCTCCGAGAGCGCCTCGACGAGCTGGAGAGCGAACGCGACGAGGCTCGCCAGCGGGTGCGAGAGCTGCGCGAACGCATCGAGGAGTTAGAGGCCGAGCTCGACGCCGCCCGCGCCGGCGCTGCCGGTGTGGAAGCGGAAGCCGACGGTCGGGAAGAGCTGTCGGCGGCGGCGGCGCTGTCCGGGACGAACCTGTTCGTCCGCTACGACTCGAAAGGCAGAGAGACCCTGGCCGACGCCCGCGACGGCGAGGCCGACCGAGCATCGGTGAACGGGAACCTCCGGCTAGAGACCCACACCAGCTTCGAGAGCGACGGGGTCGTCGTCGACGGCGACCCCTACGGGGAATACCTCGCCGACACCATCGAGTACGGCTTCGCGCGCTGGGTCGTCGAAGACCTGCTGTACGAGATTCGCGAAACCGACGCCGTGGAGTCGCTCCGGGACCTGTACGACGCGATTCCGGACGTCGACCGGGTCGAGTTCGACGGGACCGTCAGCGTCGACGCCGAGGACGGGACCGGCCGCGAGTTCGACGTGGTCTGTCGGGACCGGATGGGCGACCCGCTGGTCGTCGCCGACCTGAACGACTCCCTGGACGCCGCCTCCGAGGGGCAGATGTCCGAGCTCGTCGGGGCCGCACAGCCGGTCGGCGAACGCACCGACTCCCTCGCCGCCGCCTTCTTCGTGACGGCCTCGTACTTCGCCCCGGCCGCCTTAGAGACCGCCGACGACGCCACCGGCGGCGGCTTCCTGAGCCGAGACCGCCGGAAGAGCTACGTCCAGCTCTCGCGCAAACGCGGGTTCCACCTCTGTCTGGTCGAGACGCGAAACGGGGAGTACCACGTCAACGTCCCGCAGCTGTGAAGGGTCGTTTCGACGGACGGCGCTGCGAGGAGAGGCGAGGCTCTGAGAGAAGACGATTCGTCTACTGTCCGGCCCTTCGAAACGGCGTCGACTATCCGTCGGCGCGGCTTAGTTCTCGGCTTCTGCGACGTCGTCGATGCGCATCGAGCGCAGCTTCTCGACGATCTCGTCGAGCTTCTCGTCCAGCTCGTCGACAAACTCGGAGGTCCGTTCGGTGGTGATGGCGCCCTGGCTGGAGGGTTCGATGAGGTTCTCCTCTTCGAGAACGCGCAGCGAGTACCGAACCTTGTGATGGGGGTAGCCGGTCTCGTTGGACATCTTCACGATGCCGATAGGCTCGCTGTCGATGACCATCCGAAGAACCTGCAAGTGTCGCTCCAACATGTCGACTTCTTTTTCGAGTCTGTCTATCATGGCATGTGTTAACTCGCCGTATGGAGTTTTAAAGGTTGCCCTCTGGGACGCGCCTCTAGGCTGTACATCTCGCCGTTTGACATGGTGGTAGTTAACACGTTCGGTTGCGTCCTCGCCCTGGAATTGCACGAGTTTGGACACTCGTTCCGGTCACGGCGAAGATAGAACCACGTACGTGGTCACATTCGGATTCCGGACCGAAATCGGTTTCATGGGCGACGCGTGAACGTTCAGCTATGACCGTAACTATCGTCGGCGCGCAGCTCGGCGACGAGGGCAAGGGGGCGCTCGTCGACCGCTGGGGCGGCGACGCCGACGTCGTGGTCCGGTATCAGGGCGGCGACAACGCGGGCCACACAGTCGTCGAGGACGGCACGGAGTACAAGCTCTCGCTGGTCCCGTCCGGGTGCGTCCGCGGCAAGACCGGCGTGCTGGGCAACGGCTGCGTCGTCAACCCGCGAACCCTGTTCGAGGAGCTCGACGCGCTTGGCGACCGGGGGCTCGACCCGGACGTGAGAGTCGCCAAGCGCGCCCACGTCATCCTCCCCTCCCATCGGGAGCTGGACGGCATCGAGGAGACGGCCAAGGCCGACGCCGACCGCGAGGTCGGCACCACCGGTCGCGGCATCGGCCCGACATACGAGGACAAGGCGGCCCGCCGGGGCGTCCGCGTCGGCGACCTGCTCGAGGAGTCCGTCCTCCGGGAGCGGCTGGAGTACCTCCTCGGCCACCACCGCAGGCTGGCCGAGTCGGTGTACGACGACGACCTCGGCGACGCCTTCGACGTCGAGACGGTCGCCGAGGAGTACGTCGAGTACGGCCGCCGGCTCGCCGCCGCCGACATGGCCGTCAACGCCGGCGACTACCTCGCCCGCCGACGGGCCGACGGCGACCGACTGCTGTTCGAGGGCGCGCAAGGGACCTGCATCGACATCGACCACGGAAACTACCCCTACGTCACGTCGTCGAACCCGACCGCCGGCGGCGCGACCACCGGCAGCGGACTCGGCCCGGGCGTCGTCGGCGACGGCGAGATCGTCGGCATCGTGAAGGCGTATCTCTCCCGGGTCGGCGAGGGGGCGATGCCCACGGAGATGGACGGCGACGAGGAGTCCACCGCCGACGACATCCGCGAGCGCGGCGGCGAGTTCGGCACCGTCACGGGTCGCCCGCGACGCATCGGCTGGCTCGACCTGCCGATGCTGCGCCACGCCGCCCGCGCCAGCTCGTTCACCGGACTGGCGGTCAACCACGTCGACGTGCTCGCCGGGCTCGACGAGGTGCGCGTCGCCCACGCCTACGACCTCGACGGCGAGCGCGTCGAGACCATCCCGGCCACTGCCGAGGAGTGGGCCCGCTGCGAGCCGGTGTACCGCACGTTCGACGCCTGGGACGACGTGGACTGGGGGGCCGTCGCCGCCGACGGCTACGACGCCCTCCCCACGGGGACCCGCGACTATCTGGACTACCTCGCCGAGGAGACCGACACGCCGGTGTACGCCGTCGGCGTCGGCCCCGACCGCGAACAGACCGTCGTCCGGACGAACCCCTTCGACGGCTGAGCGGTCGGAGGTCGAGGGGCGAGGCTCCTCGGATCGCCGACGGAACCGTCGGAACCCACCATCATTACTTCGGGGAAGTCACCGGCGCCGGCTCCGCGCCCGACAGCGTCAGCAGCCGCTCGGGGTCGATGGGGAACACCGTTCGAGGCGTCCCGGCGGCCGCCCAGACCGTGTCGTAGTCGGTCAGCGACGGGTCGAACAGCAGCCGCGGGTCGCCGTCGTGACACAGCGGCGGCACCCCGCCGATGCTCCAGCCGGTCGCCGCGGTCACCGTCTCGGCGTCGGCCATCGCGGCGTCGTCGGCGTCGAGGTGGTCGGCCAGCGCCGCCTCGTCGACCCGGTTGGCGCCGCTGGTGACGACGACCACCGGAACCGAGTCGTCGCCGGCGACGAACACCAGGCTGCTGGCTATCTGTCCGGTCTCACAGCCGACGGCGTCGGCCGCCGCGGCGGCCGTCTTCGTCCCCTCCGGGAACTCCTGGACCTCGACGTCGACGCCGTGAGCCTCGGCGACGCGGTCGACGAACTCCCGAGCGCGTTCGTGCATGCTTCACCGTCACAGGGCCATTCGGCATAAGTGTCCGTGACGGTCCCATCGGTCGGACACCGGCCACGAGCGTCGCAGAAACGAGAGCTGACCCGCAGGCTCGCCGACGGCGGGCGTCTCGCCTGACAAGAGCGTGAATCGAGCGACGGGAGCAGCTGAGGCTGCGACTCAGTGAGAGTGGTTCATCGCCTCTTCGAGCGACACGCCGAAGCGCTCCTCGTACAGCTCCTCGGCGGTGTCGTTCATCGCTTCGAGGTCGGCGGGGGTCTCGCCTTCGGAGTGGTGAACGAGCGCGTGGGCCTGCTGGGCGAACGCCTGGAGCACCACGTCGGTGACGACGTCGGTCGCGTCCTCGCCGCCCTGAGCCAGGGTGTCGGCCAGGCCGGCCGGCAGTTCCACGGTGTCCTCGTCGCCCTCGGGTCCGCTCACGGTGTAGGTTTCGGTGTCTCCCATGTCGAGACGGTCGGCGCCGCGACGGAAGGGTCTGTGGGTCTCGGCCGCCGCGGGCACACCGCCGGCTCAGCGCGTCGTGATGCGCGGCGAAACGACGTACTCGACCCGGCCGGCCGCGTCGGCGAACGCGCAGTCGGCCGACAGCGGAGCCTCCGTCCCGATTCGGAGGTCGACCGCGGCCTCGCTCGGCAGCTCGCGCTCGACGGCCCGCAGGTACTCCAGCGAGAACAGCAACTCGGCTGCCGTCGGGTCCATCGCGTCGAGGTCGTCGACCGACCGCGACAGCGACACGTCGTCGACGTCGCCCTCGGCGACCGCGTAGAAGCTCGCCGTCGACCCGTCGACGCCGAGTTCGACCGTCGAGGCCACCATGTCGGCGGCGTCGACGATGCGGCTCACGTCCCCGCCGCGGAGCGTCAGTTCGGCGTGGTCCTCGTAGGTCAGCTCCGACAGCTCCGGCGGCGACCGCACCGACTCCGGGGCGAGCAGCCCCACCGAGTACGACACCTCGTCGAACGACACTGCGAGGCGACCCTCCGCCGTCGACACCGACAGTCGCACGTCGTCCCCGACGTCGGCGACCGAAAGCGCCTCACTCAGTCGCTCGATGTCGACCGCGACCGCGGCCTCGTCCGCCTCGTAGCGGTCGAACGCGGCGGCGGAGAGCTCCAGGTCGACCATCGCGACCGTCGCCGGGTCCATCGCCGTGACCGAAAGCCCCTCGGGACCGACCCGGAGGTGACACTCCCCGACCAGCGCCGTCACCATCGAGACCGCCCGCCGCAGCGTCGCCGCGTCCGTCTCGCCGACCAGCGTCGGGTCCTCGAGCGTTGTCGTCGGTGCCGTGGGGTCAGCCATGATGACTGACAGGTGTCGTTTCGACATAATGGTTTTCGTGTCGAATCTGGTTGATACCCGAATTCGGGTTATAGATATATATTTGAGTGATCAATTATAATCTGTTTTCGATTATGACGGGCGAGAGTCGCGACCGTGGTATCCTCACCGACGCGGACCGCGCATACCTCCGGGGCGAGCGGACGTACGGGAGCGAACAGGCCGAGCGCAACGCTCGGGCCCGCATCCGGGACCGGGTGTGGAACGCCGCGCTCGATTTCGAGCTGTTGCTGGCCGAACTCGACGACCACGACCGCGAACTGGTGTTCGGCAAGCGCGCCGACCGCGGCGACCCCACGGCGGTGTTCGACGCCCTGGTCGCGGCGACGGCGTTCTGTTATCGCGCGGTCGAGGACACCGACCTCGACTTCGAGACCGTCCTGCGAGAGGCGATCAACGTCGCGGCGGCCCGCGACGACCGCGGGGCGACCGTCGAGTTTGACGTGACATACCTCGGCCTCGACGCCGAGGGGCTGCGCCGAAAGCTCGACCGCGGCGAGGAGCTGTCGCTGACGGAACTTGCGTATCTCCAGGAAAGCGACGAGTTCGGCCCGCGGGAGGTCGCCGAGTACTTCGGCGATGACGACCCGACGGACGTGGACGACGGACGGATTCAGTCGTCGGTGACGAGCTTCTGAGCCGTCCGGGACCGGCGGTTCAGTCGTCGGATTCGGCCGTCGCCGTGCCGGTCGCCTCGGCGGCGACGTCGGGCTGGTCCTCCAGCCACTGGTCGGCGTCCATCGCGGCCTTACAGCCCATCCCGGCGGCGGTGACCGCCTGCTGGTAGTGGTAGTCGACGACGTCGCCGGCGCCGAAGATGCCGGCGACGTCGGTCGCGGTCTGGCCGCCGCCGAAGCCGCCCGCGGTCTGGATGTACCCCTCGTCGTCGAGGTCGACCTGGGTCTCCGCCAGGTAGTCGGTGTTCGGCGTGTGGCCGATGGCGTAGAACACCGCGCCGACGTCCATCTCGAACGCCTCCGTTTCGGGATCGTCGAGCTTCTCGGTGGGATGGCCGTCGGGGTTGCGGACGAGGTCGACGTGGTCGACGCCGTCGTCCTGTGAGCCGTGAATCTCCGTCAGCTCCGTGTTGCGCAGGATTTCGACGTCGCCGTCGTCGACCTTCTCCATCAGGCGGTCGACCCAGTAGCTCTCGGCGCGGAACTCCTCGCGGCGGTGGGCAAGGTAGACGGTGTCGGCGAACTTCGTGAGGAAGTCCGCCTCCTCGAAGGCGGCGTCGCCCCCGCCGACGACGAGCATGTCTTCGCCCCGGAAGAACGCCCCGTCGCAGGTCGCACACGTCGAGAGGCCGTACCCCATCAGTTCGTCCTCGCCGGGGACTCCCAGGGTGCGTGCGGAGGCGCCGGAGGCGGCGATGACCGCGTCGGCGGTGTACGCGTCGCCGTCGTTGAGCTCGACCCGGAACGGCCGACCGGAGTCGTCAACGCTGTCGACGATGCCGTGGCGGACCTCCGCGCCGAACTGCTTGGCCTGCGCTTTCATGTCGTTAACGAGCTCGGGCCCGGAGATGCCCTCAGGGAACCCGGGATAGTTCTCCACCTCGGTCGTCAGCGTGAGCTGCCCGCCGGGCTCGTCGCCCTCGACGATGAGCGGGTCGTTGTTGGCCCGCGCCGCGTAGATGGCGGCGGTCAACCCGGCGATACCGGTGCCGGCGATGACGAGCCGTCGGTGCTCGACGACATCGTCGGCGTCGACTGTCATGGCCGTGAGTTCGCGGCTGCGTCTGAAGTACGTTGTGCTGTTCGCCGCGACTGCCGGAACTCCGGACGCCGCCGCGGCGACGTCTTCGCCGTCCGCCTTCCCCCAACCCAGCCCGAACGCATTTGCACCGACCGACCGCTACTATGTGGTATGCCCGCCGACCTGGCAGCGAAGACCGACCGCTACGGCGAGATGCTCGCGGAGGCGCTCGACCAGGCCGAGCCCGTGACGCCGCCGGGAACGCCGCTGGGCGAGGCCGCCGCCGAGACGTTCGAGATGGCCCACTCCTACCTCGACGACGGCCGCCACTTCCGGGCGGAAGGCGACCCGGTCAACGCGCTGGCCTCGTTCTCCTACGGCTACGGGTGGCTCGACGCCGGCGTCCGGTTCGGCCTCTTCGACGTGCCGCCGGAGTCGGAGCTGTTCACGACCGAGCAGGACGTCGAGAACGAAACCGCCGCCCGCGAGGACCCGCTTTCGGGGGAGTAGCTACTCCAGACGGTAGGTCGTCTCCTCGCCGTCGTCCTCGACGGCCACCCCGAGCGACTGCAGTTCGTCCCGCAGGGCGTCGGCCCGCTCGTAGTTGCCCGCTTGACGTTCCTCCTCGCGGACCGCCAGGACGAGCCCGACGAGGTCGTCGACGAGTTCGACGTCACCGCCGGTCGCGGAGCCGAACTCGAAGCCGAAGACGCCCTCGCCGAACTCCTCGAAGAACCCGACGGCGCGGCGGAGTCCGCGGTAGTCGTAGCGGTCGGCGCCGTCGACGTGGCGGTTGACCGCGGTTGCGACGCCGAGCAGTTCCGACAGCGCCTCGCGGACGTTGAAGTCGTCGTTCATCGCCTCGGTCGCCGCCGCGCGGGCGTCGGTGACGGTTTCGCGGAGTTGCTCGTCGGCGACCTTCGTGCGGGCGTCGACGGAGTCGCAGGCGTCGACCGCGGTCTCGTAGGCGCGGCTGAGTCGGTCCCAGCGGGCCTGGGCCTCTTCAATGGCCGCCTCGGAGAAGGTCTGTTCGCTGTCGTACTCCGTCCCGAGGTAAAACGAGCGCACGACGTTGGCGCCGAACTCCTCGACGGCGTCGGCGACGGTGAAGAAGTTGCCCAGCGACGACGACATCTTCTCGCCGGCGGTCGACAACAGCCCGGTGTGTAGCCAGTAGTTGGCGAACCGCTGGCCCGTGGCGGCCTCGGACTGGGCGATCTCGTTCTCGTGGTGCGGGAAGACGAGGTCGTGACCGCCCATGTGGATGTCGACGGTGTCGCCGAGGTGCGTCGTCGACATCGCGGAGCACTCGACGTGCCAGCCGGGACGACCCTCGCCCCACGGCGAGTCCCAGGTCTGTCCCGTCGGGTGGTCGCCGTCGTGGTCGTGTTTGGCGTGTTCCGCGACCGCGTCCGCGGAGACGCCGCCGGCCTTCCACAGCGCGAAGTCGGCGGGGTTGCGCTTCTCGCCGCGCTCCTCGGGGCCGCCCTGGGCCTCCAACTCGTCGAGGTCCTGATTCGAGAGCTTCCCGTACCCCTCGAAGGTGGTCACGTCGAAGTACACCGAGCCGCCGGACTCGTAGGCGTGGCCCGCCTCGACGAGCGTTTCGACGAGGTCGATGATTTCGGGGACGTGCTCGGAGACGCGGGGGTACACCGCCGCGCGCTCGAGGTTCAGCGCCCGCATGTCGGCGATGGTCTGTCTCGTGAAGTGGCGTGCCACGTCGGCCTCGCTCTCCCACCCTTCGCGCTCGCCGACCCGGGCGGCTATCTTCTCGTTGACGTCCGTGAAGTTCTCGACGTGGCGGACGTCGTACCCCTGGTGTTCGAGCCACCGGTGGATGACGTCGGCGTGGGTCCACACCCGGGCGTGGCCGAGGTGGGCGTCGTCCGAGACCGTCAGTCCGCAGACGTACAGCAGGACCTCGTCGCCGGTCGGCTCGAACGCCTCGCGCTCGCCCGTCAGGGAGTTCGTCACGGACAGGGGCATCTCGTCCGGTCGTACGCCGTCGCTCGTTTTCAAGCCGTCGGAAGGTACGACGGCGGCGACGGCGGCGAGGCCGCGCGGGACGGCACCCGGTACGGGGATTCGTGCCGATTACTGCGAATAGCTTCATCGACGGTACAAGACGCCGGTTCAACAGCTCTCGTCGCCGGCACGGCTCACCACGGCCGGAAAGACTCCCGGCACTCGGTATCAGGGTACCCGGTCGAGCGCCGCTTCGGTCAGTCGAACGGCCGTCGCGCCGTCCCGGCGGTCGACGACGACGACCAGCGTCTGGCCGGCGACGCCCGCCGCCCGAACCGACACCTCGACCGTCCGGAAGCGGGCGAGCACGGCTCCGAGCGCGGCGGCGTCGACGTCGCCGCTGGCGAGCACCGCGGTCGAGGACCCGCCCGTCGGCCGGACCGCGACGCCGCCGACCGCGAGGAGCGACTCCTCGCCCGCTCCGTCAACAGCGCCGTCGCGGTCGACGAGGTCCACGCCGCTTCGCATCGTCACCCTGGCCTCCCGGCCCTCCGGGTCGCGGGCCGGCAGTTCCGCGGCGTATCGACGCAACGCGGTCGCGACCGCGTCGCCGTCGCCGGCGACGTCGAGCGCCGCCGCGGCGGCCGCGTAGTTGACGACGCCGGCCCGCAACGCCTCCCGGAGGAACGGTCGTTCGGCGACGGCCTCGCGGGTTCGCTCTGCGACGGTCATGGTGGCGACCTGCGTCCGGCGGGACTAAAGCGTTGAGTTCGGGCGGTCGGTCGGCTTGCCTGACGGCCGATACCCGATAGTCACCGTCCGTTGATCGCCCTTTCCCTCCGGTTCTGCGTTCCAGACTGTCGACGTCACTCCGTCGGGTCGTCGACGTCCGCCTGAGACGAGGGTCAGGCGGCGGTCGCCGCCTCCACGCGGGCATCGGCGAGGCGCTCGACGGCGACGACGAGCCGTCAGAGCAGCCGGACGAACGCGAGCAGGCCGACGACGAGGACGCCGAGCAGAGTCTGCTGAACGACGAGCAGCGAGTACGCCAACACCAGCGCCGAGAGAACGACGAGGCCGACCGTGACCGGGTTGCGCCGGGGACTCGGGGGACCGTCGGTGCGCATACCTGAGGGGTCGAATCGGCACGGTAAAAGTCCGGGTGGTGAGGCCTCACTCCCGAGTCGTCCCGAAGTCCCTAAGGCGCGGACAGTCGTTGGTACGACCATGCAAGCGTTGGTCATCGTGGCCCATGGGTCACATCTGAATCCCGACTCCTCGACGCCGACGTACGACCACGCGGACACCATCCGCGCGACGGAGGTCTTCGACGACGTCGAGACCGGGTTCTGGAAGGAACAGCCCCACCTGCGGGAGGTGCTCCGGACGACGGAGGCCGAAGAGGTGTACGTCGTCCCGCTGTTCGTCTCGGAGGGCTACTTCACCGAGCAGGTCATTCCGCGCGAACTCCGGCTGTCGGGCTGGGACGTCGAGGACTGGGACTCCGACGGGCTCGACGCCGACGTGGCGACCTACGAGGCCGAAGACACCGGTCAGACCGTCCACTACTGCGGCCCGGTCGGCACTCACGAGTCGATGACCGACGTCATCGTCCGCCGCGCGGAGTCGGTGACCGACGACCCCGACGTCGGCGACGGCTTCGGCCTCGCGGTCGTCGGCCACGGCACCGAGCGCAACGAGAACTCCGCGAAGGCCATCGAGTACCACGCCGACCGGGTCCGCGAGCGCGACCGCTTCGACGAGGTGCAGGCGCTGTACATGGACGAAGACCCCGAGGTCGACGACGTGACCGACCACTTCGAGGCCGACGACGTCGTCGTCGTTCCGCTGTTCATCGCGGACGGCTTCCACACCCAGGAGGACATCCCGGAGGACATGGGTCTCACCGACGACTACCGAACCGGGTACGACGTGCCGACGACCGTCGACGGTCACGACATCTGGTACGCCGGCGCGGTCGGTACCGAACCCCTGCTGGCCGACGTCGTCCTCGAACGCGCCGCCGACGCCGGCGCCGATGTCGGCAACGCCATCGAGCGCGTCCGCGAACGCACCCGCACCGCCTCGGCCGATTGAGCCACCACACACCATCGATGAACGCCCAGCAGTTCGACGACCTACTCGCGGCCGCGGAGGACGGCGTCTCCTTCGACGGTCTCCACGTTGCACAGACCGCGGACGGCTACGACTTCGAGACCCCCGAGACGAGCGCCACGAGCCGGTCGGAGTCAGAGCTCCACGACCTCGCGGCGGGCTCACCGTACGTCACCAACTGGCACTTCTTCGAACGCGGGCCGACCGGCAGCCCGGACGCGGCGCGGTACGACTACCTCCGCTGGCTCGAAGACGCCGACGATCGAGACGTCCCCGAGCGGTACGAGCAGTTCCGCGACGGCGGGCTCACGACCGAGTGGGGCGAACTCGCGGTGACCGTCGCCCTCAACGACGACGGCCACCGGCGGTACGAACTCCGCCACCACGAGGACGACGACGCCGACCCCGCGAACCTCACCGACCACGACGACCCGCTGGCAGCTCGTGACCTCGTGAAGTTCGACGACGGCGGCGACTACCGGCCGCTGAAGACCGCCCCGACGCTCCCCTGCGGCTGGCGGTTCGCGGGCCTCGACGCCCGCGAGGTCATCGAGACGGTCGACCAGATATACCCGGCGACGGTTCCCAACTGGCACCGCGAGCGCGAGGGCGAACTCGACGTGGACCACTGGACGGAGACGATGGAGCGCCAGAGCGGCATCTACGGCGTCATCAGGACGTGGGACCGCGGCGAGGGGTACGAACACGTCAACTGGGTCGCCGAGGCCTGCTGTGCGGACTCGCAGTGTCTGAAACGCCGGGAGTGGGAGTACGACGAGGACACAGACCTGGACGTCGACGGCGGCGACGGCGCCTTCCCCTGTCGGGAACCGTGTTCGCTCGTCGTCGCCGCCGCCCGGAAGTGGACGAAGTTGGAGGGTGAACGGAGCCGAACGTACGAGTTCGAACTCACGCCGAGCGAGAAAGAGCAGGTCGAGGACATCATCGGTGCCGTCTCCGACGGCGAGGTCGAGGACGTCCGCGAGGCCGACATCTACGACGGGGCGAACCGCTACCGGGCGCGGTTCCTCCGGGCGAAGCGCTTCGACGAGGACGGCAACCTCTCCGGGACGCCGACCGAGCCCGACTCGGAGCCGTCGGCGGACGCGGAGGCCGAAGCGGAAGCCGACGCCGAGTGACCGCCCCCACCGAGCCCGTCAGCGGAGCGACCAGGCAGCGGCCGCGGCGGTCGCGACCACGACGACGCCGGCCCCGCCGGTGACCAGCGGCGAGCCGGTGAACAGCACCGACCACGCCGCGACGGCGAAGGCGAACAGCGACAGCCCGACCAGCGCGACCGTCTCCAGGTTGACCGACTCCTCCTCGGAGGGGTCGGGCTGTGGCTGGCCGAGCGACTCGTCGACGGCCACGTCGTCGGGGTCGGCGCGGAACTGCTCGACGGCGACGTCGACCTCGTGAGACTCGGCGCCGTAGCCGACGACGACGCTGAGCGTCCCCTCGACCGGGTCCTCGACTGGGCGAGTGTCGACGCGCACCCGCTCGGTCACGCCCTCGTCGACGAACACCGTGTCGGCGCTGACGCCGGCGACGGACGCCAGCGCGTCGTCGAGTTCGAGGTGGACGTGACTTCCCTGGCCCTCGTTGTGGAGCACGACATCGAACGGCCGGCGCGCCTCGAACCGCGAGTCGGCCCGGATGTCGCGGGGGCCGTCGGCGTTCAGGGTGACTGTCAACGACGACACGACCTTCCGTGGGCATCGATTGGACATAAAGGTTCGTAGGCCGTGAGCCGCGGAACCGGTGGCCGGAAGGAGAACTCGACGGTCAGCGAACGGGGTGACGGCCGGGAAGTCGAAAACAGCAGAGTCGGCGAGTCCGCGTCGACAGGTATCGTCGCGTATCGATCGCTGCCGGAACCGGACGAAGAAGGCGGGAATCGGGTTCCGATACCGACCGGCTCAGGCTTCCGCGGTCCCTTCCTCGCGCATGTCCGGGGGCAGGAGGTTCGGGATGCCGTCCTCGACGGGGTAGCGCTCGCCGCAGTCGGTACAGACCAGGGTGCCGTCGACGATCTCCTCGCCGTCGCGCTCGGCGTCTTCGAGGTTGAGGTCGTGCTTATCGAGCGGGCAGACCACGATGTCGAGCAGTGACTCTTTCATTGTTCGGGCGGTGGGTCGGCGGGGTCAAAAGGCTACGGATGGCGGACGAGACGGGCGGAGAGTCGATTCCACCCGCACGGTAAAGAGGCCCGACCGCGTAGAGCCGTCGATGACCGACGACGCGGTTGAGCTGACCGTCCACGGCGCCGAGAAGCGCGACGCCGGCCGGGCCATCGCGCGCCTCCCGGAGCGGGCTCGCAAGCGTCTGAGCGTACTCAGCGGCGAGACCGTCCGCATCGAGGGCGAGGACGGCCAGGCCACGGTGACGACGCTGTGGCCGGCCCGCGACGACGACACCGGGGTCGTCCGCATCGACGCCGACACCCGAGAGAACGCCGGCGTCGCCGTCGGCGACACGGTCGTCGTCACCGCGACGTCCGTCCCCGACGCCGACGCGGTGGCCGTCCGGGCCCCCGGCGGCACCGACTCCGACCGCGTCGCGCGGGCGCTGGATCGGACGCTCGACGGGCGACCGCTGAGCGAGGGGGACGTGGTCCGCCTCGACGGCGCCGGGCCAGTCGTCGTCGCCGACACCGACCCAGGAGGTGAGGTGCAGGTCGCCGACGACACCGAGTTCGTGGTACGGACTCCCGACGGCTCGGACGAGGACGCCGAGAGTACAGCCGGAAGCGGCGCCGGCGGCGACGCCGACGCGCCGGACGCTCGGGACGGTCGTGAGCCCGGGTCCGTCGAGACCGCCACCGGCGACGCCGACCCGGCGCCCCGGGAGGGCGTCGATCACGTCACCTACGAGGACATCGGCGGGCTGGACGAGGAGCTCGACCTCGTCCGCGAGACGATCGAACTCCCGCTGTCAAACCCCGATCTGTTCGCCCGCCTGGGCGTCGAGCCGCCCAAGGGCGTCCTGTTACACGGCCCGCCCGGCACGGGGAAGACGCTCATCGCCAAGGCCGTCGCCAACGAGGTCGACGCCGCCTTTCGCTCCGTCTCAGGGCCGGAGATCATGTCCCAGTACAAGGGCCAGAGCGAGGAACGGCTCCGGCAGGTGTTCGAGGAGGCCCGCGAGGCGGCGCCGGCCATCGTCTTCTTCGACGAGATCGACTCCGTCGCCCCCGAGCGCGACGACGGCGGCGACATGGAGAACCGCATCGTTGGCCAACTACTGAGCCTGATGGACGGCCTCGACGCCCGCGGCGACGTCGTCGTCGTCGGCGCGACCAACCGGGTCGACGAGCTCGACCCGGCGCTGCGTCGCGGCGGACGCTTCGACCGCGAGGTCGAAATCGGCGTCCCCGGGGTCGCCGGCCGGCGCGAAATCCTGGAGGTCCACACCCGCCGGATGCCGCTGGGCGAGGGCGTCGACCTCGACGACCTGGCCGAGCGCACCCACGGGTTCACCGGCGCCGACCTCGCGTCGCTCTCGAAGGAGGCCGGGATGACCGCGCTGCGACGCGTCCGCCGGGACGCCGGTGAGTCGGCGGCCGACGGGGAACGCGCGGCCGACGCCGAGGGGGCGACCGTCACCGTCGGCGACTTCGAAACCGCGCTGGCGGCCGTCGAGCCAAGCGCCATGCGGGAGTACGTCGCCGAGACGCCGGAGACGACGTTCGCGGACGTGGGCGGGCTGGACGACGCCGAGCGTCGGCTGCGGCGGGCCGTGACCTGGCCGCTGGAGTACGGCCCGCTGTTCGAGGCCGCCGGGACGGACCCGCCGACCGGCCTGGTCCTCCACGGCCCGCCGGGCACCGGCAAGACGCTGCTGGCTCGGGCGGTCGCCGGCGAGGCCGGGGTGAACTTCGTTGAGGTCGCCGGCCCGGAACTGCTGGACCGCTACGTCGGCGAGTCCGAGAAGGCCGTCCGCGAGGTGTTCGAACGCGCCCGCCAGGCCGCCCCGGCGGTCGTCTTCTTCGACGAGATCGACGCCGTGGCGACCGACCGCGACGGCGGCGCCGACTCCGCGGTCGGCGACCGGGTCGTCTCACAGCTGCTGACCGAACTCGACCGCGCCGCGGCCGACCCCACGCTGGTCGTCCTCGCGGCGACGAACCGGAAGGCGGCGCTCGACCCCGCGCTGTTGCGCCCCGGCCGCCTGGAGGACCACGTCGAGGTGCCGGCGCCCGAGGAGTCCGCTCGCCGGGAAATCCTCGCCGTCCACGCCGCCGACACGCCGCTGTCGGAGGCGGTCGCCCTCGACGACATCGCGGCGGAGACGGAAGGGTACTCCGGGGCCGACCTGCAGGCGCTGCTCAGGGAGGCGGCGCTGTTGGCCGTCGAGGAGGTCGCCGACCGCCACGGCGAGGCCGCCCCCGACCACGCCGAGGAGGTGACCGTGACCCCCGACCACGTCGAGCGCGCCCTCGAAACCGTCGAGCCGAGCGGCCGGTGACTGGCCGGGCGCTTAGTTCTTGTCGGCGTCGTCGTGCCAGCGAATCTCGGTCGCCGGCCCGACCGCGGCGTCCGGCTTCGCCAGCAGCGCGATGAAGTGTGGGCTCGCACCACGGTGCAGCGTGCGACGAAGCTCCCACCGGGTCGCTGCCGCCGCCTCGTGCACTCGGACGGGCGCAAACAGCCGGAACGACAGCACGTCGCTCACGTCGCCCTCGTAAGCAAAGGTCATCACGCGGCGGGCCAGCCCCGGCGCCGGGTCGGCGCGGTAGCCGAGCATGTCGTCGGGTCTGTCGACCCGCGTTGGATCGAAGAAGTCGACCACCGCCGTCGCCGCCCCGTCGGTGACGTACGCGAGGTCGGCGAACAGCCGCCGGAGATCGTCCATCGACCCCGCGAGCCCGGCCTGAGTGCCGTAGGAGAGCACCGACCGGAGGCGCCCGCGCTCGAACCGCGCCGGGAGGTCGAACATGTCGGCCTCGCGAACGTCGTCGACCCCGCGGTCGCGGGCGACGGCGACGAGGTTCGCGTCGACGTCGGTGGCGACGACGTCGCGGGCGCGCTGGAGCCCGAGTTCGTGCTGGCCGGCGCCGCAGCCGACGGTCAGCAGCGGCCCGCCGAGCCACTCCGTGAGCGGGTGACCGGGCTCGGGCTCGAACTCGCCGAAGTAGAACTCCTCGATGGGGTGAGCCCGCTCCCAGGCGCCGTCGCGCTGGAGCAACGGCTCGGTACGGACGCCCTCGTGGTGGTCGCGGACAGCGCGACCGAAGGGGTCTGCCGGCGGGTCCGCGGGCGGCGTCGTCGGGTCGTCGGATTCAACGGGCCGAACTTGACCGTTGTGTGTTAGTGTCACACACTATCACGGTTCGGATAGCCGACGGGCGACGACGCGACCGCCATCCGCCTCAGTCCCAGAAGCTCTGGGTCCGGGCGTACTGCCGCTCCTGTTCGAGGATGTCGCGGTAGAAGTCGTCCTCCGTCTCGCGGAACCGCGAGAGGATACGGGCGGCGGTCTGAGGACCGACGCCGCGGGCCGCCAGCGCGACGACGGCGCGCTTGCCATGCTCCTGGACGAGGTTGGCCGCCCGGAAGGCCTTCTTCGTCTGGCGGACCTGCTCGTCGTCTTTCTCGTCGGCCCGAACGGCGTCGACGACCTCCTCGGCCCACGGGTTCAGCGCGGCGATGCGGGTCGACCCGCACTCCGGGCAGTCGGGCTCCTCGCGGACGCGACGCACCTTCGTTCGCTTACCCCACTCCTTGCAGTGCATGCAGAGCAGCCGGATGTGGTCGTCGCGGATGCGGTCCCGGACGGTGTCGATGACGCCGGCGTCGGCGTTCTCCGGGACGAGGAACTCTCGTCCGGAAGAGCGTCCGCCGGCGCCGATAGGCGTGCGGTCGCCGACGAGGACGACCTCGCAGTCGCCGGACTGGACGCGTTCGAGGAGGGCGGCCGTCTCGGCGACGGCGAGGTCCTCGTGGAACACCTCTCGGACGGCCTCCTCGTACACCGGGGTGTCCTCCAGGGCGGCGAGCAGTCGGTCGGCGCCGAAGCGGCCGTCGCCCTGGTAGCGTTTCAGCGCGCCGAACTTCGCGGCGACGTGGGTGAGCGTGAACTTCAGCGCGTCCGACCGCTTCAGCGCGAGTTCGAGGATGGATTCGACGTGGTCGGGGTCGGTCTCGCGCAACACCGACTCGAACGTCGAGAGGCCGACAGACTGGGGCGCCTCGAACTCGACGCGGTAGGGGTCGACCTCCATGCCGACCGAGGAGCCGACCCGCTGGCCGACCAGCGCCGAGAGCAGTCGCCCGAGCGTCTCGTTGACCTCGTGGCCGTACGGCGAGTTGAGAACGATCTCGCGGCCCCGCCCCTCGACGACGAGGCGGTCGGCCGTCGGCGTCGGGTGACCGCTGTCGGCGTGGCGCTCGGCGACGTCGAGGGCGTTCTCGGCCGTCGAGCGGTCGACCGGATACCGGCCGGCGACGTCGCCGGCGACGGCCTCGCGGTCGGCGCCGGCCTCGAACTGCGGCGCGGCGACGTCACGGATTTCGGCGACCTCGCCGGCGACGGCCGCCGGGACCGGAATCTCCTGGCCGACCCAGGAGGGGACCTCGCCGGCGGGGTCCTCGATGGGCGAGACCTCGACGCGCTCGTCCTCGTCGTCGACCTCGGCGATGCGCCACATCTCGCCGCCCTGGATGAACACCTCGCCCGGGCCGGCGAAGTTGACGACGAAGCGTTCGTCCAGCGTTCCGACGGTGCGCTTGCCGGAGATGTCGTACACCTCGTAGGTCTCCTCGTCGGGTATCATCGAGAGGTTGGCGTAGTAGTACTGCCACGTCCCCCCGGACTTCTCCAGGCGGTCGGCCTCCTCTTCCAGCCACAGCACGCGGTTGCCGTCGAGTTCGCGAACGACCTCCTGGAACGTCGCCTCCGGCAGGTCACGGAAGGGGTACGCTCGGGTGATGACGTCGTACGCCTTCCGGGCGTGCACCTCGCCTTCGTCCATCACGACGCCGACGACCTGATTGGCGACCACGTCGAGGCTGCCGTGGTGGACCGCCACCGGCTCCACGTCGCCGGCTTTCGCCCGGCGGGCGATGGCCATCGCCTCCAGGGTGTCGTCAGGGTGGTCGGTAAGGACGGTCCCCGTCGAGAGCTGGTCGGCGCGATGGCCGGCCCGCCCGACCCGCTGGAGCAGCCGGGCGACCTCCCGCGGGGAGTTGTACTGGACCACGTGGTCGACGTGGCCCACGTCGATGCCCAGCTCCATCGAGGAGGTGCACACCAGGCCGGCGACCTCGCCGTCCTTGAACCGCCCCTCGACGTCGATACGGGCCTCCTTCGACAGCGACCCGTGGTGGACCTCGATTGGCTCGTCAAGCTTCGTGAACCGCGACCCCAGCGCCTCGGCGGTCTGTCGGGTGTTGACGAACACCAGCGTCGACTCGTGGGCGGCGACGAGGTCCCGTATCGCCCGGACGTGGCTGGCGACCTCCTCGGTCGTCGCCAGCTCGCCGGCCAGACGCTTGTCGGCGTCGGTGATCTCCGGACGGCGAACCTCGAAGTCGACCTTGCTGCCCACGTCGACCTCGCGGACGACGAACGACCGGTCGCCGGTGAGGAACCGCCCCACTTCATCGGGATCGCCGACGGTCGCCGACAGCCCGACGCGCTGGAACGACCCCGACAGTTCCCGCAGCCGCTCCATGGCGACGGTTAGCTGCGCGCCACGCTTGGAGGCGGCGAGTTCGTGCACCTCGTCGACGACGACGTGGTTCACGGATTCCAGCCCCTCCCGGAGGCGGCTCCCGGAGAGCATCGCCTGCAGCGTCTCCGGCGTGGTGACCAGCACGTCCGGCGGGTCCTTCGCCTGCTGGGTGCGCTGGTAGTCGGTGGTGTCGCCGTGGCGGACGTCGACGTCGAGGTCGAGCTCCTCGCCCCACCAGTCCAGCCGCTCGCGCATGTCGCGGTTCAGCGCCCGCAGTGGCGTCACGTACAGCGCGCCGAACCCCTCCGGCCGCTGGTCGGCCAGCGCGTCGAACACGGGGAGCATCGCCGTCTCCGTCTTGCCAGTCCCGGTCGGAGCGACGACGAGGGCGTTCTCCCCGCGAGCCAGCGGCGGAATCGCGCGGCGCTGTGGCTCCGTGGGGGAGCTGAACCCGCGGTCGGACAGCGCCGCCCGGACCTCCGGACCGAGGTCGGCGAAGGCGTCGGCTCCGGCCCGCTCTGCCATCGTCGAATGGAGGGGCGGCGGGCGCATAAACTGCGCGGACCGGGGCCGTCGCCGGCGCTCTGGGTCCCGCCCCCACCCTTTTGACCGCTGCCGGCGCTGTTGCAGCGTGCGCTTCGGAATCACGCTCGGTCCGTCCGTCGGCCGTGTCGGTGCAATCGCCGCCCCGGACGTCGATCCCCCCTTCGTCGAAGTCGCGGTCGGCGGGGCGCTGCCGCTCCCGAAGTTCGACCCCGCCGCGTTCGGCGCCGACTGCGAGGCGGCCGACCTGGCCCGAACGCTTCGCCTCCCCGCGCGAACCCCCTCTCGTTCGGTTCGGCAGACCTGGCCGACGCCGTCGTCGACCGCCTCGAAGGTGCGCTCTGTGTCGCGGGCGCGGTCGACGCCGAGAAGGCCGTCGTTCGGGCCGACGCCGACCGTCGCTCCGGCGGGGACGACCCGCGGGCGTTCTGCGAACAGCCCCGTCGGGTCGCCGCCCGCGGGGCGGCCCGCGACGTCGAGGTAGTCGTCGAGAACTTCGGTCACCGCGACCGCGGCTTCGACCTCGACGCCGTCGGCGAGGCGCTGGCCGACTGCGAGGCGGCGATGTGTTTCGACGTCGCCCACGCCTACGCTGAGGGCGGAAACGACGCCATCGACGACTTCCTCGGCTCCTACGCCGACCTCGTCTCGCACCTCCGCGTCCACGACGCCCGCTCGTGCGGGGACGGTCACCTCCCGGTCGGCGCCGGCGCGGTCGATCTCGACCTCGTCGTCGACCGTCTGACGACCGCCGGCTTCGACGGGACCGTCGCCGTCGAAGCCTTCGCCGACGACCTCGCGCTGTGCGTGGACTCTCTGCGACGGACTCGGGCGGCGTTCGAGCGGTCCGGCTGGCGTTCAGACAGTGCGGTACGGCCCCAGACGCGTCCCGTCGAGTAGGTACGCCTCGCCGTCGACTAGCGCCTCCGGCAGCAGCGGCGAGAGGAACCCCTGTCCGTCGACGTTCACCCGCGACCCGCCCGAGCGGTCGTTGAACGCCGGGAAGACGACGAGTTCGGGGTCCTCGGACGGCCAGTCGAGGGCGGCGGCGTCGACGCCGAGGCCGTCGGCGACGACCCCGCGGTCCAGTCGCCCACGGAGCCAGCAGCGCTCGATTCGACTGCCGCCGACGACGTCCTCGATGCGGACCGTCGGGTGCTCGTGGCCGATGCAGAGCGTCTCCGCGGTGACGACCGACTCGGCGGGCCAGGTGTGACCGTGGACCAGCCCCACCGCGCCGCGACGGGCGCCGTCGGTCGGGAGCGTCTCGATGCGGTCGGCGTACGCCTCCGCGACCCCGGGGTCGTGGTTCCCCGTCGCCAGAGTCACCCCGACGTCGCGGGCCGCCAGCGCGTCCACCAGCGCGTCGACCTCCTCGCGCTCGACCTCGGCCACGTCGGAGACCCGGTGAACGAGATCGCCGAGGACGACCACCCGGTCGACCCCGGTCGCCTCGACCAGCCCGAGCAGGCGCTCGCGGCGGCCGGCGGCGTTGCTGTCGAGTTCGACGCCGCGTTCGTAGCGCAGGCCGGCCTCGATGCCGGCGTGGTAGTCGGCGACCGCCAGCGCGCGCTCGTCGCCGAGGTCGACCACCGCCGCCCGGCTGTCGGCCACCGGCTCGACCGTCGCCATCAGATGGCCTGGATTTTGCCGGCCTCCGGCTCGAAGCACTTGCCGGCCATCAACGCGTCCTGAATCGCGTCGTCGACGACGTCGGGGTCGGCGCCGGTCTCCTCGGCGACGTGGTCGACGACCGCCTCGCGGTCCGCGCCGCCGTTGTCGTCCAGCGACTCCATCGCCTCGACCACCGCCGCTTCGAGGTCCGCGTCGGCCGGTTCGGTCGTCTCCGTCTCCTCGCCGGATTCGGCCGTCTCGGCAGCGCCGTCCTCGCCGTTCGCGTCGGCTTGGAGATCGTCGAGGTCCTCCGGCGGCTGGTCGGGCGTGTCGATGTCGGCGGCCCCGGGGTCGTCGACCTCCGTGCCGGTCGAGAACTCAACGCCGTGTTCCATCGCCTCCTCGCGTTCCTCATCGGAGAGCTCGTATCCGCCGTCCTCGGTGTCTCCGTCGTCGCCGGCGTCGCCCGTCTCGGCGGCGACCGCATCCGCGTCGGCGCTCGGGCCGTCGAAATCGCCGAGCCCGTCGGCTGCGTCGCTCGCGTCGCCGCCGAAGTCGCCGAGGTCGCCGCCGGCGCCTCCCGTCGTCGTCGTCGATGCGGGCTCCGAATCCGCGGTCGGCTCCGGTTCGGGTTCCGGCTCTGGTTCGGTCTCCGCCGGTGAGTCGGCTTCGGCGACGGACTCGGACTCCGGCTCGGCGGCCGGTTCCGAGCTGTCGGTTTCGCTACCGACATCGTCGCCCGACCCGACCGCGGTCGATTCTCCGCTCGACTCGTCGGCGCTCGGGGCCGACTCGGCCGTCGCGTCCGTCGTCTTGTCGGTCGTCGCGGTCGGTTCGGCCGGTTCCTCGGTGGTCGTGGTCGTCTCCGGTTCGGTCTCGACCTCGGTCGGGGTCGCCGTCTCCGGTACGGGCTCGCTCTCGGTCTCTCCCTCACCCTCGGCCTCACCTGCAGACGGGGTTCCCTCGGCCTCGACCTCCGAGAGGTCGACGTCGACCGCCGGGAGCGAGCCGAGTTCGACCGGCGTCGGGTCGCCGGGGTCGGTGTCCAGCTGCGGGGCCTCCTCGCGCTCGCCGGCGACGACCTCCAGGGCGCCGACGGCGACCTCCCGCAGCGCGGCGAGATACGCCCGGTCGGTGCCGTAGTGGTCGATGGCCTTCGGAATCCCGGCGGCCAGCGACTCGGGCGCCCCCGCAGCCGACAGCGCCGCCCGCAGCTCGTCGCCGCGGCGGTCGTCCGCCAGCGCGGCGTCGAAGACCGCGACCCGTTCGAGCGTCTGCTCGGCCGCGGAGACGACCCAGCGGTCGCGGACGTCGGCGTCGACCTCGCTGAACGACTCCGGGCGCAGCGAGGTGTACACCCGGTCGCCGTCGTCGGGTTCGAACGTTCGGGCCTTCCCGGTGAGTGCGACGAACGCCGGAGCGGTCGCCCGTTCGAGAAACGCCATCTCGTCGGGCTGGTACTGGCCGGCGTAGGTGACGAACGGCCCGGTGGGGTCGACGACCCGCCCGCGCAGCGTCTCCTCGTTGACCGACTCCACCTCGGTGAGGACGCCGACGGCGAAGGCGCGGTTCACGCGGGCCCCGCCCGGCGTGACCACGTAGTTCGGCGCCCGCTCCTCGTCGCCCTCCGAGTACGAGAGGCTGGCGTCGTCGAACTCTGCGGCGAACAGCCGGTGGGCGACCTCCCGCCCGCCCGGCCCGCCGTCGTCGGCGCTCATTCGGCCACCTCCGCGAGCAGGGCGCTCGCGCGGTCGGCCGGGTCGTCGTCGGTCGCGACGAACGACGCGGCGTCGAGGTTCGCGCCGTACTCGTCGACCGAGAGGCTCCCCCGGACGCGGAACTCCCGGCCCGCCAGGTCGCGGGCGATCTCCTCGGCGACGACGTCTTTATCCATCGCCTCGCGGGCCGCCTCCTTCGCGTCGTCGACGTCGCCGCCGTACACCTCCGCGGTGAGGTCGGTGCCGAGGATGACCGTGCAGGTGTCGGTGCCGTCGTCGAAGATGGCCTTCACCCGCAGGTCGTCCTCGGGGTCGACCTGGCCGTGGCTGCGACACTGGTCGTTCTGGACGACGCGACCGCACTCCGGGCAGCGCTCGATGAGACCGGAGCCGTCACGGATTTCGAGCACGTTGCCGACCAGCTCCACGTCGAACATGCCGCCGGCGCCGACCGCCTCCCGGACGCTCATCTCTGGGGCCGAGTCGGCGACGCTGACCGGCTCGGTCGGCTCGGTGACCGTCGTGAACTCCGAGAGGTTCACCGAGGGGGCGCCGCGGAACTCCCGGACGTACACGTCTTCGAGGCGCAGGTCCGCCCCCTCCGCGACGGCGTCGTGGGGGTCCCAGTCGGTGAACGGGAGTCGGGCGGTGTCGTCGGCGACGACGCCGGAGAGGATGTCCGTCTCGCCGTCGCGGCCGTCGATGGTGCGGGCCTCGCACTCGACGACGCTGACCTCGACGTTGCGCCCGCGGTCGCCGGGTTCCAGCGCCAGCAGGTCCCGGTCGCCGCCGACGTCGTAAGGGACGTCGAGCGACTCGTCGCCGAGCGCGACCGTCGAGGAGTCGTTGAGATTGAGTTCGGGCTCGCCCTCCCACTCCCGGACGCCGGCGTTGCCGACGGTGACGGTGTCGCCGACCTCGAAGCCGAAGTCGGCCCACGCGGTGTAGGAGACCCGACCGGTGTCGTCGGCGAGTTCGCCCTCCCGAATCGTGATGTCGTCGCCCTGGTACCGGATGGTCCGGGTGCCGGCCGTCAGGACCCGCGCGGTCACCGTCACCGACGAGTGCTCGGTCGTCACCTCGCCGACGTTGACGCTGTCGGGCGTGGCGTCGCCGCCGCCGTCGCCGTGTTTCCGTCTGATGCTCTGTTTGGCCTCCTCGAGCGGCACCTCGTATTCGAGCAGGTTCTCCAGGTCCTCTTTGACCTCCGATTTGTCGACGCCGAGGGCGGAGGCGAGCTCCTCGGCATGGTCGTCTACGTCCATCGTGTCGGAATGTGCCGCCCTCCCTCTTGAGTGTTGCTGGGCGGGCGATGCGGGCCGAAGACTCCGACGGACGGCCGAGCTGGTGGCCGGCCGACCGCTCGTCTTCCGTCCGCCCGCCGTCGGAGCGCTTTCAACGACGGGGCCCCTCGCGGGCGGCATGGACCACACCGACGTCGAGGCGCAGGCGGGGACCTGTGAGGCCGCGGCCGAGGCCGGAGCGGCCGTCGCGACGGACGCCTTCCGCGGGTCGCTGACCGTCGAGACGAAGTCGGACCCGATGGACAGCGTCAGCGAGGTCGACCGCGCCGCACAGCGGGCGGTCGTCGCGGAAATCCGCGAGCGCTCGGCGGCGCCCATCGTCGCCGAGGAGGACCTCGACGGCGTCGACACGCTGTCCTCGCTCCCCGAGGCCGGCCCCGCCTGGGTCGTCGACCCCATCGACGGGACGAACAACTACGTCGCCGGCAACCGCAACTGGGGCGTCGCCGTGGCCTGCGTCACGGACGCCGCGGCGCTGCGGACGCCGACTGACCGCGACCCCGACGCGACGCCGGTGGTCGCCGTCAACGAGATGCCCGCCCTCGGCGATACCTACCGACTGGCCGACGGCACGACGCGCAACGGCGAGGCGGTCACGACCAGCGCGCGAACCGACACGGCGCGGTTCGGCGTCAACCCGATCTTCGCCACCGCGGCCGTCGACCGCGAGCGCCTCCCGCCGGTCGTCGAGACGGTGATGAGCGAGTTCGGCGACCTCCGGCGGTACGGCTGCGCCCAGTTGGTGCTGTCCTGTGTCGCCGCCGGCGAACTCGACGCCGCGGTGTCGCGGGTCGGGCTCAACCCCTGGGACGTGGTCGGCGGCGTCGAGATGGTTCGCGCCGCGGGCGGCGAGGTGACGACCGCCGCCGGCGAACCCTGGACGCCGAGCGCGACCTCACTGGTGGCGACCAACGGCGAGGCTCACGAGGCTGTCGTCGCCGCGTTCGACCCCTGAAGCGGCCGCGACGCCGGCCGGGAGTACCTCGGGCGTCGCCGACGCCGACCACGACCATTTTTTACACCCCCGGACGCAATTTTTACCCAGCCATGAGCGACGACGCACACCGACACTACATCGACGGCGAGTGGGTCGACGGCGACGGGACGGAGACGTTCACCAGCGAGAACCCCGCGAACGGGGAGACGCTGGGCGAGTTCCGCCGCGGCACCGAAAGCGACGTCGACCGCGCGGTCGCCGCCGCCGACGAGGCCTTCGAGGAGTGGCGCGAGCTCTCCTACATCGACCGCGCCGAGTACCTCTGGGACATCTACCACGAGCTGCGGGACCGCCACGAGGAGCTCGGCGAGATCGTCACCAAGGAGTGCGGGAAGGAAATCTCCGAGGGCAAAGCCGACGTGACCGAGGCCTGGCACATGGTGGAGTGGGCCGCCGGCGACGCCCGCCACCCACACGGCGACGTGGTCCCCTCCGAGGTCCCCAGCAAGGACGCCTACATGCGTCGCTCGCCCCGCGGCGTCGTCGGCTGCATCACCCCCTGGAACTTCCCGGTCGCCATTCCCTTCTGGCACATGGCGGTGTCGCTCGTGGAGGGCAACACGGTCGTCTGGAAGCCCGCCGAGCAGACCCCCTGGTGTGGGCAGATAATCGCCGAGATGTTCGCGGACGCCGGCATCCCCGACGGCGTGTTCAACATGGTGCAGGGCTTCGGCGACGCCGGCAACGAGATCGTCGAGGACGGCCGCGTCGACACCGTCCTGTTCACCGGCTCCGCCGAGGTCGGCCACCAGATAGCCGACGCGGTCGGCGGCGAACCCGGCAAGCTCGCCGCCTGCGAGATGGGCGGCAAGAACGGCATCGTCGTCACCGAGAACGCCGACCTCGACGTGGCGGTTCACTCGGCGGTGATGTCCAGCTTCAAGACGACCGGCCAGCGCTGTGTCTCCTCCGAGCGCCTCGTCGTCCACGAGTCGGTGTACGAGGAGTTCAAGGAGCGCTTCGTCGAGCAGGCCCGGAAGGTCGCCGTCGGCGACCCCTTGGAGGAGAACACGTTCATGGGGCCGCTCATCGAGGCCGAGCACCGCGAGAAGGTGACGAACTACAACGAACTCGCCGAGCGCGAGGGGGTGAACGTCCTCGTCGATCGGACGGAACTCGACGACGACGAGATTCCCGACGGCCACGAGGCGGGCCACTGGGTCGGCCCGTTCGTCTACGAGGCCGACGCCTACGAGGACCTGCGCTGTACCCACGAGGAGGTGTTCGGCCCGCACGTCGCCCTGCTCGAATACAGCGGCGACATCGAGGAGGCGGTCGACATCCACAACGACACCGACTACGGGCTGGCCGGCGCGGTCATCTCCGAGGACTACCGCGAGCTCAACTACTACCGCGACCACGCCGAGGTCGGCCTCGCCTACGCCAACCTCCCCTGCATCGGCGCGGAGGTCCAGCTTCCCTTCGGCGGCGTGAAGAAGTCGGGCAACGGCTACCCCAGCGCCCGCGAGGTCATCGAAGCCGTCACCGAGCGCACTGCCTGGACGCTGAACAACTCGACGGACATCGAGATGGCACAGGGGCTATCGGCCGAGATCAAGACCGAAGACGGCGACTGAGTCGCCGACAGCTCCGTGACTCGGTCCTGCACGGTGTCGGGTCCGCCGACGCAGGCGCCGTCGCTGCCGCGTCACGAACGGTCCGAAAGAGAGCCCGGACACGCCGTTCGATGCTCGTATCTGTCGCCCGGCGTCCGGCGCGGCCGTCGCCCGTCGCCGGGCCGCGGTGAGCGACCCATCGGTCTGGAGACGTTCGGACGCTGGCACGTGCTAGCAGGCGGTGAACTACCTCGGATCGTCGGGCCGGAACTCGACGACCGCCCGACGCCACAGGACGTGCGGGCGGTCGATGACGGTGTGGTGGCGTACCTGGTTCGCGCCGATTGAATCGGTGGTGGTGGTGGGCAGCTCGCGGTGGTGACGAATCGGGGCGAACCAATCATAAATTCAGTCGGAGTGCGTGTAAAAGCTACGGCCAACGCGTTCACAGGCCGCTTTTGTCGGGGGGCAACGAAGCCGGTGGCGTGATGGAGTTCATCGACGAGGACGCGGTCGCGAAACGAGACTGGGACACGAACCCGGACGGCACCGTTCGCGTCGCGGTCGTCGGCCTCGGTGGCTACGCGCTGGAGGTGTCGCTCCCGGCCATCGCCGCCAGCGACTACTGTGAGGTGGGCGCCGTCGTCAGCGGGTCGCCGGAGGTCCGGGCCGAGACGGCCGCGGAACACGACGCGGTCGCGCTGGATTACGAGGCCTACGACGACGGCGTCGGCGCCGACGAGTACGACGCCGTCTACCTTGCGACCCCGAACCGACGTCACCTCGACGGGGCGACCACGGCCGCCGACCACAGCAAGGCCGTCCTTAGCGAGAAGCCCGTGGAGGCGACCCCCGAGCGGGCGGCCGCGGTCGTCGACCGCTGTGCGGACGCCGGCGTGACGCTGATGACGGCCTACCGGATGCAGACCGACCCCGTGATTCGTCGGCTGCGGGAGTGGATTGCGGCGGGGCTGGTCGGCGATCCGATCAAGGCGTTCGGCGACTTCACGTTCCCGGTGCTCGCCGGCGACCGGGGCCCGGAACAGTGGCGGCTGGACGATCACCTCGCCGGCGGCGGCGCGCTGTTCGACGTCGGCGTCTACCCGCTCAACACCGCCCGGTACCTGCTCGACGCCGACCCGGTCGCGGTCTCTGGGACCACCCGGAGCACCGAGCCGGCGTTCGACGAGGTCGACGAACACGTCGACTTTCGCGTCGAGTTTCCCGCGGCCGTCGGCAGCTTCTCGGCCAGTTTCTCCGGTCAGGCCGACACCCGGCTATCGGTGCTCGGCACCGCGGGCCGCGTCGAAGTGGTCGACGCCTTCGAGCCGGATCGGGACCGACGGGTGCGCATCGAACGCGGCGACGATGTCGTCGAGTTCGCGGGCCTCGGCGCCGACGAGACCGTCGAAGAGTTCGACTACTTCGCTCACTGCGTGCTAACCGGCGAGCGCCCTGAACCCGACGGCCGGGACGGGCTGGTCGACTGCCGGACGATGGCAGCGGTGTACGAATCGGCGCGCCGCGACGAGCGCGTCGAAGTGGACGGGCCGTAGCTTCGACGGACGCGAGGCTCCGGAGCCGAGCGACGGGAGAGAGGGAAGGGCGGGTGTGGGCAGGCCGGGGTGTGGCGCGCCGGGTTCCTGCCGGCGCGCCGAAGGCCACGGCGGACCCCGACACCGTGGCGGATGGGTCGGCGACGGGCCACGTCGCCGGTGCGGCGGTGCGGTGGGTGTGCCGACTCACGACGAGAAAAGCGTCGGTTCGTCGGCAACTGAGTGTAAGTCGTTCGGACTTTTAAATTCACCGGGGACGGCCTCGGAGCCGCCGGCGACGGGAGCGGCTCTCAGGCGGGCAAATCGAGATGCTCTCGGAGGGTGCGCTCCAGATTGTCCATCTCCGCGTCGAGGTTGCGCTCGAAGAACGTCTCGACGCCCGGGAGCTTCCCTTCGACGACGAACTCGTTGACCAGCCGACAGCCGCCGTCAGTCGGCTCGATGGTGTGCTCGCCGGTGACGCGAACGGCCTTCGAGCGGCCGACGAACGTGACGTGGTCTGGCGGGTCGCGTTCGACCTCCTCTGTGTCGATGCCGACCGTGGAGCTGACCATCGGAATCGGCAGCGACACCTGCCACGTCGCCTCCCGTTCGTTGTGGACTTCGAACTCCTCGACGACGCTGATGGCGCCCGCTCGTTTCTCGTGGTCGGAGATGAACTCCCAGACGCCGTCAGGATCGGCGTCGAACTCGAACGTCCGGGAGACGCGAACGGTCATATCGGTCGGAGGCGCGCCGCCAACTAAAACCCGTGTGTCTCGCCGTTGGGACCTCTCAGGAGCGAGTGACCCGCCAGGTTGTCGACTTCGCCCGGCTCCACTTCTCGATGTCGACGTCGTCGCTTTTCTCCGCGAGCCGCGGCAGCCTGGCACCGACCTGCTTGGCCGTCAGGCCGATGGACTCGGCGATGTTCTTCGCACGGAAGTAACGGTCACCGGAGGAGACGCTGTCTCGGAGGTACGCGACGATGCGCTTTTCTTCCTCGGTGTAATCGGTCATCCTCTCATCTGTCTGTTAGACCCTGACGGTATTAACGGTTTGCTCAGCGCCCGAGAGGGCGACCCTGCGGTCAGTCCCACAACACCTGCACGGCGACGACCGCGAGCGTGGCGGCGACCATCGCCACCCCGAACCCCCACGACGCCAGCGAGATACCGGCGAAGGTGACCTCCTGACTCGGCACGACCAGCGTCAGCGCCGCGCCGCCGACGGCGAGCAGGCCGAACAACACGCCCAGTCCGATGCCCTTGTCGCTGGCGACGGTGTCGGTTGCCATACGAGTCAGTCGCCGTAGCGCGCACTTAGTTCTGCCGTCCTCGGAGTATCGCCGTCGACTCCCGGGCGGGCCAGCCGCCGGATGCCGGTCGATTTTTACCGTCGCCGCCGGCACTGTGGGCCATGTCACTGCTCGGTGGCAAGTTGAAGATCGTGGTCGCGGTCGTCGGACTCCTCGCGGCCGCCGTCGGTGGCGGGTACGCCGCCGGGGTCGTCGGCGCGCCGTCGGTCGAGAGCGTCGAGAACCGCTTCGGCCCGGTCGGCGACCAGGAGACGGTCATCGTAACCGACCTGACGGTCGACAACCCCAACCCCATCGGCGTCTCGCTGGGCGGGTTGACCGTCGACTACGCCGTCGAGATGAACGGCATCAGCATGGCCGAGGGGACCAAGGAGGGCGTCTCCGTCGGGACCGGCAACTCGACGCTGTCGTTCGAGACGGCGATGCAGAACGACCGCATCCCGGTGTGGTGGGTGAGCCACATCCGCAACGGTGAGACGACGGCGCTCACCGTCAGCGCCGACGTGCACTCCTCGCTGCTCGACCGGTCGATCGAGGCGCCACAGGTGAACAAGACAATCGAGACCGACATCGTCGCGGCGTTCAACAGCACCGAGGACCGGCCGCTGAACGCCAACAAGGAGCCGGTCGTCCAGGATCCCGTGCTGGTCATTCGGGAGACCAGCGGCCGCTGGGGCGAGGTGACGAACGAGACCACCGAAATCGAGATGGCGTTCGTCGTCCACAACCCGAATAACTACCCAATCACCGTCTCCGAAATCGGCTACAACATCACGATGAACGACCTCGACATGGGACAGGGAGCGACCGACAGCGGGGTCGTCATCCCGCCAGGCGGGACCGAGACGGTGCGCGCGACGACCGAACTCAACACCCCCAAGCTCGACGAGTGGTGGGTGACGCACCTGCAGAACGACCAGGTGACCAACATGACCGTCTCGTTCACGATGAAACTCGACCTCTCGGAGGGCGGCGGCAACATGGTGACCGTCCCTGCCGGGGAGATGACGAAGACCATCGAGACGGACCTCTTCGGCACGAAGGGCGAGCCTTCCGGCGGCGCCGAAAGCGACGGAACCGGAAGCGACGAGAGCACGCCGACCGACGGCGACGACGGCGGCGAGGGAACCGCGACCGACGGCGACGGCGGAACGTCAACCCCGACGGAAACCCCGAGCGGCGAGACGGAGACGCCGACCGACGGCGGAACCGACACCCCGAGCGAGACGCCGAGCCCGACGCCGACCCCGACTGACGACGGCATCCTCGGCTGAGTCGGCGGGGCGCAAGCCCTGTGCGGGACGACACGCTTTTTTACCGTCCGCTGCTGGCACAGTGTATGCGGAGTCACAGTGCTCCTGATCGGGTTCTTCGCCCGCGATGAGAGCTCCGACGACGTGGCGGTATCGACCGACGGCGACGCGATTATTGTCAGTGTCGGCGACGACAGGTGTGAACTGTCCAGAGCCGACGCCGCCGAGTTGAAAGCGGCCATCGGCGACGCGTTGACCGAGAAACGCGAGTTCTTCCGGACCGCCGGCGAGTACCGCGAGGACGGCAGCTACGTCGTCTCCAGGCGCGGCGCGGAGTCGACGGGGAACGCCAAGGTGTTCGACTCCTTCGAGGCGGTCGCGCGGCTGTACGACCGCCTGCCAGCGGAGTTCACCGCCGAGGACGTGGGTCGTACCGGCATCACCGGGTCACGCCGGCACATGCTGGTGCGGCACTTCTCGGAGCATCCGGCCTTCGACTGCGACATCGACCGCCGGAACCCGTTAACTGGTCGGAAGAACTCGCCCGGGGAGGACGTCGAGGAGGTCGTCGCCGACTGACGGTGTCTCACCGATCAGCGGCGCCGTCGCCGGCGGCGACCCGGGGCTGAACTCGCTGCGAGCGCTCCTCAAGAGTCGGTGATACTCACGTGTTCTGACTCCTCGTCCAGCGCCAGGTTCGCCGCGATTTCGGCGTTTCGGATCGCGTACTGTGCGGTCTGTTGAAGACTGACCAGCACCTCCCGGACGCGCAGCAGCTCCTCGTTTGCCAGTTCGGGGAGGTCGGCGAGGATGTCCGTCTCGCGGTCGCTGATTTCGGCGAACAGGTGCCGCGCCTCGACGGTGAGGTCGTAGTCGCGCTCGACGCAGGCCTCGACGGCCAGTTCGGTGATGTCGTCGACCTGGTCGGTGAACTCCCGAATCTTGCGCACCGTCGACTGTTCGAGGTTCAACGCCGGGCCGCTCTCGGCTTCGAGGACGATTTCGCCGATGTCCTCGGCGTTGTCGGCGGTGAGTTCGAGATTCTTGGCGATGGAGCGGTAGCCGATGAGCGGGAACGACGAGTCCAGCCCGACCGCCCGACAGAGGTTCGGGTTCTGGTAGGCGCTGAAGATGAGCCGCAACAGGAGGACGAATATCTTGTTCGCCTGGCGCTCGCGGTTGAGCGCCCGCTGCGCGAGGTCTTGGTTGCCGTGGGCTAGCGCCTTCACCGACTCGCCGCGCATCGTCGACCCCGTGCTCTCCAGCCGGCCGAGCAGGTTGTCCAGCGTGAAGTCCTCGGGGTCGACCGAACAGCGGATGGCGATGCTGTCCGGCGTCTCCTCGATGACGCCCAACCCCATCAGCTGGCCCTCGGCGGCGTACACCGCGTTGATGTGCTCGCTGTCGAGGGCGCCCTGCTCGCTCTCGACGCGGATGACCCGCCGGCCGAGCACGTACTGCGAGAGCACCGCCCGTTCGAGGGCGGTCGCGTCGAGGTCGTCGGCCTGCAGCGTCGCCTCCGTGTCCTCCGTGTTGGCCCCCTCCGCGAGCACCGTCAGCGTCCCTTTCCCCCCCATCCGTAGCGACACCTCGTCGCCTTTCTCCACGTTGTGTTCGCCGGCCCACTCCGCCGGCAGCGTCATCGCCAGCGTCGACGGTCCGAGCCGCTGCACTTTCCGGGTTTCCATACGTGTCGTAACCCTTGTACCCCCTTATATTTCACTCCGAGAAAATAAATGTGATAGACCGGCACGGTTCGCGGCGAACCGCGTCACGGTGGCACCGCAGTCGGTCGGTCGGCGAGCATTCGGCGACCCGACCGCGCTCGACTCGGCCCGACCCGACCCGGCCCGACCCGGCTCAGACGATTTTCATCATCCGCTCCTCGTACTTGCCGACGCGAACGCGAGCCCAGCCGCGCAGCTCCTCGTCGAGTTCGGGGTCGTCGGTGTCGACCCGGAGCACCCGGAGGTCGTCGAGCTTGCTCCGCGAGGCGACGACGCGGACCTCACACCGACGGACGACCGCCGGCGAGAGCTGCGGGTTCCCCCGTCCGAAGACGAACCCCTGGCCGCCGATGGGCGTCACGTACACCACGTTGTCGGCGGGGTCGTCGGCGAGGGCGTCGAGGATGTCCGTCTCGGCGGCGTCGTGGGAAAGCACCTCGCCGTCGCGCCAGACATCGACGCCGATAGGCGAACCCTCGAAGCCGAGTTCGGCCTTCACCGCGCCGACGGTCGACCCCGGGCCGAGGACGTGCGTCGTCTCCGGATTCTCCCGTACCTCGGCGGCGACGCCCTCCGCGAGTGCTTCGACGGTGCCGCCGCCGGTCTGTTTCGACGACTGCAGTGCCTCGGCGACCGGGACGCGGGCCACCGCCTGCAGCGTCGGGTTCACCTCGCCCTCGCGGTAGTCGTCCTCGTCGATGTCGGTCACCTCCCGACGCTCGGTGCGCTCGTAGTCGGCGACGATGCGGCCGGCGTCCTCCGGCGAGACGGCGAACACCGACGAGTACACCTTCACCCCGGCGGGCACGCCGAGTATCGGGGTGGCCGTCCCCTCCGTCGCCTCGGCGACGTCGGCCGCGGTGCCGTCGCCGCCGACGAACACCACGAGGTCGACGTCGCGCTCGACGAACGCCCGGACCGCGCCGACCGTGTCGCCGGCGTCGGTGTCCGCCACCTCGGCGGCCGTCGCCGTCGTCGCCGGCTCGCCGACGACGGTCGGCTCGAAGCCGGCCTCTCGCAGCGCGTCGGCGCCCATCGGCGCCCCGTAGGCGAGCACCGTCGCCTCCGGCGCGGTTTCGGAGATGGCCTCGGCGGCTCGCCGGGCCCGGTCGGGCGCCCGCGGCTCGGCGCCGCGCTCGCGGGCCGCCTCGACCTTCTCGTCGGTGCCTTTCAGCCCGACCCGTCCGCCCATGCCCGCTATCGGGTTGACCACGAATCCGAGGCGCATCTGTCGTTCGACACTGCGTCCGGCGACCGTGTAAGCGGTTCGACTCCGGCGACGGAAACGGACACAATCAAGAGGACCGACCTCCGACCGTGAGCCATGCTCGTCCCGCTCGCAGCCGAAACCACCTCGCTCCCAATCGGCGCGGTCGGCGCCGCCGTGCTCGTGGTCTCGCTGGCCGCGACGGTCGGCTGGCTCGCGTACCTGCTCCGCTGAGGTCGTCGCCGTTGCGGCCGTCAGTCGGCGTCGGTCGACTCGACCCGGGCCTCGAGCCACGCGGCCGCCGATTCGACCGCGTCGCCGTCGGCGCCCGATAGCTTCAGCCGGACGTGCTCGCCGGGGTAGGAGCCGACGCGGACGTCGAAGCGCTCCTGGACGGCCTCCATCCGGTCGAGCAGCGCGCTCTCGGGCTCGTCGGCGATGACGGTGACGCTGTGAGTTCGCTCGCCGGCGAACTCCCCGGCGACCCGGTCGAACATCGCCTTCATCTCGGCGGGCACCCCGGGGAGGACGTACGCCGACTCGACGACTGCGCCGGGGGCGACGCCGACCTCGTTCGGCAGGAATCGGGCGCCAGCGGGGAGGTCGACCGTCCCCTCGTCGAGGTCGGCCGCGGCGTAGCCGCCCGTCTCCGTCAGCCACTCCCGGGCGCCCGGATGCGGTTCGACCGACCGGCCGAAGGCGGCCGCGACGCCGTTCATGGTCACGTCGTCGTGGGTCGGGCCGAGGCCGCCGGTGACGACCACGGCGTCGTACTCGGCGTGGTACTCGTTGACGACGCGGGCGATGGCGCCGGTGTGGTCGGGCACCGTCGTCACGCGGCGCACGTCGACCCCGCGGTCCCGGAGCCGATCGCAGAGCCACGTCGCGTTCGTGTTCGTCGTGTCGCCGGCGAGCAGCTCGTCGCCGACGGTGACGATTGCGGCGTCCATGATCGAGTCCACGAGCACGACGCCAATAAGTCGCCGGAACGCGGGTCGAGTCGCCGGTGAGACCGGAGTCGTTCGTCAGCGTGAGCCGGATTCGACCGGCGTCTCGGCGACCGGCTCAGCCCATCCCCGGCGGCGGCCCGTCGCCGAGGTCGTCGTCCTCCACGTCGACGTCCAGGCCGAGTTCGTCGCGCTTTTCGCGGAGCTTGCGAATCTGCAGGCGGTAGTACCCCAGTCCGCCGAGACCGACGAGGACGATGCCGACGAGGATGGCACCGAAGACGAACAGGTCCCGCTGGAGGTAGAACTGGACGAGAACGGTATCGGTCGTCACCTCCGCCCAGTCCACGACGGTCCGGTCGCCCGACCGGGACACCTCGCCGGAGCCGGGGACGACGTTGCCGAACAGGAAGAACTCGACGCGGCGGTCCGGCGGCAACACCACCTCGTAGGAGCCCTCGCGGTACGTCGGCAGGGAGAACCGCTTCGGCGTCGAGTCGGCGGTGAACGCGATTCGGCCGTCGCCGTCGGGCGCGGTGACGACGATCGCGTCGCCGGTGCGCTCGATGCTCCCGCCGCGTTCGCGCAGTTCGCCGGCGTCGATGACGGTCCCGTTGGGGTACTGATAGCGCAGGGCGCGGGCATCGAGGGGGTTGCGACCGCCGAAGCCGTCACGACGGTAGAGTTCGATGGTCGCGGAGCCGTTGAGGTCGTACACCGCCCGGAAGTTCGCGTCGTCCGTGACGGTGACGTGAGCGTCGACGCTCTCGTTCCAGGCGTAGGACTGGTCGGGCGCCTCGTTCAGCCGCTCCATCTGGGGTTCGTTCCCGGTGACGAAGCCGAGACAGCCTGAGCTCAGGACGAGCGCGACCAGCGCGACCGCGGCGGCAGACCGATTCGAGAGTCCAGGGACCATCGTGGGAGTGTCAGGGGACGACGGCCTTGAGTTCGGCGGGGAGATGCGCCCCGATCTCAGCGAGCAGCCCGGGCGGGTCGGTCTCCTCTCGACAGACGACGCTCTGTTCAAGCAGTCCCAGGCGCTCGACGGTGACGATGTCCTGGGCGTGGCCGGCGCGGTTGACCGTCGCCCGGACCTCGCCGCGGGTGGCGGAGTTGACGTTGACTCGCCCCTGGCCGCGGGTCCAGTCGTACAGCCGGTCGCGGGCGGCCTCGGCGAGTTCGGGCTCGTCGCCGGCGACGAACGACAGCGGCGTGTGCTGGACGACGCCGAAGCGGTCCCGGAGCTGGCCGGGGTCGCCGGGACCGAGTCCGAGGTCGTCGCGGGCGATGTGGACCTCCTCGCCGGCGTCGAGCACCCAGCCGTCGTCGGTCCACCCTTCGAGGGTGCCGACGTACGTCTCGCCGGCCTCGAAGTGTGTGGTGATTTCGCCCCACTGCTCGCGCAGGAGGTTGCGGGCGGCGGTCTCGTCCGGGCCGGACACCGTCACCGCGACGAACTCGTCCGTCCGGACGCCGACGTCCCACTCCACGTCGAGGTCGCCGATGGCGTTGTCGACCAGGGACTCCATCCCGTCGAGCGCGCGCTCGCGGGCATCGCCGCCGACGTAGCACTTCGTCGCCAGGTTGACCATCAGGCCTCGGCCTCCTCGCGCTCGGCGGGGAGGTTCAGATCGTCGCGGATCTCCGCGATACGCCGTTCCATCGCCTCGACCATCCGGTCGTTCTCCATGGCCTCGAGCTGGGAGCCACACTCCGGACACTCGAAGCCGTACTCCATCGCCTCCTCGAACTCGAACCGCAGCGAACAGACCTCACAGAGGTAGAACTGGTGGCTGGTCTCGTACGCCTCTCGCTGCTGCAGCGCGTCGAGCAGGCGCTCCATCTCCGCCTCCAGGTTGTCGGGGATGTTCTGGTACTGGAACGTCCAGAGGTAGGTGAGCCACCCCGAGTCCTCGTCGCGGACCCGCCGGTAGGAAGCGAGGTCGTTCTCGTAGAGGATGAACAGCGCCCGGCGCACGTCGTTCAGCTCCAGGCCGAGCTCCTCGGCCAACTCCTCGTCGGTCACCTCGCCGTCCGGCGGCGCGGCGGCGACCGGCATCCCAGTCGGCCCGACGAGTTCGTGCAGATACTTCTGGATGACCGGGTCCCCCAGCAGTTCCTCAAAAGCCATTACCGAAACAGCGGCGCGGCAAACGTTTAAAATTCCCGGATACGTTGGCCCGGCAGGGACGAAAACCTTTCGCGGCTGCCGGGTGGAAGCGGACCGTGACCGCGCTCGACGACCGCGTGGCGACCGCGCTCGGTCGGCCCGTCGCTGCGACCGACCCGCTCGATGGCGGCGAAGTCGGCACCGTCTACCGAGTCGCCTTCGCCGACGACGACGACCCTGGCCGGGCCGTCGCCAAGACCGGACCGACGCCGACCTCCCGGTGCCGGAGGTGCTGTGGGCCTCCGACGGGCTGCTCGTGCTCGAACACGTCGCCGGCGACACGCTCGGACCCGACTCGTCGCCGGCGGTCGCCCGCGACCTCGGGCGCCGACTGGCCGACTTACACGGGGTGACCGCCGAGCGCGACGGTTTTCCGTTCGACACGCTCTCGGGGGCGTACCGCCAGCCCAACCCTCGAACCGACGACTGGCCGACGTTCTTCGGCGAGTGTCGCCTGCGACACGTCTCCGACGCCGCCCGCGACGAGGGGACGCTGTCGTCGGCGGTCCACGACTGGGTGACCGACCTCGTCGCCGACCTCGACCGCCTGGTGCCTCCCGAGCCGCCGGCGTCGCTGTGTCACGGCGACCTGTGGCAGGAGAACGTCGTCGTCGCTCCCGAGGGCGACCGCATCGCGGCCGTGCTCGACCCCGCCTGCTCGTACGGCCACGCCGAGGTCGACCTCGCGTACTGCGACTACGTGGGGCTAGGCGAGGCATTCTTCGCGGGCTACCGTGAACGCCGGGCGATTCCACCCGGGTTTCGCGAGCGCCGCCGAGACGTGTACGCGCTGTACCCGCTGCTCGAACACGTCCGGGTCTTCGACGAGGACCGATACCGGGCGGGCGTCGCCGACGTGCTCGACCGACTCGGCTACTGAGCGCCGGCGGCGTCGCGGCCGTCGCGGCCGTTCGAGTCGTCGGGGTCGGCACCGCCGTCTGCTTCGTCGCCGTCGACCTCGACGACCTTCTTGCCGGTCGCCATCGGCACCACCTCGCGGTTGGCGTCGGCCCACTCGCGGTCGAACTCCGAGCCGGCGAACAGCCGGTCGAGGAACACCGCGAGTCCGGCGACCTCCGAGTGGGGCTGGTTCGTCACGGCGACGTTGTAGTCGGCGTGGTCGTACACCTCGAAGGGCACCTTCTCGCCGCCGACGACGACGAGCAGTGGGTCGCCGCCGGCGACCGACTCGGCGCGGACGTCGTCGACGACCGCCTCGACGCGCTCGCCGTACATCGTGAGGTGGACGACGGTGCCCTCGAACCCCCTGATCGCGGCCTTCTGACTCGAGTCGAGTTCGACATCGAAGGGGCCGCCGAAGCGGTCGGTGATGTCCCGGACGGTCTCGGCCGGTCCGCCCGCGTTGTCCGGGAAGCTGACGCGGTCGGCGCCCAGCGCCCGCGCCGTCAGCCCCACGTGGGTCGTCATGCGGTCGTCCCGGCCCGGTCGGTGGCCGAGCCGGAGGACGGCGACCTCCGGCCCACCCTCGCCGGCGACGGGAACTCGCTCGTGCATGGCCGACCGTACTCGGGGGCCACGGGTGGCGTTTTCGCTTCGGGGTGCGGGCTCGGCCGGCCTGCTCGGAGTCCGTCTCCTTCGTCCGCGAGACAACCAGAAAGTCCTTGTCGCCACCGCGACCACCCCCGGTATGGACCTCACGGCCAAAGACGTCGTCGTCACCGGCGGCGCGGGGCTGGTCGGCTCGCATTTCGCGGCGCTGCTGGCGCCGGACAACGACGTGACCGTCGTCGACGACCTCTCGAAGGGCGACCGGGAAACGGTGCCCGACGACGTCGACTTTCTGCAGGCGGACCTGCTCGACGCCGACGACGTCGCTGCGGCCATCACCGAGGAGACGGACGTCGTCTTTCACCTCGCGGCTCACACCGACGTCCAGATGGACGGTCCGGCCGAGGAGCGGCGGGTGTTCGAGGAGAACACGCAGATGACGTACGCCGTCGTCGAGCGGATGCGCGAGGTCGACTGCGACGCGCTGGCGTTCACCTCCTCCTCGACGGTGTACGGGGAGGCGCCGCGGCCGACCCCGGAGGACTACCCGCCGGAGCCCATCTCCATCTACGGCGCCTCGAAGCTCTCCGACGAGGGCGTCCTGTCGACGATGGCCAACTCCTACGGCATCCGGACCTGGGTGTTCCGCTTCGCCAACATCGTCGGCCCCGGCCAGCGTGGCAACGTGATTCCGGACTTCATCCAGAAGCTCCAAGCCGACCCCGAGTCGCTGACCATCCTCGGCGACGGCCGTCAGGAGAAGTCCTACCTCCACGCCGAGGACTGCGCCGACGCCATCCGCTACGTCGTCGAACACGCCGACGACCGGTACAACGTGTACAACCTCGGCTCGGAGACGACGACCTCCGTCACCCGCATCGCCGACATCGTCGCCGAGGAGATGGGAGTCGACCCGACCTACGAGTTCACCGGCGGCGACCGTGGCTGGACCGGCGACGTCCCCAAGATGCGCCTCTCCGTCGAGAAGCTCGCGGCGCTGGGGTACGACGTGCCGGGCGCCAGCGACGCCGCGGTGCGGAAGGCGACCCGCCAGCTCGTCGACGAGCTCTGCTAACCGCTCAGATCGAGACGGTCGTCGTCGCCGTCAGGTCGCGGTCGGCGGCGACGACCTCGCCCTTGACGCGGTAGCTGCCGGCCGGCGGCGACTCCCACGTCGCCTCGTACGTTCGTGCGTCGTCGGGAGCGACCGTCTCGCTGTCGAGCATCTGAGCGTACATCCGTCCCTCGCTAGCCCGCCAGACCGGGTCGACCTCGGCGTCGCCGTCGTCGTGGTCGCCACCGCTGTCGGCCGGCCGCACCGTTACCTCGACGCGCTGGCTGCTCCGGAAGGACAGCTCCGCCGGGTCGTCGCCGCGGTTCCGCACGGTTAGCCGGAACCGCACCGTGCCGCCGTCCGCGTCGACCTCGGCCTCGATGTCGGTTTCGAGCACGGGCCGACCCAGCACCGGGGGCGACTAAAATTCCTCGCCCGCCCGGCCGACAGAAGGTCCCGGGTCGACTGGGGGTGGGAAGGGAGGGACGTGTATAAAGCCGGAGCCGAGCGAGCGCTCAGCAGTTCGGGCCGTTCCCGGTGCCGTCGTCGCTGGAGTCGAGCCCGAGCGACGCGGCGGCGTCGACCAACCCCTCGCCCTGCTCGTCGGCTCCAAGGCCGACGTTCTCGGCGCTGTCCTGCAGTTGCCCACGGGCCCCGCCCGGCGAACCCGGGTAGTCGCTCGCGCTCTCGGCGTCGGCGCTGGTCTGAGTCGCGTTGTCGTAGCCGTTGTTCATGAGTTGGGCGGCTACACCGGCGACGTGCGGGGCCGCCATCGACGTCCCCGAGAAGGTGTCGTAACCGCCGATGACCGTCGAGTAGACGCTGTCACCGGGGGCGGCGAGTTCGACCTCCGGACCTGTCGAGGAGAAGTCGGCGAGCCCGTCGCCGCAGGTGGTCGCGCTCACCGCGACGAACTCTTCGTTCGCAGCCGGATAACCGACACAGTCGGAACAGGGCCCGTCGTTGCCGGCGGCGGCGACGAGCAACACGCCGTTGTCGTAAGCGTACTTGCCGGCGTCGTCGATGACCGAGGAGTAGCTGCCGCCGAGACTGAGGTTGGCGACATCCCACCCCTGGTCGGCGGCGTACTGGAGCGCGTCGGCGATGTCGGAGCTGCCACAGAAGCCGGCGCTGCCGCACACCTTCAGCGCGTGGAGTCGGGCCTCGGTGGAGACGCCGACCACTCCCTCCCCGTTGTCGGCCGCGGTCACGGTGCCGGCGACGTGGGTGCCGTGGTCGTTGTCGTCCGACCAGGCGTAGTTGCAGTTCAGCCCGAGACAGGTGGTGTACGCCCTGTGATTGCTGTCGACGCTCGGGTCCGCGACGTTTCCCTGCAGGTCCGGATGGTCGTCGTCGATGCCGGTGTCGATGACGGCGACGTCGATACCGCCCTCCCCGTCGGTGCCGTCGCCACCCGTCTCCCCGTCAGCATGGGCGACATCGGCGTCGACGCGGTCGATGCCCCACGGGAGCGTCTGACCGACCACTTCGAGTTCGAACTCCTCCTCGACGTAGCGGACGTCGTCGCGGTCTTCGAGCCCGGCCAGCGCCGTCGCCGACGCCAGGACGGTCACGGCGTCGAACGCGAAGTCGTAGACGACTGATTCGGCCGCCTCGACGGCCGCTCGTTTGCCGCTATCGGCCGCGTAGCCGACGCTGATGCGGGTCGTCTTCGCCGAAGCGACGCCCGCGAGCGTCGTCCCCGCCGCGGCGGTGCCGATCGTTTTCAGCGCGTCTCGTCTGTCGAGGTCGACATCGATGCCGGTGTCACGGTTCAGCATGACGCTCTGAAACCCACTGCCTCAAAAGTTAAATTTTGTCCAAAGCTTCTGAAAACTGCTGTCCTCGGCGAATCAGGTGCTGTCGCTGGAGTCGAGCCCGAGCGCCGCGGCGGCGTCGACCAGCCCGCTGCCGGATTCGTTGCTGGCGAGACCGATGCTCTCGGCGGTCGACTTCAGTTGGCTGCGGGCCTCGGAGTTGGTGTAGCCGTTGGCCATCAGCTGGCCGGCGGCGCCGGCGACGTGCGGGCAGGCCATCGACGTGTCCGAGTAGGTGTCGTAGCTGCCATTTGAGGCGACCGTCGAGTAGACGTCCGTGCCGGGGGCCGCGAGTTCGATCTCCGGGCCGGTCGAGGAAAAGTCCGACAGCGTGTCGTCCGAGGCCGTCGAACTCACCGCCATGACGGTCGAGTACTTCGCGGGGTAGCCGACGCAGTCCGAGCAGGGGCCGTCGTTGCCGGCGGCCGCGACGAGGAACACGCCGCGGTCGACGGCGTACTGGCAGGCGTCTCGCAGCGTCGACGAGCCCGAGTCGCCGCCGAGACTCATCGAGCCGACGTCCCACCCCTGGTCGGCGACGTACTCGACTCCGGCCGCGATGTCCGAGTACGTCCCCGAACCGCACTTATCGAGCACCTTCACGGCGTGCAGCGTCGCCTCCGTTGAGACGCCCTTCACTCCCTTGCCGTTGTCGACGGCGTCGGCGATGCCGGCACAGTGGGTGCCGTGGTCGTTGTCGTCGTCCCAGCTCTTGTAGCAGGTGTTGTCGGCGGGCGTGCGCCCGAACCGACAGCCGCCTTTCGTGTCACAGTTGACGAACGCCTTGCCGGCGCCGACGTTGGCCGTCAGGTCGGGGTGGTCGGAGTCGATGCCGGTGTCGATGATGGCGACGTCGGCGCCGTTGCCCGTCTCGCCGTTTCCGTGAGCCACGTCGGCGTCGACGCGGTCGATGCCCCAGGTGAGTCGCTCACCGAGGGCCTCCATCGTGCCGTCCTCCTCGACGTACCGGACGTTGGGGTTGTTCGACAGCCCGCTGATGGCCTCTCGGGGGAGATACGCCGTCAGCGCGTCGAAGTTGAACTGACGGACCACGTCGGTCGCTGCGCGTTCGGCCGCCGCCTTCCCGCGGTCGTTGGCGTAGCCGACGTTGACCCGGACCCGCTCGTCGTTCGCGGAGGCGACGCCGGCCAACCCCGTCGCTGCGACGGCGCTCCCGGCAGTTTTCAGTACGTCACGACGGCGATGTGTGTTGTCATTTGGCATGACGGGTTCCTGCTCAGGACCACCGGACATAAAATTAGCGGAAACATCCGAGGAATTTCCGGGCGTTTATCCGAATATTGGCCGCGACGGGGCGGTCAGGTGCCGTCGCTGGAGTCGGGCCCCGAGCGCCGCGGCGACGTGCGAACCGATCGGAGCCGCCGACCGACGGAGGTGATAGACAAACATATACTCGCGTCCGTCCTACCCAGGGTCGTGCAGGTCGTGGGGTACGATTCGTCCGACGGCGGCCTCTTCGTCGCCGACGACGGCGCAGTCGAGTTCGTGGGGTTCGAGCCCGGCGACGAGCTCGCGTACGTGCTGGGGCGGCGTCACTGCGCCGGAACGGTCCACGACGACGGCCACGTCTCGTGCGACGACGCGACCGCGCCGTACTGCGACCACCACCGGTCGACGTGGGTCTGTGCGAAGTGTACCGGCACCTGCCTGAAAGACGAGATGGACTGCTACGACGACCACGCCGTCTATCTCGCCGCCTTCGCTCCCGACCGGTTCAAAGTTGGCGTCACCAAGGAGTGGCGCCTGGAAACTCGCCTCTGCGAGCAGGGCGCCGACCGCGGCGCCCACCTTCGGACGGTCGAGAACGGACGCATCGCCCGGGAAATCGAGGCCGGTATCGCCACGGAACTGGGCGACAGCGTCCGTGTGCCGGCGAAGCGACGCGGCCTCGGCGACGCCGTCGACGACGGCGTCTGGCGGTCGCTGCTCGCCGACTTCGACCCGCTTGAGACGTACGTCTTCGACTACGGACTCGGGCTCGCGGAACGGCCGATGGCGGAGACGATGGCGTCGGGCACCGTCCGCGGGACGAAGGGCCGACTGCTCGTCCTTGACCGCGGCGGATCGACGTACGCCGTCGACATGCGCGACCTCGTCGGCTACGAGGTCGAGCGCGGCACCGACGAGCGGGAGATGCAGTCCAGTCTCGGCGCCTTCGGGGACTGAGCGACGTAGTCGTCCCCGGTAACGGGGAGAAACGAACCCTTTTCGGTGCCCCGTCCGAACCCGGAGGTATGGCTGAGGACGAGACACCCGAGGAGCCGACCGACGAGAGCCAGGCCGACGGCGCCGACGCCGAGGTCGACCCCGAAGCCGAGGGAGAGGGAGAGAGAGAGTCCGACGGCGACGAGGAGAAGTCCTTCCGCGAGCGCGTCCAGGAGATCCGCGAGCGACGCGAGCAGGAACGCGAGGAGGGCGACCGCCCCGACCCACAGGAGATGATGGGCGGGGAGGGCGGCCCCGGCGGACAGGGTGGCAACCCCTTCGCGCAGATGATGTCCGGGATGATGGGCGGCGGTGGCGGCCCCGGCGGTATGGGCGGCGGCCCGCCCGGCATGGGTCAGGGCGGTCCCGCCGGTCCCGGTCAGGGCGGCGAGGAGTCCGTCGGCAACGAGGAGCTCGTCCGCGAGGTGCGCCAGCTCCGCGACGAGGTCCGCGACGCGACCCGGCAGCTGCAGCGCATCGCGCAGGCGCTCGAAGACGACTGACGACCGACGACCGACAACCGACAGCGCCGGTACACATCCTTTTCCGACGCGGCTCAGGACACTACGGCGTCGTAGACGTCTTCCAGCCGGTCGACCGCGTGCGAGACGCTGATCGCGTCCCGGCGTGCGAGGCAGGCCTCCGACAGCGACTCCCGAGCCGCGAGCGTCCGTTCGATAGCCTCGCGGAACCCCTCGACGTCGCCGGGCTGGAAATGGTGGCCCGTCTCGCCGTCATTGACGGTGTTCGACAGCGCGCCGGCGTCGACGCCGACGACCGGGGTCCCGCAGGCGTTGGCCTCCAGCGCGACGATGCCCTGAGTCTCGACCGGCGAGGGGAACAGGAACGCTGACAGCGACGAGTAAAACGCCGGCAGCTCCTCGCGGTCGAGGAAGCCGAGGAACCGCGCGGTCACGTCGTACTCCGCGGCGGCCCGCTCCAACTCCGGTCGAGCCGGGCCGTCGCCGCCGAAGACGACCGTCGCGTCCAGTCCCTCGCAGGCAGCGAGCACGTCGTCTAGGCACTTCTCGTGGCCGTGGCGACCGGTGTAGCCGACGAGGGTCTCGTCGCCGAGGTCGTACCGCCGCCGGAAGTCGGCGGCGTCGACCGGGCGAAACCGCTCGGTGTCGACGCCGTTCGGAACCACCTCGACCGACGTCTCGGGACCGCGGTCGGCGACGCCGACCTCCTCCAGGAGGTGCCGGCGGGCGGCCTCGCTGGGGGCGACGACCACGTCCGCCCGGCTGTAAAACCACCGCTCGTAGCGGGCGCTCACCGCCTCGATGGCGTCCTCGACCAGGCCGAGCGAGGTGATGTAGGCGGCGTACTCGCCGGTCGGCGTGTGGTAGTTGGCGACCAGCGGCCGGTCGCCGCGAGCGAGGCGATACCCCGCCAACCCAAGCGAGAACGGGGTGTGTGCGTGGACGAGGTCCACGTCGCCGACGGCGTCGGGCACGCTCGGCACGCCGAAGCGGAAGCCGTCGTAGAAGGGGAACGGGACGCTCCGCACCGGGTGTTCGCTGTCGCCGGGCGAGTGCCCCGGCGAGTCCGGGTAGACGACGTCCATCCGGCCGCCGCGGTCTCGCCAGCGGTCGCGCCACGTCTTGACGGTGTAGGTCGCACCGTTCACCGTCGGCAGGTACGTGTCCGTGAACGCCGCGACCGAGTGCATCGCCGACGGATACTCCGTGAGCGGTGTAATGGCTTGCGGAACCGAACGGCCTAGCCCGCCGCGAGCACCTCCTCGTAGGCCGCGACCAGCTCCTCGCCCACGCGGTCCAGCGAGTGTTCTCGGGCGGTCTCGCGGGCGTTGTCGCCCAGTCGGCGCCGAAGCTCGGGATCGGCCGCGAGCCGGTCGACGGCGGCGACGAACTCCTCGTGGGTCGAACACAGCAGGCAGTCGTGGCCGTCCTCGTAGAACTCGCGGAACACCGGGATGTCCCGCAGCACGCAGGGGACGCCACAGGCCATCGCCTCCAGGACGACCAGACCCTGGTTCTCGACCTTGCTCGGGAAGAGGAACACGTCGCCGGCGCCGAAGGCCCCGCGCTTGTCGTCTATCCAGCCGGTGAAGGTGACGTTCGCCGGCGGGTTCCGGACCCATCGGCGCACCGTCGACGACGCCTGCGGCCCGGTGTCGTACGTGCCGAACCAGGCGAAGTCGTGGTCGGTGGCCCGAGCTACCCGGCAGAACTCCGTCAGCCCCTTGCGCTCGAAGACGTTGCCGACCGCGAACACGGCCGTCCCGTCGAGGTCGTAGCGCTCGCGGTACGGCCCCCGGAGGTCGTCGTGACCGTCGAGACTGTCGAGGTCGACGCCGTTGCTCACCGGACGAATCGGCGCGTCAACGGGGTACTCTCGTAGGCGCGACCGGGTGTACTCGCTCGGACAGAGCACCAGGTCGGCCTGCGAGTAGAACCACCGGAGGTAGCGACGCAGCGCCGGCGCGACGGCGTTCGACCCCCGGAAGCTGTCCCGGAAGTCCTCGCTGGTGACGTGAGAGTGCAGGACCAGCGGCCGGCCGGTGCGCCTGGCGTGGCGCGCGACGGCGACCGATCCCGGACCGACGAGGTTGCAGTGAGCGACGTCGTACTCCCGGAACGGCGTCCCGCTGCGGGCCGTCGCGCTCAGAGTCGCGGCGACGGTCGAGAGGGAGTTCTCGCCGTCACCCCCGGTGTCACCGTCGTCGTCGGCCGCGTCCTCGCCGGTCCCGCGCCACGGAGAGGTGACGAGTTCCACGTCGGCGTCGACCCGCGACAGCGCCGCGCGCTGCTGGTCGGCCGCGGTGCCGATGCCGGCACGGTCGAGCCTGTCGGCGAGTTCGAGGTAATTGAGCACCCGCATGCCGCGTTCGTGCAGGCGACATCCGGGGCGCGGCTTTCAGCGTGTCGGTTCCGTCCGGCGGCGAGTCGGCGGCTTCGCGGGCGACTGCGCCGGCGTCGCTCGGCCGACCGCAACCGTTTTTCGCCGCCGGCATGGAGGTGGGGCAAGTCAGATGCCGTCCATCGCCGAGGAGCGCATCGAGCGCCTCGAATCGCTGGCCCGTCAGGCCGCCGCCACACGAGAGTTCGACCTCGCCCGGGAGTACGTCCGGCTCGCTCACCGTGTCGCCGAGCGCAACCGCTGTGGCGTCCCGCGGACGTTCGAGCGGTTCACCTGCGACGCCTGCGACGTGTACCTCCGGCCCGGGGTCAACGCCCGCGTCCGGACCCAGCCGGGTCACGTCGTCGTCCGGTGTGACTGCGGCGAAACGGCGCGGTACCCCTTCGAATGAGCCGCTCTGTCCGTGACCTCGGCGCCTCGACTGCTCAGGAGCGGCGCCTCTCCGAACCTGAAGGTTCAAACGCGCCCCCCGAGTACGACGGGGCATGACCGACGATGACCTCCGGGCGCGAGCCCACGACCTCGACGTGACGCTGTGGGTTGGGAAGAACGGCGTCGACGCCGTCGTCGACGAACTGGACGACCAGCTCGCCGACCGCGACCTCGTGAAGGTGAAGTTCCTCCGGGCGGCTCGCGGCGGGACGACCGTCGAGGAGCTGACCGCCGCCCTCGCCGACCGGACCGACGCGACCGTCGTCGAGACCCGCGGCAACACGGGCGTCGTCAATCGCTGACGGCCGCGAAGGTCGCCACGGCGTGCGCCCGGCTGGCCGCGACTCGACCGACACCCGGCGGCTGGCGACCGGCGCAGGGGACACAACTTCTAAGCCACTCGTTGCCTATCCACGAGGTAATGGATTCAGCGGAGCTTCGCGCGGCGCTCGAAGACGCCGGGCTGTCGCAGTATCAGGCGGAGGCGTACACGTCGCTGCTGCAGCTGGGGACCGCGAGCGCGACGGAGCTGGCCGACGCCTGTTCGGTTCCGACGGCGCGCATCTACGACGTGCTCCGGGACCTGGAGACGAAGGGGTACATCGACACGTTCGAGCAGGACAGCCTCCGGGCCCGGGCTCGCGACCCCGACACGGCGCTCGAAGAGCTCCGCGGCCGCGCCGAGCGACTCACCGACGCCGCCGCGGAGATCGAGGCCCAATGGGAGCAGCCGGCGGTGGACCAACATCGGGTCAGCATCGTCAAGCGCTTCGAGACGGTGGCCGAACGCGCCAGACAGTCGATACGGGAGGCCGAAAACGAGGTCCAACTGGCGGTGACGCCGGAGAGCTACCGCCGGCTCCGGGACGCCTGCGCCCAGGCGTTCGACAACGGCGCCGTCGTGAAGGTCGCCGTCATCACGGAGACCGGCGGGGACCCGCCGGCCATCGACTTCGACGGGGAGGTCACCGAGGCGCGCCACCGGCGGCTGCCGACGCCGTTCGTCGCGCTGGTCGACCGCTCGGTGACCTGTTTCGCTCCGCATCACGATTCGCTGAACGAGTACGGCGTCCTCGTCGACGACTACACGCTCACGTACGTCTTTCACTGGTACTTCTTGACCTGTCTGTGGGAAGGGTGGCAGTCGATACACGAGGCCGACGCCGGCGATCTCCCGCCGAAGTACGTCAACATCCGTCGCTGCGTCTCCGACCTCGAAGCGCTGCTCAACGACGGCGGCACCGCCCGCGTCGGCGTCCGCGGGATTCGGACCGACGACGAGACGGCCGTGACGCTCACCGGCGAGGTGGTCGACGTCGAGTACGCCGGCGGCGGCGCGATGGACAGCTCGGTCGACCTCCAGCTGGCGTCACAGGTCACGCTTCGGCTCCGGACCGACGACGGCGAGACGGTGACCGTCGGCGGCTGGGGTGCCGTCATCGAGGACGTGGAGGCGAAGCGAATCACCATCGAGTCGGTCGACAGGCCGACACGGACGGTGAACTGATGTCGGGCCTCGCTCAACGAAGGGGTATCTTGATGTGTGAGGCGCTTCGATGGTGGGACGTGAACCGGGGGAGCAGCGACACATGAGTGAGGAGTCCCCGCTCGTGCTCGTCGTCGAAGACGAATCCGACCTCGCGGACCTGTACGCCGCGTGGCTCGACGACGACTACCGAGTACGGACCGCGTACGGCGGGCACGAAGCGCTCGAAGAGATGAGCGACGCCGTCGACGTCGTGTTGTTGGACAGACGCATGCCCGGTCTCTCGGGCGACGAGGTGCTGGAGACGATTCGCGAGCGCAGCATCGACGCCCGCGTCGCCATGGTCACCGCCGTCGAGCCCGACTTCGACATCGTCGCCATGGGGTTCGACGACTACCTGGTGAAGCCGGTCTCCCGGGAATCGTTGCTCGAAACCGTCGACGGGCTGCTCCTGCGCGAGGACTACGACGAAGGAGTCAGGGAGCTGTTCTCGCTCACCTCGAAGCGGGCGCTGCTCGAAGCCGAGAAGAGCGAGGCCGAACTCGACAACAGCGAGGAGTACGCCGACCTGACCGCTCGCATCGAGGAGCTCGAAAGCGACCTCGACCGGACGCTGTCGGAAGTTGGCAGCCACGACGAGTTCGAGTCGGCCTTTCGCGACCTGGAGACCGACGACGGCGGCTTCGACGTCTGAGCCGGGCCTACAGCGACAGTTCGGTTCCCATACTCCGCTCGCACAGCCGCTCGTAAACGTGTTCGCCGACGGCGGCGTCGAGCGTCGCCGACCCGACAGAGCCGACGACGGTCACCTCGGAGTCTCGCGTACGCGTCACGTCTCCGAGCACGGCCGCCGACAGCGGGGTGAACGCCTCGACCTCGCGGGTCGGGAAGTCGCCGGTGGCGGCCACCTCCGCGGGCACGTCCCCGTACAGCGCGTCCGCGCGTGCGACGGTTTCGGCGTCTAACTCCCGCATCGATTCGTCGTAGGCGCCGACCGCGACGACGAGCGTCCCCGGTGACAGCGCCTCGCCCGGGAACACCGGCTCGGTCGCCGTCGTCGCCGTCACGACCACGTCGGCGTCCGCAACCGCCGCCGCTGGGCGTCCGACGGCCTCGGCCGCGAGACCTCGGTCCCGGAAGTCGGCGGCACACCGCTGACGCGAGTCGCTCGGGGCGTACACCCGGACGCCGTCGACCCCGACCGCGGCGTCGACGGCGCAGGTCTGCCAGCGCGCCTGCGTGCCGGCGCCGATGACGCCGAGGGTGACGGGTCCGTCCCCCGGAGCGAGGTGGCGCGCCGCGACCCCGCCGATGCAGCCCGTCCGGGCGTTGGTGATGCGCTCGCCGGCGAGCAGCGCGGCCGGCTCGCCGGTGTCGGCCCGCGTGAGGACGAGCTGGGCCTGCACGGTCGGCAGGTCGCGGTCGACGTTGCCCTCGTGGACGCCGACCAGCTTCGTGGCGTAGTGGTCGGCGCCGTGAATGTACGCCGGCATCGCCAGCCCGGTGCCGGCCGGGTCCTCACCCGCCTCGTTCTGTCCGACCGGGAAGTGCGGTCGCTCCGGGCGAGTCACGGCGCCGTGGCCCTGTTTGGCGAAGGCGTCCTCGACCACGTCAAGCAGTTCGGCGAGGTCGAGCACCGCTGCGACCGCCGTGTCCGAACAGACGAGCATGGGCCACGCTGACGCCGGGAGGGGCAAAACTCCGGCGGCAGGTATACTCGACCCAACGGTTATGATGCGTCTCGTCCGATGGACGGGCATGCGAACGGTCGTGGTCGGCGGGGGCATCGTGGGGCTGGCGTGTGCCGTCGAGTTGGCCGACCGCGGCGCCGACGTCGTCGTCTGCGAGCGCGGATCGCCCGGTGACGGCTCGACGGCGCGCGCCGTCGGGGGCATCCGCACCCAGTTCTCGACGCCGGTGAACGTCGACCTCTCGCTGCGCAGCCGGCGGGTGTGGACCGACTTCGAGGCCCACTTCGGCGTCGACATCGGTCTTCGCCGGACCGGCTACCTCTTCGCCGCCCGCGAGGCGGAGACGGCGACGGCGCTGCGGGCGGCCGCGCGGATGCAGTCCGCCCGCGGCGGCGACACGCGGATACTCACCCCGACCGCGGCGACGGAGGTCTGTCCCGGCCTCCGGGCCGAGGAGTTCGCAATCGCCACGTACTCGCCGGGGGACTGCTTCGCCGACCCGAACCTCGCGCTGCAGGGGTACCTCGACGCGGCCCGAAGCGCGGGCGTCGACCTGCGGGCCGACACGCCGGTGGCGGACGTGCTGGTCGCCGGCGACGCGGTCGGCGGCGTCGAGACCCCCGCCGGCGAGATTCGAGCCGACGCCGTCGTCAACGCGGCCGGCCCGTGGGCGAGCGAGGTGGCGGCCATGGCCGACGTCGACGTGCCGGTCGTCCCCCGACGCCGGCAGGCGCTGGTCGCCGCGCCGAAGCGTTCCGTGCCGGAGACGGACCCGCTGACCATCGACCTCGACAGCGGGGCGTACTTCCGGCCCGAGCGCGACGGCAACGCGGTCGTCGGCGGCCACTTCTCGGAGGCGGACCCGGCGGCCGACCCCGGGGGCTTCTCGACGGCCGCCGACCTCGACTGGACGGCGACCGCGCTCGCCCGGGCCGGCGACCTCGCGACGTACTTCGGCCCGGAGAGCCGGGCGAAACGCGGCTGGGCCGGGCTGTACGCCGTCACCCCTGACGACCACCCCGTCGTCGGCGAGAGCCGCCCCGGATTCTACCAGGCGGTGGGGTTCTCCGGCCACGGCTTCCAGCACGCCCCCGCAGTCGGCGAGGTCGTCGCCGCGCTGGTCGCCGGGGAGACGCCGCCGGTCGACCCCGCGCCGCTGTCGGGCGAGCGCTTCGCGACCGGCGACCTGCTGGCCGAACGCAACGTCGCCTGAGGCGACGAGCAACGCTTAACAGTCGGTGGTACGACGCCGTAATTATGTCCGACAACGACGAGCGGCGCCGCCCAGCACCGGACGACCGACCGGTCGCGCTCACGGTCGCCGGCAGCGACGCCGGCGGCGGCGCCGGGATTCAGGCCGACCTGCGGACGATGACCGCCCACGGCGTCTTCGGCACGTCGGCGGTGACGGCCGCCACCGCACAGAACACCCGCGGCGTCGAGTCGACGCACGTCCTCCCGCCGGCGGAGGTCGCGGCCCAGATTTCGGCCGTCGTCGACGACTTCGACGTGGCGGCCGCGAAGACGGGGATGCTCGCGACCGCCGACGTCGTCGAGACGGTGACGACGGCGCTCGCGGACCTCGCGGCGCCGCTGGTGGTCGACCCCGTGATGGTCGCCGAGAGCGGCGACCGCCTGCTCGCGCCCGACGCCGAGGCGGCCTACGAGGACCTCCTCGGGGCGGCGACGGTGGCGACGCCGAACGCCGACGAGGCGGCGGTGTTGACGGGTGTTGAGGTCGAGGACGCCACCGACGCGCGGACGGCGGCGGCGGCACTGCACGAGGCCGGTCCCGAGGCGGTGCTCGTCACCGGTGGCCACTTCGGAGACGGCGTCGCGGACGTGCTCGTTGCCGGCGACCCGACGGATCCGACGGTCCGGACGTTCGAGAGCCCCCGCGTCGACACGGACGCGACCCACGGCACCGGCTGCACGCTTTCGTCAGCTATCGCCGCCCGACTCGCTCGCGGGGACTCGACGGCGGAGGCGGTCGAGGCGGCGTCGGCGTTCCTCCAGCGGGCCGTCCGCTACCCGCTGGACGTGGGCGAGGGGCCGGGGGCGGTCCACCACACCGTCGGCCTCCGCGAGCGAGCCGCCCGCGACGACACCCGGGAGGCCGTCGAGGGGGTGCTCGCCGCCGTGGGCGACGACGTACGGCCGCTGATTCCGGAAGTCGGCACCACCGTCGCCGGCGCGACGCCGTACGCCGAGTCGACCACAGAAGTCGCCGCTGCCGACGGCCGACTCACCCGGACCGTCGACGGCGTTCGGCAGCCCCGGGGCGTCCGGTTCGACGCCTCCAGCCACGTCGCCCGGTTCCTGCTGGCCGCCCGGGAGTTCGATCCGGAGCTGCGCTTCGCGGCGAACGTCCGTCACGACGACGCCGTGGCGGCGGCGCTCTCGGCGACCGACTGGCTCGTCGCCGAGTTCGACCGTCGGGACGAGCCCGAGGGGGAGACCACGATGGGCTGGGGCGCTCGCCGGGCGTTCGAGTCGGTGCGCGCGGAGGACCCGGCGGCGACGCCCGCCGCGGTCGTCGACGACGGTGCGGTCGGTAAGGAGCCGATGGTCCGGCTGCTCGCGGCCGACGCCGAGACGCTGACCGAGCGAGTACAGACGCTCACGGCTCACGACGCGGTCGGCGGCGACTGAGCGCGACCGGGAATCGCCGGCAGTCAGCGACCCGCCAGGAACGCCTCGAAGCGGTTCATCGCCGTCTTCAGGGTGTCCATGTCGGTCGCGTACGACACTCGGAGGTGGCCCTCGCCGCCCTCGCCGAAGGCGCTGCCCGGCACCGCGGCGACGCCCTGTTCCTCCAACAGCGCCTCCGCGAACGCCTCGTCGTCGCCGCCGACCCGGGGGAAGGCGTAGAAGGCGCCGCCGGCCTCGAAGCAGTCCAGCCCCATCTCCCGGAACCGCGAGAGGACGAAGTTCCGCCGGCGGTCGTACGCCCGGCGCATCTCGGCCACGTCGTCGGCACAGGAGCGCAACGCCTCGGCGGCGGCCTCCTGAGCGGTCGTCGGCGCCGACAGCATCGTGTACTGGTGGACGCGGTTCAGTCCCGTGGCGACCTCGGCCGGCGCCAGCGCGTAGCCGAGGCGCATCCCCGTCATGGCGTAGGCCTTCGAGAAGCCGTTGATCACGACGGTCCGCTCGCGCATCCCCGGCAGCGTGGCGATGGAGGCGTGGTCGGCGTCGTAGGTGAGCGCGGCGTAAATCTCGTCGCTGACGACGCCGACGTCGTGGCACCGACAGAAGTCGGCGACGGTGGTCAGTCCGTCGCGGTCCATCGTCGCCCCGGTCGGGTTGTTCGGGTAGCAGTACACCAGCAGGTCGGCCTCCTCGGCGTCGGCGTCAGACAGCGCCTGCCGGGTGAGCGCGAACTCGTCTTCGGGCCGGGTCGGCACGGGGCGGACTTCCCCGCCGGCGAAGCGGACGGTCGGCTCGTAGGAGATGTACGAGGGCTGCTGAACGGCCACCACGTCGCCCGGGTCGACGAGCGCCCGCATCGTCAGGTCCATCGCCTCCGAGGCGCCGGCGGTCACGAGCACCTCCGTCTCGGGGTCGTACTCCTGGTCCCAGCGGCGGTGGTGGTCGGCGATGGCTCGCCGGAGCTCTAGCGTCCCGCGGTTGGCGGTGTAGGAGGTGCGCCCGCGTTCGAGGGCGCTCACCGCGGCCTGTCGGGCCGGCCACGGCGCCGCGAAGTCGGGTTCGCCGACGCCCAGCGACACCACGTCGTCGCGCTGTTCGGCCAGTTCGAAGAACCGGCGAATGCCCGACGGCGGCGTCTCTCGGACGCGCTCGGAGAGCTCCATCGTCACGGCGAGACGGAGAGGCGGTCGTCCTCGTCGTCGTCGAAGGAGAGGCCGCCGCGCTTGTGGGTGTCCATCACGAAGTGGGTCACCGTCTTGGTGACCTCCGGAATCGGCGCGACCCGCTCGGAGACGAACTGACTGACGGCGTGCATCGACCCCGCCGCCACCTCGACGGCGAAGTCGTAGTCGCCGGAGACCAGCCGCAGCGAGCGCACCTCGGGGTGTTGACCGATGCGACCCGCGATGTCGTCGTAGCCGGTCTCGCGGTCGAGCTCGACGTTCAGCTCGACCAGCGCCTCGACGTGGTCCTCTGCGACCTGCGACCAGTCGACGACCGCCTGGTACCCCCGGACCGCGCCGCTTTCCTCCAGGTCGTCGATGGCCGCCTCGACCTCGCCCTCTTCGAGGCCGGTCTGGCGAGCGATGTCGGCAGTACTCTCCCGGGCGTCGGTGACGAGCACGTCCAGCACGTCCCGCGTTGCGTCCATGTCGGGAGGGACGGGAGTGGCGGGCTAAGGGCTTTCCCCAGCCGCAGGAACTGCGAATCGGCGGCGGCCGAAGTCGCGGTCTGCGTCCGCCCGGCACGGTCGGGCGTCGACGGCGACACGCACCGGCTCGCCGACCACTGGGTCCGGTCAGTCGTGAACGGCCTCGCGCGCCTGCGTCAGCGCCTCGCGGGCGTTGTCGACGGCGGCCTCCTTGGTGGCGGGGTAGGCTTCGACCTTCGCTCGGAGCGTGATACCCGGTCCCTGCTCGACCTCGCCGCGGAACGCCGCCTGCTTGTCCAGCCGGACGAAAAACGAGCAGTCCTCGTCGACGCGCTCGTCGAGTTCGTCGACGACGCCCTCGATGTCCGAGAGGTCGCTCAACCGGCCGAGCACGTGGCGCACGTCGTCGGCGTTGTCGACCCGCGTTGAGAGCACGACGATGCGGTCGCCGTGGTGACCCTCGTTGACGACGCGGTCGATCTCGTACTCCTCGGGGAGGAACGCCCGCAGCGCCGCCTCGACGCGCTTTTTGTCCTCCGTCGCGTAACAGAAGGTCCGCAGGTCGATGTAGTGGAAGGGAACGCTGGCCATTGACGACTGATAAACGGCGACGTAGTAAAAACGCGTGGCTATCGGGGACGTGAGAGGTCGAACGCGGGTCGAAAACCGTTACTCGTCGGCGTCGTCGCCGCTGGGGACCTCGTCGACGTCGGCCTCCGAGAGGTTCTCGGCGGCGACGCCGACCTCCTGGCCGTCGTCGAAGCTGATGGTGTAGTTCGCGTCGTCGAACATCGTCTCGACCTTCTGGGTGATCTTGCCGACCTCGCCGTCGAAGTCACTGTGTTTGTCCTCCAGCACGACAATGTCGTCTTCGTCAAAGCTCATGCTCGTCCGTACCGCACGGCAGATAAAAAGGGGTGCGGTTCTGTGTCCGTCGCCGTCGGCGGGTGAGCGCTCAGTCGGCGTTCGGACCGGAGGTGTGTAGCGGCCGCGAGGCGATGGTCTCGCGGAGCCCGGGGACGGCATCGACGCCGGCGGCCGTCATCCTGGAGACGACGGCGAACACCTCCTGGCGGGAGACCTTCACGCCGGCCTCCGTCAGCGCCGCCGCGGGGTGGTCGTCGAGCTCCCGGAGCGTCCCGACCGCCAGCAGGTACGGGATGGCCCACGCGGCGATGGTGTTGCCGTCCCGCAGCGGCATCGCCTGCAGGTACCGCTGGGCGTCGTCGAGGAACGTCCGGGCGTGGTCGGCGGTGCGGACGACGACGCTCGACACGGCGTCGCGGTTGGCCGGCTCCAGCACCGACTCCTGGTCGACGCCGACCTCGGCGAGCCACTCCCGGGGGAGGTAGACGTTGTCCTCCTCGGTGTAGTCGTCGTACACGTCCTTCGAGATGTTGACCAGTTGGAGGAGCAGCCCGAACTCCTCGGCGGTGTCTTCCAGGGTTTCGGCGCGGTCGGCGGCGACGCCCTCGCGGGTGAGGAGGTTCGTGATGAGGGTGCCGACGGTGCCGGCGGCGTAGTAGCAGTACTCCTCCAGCTCCGAGCGGTCCGACAGCCGCAGTCCGCCGCGGTCGGCGTAGCGGTCGACGAACTCGGCCATCCCGGTGACCATCTCGCGGACCGGCGGCACGGTGGCCGCCCGCACGTCGTCGTCGAGGCGCTCGAAGGTACCGACGATGCGGTCGGCGTTGGCGACGACCGCCCAGTCGTCGCCGCGGTCCTCGGCCGGCGGGAGGTGCGGGGCCACCTCTCGCTCGAACTCCGCCGCCGTCGTCGGCGAGTCGGGGTCGAGCGCCTCGTCGTACAGTCGCAACAGCCGTGCCTGTTCGCTGGAGGGGACGTGGCCGGCGTCCTCGACCGTGTCGGCGACGCGACAGAGTAGATACCCCAGACAGATGTACGACGACATCGGTTCATCTAACACGTCCACCGTGAGCGCGAAGGTACGGGAGACCCCCTGGACGGCCTCGTGACACCACGCGAGGTCGTCCTCGGCGGGCTCTGGCGGACGGAGCTCGTGTCCGGACATTCAGCGCACTCACTCATACGCCCAACGGGTTAAAAAGTCTCATCCTACTCAGCCGACACGAGCGCCGGGGACGGTGAACGACCGTGATAAACCGGCCTCCGTAATTGGGTAGAAAGCACTAAGCCTGCGGCGGCGGACAACGATGCATGGACTTCACGCTCTCGGCGGAGCAAAGGCAAATTCGCGACATGGTCGCGGAGTTCGTCGACGAGGAGGTCGTCCCCCGGGCCGACGACATCGACGAGACCGACGAGTTCCCGGCCGACCTCGTCGACCGGATGGCCGAGCTGGGGCTGATGGGGATGCCGTTCCCCGAGGAGTACGGCGGCGCCGGCCTCGATTACCACGCCTACGCGCTCGGTCTGAAGGAGATCTCCCGCGGCTCGGGCGGGCTGGGCACCGTCGTCGCCGCGCACACCTCGCTGGCGGGCAACATGCTCAACGAGTTCGGCGACGACGAGCACAAAGAGCGGTTCCTCACGCCGCTGAACCGCGGCGAGGACATCGGCGCGTTCGCGCTGTCGGAGGCCGGCGCCGGCAGCGACGTGCCGGCGATGGACACCGTCGCCGAGCGCGACGGCGACGGCTACGTCGTCGACGGCGGGAAGCTGTGGATATCCAACGGCTCGGTCGCCGACACGGTGGTCGTCTTCGCCAAGACCGACCCCGACGCCGGGAACCGCGGCATCTCCTCGTTCGTCGTTCGCCCCGAGGAAGACGACGGGTTCGTCGTCGAGAACACCGAGGACAAGCTCGGCGACAAGGGCTGTCCCACCGCCGAGTTGCGCTTCGACAAGATGTGGATTCCGGCCGACCGCCGTCTCGGCCCCGAGGGCGAGGGGTTCACGCAGGCGCTGAAGACGCTCAACGGCGGCCGCATCACCATCGCCGCGCGATCGGTCGGCATCGCCGAGGCCGCCCTCGACGCCGCCGTCGAGTACGCACAGGACCGCGAACAGTTCGACAAGCCCATCGCCGAGTTCCAGGCCATCCAGCACAAGCTCGCGGACATGGACACCAAGCTCCAGAACGCGCGGCTGTTGATGCATGAGGCCGCCGACCGGAAAGAGCGCGGCGACCGCCTCGTCAAAGCCGCCGCGCAGGCGAAGCTGTACGCCTCCGAAGTCTCCCGGGAGGTCGCCAACGAAGCCATCCAGGTCCACGGCGGCTACGGCTACACGAAGGACTTCCCCGTCGAGCGCTACTACCGCGACGCCAAGCTGAACGAGATCTACGAGGGCACCAGCGAGGTGCTGCGCAACACCATCGCCCGGGAACTGCTGGAGTGAGTCGGCCGGCCGAAGGGCGTACATCCCTCTCGGCTCCCGCTCTCTGAACGTCGTACTAGAGGATTTCTGCCGTTCGAGCCGCTCTTCGAGTCGTCGTCGGTAACTCAAGTCTCCCTTTGACCGACCGAAACCACGAAGGGGAACCGCTCAGACGGTCGACACGTGACCCGGTCCGTCGCCCTCTGTGCGGTCCTGCTCGTCGTCGTCGCCGGCTGCTCCGGCCTCCCCGGTGCCTCGTCGGGGCCGAGTGCAGGGCCGACCTCACCCACTCCGGACGACCCTCAGTCCCTCCCCGAGACCGTCCTCGACCGCTCGGCGGTGGTGTCGACCGTGACGACCGGCGGGCCCTACGAGGAGTCGGAGCTCTCGCTGACGCTGTACTACGTCGACAACGAGAGCTGGTACGCGGTCGGCGACGGTGGTGAACCGGCCTCGCGCGTGCCGGAGGCCGCCGAGACGGCGACCGGCGTCGCGGTGACCCCGCCGGAGGGGTACGTCTGGAAGGTGACCGTCGCCGCAGACGAGGACGGCGTCGGGGTCGACCACGGTACCGCGACGGTGATGGTCAACGGGACGACCGGCGAGGTGATGGCTCATCACCGCGTCGTGTCTGGGTCGGAGTCGGCGTCAGCGTCGGTGACCGGCGCGGACGACTCTGACGGGGCGGACGGGTCGGACGGCACGTCGACGCCGGCAGCCAGCGACGCGTAGCGACGGGCGAGGGTCGAAGGCGACGAGAGGCGCTACTCGCTCGGGCTGTAGTTCGGCGCCTCGTCCGTGATGGTCACGTCGTGGGCGTGGCCCTCGGTCTGGCCGGCTTGGGAGACCCGGACGAACTCGGCGCGCTCCTTGAACTCCGGAACGGTCTCGGCGCCGACGTAGCCCATGCCCGAGCGCATCCCGCCGACGAGCTGGTGGAGCTCGGAAGCGAGGCTCCCCTTGTACGGGGTCGCCGCCTCGACGCCCTCGGGGACGAAGTCCTCGTCCTCGTGTTCCTCTTTCAGGTAGCGCTCGCCGCCGCCCTCGGCCATCGCGCCGACCGAGCCCATGCCGCGGTACTGCTTGTACTTCTTGCCGTTCATCGTGATGACGCGGCCGGGCGCCTCGTCGGTGCCCGCGAAGTACGACCCCAGCATCACGGCGTCGGCGCCCGCGGCGATGGCCTTGATAGCGTCGCCGGAGTAGCGGATGCCACCGTCGGCGATGACCGGCACGTCGTGCTCGCCGGCGACGTCGGCGACCTCGGCGACGGCGGTTATCTGGGGCATGCCGGCGCCGGAGACGACGCGGGTGGTGCAGATAGAGCCCGGACCGATGCCGACCTTGATTGCGTCCGCGAAGTCGACGCACGCTTCGGCCGCCTCGCGGGTGCCGACGTTGCCGACGACCACGTCGGCCTCGACGGTCCCTTTGATGGCGCGGGCCGAGTCGAGCACGTCCAGATTGTGGGCGTGTGCGCAGTCGATGAACAGGACGTCAGCGCCGGCGTCGTCGGCGGCCACCGCGCGCTCCTCCTCGAACGGGCCGACCGCGGCGCCGACGACTAGCGCGCCGTCGTCGTCGCGGGCGGCGTTCTCGTGTTGGCGGCGCTGCAGGACGCCCTGCATCGTCACCAGGCCGACGAGCCGGTCGCCGTCGTCGACGACCGGGACGCGCTCGATTTTGTGGTCGTACATGAGCTCCAGTGCCTGCCGGGCGCTGACGTCCTCGGCGACGGTGACAACCTCGTCGGTCATCGCCTTCCGAACCTCGTCGCTGTCGCCGACCTCCAGATACGGTCGGATGTCGGTGCCGGAGATGATGCCGAGCACGGTGTCGTCGTCGTCGACGACCGGCGCGCCGGAGACGCCCTCCCCTTCCATCATTCGGTCGACCTCGCGGACGGTCTGGTCCGGTGAGGCGGTGACGACGTCCTCCCGGCGGATAACCAGCTCGTCGGCGCGCTTGACGCGCTCGACTTCCGCGACCATCCGCTCGACGTCGAAGTTGCGGTGCAGGACGCCGATACCGCCCTCGCGGGCCATCGCGATTGCCAGGTCCGACCCCGTGACGGTGTCCATCGCCGCCGAGAGCACCGGGACGTTCAACCCGACGTTCTTGGAGACGCGCGTCGAGACGTCCGCGGCGTCGGGCTCGACGCGGCTCTCCTTCGGTCGGAGCAACACGTCGTCGAACGTCAGCGCCTCGGGCTGGCGGAGCTTCGCTGAGAAGAACTCGCTGTCGTTCGCCATGTCGTACGTCCCGCGAGGAGGCCAAAAAGCGTTGCGAGTCGGCACGTCCGTGGAACAGATGCCCACGTTCGAGCCGACGGATGCGCACGTTCGTGGAAGTGACGCGACGACGCGAGTCGTCCCCGGAGCGATTCGCCGACGAACTCTCGCCGAAACCAGCTATTTCGCGACGGTTTGATGGCGAACTTCCGGCGTTGATTCGATCCCTTCGCCGTGTGCGGACGATCGTCACACAACGCTTATTCCATGTGCCCTACAGTGTAGGAGTATGGACTCCGAGAGTCCCGTCGCCGCGTGCATCGCCGGTCAGGAGATCGACAGCTCCGGCGAGACATTTTTTACAGCGTTCTGGCGACTCCTCGGGTGGAAACCGGCGACTCTCGGAACCGTACTCGACCGCGACGCCGATGCCGACGCTGACGCGTCGAGGTCACGAGTCCATCGCCGTTCGGCCACGGGTGAGGCCGCCTAACCCCGAATGAGCGTCTCTCAACACCCGATTGCCGTCCGGCTGGAGCGACAGGTTGGCGGCGCGACCAAGCTGTTAGCGACCGTCATGGCGCTGCCGCTGGTCGACGGCATCTTCCCCGCGTTGGTCGTCGCCGGCGCCCTCAGCACCCCGGTCGGCGTCGTCGAGACCGGGCTGCTCATCTTTGGCGGCTCCGCCACCGTCGCGGTCATCCTCGCCGAGATGGACGGCGACCGCCGCGACCAGGTGCGCTCGGTGCTCGTTCTCGGCGCGGTGCTGATTCCCGTCGCGGTCGTGGAGGCGGCGCTGGCACAGACGCTCGACTCGCTGCTCGCCTTCGAGACCTTCCGGCGCTTCGCGGGGCTGGTCATCCTCGCCGTCGCCGCCAAGACCGCCAGCGCCGAGGTCGGCGAGTACCTCCCTCGGCCGGGCGCCATCGTGTTGCTCGGGCTCGTCGCCAGCATCCAGCCCGACGGCGCTCGAATGGTGGTGACCCCGGACCTGGCGGTGCTGGCACGCGCCGGAGCGGCCGCCGGCGTCGGCGTCGCCTTCGCGCTCGGCGTGGCGGTGTTCGGTCCCCACCTCCGCGGGAGGGTCAACCTCGACCTGTTCCGGTTCGGCTCGGCGGTCGCGCTGGGGACGCTGGGGCTGAAGGTGCTCGGCCTGCTGCCGACCGGCGGCGCACCCGTCGCGCTGGGCGTCCTCGCCGTGACGGCGCTGTTCAGCTACGACTCCGACGTCGCCGACGAGGGCGACGCCGACCTCGACTCCGACGACGACGCCCCGCCGGCCGCGACTGTCGCCGACGGCGGCGGCGAGGTGGCCGTCGACGAGCCGGCGGTCGACAAGCCCGTCGTCGACGGGTCCACGACCGAGGCCGACGCCGACACCGACGAAGACGAAAGCGAGGGTTACGAGCCCGCAGACGCCGCCGACGACCGCGCCCCCTGGCTCTGACCGGGCCGACGCGAAGCGAGGAGTGGACAGCCTTACCTCCGTTCCGTCGTATCTGTCGGTATGAGTAACCGCGTCGTCGAGGGGCGCATGGTCACGCCCGAGCGCCTCGCCGAACTGGTCGAAGGCGAGTCCGTCATGGACGCCGAAGCTATCGAAGACGCCGACCGGGAGTGTCCCGACTGCGGCGGCAACGTGCTCGAAGTCGGGTACATGCCGTCGGTGACGGAGTTCGTGACGGGGTACAAGTGCCAAGACTGTTCGTGGGGCGAGACCGACCGCTGACAGTCTCGGAGGACGACTTTTCGAAACCCCTTTAGGGAATCGGGAACACCTCCGGATTGCAAGGGGATGTGGCCCAGCCAGGTAGGGCGACTGACTCCAGAGGCCACGCCCGGTGACGAACTCCAGACTGGTATACCGAGCGACCGACTGATCATCGGTCGCGTTGACGACCCTCTGGAGAACCGAGGCAGACCGGAGATATCAGTCGATCGGGGGTTCAAATCCCTCCGTCCCCATTCGATATTACTCGGACTGACGTACTGTTTGCCAGCGCCGACGCCGTCGTCACGCTGAACCGCCGTCGTCGCCCACGAAGTCACGAGGACCGACCCCTAGTCGCGGACCGCCATCGAGTCGAACTTTCCGCTGAAGCCGTCGCGAACGGGTTTGATGCCGGCAGTGGACGAAAGTGGCAGACGGAAGTACGGAAAACGAGAAACGAATTGAGAATTTTAAACTTTTCTTTCTCGAAGGACAGCCCTAAAACGACCAAACGGCAACCCCCGATTGATGCAGGAACCCGACCAGGACTGGGCGCCCAACCAGTTAGACATCGACGTTCTCGACCGGAACGCCGACGGCGCCGACCCGACGGGCGAGGAGTTCGACTACGCCGAGGCGTTCGAGGAGCTCGACCTCGGCGCGGTGAAAGCGGACATCGAGGAGGTCATGACGACCTCCCGGGACTGGTGGCCGGCAGACTACGGCCACTACGGCCCGCTGTTCATCCGGATGGCCTGGCACAGCGCCGGCACGTACCGCACGACCGACGGTCGCGGCGGCGCCTCCGGCGGCACCCAGCGCTTCGCCCCGCTCAACAGTTGGCCCGACAACGCGAACCTCGACAAGGCCCGCCGACTGCTCTGGCCGGTCAAGCAGAAGTACGGCCGCAAGCTGTCGTGGGCCGACCTCATCGTACTCGCCGGCAACTGCGCGCTGGAGTCGATGGGGTTCGAGACGATCGGCTTCGCGGGCGGTCGCGAGGACGCCTTCCGGCCCGACGAGGCCGTCGACTGGGGGCCCGAAAAAGAGGTGGAGGCACATCAGTCCGCCCGCCGCGACGCCGACGGCAACCTCGAAGAGCCCCTCGGCGCCGCGGTGATGGGGCTGATTTACGTCGACCCAGAGGGACCGAACGGCAAGCCCGACCCCCTCGCATCGGCCGAGAACATCCGCGAGTCGTTCGGCCGGATGGCGATGAACGACGAGGAGACCGTCGCGCTCATCGCCGGCGGACACACGTTCGGCAAGTCCCACGGTGCCGCCGACCCCGAGGAGCACCTCGACGACATCCCAGAGGAGGCGCCCATCGAGGAGATGGGCCTCGGCTGGGACAGCGACTTCGGTTCCGGGAAGGGACCGGACGCCATCACCAGCGGCATTGAGGGCGCCTGGAACGGGACGCCGACGACGTGGGACACCTCCTACCTCGACAACCTGCTCGACCACGAGTGGGAGCGCACGGAGAGTCCCGCCGGCGCGGTGCAGTGGGCCCCAGAGGGTGAGACGCTGGATGGCACCGTCCCCGACGCCCACGACCCCGAGGAGACGCACGCGCCGATGATGATGACGACCGACATCGCGCTCAAGGAGGACCCGGAGTACCGCGAGATAATCGAGCGTTTCCGGGACGACCCCGACGAGTTCCGGCAGGCCTTCGCGGAGGCGTGGTACAAGCTCATCCACCGCGACATGGGCCCGCCGTCGCGGTTCCGCGGTCCGGAGGTCCCCGACGAGGAGTTCGTCTGGCAGGACCCCGTCCCCGACGCCAACTACGACCTCGTCGGCGACGAGGAGATCGCCGCGCTCAAAGGAGAGATCCTCGACTCGGGGCTGTCGGTCTCGCAGTTGGTCAAGACCGCCTGGGCCTCGGCGTCGACGTACCGCGACAGCGACAAGCGCGGCGGCGCCAACGGCGCCCGCATCCGGCTCGAACCCCAGCGTAGCTGGGAGGTCAACGAGCCCGAGCAGCTGGCGACCGTGCTGGAGACCTTGGCGGACATCCAGGCGGAGTTCAACGGCTCTCGGTCCGACGGAACCCGCGTCTCCCTGGCCGACCTCGTCGTGCTCGGCGGCGCCGCGGCCGTCGAGCGGGCTGCAGCAGAGGCCGGCTACGACGTCGATGTCCCGTTCGAACCGGGGCGAACCGACGCGACCGCGGCCCAGACCGATGTCGACTCCTTCGAGGCGCTGAAGCCGGCGGCTGACGGCTTCCGGAACTACCTCCCGGGCGGACTCGACCGGCCGGCAGAGGAGCTGCTGGTGGACCGGGCGGAGCTACTGAACCTGACGGCGCCCGAGATGACGGTGCTGGTCGGCGGACTGCGAGCGCTGGGGGCGACCTATCAGGACACCGACCTCGGCGTCTTCACCGACGAGCCCGGAACGCTGACCAACGACTTCTTCCGGAACCTGCTCAGCATGGACGTCGAGTGGGAGCCCACCTCGGAGTCGGCGACCGTCTTCGAGGGCCGGGACCGCGAGACGGGGGAAGTCCAGTGGAAAGGGACTCGGGCTGACCTCGTCTTCGGGTCGCACGCTCGGCTCCGGGCCATCGCGGAGGTGTACGGCGCCGACGACGCAGAGGAGAAGTTCGTCCAGGACTTCGTCGACGCCTGGCAGAAGGTGATGACCCTCGACCGCTTCGACCTCGACTAACCCCTTTCGCCCTCCCCCCCCCTCTAACGGACGGAATCAGGCGGAGTGCCCAGCTTCCTCGACGAAGCGACGCGCGGCGTCCTGGACGTACGTGATCGCGCTCACCACTTCGATGATGTCGCTGGTGAGTCGGTCCTGAGACAGCCCGTCGGGGTATATCCAGGTCTTGACGCTGACCGTGCTGAACTCCTCGTTCGGGACGGGGTCGCCCGACTCGTCGGTGTAGGCGTAGAGCCCGGGCGCCGTCGCGAGCACGTCGCCGACGTCGCCGAAAAACGCCGTGCGACGCTCGTGAACCGCTTCGAGCGCCTCCCCGCCCAGCGTCATGTTCGTCGCTATCATCAGCGGGCCGCCGTTGCGCCGCTGGATGACGCTCACTTCCAGGTTGCTGGTCCGAACGATGAAGTTGAACTGGGCGTCCCTATCGGTGATCTTCTCGACTTCCCTGAACACGTCGACCGGCAGTTCGCCCAACCACTGCTCGACGTCGGTGTAGCTGACTTTGTCGGCCATGCGTGAACGGTCGCCGCGCAGATAGACAAACCTGCGGTTCCGGAACCGTCCGAGGGCCGCGTCGGAGTGAGGTCGTCACGGCCGAGACCCTCGCGGAGGCCGCTCAGCGCGACCGACCGCGAGTCCCGGGGAGCCGAGGCGGGTGTCGGTAGCGGTACGCTACGTACGCCGCGAGCACCGCGCCGGCGGCGAGGAGCTTGCCGCCGAGAGTCCACCGTCCGCGACCGACCGCCAGCAGCCCACCGACGGCGACCGACAGCACGGCCGCGTGGCCGAGCACGAGGTAGTACAGAACCAACGCGGCTCGTCGAGCGGAGACCGACCCGCCCGCGACCTGGGAGTCTGCATTTCTCGGCTCCGGCTCCGTCACCCTCGGAGGGTCGATGCGCGGCGGCTCGACCCGGGACACCGTGAGTTCGAACGCCTCCAGCTCTGTGGACACCGGTTCGGGCTCGGGGGAAGGTTCGGGCTCGAAGACGTCTCGCTCCCGATCGTCGACCATCTGGAATCGGTCGAACCGTTGGCGGCGGTCACTGAAAGTTCCCCGGCGCGTCGGTCCGCGAACCGGTCGGCGACCGGTGGTCCCGTTCGCCGCGTTCAGAGCACTCCCGTCGAGCCAAGCGAGATTTTCTCCCTTTCGATAAAAATCCCGTATTTGTGGCCTGAAACACCGTTTCAACGGATGGGGAGCCGTCCTACTGAGTGAGTATAACGCACGCTCTGCTCTCCCCGAGCCGACCACCCGAAAAGCGACCACACCGAACCGTTATCCGCCCGCTCGACAACGTCTCACCGTGACCACTCACGTCGCGGTCATCGGTGCGTACGGGAGCGCGGGCGCCGCGGTCGCCAGCGAACTCGCCGAGGAGCCGGACGTTCGGCTCACGCTCGTCGACGACGGAGCGCCCGGTGGCGGGCTCTGTATCCTCCGTGGCTGCATGCCCTCGAAGGAGGTGTTGTCGGCGGCCGAACACCGCTTCGCGGCGCGACACGACCCCCGCCTCGGCGGCCCGCTCCCGGAGGTCGACCTCGAACGCGTTGTCGAGCGAAAGAACGAGCACACGAGCGACTTCGCCGCCCACCGCCGAGCGGCCGTCGAGTCGCTCGCGGCCGCGGACGGCGTGGAGTTCCTCCGCAACACCGCGCGGTTCGTCGACGACCGCCGACTCGCCGTCGGTGGCCAGACGCTGGAACCGGACTACGTCGTCGTCGCCACCGGGTCGACGGTCAACGAGCCGGCGCTGCCCGGTATCGACGACGTGTCGGTGATGACCAGCGCCGACGTGCTCGACGCGACCAGCCTCCCCGATTCGGGCGTCGTCATGGGGTTCGGCTACGTCGGCATCGAGCTCGTCCCGTATCTCGTCGAGGCCGGCGGCATGGACGTCACCGTGGTCGAACACGACGAGCGCCCGCTGGACGAGGCCGACCCCGCCTTCGGGGACGCACTGCTCGAGTACTATCGCGAGGCGTTCGGCGTAACGGTGCTCACCGAGACCGACGAGCGCCGCGTCGAGCCGACCGGTGACGACGGCGTCCGGCTCCACGTCGACGCCGACGGCGAGCAGCGAGCCGTCGAGGCCGACCAGCTGTTCGCGTTCACCGGCCGTCGCCCCGCAGTCGACGAGCTGTGCCTGGACGACACCTCGCTGACTCCCGAGCCGGGGTGGGTGAGGGACACGATGCAGACGGTCGCCGACGACCGGGTGTTCGTCGCCGGCGACGCCAACGGAAAGGAGCCGATTCTGCACGTCGCCAAGGAACAAGGCGCCGTCGCCGCCGAGAACATCCTCCGGCACCGCGAGAACAGGGAGCCGCGAGACTACGAGAACGTTCACCACCACGTCATGTTCTCCGGGGTGGGGGTGCTTCCGTACGCGAGGGTCGGCCACTCCGCCGAGTCGGCCGTTGAGGCGGGGCTCGACCACGTCACGGTGACGCGTCGGGCGAGCGATGACGGCGTCTTTCGGACGAAGAACGTTCCCGAAGGACTGGGACGACTCGTCGTCGCCAGTGACGGGACCGTCCTCGGCTGGCAGGGGCTGCACTACCACGCCGACGTGATGGCGAAGACGATGCAACTCGCCGTCGAGCGAGAGATGGACGTCCGCGAGATTCCGGACCGGGCGTACCACCCGACGACGCCGGAGATCGTCGACGGACTCGTCCGGGCGGCCGTCGACGAACTCGACTGATTACCGTGCCAACCCCTACCAAGGATTGATTGGTTTCGAGCCGATATCGTCGGTATGGCAGAGGTTGCTTCGACGACGGAGGTCGTCTGCGACGTTTGCGGCGAGCGCTTCGCGTCCGAACGGGCCCTCCACAGGCACGTTCGCGAGGCGGGACTGGTTCGGTGAGTGTCTGTTCCTGGTGGAACCCGTTAGCTGACCCGCGGCCCAAAGTTGTCGACCGCGATCGCTACCGTGATCGCCACCAGTCGAGCGACGACCCGGCAGCGTGGTCGTCCGAGGAGTTGGCGGCGCGTTTCGTCGACCACGGGGGGTTCCGGGGCGATTGCAGGTCGACGGAAACGTTGATGACGAATCGGTCCGTTCAGTTGGGTGATGCCCTCGAATGGGGCATGGTTTCAGACGAACCCTTGTGGGTTTGAAGCCGACGGGACCGAAGAGCTCTGGCTCGACGCTGTCGGCGTTTCAGACGAACCCTTGTGGGTTTGAAGCCGACCGGGATCGACGTCGTCGAGCTCGCGATCGCCGCGTTTCAGACGAACCCTTGTGGGTTTGAAGCCCGATCCCGAGGAGGTCATCGCCGA
>JBDGTQ010000021.1:0-3104 GCA_042216705.1 Halolamina sp. | reverse complement strand
GTTTCAGACGAACCCTTGTGGGTTTGAAGCCCGATCCCGAGGAGGTCATCGCCGATCCGAAAAGCGTTTCAGACGAACCCTTGTGGGTTTGAAGCCTCGATATCCTCGGGCATATGCTCGGATGCGATGAGTTTCAGACGAACCCTTGTGGGTTTGAAGCAGCTCCTCTTCGTCGAGCACATCCCACTGGACGAGCCGTTTCAGACGAACCCTTGTGGGTTTGAAGCGTTGTCGGCGGCGTCGCCGAAGACGTGGACGTAGTTTCAGACGAACCCTTGTGGGTTTGAAGCCGCGGCATGACGGGACGCATTCGCGACCTCGACGAGTTTCAGACGACCCTTGTGGGTTTGAAGCGCCTCGCGGTACTGCCGGACGGTGTAGACATCGCGTTTCAGACGAACCACGCAGTTCGAGCCGACACGAGACGCAAGCCACCCAGAAGCGTCGAGCATCGCAATCGCCTGAAACGACGGCGTCGACTGGAGCCGGACAGCGTCGAGGACGCGTCGAACCCCGGCTAAAACGTCGAGACGTCGCCCTCGATGACGCCGCGGGTCACCCCGGTCACGTCGGCCAACTGTTCGTCGACGATGGCCTCGATGTCGGCCTCGATGTCGCCGAGCGCGACGCCGTCGGCGGTGACGACCTGTGCGTCGGCGACGTGGGGGTGGTCGATGGGTCGCCCGATCTGAGAGAGCACCCGCACCTGCAGGTCGCGGATGCCGTCGACCTCGCCGACGACCTCCTCGGCGATCTGCGTCGAGAGCAGGTTGTATATTTTCCCGATGTGGTTGACGGGGTTCTTCCCCGAGGTGGCCTCCATGCTCATCGGCCGGTTCGGCGTGATGAGCCCGTTGGCGCGGTTGCCGCGACCGACGGAGCCGTCGTCGCCCTGTTCGGCGGAAGTGCCGGTGACGGTGAGGTAGATGGAGCCGGCATCGTAGTCGTCGGCCGTATTGACGTCGACGTTCACCTCGCGGTCGGTGCGACCGCGGGCGAGGTCGGCGACGAACGCCCGGACGTCGGCGACGGCGTCGCGGTAGTCCGCCAGCCCGTCGACGTGGGCGTCGACCATCGCGGCGGCGACGGTGATGTCGATGCGGTCGCCCTCGCGTTTGCCCATGATCTTCACGTCCGGGCCGAGCTCGGGGTGGTCGGCGGCGTAGCTCGTGTTCAGCTCGCGTTCGGCGTCGTAGACGATGCGTTCGGTCTCGGTCAGCGGGGCGTGGCCGACGCCGAAGGAGGTGTCGTTGGCCATCGGGACCTGGGTGCTCTCCTCGCCGAAGACGTCTTGAAGATCGCCCGAGCCCTCGCCGAGGTCGACGTCGACGACGACGTCAGTGCCGAACGTCAGCTCCGGGACGTGCTCGGCGAGGTACTCCCGAGCGGCCGACAGCGCCGTGGACTCGACGGGGAACTGGGCGCCGTCGTACGCCTTGGTGGCCCGCCCGACGATGAGGACGCGGACGGGGTCGACGACCTCGCCGCCGCCGAACGCCGGCGCGGCCCGCCCAGCGACGAGCTGCGTCTCGTCGGTGTTGTAGTGAAGCACCTTGCCGACCCGGTCGAGATACAGCTGTGACAGCGCCCGCGAGACCGCCTCCGCGATGCCGTCGCAGATGGAGTCCGGGTGGCCGATACCCTTTCGCTCGACGATTTCGACCTCCTGGTCGTCGACCGCTCGCCGGTCGAGCTCGCCGACCTGGATGTTCCGGTTCATTACGCCGAGATTTTGCCCCCCGACTGCTATAACTTGCGGAAACCACTCGACCCGCGAGAATAACTACTGCGAATCACCGAGCTGAAGACCGAGATACGAGGTGCGGACCTGCTCGTCGGGGTCGAGCCCGAGGTCACTCAGGAGGGCCGCCGCCCCTTCGCGCACGGTTTCGACGTCCGCCTCGGCGGCCGCGGCCTCGACCTCGACGTACTCGCCGACCTCGGACACGCGGTCGAGGGTGACGGTGTAGCCGGCGAGTCGGTACCGCCTGCGCTCTTTCTCGACGGTCGCCGCTGGCTCGAACCCCAGTCCGTCGAGAACGGCGGCCATCGCCTCGCCGTCGGCGACAGCGGTCTCGAACTCCTCGCGGGTCTTCGACGCCCGCTCGACCAGCGGCCCCTTGTACGTCACCTTGGCGGTGGGTTCGGGGTGGTCCGTGTCGTTCACCTCCCCTGTGTCGTTCGCATCGTTCTCGCCGTCTCCACTCTCGCCGTTCCCGCCGACCGGTGTCTCGCGCCGGATTCGCAACGCCTCGTCGGTCTCGGCGAACTCTCGGTGGGGGGCGTCGTAGTAGGTGTCCACCTGCACGACGGCGTCGACGCGGTCGGCGCCGCGGTCCTGCAGGGCCGTCGCCACCCGGTCGAGGTCCGCCGACACCTTCAGTTCGACCTCGTACACGGGTCGCCGTTGGCGCGGTTCGGGTTTAACTGCCCGGGAGGACCAGGCGCTCGATGACGTCGTCGACGGGTGCGTCGTCGGTGCGGCGACGCTCGGGGAACGTTCGACCGGTAGCGCGCCGCCCCGGCGCGACCGTCGGGCCGAAGCGGCGAGGACGACCGATGACGAGGACTGGGCCCGGAGCGTCGGGGAAACGTTGTGCTTAAGAGTCGAACGCGAGACGTTCAGGGTATGAGCGAGAACGAGCAGGCCGAGGAGGCAGCCGACGCCGCCGAGGACGCCCAGAACGACGAGTCGAGCGGGATTCAGGACGGCGACTTCGTCGAGCTTCACTACACGGTCCGGACGACCTCCGACGGCGAGGTCGTGGACACGACCCGTCAGGACGTCGCCGAGGAGCACGGCCTCGACCACGAGGGCCACGAGTTCGACTCCCGAACGGTCGTCGTCGGCGCCGGTCACGTCTTCCCCGGCGTCGACGAGGCGCTCATCGGCAGCGAAGCCGACGACGAGGGCGAGGTCGAGGTGCCCGCCGCGGAGGCCTTCGGCGAGTACGACCCCGACGACGTCCGCACCGTCGCCGCCGAGAAGATCGACGAGGACGACCGCTACCCCGGCGCACAGGTCACCGTCGACCAGCAGCAGGGGTACATCGAGACCATCGTCGGCGGCCGCGCCCGCGTCGACTTCAACCACCCGCTGGCCG
>JBDGTQ010000002.1:0-115420 GCA_042216705.1 Halolamina sp. | reverse complement strand
TCGCGCCGGCCCACTTTCCCGCATTCTCACCTCCTGAGTGACGGCCTTCGGGTGGCCGTGACCGCGTCCTCGCGAGCGAAGCGAGCGGGGGCTCGTGGAGCCGTGCTCCACGGCGATTCGAATTCGCGCCGGCCCACTTCTCCCGCGTCTGTCTTCGATGAACGGGTGGCCGAAACTGCTTAACGGAAACCTTCCAGTCGAACGCCAGACAACACGGTTCCCAACTCAGAGCGTCTTCTCGTCGCGGACCGCCTCGCCGTCGATACGCTCGGCGTCGTCGATGCCGGCAAGCCCCATCGTCAGGTCGAACTGCGAGAGCGTGTTCCGGAGTACCTGTTCGACGCCGTCTTGGCCGGAGTGAGCGAGGCCGTACGCGAACGGCCGACCGAGCATCACGGTGTCGGCGCCTAGCGCGAGCGTCTTGAACACGTGTTCGCCGCGGCGCACCCCGGAGTCGAAGAAGACGGTCGCCTCGTCGCCGACCGCGTCGGCGACCGCCGGCAGCGCCTCGACGGCGGAGATGGAGCCGCCGATCTGGCGGCCGCCGTGGGTAGACACCTGCACGCCGTCGGCGCCGGCCGCGACCGCCCGCCGAGCGTCGTCGGGGTGGAGGACGCCCTTCACGACGACCGGGAGGTCGGTGCGCTCGAAGACGAACTGCAGGTCCTCCCACCGGAGGGAGGCGTCGCCGAACACAGACAGGAAGCGGTCGACGGCGGCCTCGGGGTCTTCCTCGGGCGGGACCGCGAGCGACTCCCGGAAGGCGGGGTCGGAAAAGTAGTTGGCCATCCCCTCGCCCTCGAGGAACGGGTAGTACCCCTCCGAGAGCAGTCGCTCGCGCCAGCCCAGCGTCGGGGCGTCGACCGTGACGACGACGGCGTCGTAGCCGGCCGCCTCCGCGCGGTCGAGGAAGGACGCCGCCACGTCGCGGTCCGAGGACCAGTAGTACTGAAACCACTTCGGCGTGTCACCCAGCGCCTCGGCGACGTCCTCCATCGAGTGCGAGGACAGCGACGAGAGGACAAACGGGACGTTCAGCTCCCGACAGGCCCGAGCCGTGGCGAGTTCGCCCGCCTCGTGGAGCAGGGTCTGAACCCCCAGCGGCGTTATCATCAGCGGGTAGTCGTGCCTGTCGCCGAAGACGTCGACCGAGAGGTCCCTGTCGGCGACGCCGCGCAGCATCCGCGGGACGATGCGCCACCGCGAGAAGTCCTTGTTGCGCTCGAAGGTCTCCTCCGACCCGGCGCCGCCGTGGACGTACGCCTTCGCCTTCCAGGACATCCGCTCGAACGCCTCCTCGCGCATCTCCTCGAAGTTCACCGGGAACTCCGGGGTCTCGTCCTCGAACATCCCTCTCCGGTACACCTCGCGGATGTGCTTGACGCCGAACTGCTCGCCGTGAACGTCGTCGCTGGTCATCGTGAACAGTTCACGAGGCAGCCGATATAGAGTTATCTATCATGATGGTTCTCGCCCGCTCGTCGAGTCGACCGCGGCGGCCGGAAATCCGGGCCACGTTGGGGGACGTGCGACGTCGAAATCCGCCGACAGGTAGCGGACTGATTCCGTACATTCATATACTGGCAAAAAGTACCGCCTGAGGAATGAGGGGCCGATGACCGAGCGGGAGACGCCGGGTAACGGCGCCGCGGAGCCGTCGCCGGGGAGCGACGGTTCGACCCCCGACCTCGTCGTCGTCTGTGGGTTACCGGGCGTCGGCAAGACCACGGTCGCAGAGACCGTCGCCGACCGCCTGGACGCGACGGTGCTCCGGAGCGACGTCGTCCGGAAAGACCTAGTCGCGGACCCGGAGTACTCCAAGGCGGAGACCGAGCGCGTCTACGCCGAACTGTTCCGGCGGGCCCGCGGACGGGTCGCCGACGGCGGGTCGGTCGTTCTCGACGCGACCTTTCAGCGCGCCGCCTTCCGCGAGGAGGTCCGCGCGGTCGCGGCCGACGTCGGCGCCCCGTTCAGAATGGTCAAAGTCGAGTGCGACCAGACGACCGTCGAGGAGCGCATCCGCGCCCGGACGGACGACGAGAGCGACGCCGACGTTGCCATCCACCGCATGTTCCGCGATGAGTACGACGAGCTGACCGGTCCTCACGTCGTCGTCGACAACTCCGGCTCGGTGGCCGAGATGCGCGAGCAGGTCGCCGACGCCTTCTGAGTGCTGCTCGGGGCGCCGCGGGCGGGCGACCGGCGGTGAGTCGGGTCGTCGTTCAGAAGGCTTATCGCCGCCCGCTCGGAAGCCGGGTGCGATGGACGCGAGGACCCGAGGCGCCGTGCTCGCCGCCGTCGGCGTCGTCCTGTTGGCCGCGACGCTCGTCGGCAGCGCGGCCGTCGCCCCGGACCGCGGTGTCTCCGGCGCCAACACCGACGGCGACGGCGAGCACCGGACGCTCGTCGGGATTCAGGGCGGCGGTCCGGGCTGGCACGAGTACGGCGCGGTCGCGATGGTCCGCGGCGACGAGGTCGTCTGGCGCGAGGACAGCGCCGGCTCGTACTTCGACGTGACGATGCGGCCCGACGGCACCGTCCTCGCCGGGTTCATGAACGGCGACCGCGAGGACTGCGGTCCCTACGAGGCCCCGTGTGCCCGTACCGGGTTCCGCGTCATCGACCCCGCGGCCGAGGGTGGCCCGACGGTCGTCGACGGCGGCTACTCCTTCCCGGTGAAGACGCAGAAAAACAGCGAGGTCCACGACGCGGAGCCGCTGCCGAGCGGGGGCTACCTCGTCACCGACATGGACCGCGAACGGGTGTTCGTCGTCGAGAACGGCACCGTGACCTGGCAGTGGAACGCCTCGTCGTTCTACCAGCCGCCGGCGGACGCGACCGAGACCGACTGGCTCCACATCAACGACGTGGACCGCATCGGTGAGGGCCGGTATCTGGTCTCGGTCCGCAACGCCAACCAGGTGCTCGTCGTCGAGCGCACGGCCGACGGCGGCGCCCGGGTCGCCGAGGTCGTCAACGTCGACGACGACCCCGACGAGGGCGCCTGCGCCGACCAGCTCGTCGGCGACGACCCCCGCTGTGGCGACACCGATCTGCTGAACCACCAGCACAACCCGATGTGGCTCGGCGAGGACGAGGACGGCCGCGCGGCGATGCTGGTCGCCGACTCCGACAACGACCGCGTGGTCGAGCTTCGGCGCGCCGCCGACGGCGAGTGGACGGTCGCCTGGTCGCTGTCGAGCGCCGGCGGCATCGATCTCCACTGGCCCCGCGACGCCGACCGACTGCCCAACGGGAACACGCTCGTCACGGACACGCTGAACAAGCGTCTTGTCGAGGTGAACGAGAACGGCACCGTCGTCTGGAGCACGACAACCGAGCGCATCCCCTACGAGGCCGACCGGCTGCCGGCCGGCGAGCGGGCGTCAGGACAGTGGTACGAGGCCGACCGTGGCGAGAACTCCGTCGAGAGCGGCGTCCCCGGGCTGTCGCTGCTCGTCGTCGGCCTGAAGGCCGCCTTCCCGTGGCTGCCGTTCTGGTTCGGGGAACTCCAGGCCGGCGTCACCGTGCTCTCGACCGTCCTCGTCGGCGCCGGCGGGGTCGTTGCCTGGCGCGGGGACTGACCCCCCGGGCGCCGACGCCCGAACCGGTCGTGATTTTGCGGTGGCGGTCGTGGGTCGCATCATGACCGACGCTGGCGCTAGCGACGACCGCGACGTCGACGCCGACTCCGAGCGCGAGAGCGAGAGCGAGCGCGATTCGCTGACGTGGACGACGACCGACAGCGCCGTCGACTACGCCTGTCCCGGCTTCGACGTGCGCGTCGACGACGTGCGCTTCCCGGACGGCTCGACCGGGCAGTTCCACTACGTCGAGGAGCCGGCGGCGGTGGTCGTCCTCCCGTTCACGCCCGCGGGCGACGTCGTCGCCATCGAGGAGTGGCGCCAGGCGGTCGGCCGTGTCAACCGCGGCCTCCCCGTTGGCTCCGTTGAGCCCGGCGACGACGACCTCACGGTCGCGGCCGCCCGCGAACTCCGCGAGGAGACCGGCCACGAGGCCGAGCGCTTCGACCACCTCTGCACTATCGAGCCGAGCAACGGCATCACCGACTCCGTCCACCACTACTTCCTCGCGTGGGACTGTGAGCCGACGGCGACTCAGGACCTCGACCACAACGAGGACATCCGCGTCGTCGTCGCCGACTACGACGAGCTGCTCGCGGCGGCCCGGGCCGACGACCTCCAGGACGGCCGAACCGTACTGGCGCTGACGCGATACGAGCTCACCCGGGACGACTGAGCGGGTCGAGCCCGCCGCCGTCCCCGGTCGCCGAACGGTTTTGAGGGAGGACCCCGAAGAGGAACTATGTCACCGACGACGCGCAGTCAGTCCCCGCTACGGACCGGTCTCGCGGTGTTCAGCGGGCTCGTCCTCGGCGCCGGCGGGCTCGCCTTCGGCTTCCTCCTCACCTTCCTCGCTGCGGCCGTCCTCGTCACCGGACTGGGCGTCGAACTCACCCCGGCCTCGACCATCGTGTTGAGCCTGGTGTTCGTCCAGGGCGTCGGCTGTCTCGGCGTCGCGCTCGTCTACCGGCGGGTGCGACCGAGCATCGCCCGGTTCGTCGGCGAGCGGGTCTCTTGGCTCGGGAGCCGCGAGGCGTTCGACATCGGCGCCGCCGTCCCGTCGCTCAAGCAGGTCGCCGTCGTCGTCGTCGGCTACGTCCTCGCGTTCGTCGGGGGGCCGGTCGTCGGCGGGTTCGTCCGCTCACAGCTCGCGGTCGACACCGGGACGAACTCGGCCGTCGAGGTGGCGACGGGGGCGCCGAGCGTGCTCCTCGTGCTCATCCCGGCGTCGGTGCTGCTCATCGGCCCCGGCGAGGAGCTGCTGTTTCGCGGCGTCGTGCAGGGACGGCTCCGCGAGGTGATGGGACCGGCCCCCGCCGTCGGGCTGGCCAGCATCATCTTCGCGAGTCTCCACTGGTTCGCGCTCACCGGCGGGTCGACCGCCGGCAACGCCCTCGTCGTCGCGATTCTGACCGTCCCCGCGGTGGTGTTCGGCGCCGCCTACGAGTACACCGGCAACGTCGTCGTCCCGGCGCTCATCCACGGCCTCTACAACGCGACGCTGTTCACGCTGCTGTACGCTGTCCTGCGGTTCGGCCCCGACGCCGCCGGCCCCGGTGCCGGCGTACTGACGTTGGTGGGCCTCTGACCGCGGCGCTCGCCGCCCAGCGTCCGCTTTCGATCTCCGTCACGGCCGCCGAACGCGGCGCTTTTCTCCCGCGGCCGCCCAGTATCGGCCATGCGCGACCACTTCGAGCTGCGGGCACACGACGGCGCGGCCCGCATCGGGGAGCTGACCGTTCCCCGTGCCGGCGTCACCGTCGAGACGCCGGCGCTGATGCCGGTCGTCAACCCGAACATCCGCACCGTCGCGCCGGCTCGCTTCGAGGAGGAGTTCGGCGCGCAGGTGCTCATCACCAACTCCTACATCATCAACTCCACCGACGACCTCCGGAAGCGGGCGCTGTCGGAGGGGCTCCACGAGATGCTCGGGTTCGACGGCGCCGTCGTCACCGACTCGGGGTCGTTCCAGCTCGCGGAGTACGGCGACATCGACGTGACGACCGCGGAGATACTCGACTTCCAGCGGGAGATCGGCTCCGACGTGGCAACTCCGGTCGACGTGCCGACGCCGCCGGACGCCGACCGCGAGACCGCCGCCGCCGACCTCGAGACGACGGAGACGGCGCTGGCCGACGCCGAGGCGGTCGACACCGGCGAGATGCTTGTCAACGCGCCGGTCCAGGGGTCGACGTACCCGGCCCTCCGCGAGCGAGCGGGCGCCCACGCCGCCGAGACGGCCCTCGACGTCTTCCCCGTCGGCGCGGTCGTCCCGCTGATGAACGGCTACCGCTACGACGACGTGGTCGACGTCGTCGCCGCCGCCAAGCGCGGGCTGGACGCCGACTGTCCGGTCCACCTCTTCGGCGCCGGCCACCCGATGATGTTCGCGCTGGCGGCCGCGCTGGGCTGTGACCTCTTCGACTCCGCGGCGTACGCGCTGTACGCCCGCGACGGCCGCTACCTCACCGTCCGCGGGACCCGCCACCTCGACGACCTCCGGGAGCTCCCGTGCTCGTGTCCGGTGTGTACGGCCACCGACCCCGAGTCGTTACGGGCCGGCGACGACGACGAGCGCGAGCGGCTGCTCGCCGAACACAATCTCCACGTCTCTCTGGCGGAGATGCGTCGGGTGCGGGCGGCGATTCGGGCCGGCACGCTGTTCGAACTGGTCGACGCCCGTGCCCGCTCGCATCCCCGACTCACCGACGGCTACCGCGCGCTGCTCGACCACGCCGACGACTTGGAGGCCCACGATCGCGCCTCGAAGGGGACGTTCTTCCACGTCTCCGCCGAGAGCGCCCGCCGACCGGCGGTCGCTCGCCACCACGACCGGCTCCGGCGGCTGTCGACCCCGGACGCCCTGCTGCTCACCGAGTACGACGAGCCGGCCGACCACGACTACGACGACGTCTGGCGGCTGGTTCCGCCGCTCGGGCCGTTCCCGCGGTCGCTGTCGGAGACGTACCCCCTGACCGCGGAGACGCCGGAACGCCTCGACGCCGCGAGCGCCCGGGCCGCCGCCGAAGGGGTCGCCGCCCTCGCGAGGGCCAACCCCGAGACGGCGTTCACCCTGGCTCACCGCGACTGGCCGGCCGAGGCGCTCTCGACGGTGCCCGACGACGTGACGCTCGAAAACCTCGCTGCGCTGGGCGCGGAGTGAGTTCAGAGAGCGTGGCGGCCGGAGTTCGAAGGCCGGTGCCCGGGCCTCAGAGCCCAGTGCCCTGTGCCCGGAGCTACTCCCCGCGCAGGTCGGCCTCGGCGGCGGCCAGCTCCTCGGGGGTGTTGACGTTGCGGAACGTCTCCTCGTCGGGCACGTCCCCGACGACCGTCCAGTCCAGTTCCTCCAGCGGGTCGAGGATGCGCGGTTGGCCCTCGGCGAGGGCGCTCTCGCAGGCGGCGACCATCGGCTCGCAGCGATAGGCCGCCTGCGTCGGCTCGTACCACTCGGCGGGGCGGGGCACGGCGGCGTCACGGTCGTCGACGCGGTCGAGCAGCGTCGCCACGAACTCGGGGTCGACGAACGGCATGTCGCAGGCGACGACGACGGCGGTTGGCTCGTGGGCGGCGGCCAGCCCGTTCCGGATGCCGGCGACAGGGCCGCGGTCGGGCTCATCGTCGACCGCGAACCGGACGGGATTGTCGTACCCTTCCAGCGCGGCCGCGAGCGCGGGTCGCTGGGCTGGTCGGCAGTTCACGACGAGTTCGTCCGTCGGCGAGGCGAGGCGGTCGGCGACCCGGCGGGTCATCGGCGTGCCGGCGAGCTCCGCGAGGGCCTTGTCGGCGTCGCCGAACCGCGTCGACCGCCCGCCCGCGATGACGACTGCGCTCGGCACGGGTCCACCTCGGCGGCCACGGGTCAAATCCGTTCCGACGTCCGCCGTCGGCACACCGACGAAGAACGCTTTTAGGCGTCACCGCACTTCCTTCGAGGGATGAGCGCAGCCGAGGCGCCCCGCCGGGATTCGATACTCCGGGTCGACCTGACCGCCGGCACCGTCGCCCGCGAACGCGTCCCCGAGCGGTGGCGCCGCCGGTTCCTCGGCGGCAAGGGCCTCGGCGCCCGCTACCTCTACGAGGAGTTGGACGCCAGCGCCGACCCGCTCGGTCCGGAGAACCGACTGCTGTTCGCGCTCGGCCCGCTGTCGGGCTACCTCCCCGGTGAAACCCGCTACGCCGCGGTGACGAAGTCGCCGCTAACCGGAGCATTCCTCGACTCGTACGCCGGCGGAGAGTTCCCGGCGACGCTTTCGGGGGCGCTGCCGCGGTGTCTTGCGGTGCTCGTCAAAGGGGCGGCCGCGGAGCCGACCGCGCTGCACGTCGCCGACGGCGACGCCGAACTCCGCCCGACGGACGCCTGGGGGCTGGACACCGCCGAGACCGACGCCGCTTTCCCCGGGGCGGCGGTCGCCTGCGTCGGACCGGCCGGCGAGCGCGAGGTCCGGACCGCCACTATCGCCTCCGACGGCGGCGACCACCACGCCGGCCGCGGCGGCGCCGGCGCGGTCATGGGCAGCAAGCGCCTGAAGGCCGTCGTCGTCCGCGGCGAGGCGCCCGACCCGCCGCCGGCGCTGGCCGAGCTCCGCGACCGCGACGAGACGACGTACGCCGCCGCCGACACCGGCCGCTGGCTCGCCGCGAGCGACACCGTCGAGACGGTCGACTTCCTCAACGAGGTCGGAGCGCTGGCGACGGAGGGCTGGCGCGGCGGCCGCTTCGAGGGGACCGACGACGTCGGCGTCGCGGCGGTCAAGGAGGCCGCCGTCGGCCGCGAGCGCCCGGAGTCAGCGGTCCCCGGCGGTTTCCGGGTCGAGACCGACGCCGGCGACCACGTCGCCCGCGGCGCGACCGCGATGAGCCTCGGCGCCGGCCTCGGCATCGACGACTTCGACGCCGTGGCCGCGCTCGGAGCGACCTGTGACCGGCTGGGGGTCGACCTCATCGCCGCCGGCAACGCCGTCGCCTGGACCGTGCTGGCCGCCGAGGCCGACGCGCTTCCCGAGACTGCCGAGCTCCCGTCCGGCGCCGAGGAGCCGGCGTTCGGCGACCCCGACGCCGCCCGCGCGCTGGTCGAGGGCATCGCCCGCCGAGACGGCCCGGTCGCCGACGCGCTCGCGGAGGGGGTCGCCGCCGGCGCGCGACGATTGGTGACCGAGGCGGACGGCCGGGACGCGAACGGTGACGACGAAACCGGAGAGGCCGACGACGCGACGACCGCGGTCGACGACTTCGTGCCGGCGGTGAAGGCGATGTCGCTGCCGGCGTACGACCCTCGCGGCGCCGAGGGAATGGCGCTGGCGTACGCCACCAGCGACCGCGGCGGCTGTCACCGCCGCGCGCGACCGGTCGAGGACGGGGCGTTCGCCGACCGCTCGCAGACCGAGACGGTCCGGGCGGTCGTCGGCGCCCAGACCGCGCGGTCGGTGCTGTGGAGCCTCGTCGTCGACGACTTCGTCGGCGAGGCGCTGCGGGCGGACCTCGGCACCGAGTGGCTGCGGGCGCTGGGGTTCGACCACGACCGCGAGTCGCTGGTCCGGGCCGGCGAGCGCATCTGGACGCTGGTCCGACTGTTCAACGCCCGCGAGGGGTTCGACCGCGACGACGACGCGCTCCCGCCGCGGCTCACCGACCCCGACGCCGACGGCCGCGCGCTCGACCCCGAGGCGTTCGACCGCACGCTCTCGGCGTACTACGACGCCCGCGACTGGGGTCAGGACGGCCTGCCGACGGCGGCGACGCTGTCCCGGCTCGACCTCGCGGCCGTCCGCGACGACGAAACGCCGGTTTCGGACCGGCCGGCCGCAGACCGCGCCTCGGAGAGCGTCGGCCCCGGCGGTGTGCCGCCGGCCGACCCGGACTGATATCGCCCTCGGTCCGGCGACCCTTGCCACCGGCGAAACCACGATTGCCGTAGGGCACGTCCGTTCGGTCGTGATTCGCGTCGAGACCGGCGCCCGGCTGCACTTCGGGTTCGGCAACCTAAGCCTCGAACACGAGCGGCTGTACGGTGCCGTCGGCGTGGCGCTCGACGCTCCGCGGGTCGTCGTCCGGGCCGAGCCTGCCGAGACGGTCGTCTGTGAGGACCCGCTGGCCCGGGAGTACGCCGAGCGCGCCGTCGACCTGCTCGGCGTGCCGGGAGCGTCGGTGACCGTGCGCTCGCGGCTCCCGCGCCACGTCGGCCTCGGCAGCGGCACGCAGCTCGCGCTGACGGTGTTGGCGGCGGTCGCTCGCGTTCACGACCGGACGCCCCGAGTCCGCGAGCGAGCGCCCGACCTCGGTCGGGGCGGACGCTCGGGTATCGGCGTCGCGGCGTTCGAGGCCGGTGGGATGGTGCTCGACGCCGGCCACCCCACCGCGCGGTTCACAACCGACCGCCCGGCCGACGGCGAGTGGGACGTCCCGGCGGTGGCGGCCCGCCACGAGATACCCGGGGACTGGCGCTTCCTGCTCGTCCGCCCGTCGGTGGCAGTCGGCCGCCACGACGACGCCGAGGACGACTCGATGCGCTCGGCGGTCGAGGCAGCCGACTCCGACCGCGCCGACCGCGTCGCCGGGGTGACGACCCGTCGACTGCTGCCGGCCGTGACCGCGGGGTCGGCCGAACGGTTCGGCGCCGCCGTGGCCGAGCTCGGTCGTCTCAACGGCGCCTGGTACGCCGACGAACAGGGCGGCGTCTACCGCCCGCCGGTCGGCGCGGTGGTCGACTCGCTGTCGTCGTCGCCGGCGGTGTACGGCGCCGGGCAGTCCTCGTGGGGGCCGACGGTGTACGGCGTCACCGACGCCGCCCGCGCCGACGCCGCCCGCGACGCCGGCCGCGAGGCGCTGTCGGCCGCCGGCGTTGACGGCGACGTGCAGGTCGTCGCCGGACGCAACCGCGGGGCTCGAATCGAGCCGGTCGACGCCGAGGACTGACGTTCACGGCTCTGTGTCGGCGACGGCGTCCCGCTGCTCGTCCTCGCGACGCGACGATACGTCCCCTTGACCTCGGCGACCTCGGGGGTGGCGTAACGGCTTTGCACCCGGCCCCCGCAGTCGACGGTATGGAACGCATCCCGTTCGGCGTCGCCCGGCTGGACGACACGCTCGGCGGCGGGGCGCCGCCGGGCAGCGTCGTCCTCCTGGCCGGGGAGTCCGGCGCCGGGGCTCGCGAGTTCCTCTACACCGCCGCGGCGACGCACGCGCTGCGGGCGGCCGACCCGGAGCTGTTCGACCTCTACTACGGCGACGAACCCACCGAGTCGCAGTTCCCGCCGGAGGTCCATTACCTGTCGTTCACGGCCGACCGCCGCTACATCGAACGAGAGATGACGTACACGATGGCCGACGACATCGTCGAGGCGGCGGTGCCGGAGATCGACTTCCGGGACTTCTCGCCAGAGTACTTCCAGCTGTCGCCCATCCCCCGAGAGTGGTACGTCGGCGAGACCTCCCGCATCACCGATCTCGGCGCCGACGAGGGCCGCAAGGGCCTGATGGAGGCGCTGGGCGATTACCTCAACGAACACGCCGCCGGCAACGTGGTGTGCATCGACTCCGTCACCGACCTCGTCGGCGCCGCCGGCGAGGGCAACGACTGGTCGGACGCGTCGATGCTGCTGCAGGGCATCGAGAAGGCCGCCCACAACTGGGGGGGCATCGTCCTGCTGTTAGTCAACACCGACTCGCTAACCGACCAACAGCTCGGTCAGCTGACCGACGCCGCGAGCGGGACCTTCGAGTTCAACTGGGCCTCCGGCGGCTCCCAGCGGGCCCGGACGATGGTGGTCAAGGCCTTCCGCGGCGTGCTCTCCCGGCTCAAATCGGAGAACATCGACCGCTTTGAGACCGAGATTCACGACGGGGGCTTCGACATCAGCGACGTGCGCAAGATACGGTGAGCGGTCGTCGCCAGCCGGGAATAACTTAAGTTATAGGCACAAAACCGTACGCAGCGATGGAACGGGACAGGGACGGGGAGCTCTCTTCGGAACTCGCGTTGTGGATCGAGCGTCGCGCAGCGGAGCTCGACCAGTCCCCGACGACCGTGCTCGAACGCGCGGTCGCGGCCCACCGCCTCGTCGTCGGCGTCGACGCTAATAGCGACGCCGACGGTCTCGACGTCGACGACCTTCCGGATCCCGAACGCGTCGACGAGCTCGCCGACGGACTCGACGCGATCGACGCCCGACTCGACGAGGCGATCACGGACCTCCGCGAGCGGATCGTCGAGGTGTTGAAGACGGCGGAGGCGAAGGCTCCGCAGGACCACGACCATCCGGACCTGACCGGGGCGACCGCGGAGTTGGAGGACGACGTCGCCGACCTCGCCGCCGATCTTCAGGCGCTCGACGACCGGGTCGACGGCGGCTTCGAGAACTACGAAGCGGTGCTGGAGGCCCTAGGCGACCGGACGGAGAGCCTCGGCGACCGCACCGACTCGCTGGCCGAGGCCGTCGCCGACCTCCGGTCGCGGCTGCACGACGTCGAGGCCGCCACCACCCGTCGGGCGGCCGTCGGGGAACTCCGGCGGACCGCGAACCGACAGGGCGTCCGCGAGGCCGGCTGCGAGAGCTGTGGCGCCGTCCTGGACGTGGCGCTGCTAACCGAACCGCAGTGTCCCCACTGCGGGGAGGCCTTCGACGACGTCGAACCCGGGCAGGGCCTGCTCGGCAGCGCGACGCTGACCGCCGGCGACCGTCCGGCCCTGACGGACGCGAACCCGCCGGAGAACCGGAGTGAAACGACGGAAGCACCGGACAGCGGCGACCCGATGCCGCCGTCCGGAGGGAGCCGATGACCGACGACGACCCGGTCGACGACGGCGCCGACGCCGGTGCCGATTCCGAGGACGACACCCGAATCAATCCGGACGCTCCGCTCGGCGACCTGACCGAGGAGTTGGCCGGCGACGCGACCGACGACCCCGCCGTCGGCACCGGCGAGGACGACCCCTTCGAGCCGGTCGACGTGGACGAGGTCAACGAGTCGTCGGTGTGGGAAGACGTCGTCGAGGGCGACGACACCGAGACGGCGCCGGACACGGGCCTCGGCCCCGCGGCCGACGCCCGGACGCGGAGCGACGGCGTGACCGAGCACGTCGTCGACAAGCGGGAGTACTGCCAGCGCTGTCCGCACTTCTCCGAGCCGCCGCGGGCGCTGTGCACCCACGAGGGCACCACCATCGCCGAGGTGGTCGACGCCGACCACTTCCGGGTCCGCGACTGTCCCGTCGCGATGGAGGGTGAGTTCGGACCCAGAGAGTCGGAGTCGGGGTCAGGGTCGACGAGCCGCGAGAGCTAAGCCAGCGGAGCCGCTACCGGCCGCTATGCAGTTCTGCGACGACTGCGGCTCGATGATGAAGTCCGAGGACGGCGAGATGGTGTGCACGAGCTGCGGCGCGACCGCGGCCAGGGACGAGGACCGCGCCGCCGAGTTCGTCTCGACGGAGGCACAGTCCGAGGACGACGTCATCGAGACCGAGGAAGGGGTCGACTTCGAGGGCAAGCCCACCGCCGACGACGTGACCTGCGAGGACTGCGGCCACGGCGAGGCGTGGTACACCATCCGTCAGACCGCCTCCGCCGACGAGCCGCCGACCCGCTTTTTTAGATGCAAGGAGTGCGGAAACACCTGGCGGGAGTACAACTGATTCGTCGTCGTCCCCGTCGCCGTCGCCGGCGGGATTCGAGCCGCCGCGTCGAAGACGCACCCCGTACGCCAGACGGGCTCTCGATGCCGGCGAACCGCCGCGCGCCATGTGTCCGCGGCGCCGACCCCCGTCACGTCCGACTCGCGACTCAGAACTCGTCGAGTCCGGCCTGCGCCTCGGTCGTCGGCGGCTCCTCGTCGTCGACGCCGGCGCCCTCCCGGGAATGGCGCCGCGAGAGGCTGGCCCGGCGCCTGATTTCGGGGTCCTCGAGGGCGGCCTTCGCGCGGTCGCGCAGCCGACCGAACAGCTCCCGCGTCTCCTCGCGGCGAGCCTCGAAGTCGACGACCGGCAGGGGGTAGTCCTCGCCGATGCGGACCCCACACTCCTGCTGAACCGACAGCGGCGCCTTCTCGGGCCGGTCGAGGTAGTCGGTCGGGAACGCCCGCAGTTCGGGGACGTACTCGCGAACGAACTCCCCGTCGGGGTCGTTCTCGCGGACCTGCTTGGCGGGATCGTAGATTCGCAGCGGGTGGACGCCGTACAGCCCGCTCTGCATCTGCCACTGGGCGTAGTTGATGGCGGGGTCGGCGTCGACGAGGTGGCGATAGAAGTGGTCGGCGCCGACGCGCCACCAGTTGCGCAACACCAACGCGTAAAAGGTCGTACACATCGCCCGCATCCGAAAGTTGAGCCAACCCGTCTCCCGCAGCGCCCGCATCGAGGCGTCGACCAGCGGAAACCCGGTCTGACCCTCCTTCCAGGCCCGGGCCGTCTCGGGGTCGTGGCGGTCCCGGAACAGCCCCCGGAAGACCGGGTTGACCGCCCGCTCCATCAGCCCCGGCCAGTCGGCCAGCTTCTGTGAGAAGTGGCGGTTCCAGAACAGCCGCGTCGTGAACAGCGACCGCGCCTGTCCACCGGCGGCCTCGGTTTCGACGTGGCGGTACGCCTGCCGCGGCGTGAGACAGCCGACCGCGAAGTACGGCGAGAGATGAGAGGTGTCCTCCTCGGCGCGGGCCGGCGGCGAGATGCTGCCGAGATAGTTCGTGATGTCGGCCGCAAACGACCGCAGCCGGGTCCACGCCGCCGGCTCTCCACCGGACGGGAGGTCGCGCTTGTCGGGATCGGTGTCGTGGGCGCGCTCGACGGCCTCCACCGTCGTCGTCTCGGTCTCTGCGGGCAGCGCCGTCCCCACCGAGAGGGAATCGAGATCGGCGGCGGTCGGCGCCGGCGTCGGCTCGGTCTCGAAGTACGACTCCGCCTGTGCCTGCCAGTCGTACGTCCGACGGGGGCGGTCGTCCCAGTCGATGCCGTCGTCGGCGACGGGCTCGACTCCGGGCATAGCGAATAGTTCGTCGTCGCGCTCGCGACCGTACCGCCCGGTCACCGAACGGTTGACGTACACGCCGTCGACGTCGAGCGCCGGAATCACCTCCCGGGGGTCGCCCCGCACGAGCCGGAGGGTCGTCCCGCGGGCGTCGTACTCCGCCGCTAGCGCCTTGATGCACTCGTGGACGAAGCGGATGCGGCCGTCGCAGGCCATCCCGCTCTCGTAGAACTGCGGGTCGAAGACGAACAGCGGGACGACCCGCCCGTCGGCGTCCGTGACGGCTTCGGAGAGGGCGGCGTTGTCCCGGAGTCGCAGGTCGTCGCGGTGCCATACCCCGATTCGTGGCGGGTCGCTCACGGCCGGAGCCACGTGCGGGACGACCTAAGGGGTACCGGCGCGCTCCGGCGTCACCGGAGTCGCTCGGCGAGGAACCCGCCGGCGGCGTCGGCGACCTGCTCGTTCTGGCCGACGAAGAAGTGATCGGCGGCGAGTTCGATCGGCGACCACTCCAGTTCGCGGGCGCGGTCGACCACCGGTTCCCAGTCGGCGGTGTCGTCGCGGGCGCCGTAGACGACCTGTCCCGGGCAGTCGACGCCGTCCATCGCCGCCACGGCGTCGAGGTCGGAAGCGATTCGCGCCGCCGGCGCGAGGGCGCTGACGGCCGCGAGGTCGTCGCCGGCGGCGTCGCCGGCGACGACGAGACTCAGGCAGCCGCCGAAGCTGAACCCGAACAGCCCGACGCGGGCGTACCGCTCGCGGGCCCACTCGACGGCGCGCTCGACGTCGGCTCGCTCGCCGTACCCCTCGTCCCAGTCGCCGTAGTCGAAGCGCAGACAGTCGACGCCGCGGTCGGTCAACCGGTCGCCGACGGCCCGCAGCCGCGCGTCCCCGCGGTGGCCGCGGTGCTGAGGGTGCGGAGGGCAGGCGACGACGCAGGCCCCCGCCCCGGTGTCGGCCGCCGGGTCGCCGTCCGGCGTCCGGCCGTCCGCACGGTCGAGCGTCCCGCGCACGTCGCGGCCGCCGGGCACGAGGACCGTCACCCCGTCGTCGCTCACGGCTCGGTGCCCTCCTCGTCCGTGGCGTTCCGGGGACTCTCCCCGCCGGCGTCGCCCATCGGTTCGACGACGTCGACGACACTCGGCTCACGCATCGCCGCGAGGACCACGCGGTCCACCCGGTCGGTGCGGGCCAGCAGCCGGTCGGCCACCTTGCGGGCGAGCGCCTCGCGCTCGGCGTCGTCGACCTTGTTGAGCAGTGCGACGACGGTCGCGTTCGAGGGGACGTCTTTCAGCCCGCCGTCGGCGGCGGCGAGCACCGTCGCCACCGCGGTCGGCGTGATTTCCTCGCCCGCCTCCAGGTCGGTCAGCGCGGCGACGCGCTCGGGGTGGTGGACGGTCGCCTCGTCGAGGGGTTCGCCGACCGCGGCGACGCTGGCGATGGGGACGACGGTGTCGGCGCCCGCGGGGAGCTGTGGTTCGCGGTCGCTGGGTGCCTTGAAATCGCGGGTGCGGGCGCCGTCAGCCTTGACCAACACCGGCCCGTCGTGGGCGACGCCGACGGCGCCGACGGTCTCTGCGTCGTAGCCGCGGTAGCGGTCGGAGCGCTCGCGCTCGGGGACGAGGCCGAGCGGCCACGCTTCGCGGTCGGCGTCGGCGACGGCCGCGACGGGGTCGTCGGTCACCGTCACGTCGGCGACCTCCCGGTCGAAGATAGGGATGCGGACCGACGCGGTGACGACCGCGCGGTCGAGTCGGTCTGCCAGCGCATACAGCGTGGTCTTCTTTCCGCCCGCGCCGACGACGCAGGTCGTCCCCTCGCGGGCGTCGAGAGCGTCGGCGATGTCCATGCCTGGGCATACCTCCGCGCCGCACAAGGAGTTGTCGGGGACGGCGACGCGGCCTGTGCACCAGCTTCGAGCTCAGTAGAGTTCGTAGTCGGCGACGGCGGCGCCGGCGACGCCGGCGAAGCCGACCGGTACGGCGCGGGCGGCGACGACGTGGCCGACCGCGGCCCACGCCGGGCCGACGGTGACCCCGGCCGGTCCGGCGACGACCAGCACGAGGACTCCGCCGGCGCCGCCGCCGACCGCCGCGAGGAGGAACGAGCCGAACACGGCGCTGGGGCCGCCGGCGCCGTCGAGCCCGCCGGCGCGGCCGACGTGCCAGCCGGCGGCCGCGGCGACGCCGAAGACGGCCGCGTCGGCGACGGCGCGGGCCAGCGTGAACAGCTGGCCGAGGGCGACGCCGGGCGTCGTCAGCGCGTAGGCGTACTGGAAGCCGACGACGACGACCGCCAACGCCAGCGCCGGCGTCGCCGCCAGCGCGAGGCTGCGAGGTCTGGTGTCCACCATGGGTGTCGGGACCGCGACGGTCGAAAACGTTGCGGTCCGGCGGCGGTGTGCACGGTTCGAGACCGGGACTCCGATTTCGGGGAGCGACCGAAGTGAGGAAGTCAGCGAGAGAGACCAGTGTGACCGTCCGAGGATTCAAATACGGGAACGGGACCACCGACGGCATGACCTGACGCGTCGCCGCGAGACGGGCTGAGGGTGTGCGCCACGTCGTCTCGCGGTTCGCGGTCGCGTCTCGTTGCCTACTGTGGCGCCTGTTCGCCCTATTCGGAACGATTCGGGCTGAAGCCTCCGAACCCATATCGGGACCCCGGAGAGTGAGCGATGCGGGGGAGAACTGGTCACTCCTCCCCGTCGTCCTCGTCGCGCTCGGTATCGCCCGCGCCAGTATCGTCGCCACCACTGCCAACGTCGACCGGAAGCGCCGCGGGGTCGACGCCGTACTCCTCGCGGATCGCCTCCGGCGTCACCTTGCCGAGCCGGAGGTCCCGCGCCAGCGCCGCCGGGTCGCGGTCTGCGGGGTCGCCGTGACCGCCGCCGCCGGGGGTGCGCACGGAGACGACGCTGCCGGCTGGCAGCTCCCGCGTCGACTTCGCGGGCAGGCGCTCCAGCTCCTCGCCGTCGCCGTCGACGAGGTAGGCGCCGCCGGGCGCGCCCGGCTCACCGCCGGCGAGGCCGTACGGCCGGGAGTCGTGGCGCTCTGCCAGAAGTGAGAACGCCGCCTCGTGGTCGCGGACGCGGATGTCCCGGCGCAGCCCCAACCCGCCGCGATGCTCGCCTGCACCGCCGGCGTCCGGCCGCAGCGCGTACCGCTCGACGCGGAGTGGATACGCCGTCTCCAACACCTCCGCGGGCGTGTTCAGCGTGTTCGACATGTGGACGTGGACGGCGTCCATTCCGTCGCCGGCGGTCGGGCTCTCCTCGTCGCCGGCGGTTCCGCGCCCGCCGAAGCCGCCGCCCTGTGTCTCGTAGAAGGCGTATGGTTCCCCGTTTCGGGGGTCGGTGCCGCCGAAGGTGATGTTGTTCATCGTCCCCTGGCAGGCGGCGACGACCCGGTCCGGGACCGCCTCGGCGAAGGCGCCCAGCACCGCGTCGGTCACGCGCTGGGAGGTTTCGAGGTTCCCGCCGACGACCGCCGCGGGCGGCTCGGGGTCGACGATGGACCTCTCCGGCGTTTCGACGGTTATCGGCCGGTAACAGCCGTGGTTCGGCGGAATCTCTGGGTCGGTGACGCAGCGCACGGCGTAATACGTCGCCGAGACGGTGACGGCGAAGACAGCGTTGACCGGGCCGGCGGTCTGGTCGGCGGTCCCGGCGAAGTCGACGGTCACCTCGTCGCCGTCGACCGTGACCGCGACCGACACCGGGAGGGGGCCGTTGCCCTGGCCGTCGCCGTCCAGACGGTCGGCGAACTTGTAGGTGCCGTCCGGTAGCTCCTGGATCTCGGCGCGCATCCGGCGCTCGGAGTAGTCAGTGACCGCCTCCAGCGCCGGGCCGAACGCCGTGCCGTGTTCCGCGAGCAGGTCGTGGACGCGCTCGCGGCCGGTCTCGTTGGCGGCGACCTGCGCCCGGAGGTCCCCGCGGCGCTCGTCGGGCGTGCGGACGTTCGCCAGAATGAGTTCGAGGACGTCCTCGCGGGTGTCGCCGCCCTCGACGAAGGTGACCGGCGGGATGCGCAGTCCCTCCTGGTAGATCTCCGTCGAGTCGGCAGCGACCGAGCCGGCGGTGGCGCCGCCGATGTCGGCGTGGTGGGCGCGGTTGGCCGCGAAGGCAACCAACTCCTCGCCCGCGGGGTCGAACACCGGCGTCACCAGCGTCAGGTCCGGCAGGTGGGCGCCGCCGCGGAACGGGTCGTTCAGCAGTATCGCGTCGCCGGGCGAGAGCGCCTCTCGTTCCACGGCGTCGACGGCCGCCCGGACCGAAAACGGCATCGCCCCGAGGTGGACCGGCATGTTCTCGGCCTGGCTAACCATCTCGCCGCCGGCGTCGAACAGCGCACACGAACAGTCCTTGCGCTCCTTGATGTTCGGGGAGTACCCCGTCCGGACGAGCGTGGCGTTCATCTCCTCCGCGACCGCGACGGCGGCGTTGCGGACGACCTCCAGCGTCACCGGGTCGACTGCGTGGTCCGCGTCGGTCCCACCCCTATCGGTATCAGACATCGGCGTCCACCTCCACGACGAGGTTGGCGTCGTCGTCGACGGTCGCGCGCTGGCCCGGACGGACGACGGTGGTCGACTCGACGCCCTCGACGACTGCTGGCCCGGCGACGGCCGCCCCGATCGGAAGACGCCGGCGGTCGTAAATCGGCGCGTCGTAGGCGTCGCCGTCGAAGACGACCGTCCGCGTCTCGCTGACGGCGTCGTCGGCGTCGGCCGCGCGCTCGTTGTCATCGTCGTCGCCGTCACCTGCTCGGAGTTCCGGCGGGTCGACGACGCCGCGAGCCCGCAGGCGGACGGTGACGAGTTCGACCGGCTCCTCCGGAGAGGCGTGGCCGTAGCGCTGGCGGTGACGCTCGTGGAACCGCTCGGCGGCGTCCGCCAGCGAGCCGGCGTCGAGGTCGGCCGGCACGGGCACCGACAGCTCGAACGACTGACCGACGTAGCGCAGGTCCGCGACCCGCTCGAAGCGCATCTCCGTGGCGTCGAACCCCTCGGCGGCGAGCTGGTCGCGGCCTTCGGCCTCGAAGTCAGCGTACGTCGCCGCCAACGTCTCGGGGTCGACCGCGTCGAGCCGGCGCACCCGGGAGGTGCTGTAGTCGTACAGCACGTCGCTGATGAGCAGCCCCAGCGCCGAGAGCACGCCGGCCGTCCGCGGGACGACGACCTCCGGAATTCCCAAGCTCTCCGCCAGCGCGGGCGCGTGTAGCGGCCCGGCGCCGCCGTAGGCGACCAGCGAGAAGTTCCGGGGGTCGTGGCCGCGCTCGACGGAGACGACCCGCAGCGCTCGCTCCATGTTCGCGTTGGCGACCTCGACGATGCCGGCCGCGGCCGCCTCGACGCCGACGCCCAGCGGGTCGGCGACGTCGCGCTCCAGCGCGGCGCGAACGTCGTCCTCGTCGGTGCCGACTTCCTCGGCGAGAAACGCCTCGGGATTCAGTCGCCCGAGCAGGAGGTGGGCGTCGGTGATGGTCGGACGCTCCCCGCCGCGGCCGTAACACACCGGCCCCGGCTCCGCGCCGGCGGATTTCGGTCCGACCCGGAGGGCGCCGCCGTCGTCGACCCACGCGACAGAGCCGCCGCCGGCGCCGACGGTGTGGATGTCCACGGCCGGCACGGAGACAGGATAGTCCCCGACCTCGGTGTCGGTCGTCACCGGCGGGTCGCCGTCCTCGACCAGCGCCACGTCACAGGAGGTGCCGCCCATGTCCATCGTGACGATGTCGTCGACGCCGCGGCGACCGGCGACGAACGTCGCCCCCTGGACGCCCGCGGCCGGCCCCGACAGCAGCGTGTCGACCGGGCGCTCGCGGGCGGCCTCGGCGGCGACCATCCCGCCGTTCGACTGCATCAACTCTACGGGCGCCCCGACCCCGCGGTCGGCGACGCCGTCGGCCAGCCGGCCGATGTAGCCGGCCATCCGCGGCTTGAGCGCGGCGTTCAGCGCCGTCGTCAGCGTGCGCTCGTACTCCCGAATCTCGGGAAGGACGACCGACGACAGCGAGACGGCGGCGTCGACACCCTCCTCTCCCAGCAGCTCGCGAATCCGCCGCTCGTGGGCGTCGTTCTCGAAGGGAAACAACAGCGAGACGGCGACGGCATCGACGTCCCGCAGGTCGTCGGCCAGCGCCCGCACCTCATCGTCCGCCAGCGGCTCCAGCACCTCGCCGCGCTCGTCGACCCGTTCGGCGACCTCGTAGCGGCGGTCCCGCGGGACCACCGGGTCGGGTTTGCTCGCGGCGAAGTCGTAGATGTCCGGGCGGTCTTGCCGGCCGATCTCCAGCACGTCGCGAAAGCCCGCGGTCGTTAGCAGCGCCGTCTCGGCGAACTCCCCTTCGAGCACCGCGTTGGTCGCGACCGTGGTGCCGTGGCCGAGGAACGCGACCGCGTCGGGCGCGAGTCCGCCAGCGTCGGTGGCGGCGGCATCGGCGCTGGCGTCGCTCGCGCCCTCCTCGTCGCTTCCCCCACCAGCGAGAGCGGCGTCCAGCCCGTCCAGCACGCCGCCGGCGGGGTCGGCCGGCGTCGAGGGCACCTTCTCGACATCGACGCGGCCGTCTCGGACGGTCACCACGTCAGTGAACGTGCCGCCGACGTCGACGCCGACGCGACCGGCGCCCTCGGTCACGGGCGCCTCCCTCCGTCGTCGACCACGTGCGACGCTCGCGGGCGTCGCTGCGTTGGCCTGCTCATGCTTCGATCCTCGGTGTCCCCGTGACATTACCCTTGCCGTCGCGGCGATGGGTGGCGACGACCGCCCCCGCCCGCCGAGGACCTATCCGTTCGGCGTCCTTCGAGGCGGTATGGCTCGGATGGATCGCGACGACGTGCGACGCGCTTGGGAAGCCGTGGCGACGACGTACGCCGACCGCCGAGACCCAGACGGGTCGGACGCGGCGCTCGTTGACGACCTGCTCGAAGCGCTCCCGGCGGAGCCAACCGTGCTCGACGTCGGCTGCGGCGACGGCGCCCGCACGCTGGCGAACCTCCCCGCCGGATCGGTCGGTCTCGACCTCTCGCGGGCGGGCCTCGACCTCGCCAGCGAGCGCGTGCCCGCGAGCCGACTCGTCCACGGCGAGATGTCGGCTCTTCCCGTCGCCGACGGACGCGTCGATGCGGTCACCGCGTACCACGCCGTCTTCCACGTCCCTCGCGAGGACCACCCGGCGGTGTACCGCGAATTCGCGCGGGTGCTCCGGCCGGAGGGCCGTCTGCTGATGACGCTGCCGGGGGGCAGCTACGAGACGGTCCGCCAGGGGTGGATGGGCGGGGAGATGCTGTTTTCGGCGCCCGGTCGGGAGGCGACGCTCCGCCAGCTTCGGGAGGCGGGCCTCCGGGTCGACCGGACGGTTACCGCCGACGACCCGCTCGGGAGCGCGACCGAACTCGTCTTCGCGACGCGGACCGAGCGGGAGTAACGCTGGGGCGCGACCGGGCGGCGTCGGGACAGTTCGCCGCGGCCGCGATGACGACGTTCATTAGTGGCTCGACGCCTGAACTCGCGTATGAGTAGTTCTCCCGCCCTCCTTGCCGAGGACCTCGTGAAGGACTACGGCGGCGTGCGGGCCCTCGACGGCTTCTCCGTCGAGGTCGACCGCGGCGAGTTCTTCGGCCTGCTCGGCCCGAACGGGGCCGGCAAGACGACGTTCATCGAGACGCTGGTGGGGTTGGCCGAACCCACCGACGGGACCGCCGCGGTGTTCGGCCACGACGTGATCGACGACCGAGCGGCCGTCCGCGACCGCATCGGTCTCGCCCCACAGGAGTACAACGTCGACCGCTTCTTTCCGATTCAGGAGGTGTTGGAACACAAGGCCGGCTACCACGGCTTCTCGCGGGCGAGGGCCAGCGAGCGCGCCGCGACCGCGCTGGAGCGGGTGGGACTCTCCGAAAGGGCCGACGCGACGTTCAAGAGCCTCTCCGGCGGCATGAAGCGCCGGGTCATTCTCGCCCGCGCGCTGGTCACCGACCCCGACCTGCTCATCCTCGACGAGCCGACTGCCGGCGTCGATGTCTCGCTTCGGCGCGACATCTGGGACGTGGTACGCGGGCTCAACGACGACGGCACGACCGTTCTGCTCACCACCCACTACATCGAGGAGGCCGAACGCCTCTGTGACCGCGTCTGCATTCTCGACGACGGTCAGACCGTCGAGGTGAACACGCCCGAAGAGCTGCGCCGCCGCGGCACCGACACTTACCGCGTCCGCGTCGCCGACCCGCCCGCTCGGGCCGCGCCGCTGCGCGCTCTCGAAGAGGTCCTCTCGGTTTCGCCGACCGACGAGGGGCTGTCCGTTCGCGCTCGCCGCTCCAGCGGCGCCCTCCCGGTCGTCATCACGACGCTCGCCGACGCCGGCGTCGAGGTGACCGACGTCGACATCGAGCGGGCCAACCTGGAAGACGCCTTCGTCGACATGACGAGAAACGGCGACGAGGGCACCGCTGGCGGAGGAGACGACGGCGGCCGCGGCGACGCCGACGAGGACGTAGCGACCACGACGGACGACGCCGGCGAGCGCGCTGCGGGGGCGAGTCGATGAGCCTCGACGACCGCTCCGACGACGCCGACTCCGGGGTTGACCGCGCCGGGTCCCTTCCCGTGTGGGCGGTCCGGACGTTGGCGCTGACCAGGCGGGAGGTGTTGCGCGTTGTGCGCCGCCCGAAGAACACGGTGTTCCCCCCCATCGTCACGAACGCGCTGTACGTGACGGTGTTCGGCGTGATTCTCGGTGCGCGGATCGGAGAGACCGCCGGGGTCCCGTACCTCCAGTTCGTCCTGCCGGGGCTCATCTCCCTGGGAACCATCGGGCAGTCGTTCCAGAACGCCTCGTTCACCATCTTCCACGGTCGCTGGGAGGAGTACATCGAGTCGGTCGTCGCCTCGCCGGTCGGCTACCGCGAGCAGGTCGCCGCCTATCTTGCGGCCAGCGCCGTCCGTGGGCTCGCCGTCGGCGCGGTCATCTTCGTGCTCGGCCTCGCGTTCACCGACGTACCCGTTCGGTATCCACTGATCGGGCTCGCGTTCCTCCTGCTCGTCGTCGTCCTCTTCGGGAGCCTCGGCATCGCCGGCGGCCTCTGGGCCGACGACTTCGACCAGCTCACGGTATTCAACCAGTTCCTCATCCGCCCGCTGGTGTTCTTCGGCGGCGTCTTCTACCCCCTGTCGGACCTGCCGGGCGTCGTCCAGACGGCCTCGTATCTCAACCCAATGGTGTACATCGTGAGCGGCGTTCGCTACGGGTTGCTCGGGACCGCCGAGATAGCGCCGTTCACCGCGCTCGCGGTGTTAGCCGCCGCCTCGGTCGTCTCCGTCGCGGGCGTGGTCGTCCTGATGGGTCGCGGCTACGGACTGACCGAGTGACGACCCGAGCGCCGCTCACCCCAAGGCGACCGTCTCCCGCTCGAACCCCTCGGCCTCGCGCCAGCGCCACCCGCCGACGAACGGGTGACCGTCCAGCGCGCAGATGACGTAGGACACCCCCGGCCACGTCGCTCGGGCGACATCGGTCTCGCTGGGCGTCGGCGGCCCGGTCGGGTGGGAGTGATAGAAGCCGACGACCTCTCGGCCGGCGTCCTCGACGGCGTCGAGGATTCGAAGCTGCTCCTCGGGGGCCATCGCGTACCGGGTCCGCGGCGTCTCGGCGACGTTCGGCGCCCGGTGGGCCGTCACCGCGCGACTCGCCTCCTCGCCGTGGCTGCCGGCGAGGACGCCACAGACCTCTTCGTCGCCGCCTTCGCGGGCGTGTTCGACGACGGCGTCGTACGTCGCTCGCGTGAACGTCAGCACGACCTCCGGTCCGCGGCCGACGGAGAAGTTCTCGTCGGTGGTCTCCGGGGCAGACGGTCGGGCTATCCGAGGAACTGCCGCTCCCGAGCGGCCCGTCGCACGGCCGAGCGGACGGCGTCGTCGTCGCCGCGCTCGAAGGCGTCGATGGCCTCGTCGGTCGCCGCCCGATGGCGCTCGTTCGGGTCGACGTCGACGAGCGACAGCGCCGCGTCCAGGTCGGCCCGAGACAGCGACAGCACCTCGGTACAGCGCGGATTGTAGTAGCTCGCGGCGTCGCGCAGGTGATCGAAGAAGGCCGGGAACGCCTCCTCGACGAACGCCACGTCGTCGTCGGTGAGCGCGTGGACGCCCAACAGGGTCGGCGGGCAGCCGACGCTGTACAGCGAGGCGGTGTAGCCGATGGCGCGGGGAAGCGTGTTCTCGCCGACCTCGCGGGAGTAGCCGAACAGCCCGACGTGGAGTTTGCGCGCCCGGCGGTCCGGAACGGAGGAGGCCAGCCGGTTCACCGTCTCGCTGACGGCGTCGACCTGTTCGCCGTAGGCCTCCGCGACGCGGTCGACCACCGCGAGCGCCCGCTCCTCGTCGATGTGTGCCGGCGGGTCGCCCAGCTCGGCCTCCTTCAGCGTCTCCATCCCCTCCCGGACCTCGTCGACGGGGTAGTCGTATTTGAACGCCGACTGCACGGTGAACGTCTCCACCTCGGGGTAGGCCTCGGCCGTCGCCGCCGCTCGCCGCGGGCTGAGATTGCCCCGGAACGGCGCCGAGCCGGCGCCCAGAATCGGGTGCACCTCGACGCCGACGTCCTCGGCCATGCGGTACAGCCGCTGGAGCGCGACCTTGTTGATGAGGTCGGCCGACAGCGAGCCGTAGTTCAGCGCCGGGTCCGACCGCGCGAGGAACACGCGGACGCTGTCGCGGTCCTGGGCGGTCGCGTACGACCGGACGATGTCGTCGGCCCGCAGCATCGCCTCTCGCTCCTCGATGAGCGGGATGATGTCGATGCTCTCGGGCTCGAACTCGCCGACCCACTCCTCGACGGTCCGGTCGCCCCAGACCACGTCGTCGGCTTTCCCCGTCACGAACCGCTCGTAGTACTCGTGGACGGCGTTTATTTGCCCGGCATCGGTCACCATCGGCACGATGACCTCGTGGATCGGCGCCACCGTCGCCACGTCGTGCTCCTCGGCGAACAGCCGCGCGGCGTCGTACGACCGCGGGATGCTCTCCAGTATCTCCAGCAGTATCTTCGCCTCCGACTCCTCCAGGTCGGGGTTGGGGCCCCGAACCGTCAGCCGGAACCGCTCGCCCAGTCGACGCTCGGCGAAGTACTCGTCGTACCGCGACAGCAGCTTCTTGACGACGTACTCGTCGCCTTCCTTCCCCTCGAAGTCCCACATCTGCTCGTCACAGCCGAGATGGGAGGAGACGTAGTACGCCTCCTGAATCTCGTCTTCGCCCTCGATGGTGTCGTCTGCGGTGAAAAACGGCAGCGTCGCGTTGTCCGGGTGCTGGGTGCTCATCAGCCGCGGCGGGTCAGCCATGTGTCACGTATTGACATGGACAGTGAAAAGCTCACGCCCGGTGTGCGAGAGCCACCCACGGGTCCGGGGGCGATGTCGGCGCCGCGGCCTCTGCGGGCGACGACGCCGCAGGCTCCGCGGGCGACGCCGCCGCCCCGCGAGCATCCACAGAGCGCGCCGAGTCGCTCGCGACGGCTCAGCGCTCCGTCTCCTCGACGTGGCGGACCGAACAGGCGATGCCCCGCGTCGCCTCGGCCATCTCCTGGCCGTGCATCTCCGCCCGGCCGACGGCGAACGCTCGCGGCCCCTCGACGACCACCTCGTCGCCGACGCGGATGTCCTCGTCGGCGTCGACGACGCCCGGGGCCAACACCGAGCCGTGCGGGACGAACTCGTCGATGGTGACTCGTCTGGTCGGGGCGTCGCTGTCGACCCAGCGGCGTCCGCCCTGAAGCGTCAGCGCGAGCACGCCGTATTTCGGAACCAGCGCCGCGAGCTGGTCGTCGGGGTCGCCGGAGTCCCGGACCTGCAGCTTCGGATACCGCCCGGCGACGGTCGGGTCGGGAAACAGCGCGTCGCCGGCGCCGGCTCCGAACTGGTAGTCCGCGGTCGCCCGGACGGTGTTCACCTGGCGCTCGCGCTTGCGGTACTTCGCCTCCCCGTCAAGCGTCGACATGAGGTTGCCCAGCGACTCGGTGGTCGTCGGGTGGTCTTCGACGGTGAACTCGACGGCCAGGTCGAGGTCGGCGGTCGCGCGCTCGACCACCTCGCGGTACCCCTCCGGCGGGACGTGCGCGACGACGCGCGGGTAGTCGTTGCGCCGGAGATACCGCTCCAACACCCTCGCGACGAAGGAGAGCTCCTTCTCGGACCACCGCCCCGTGACCACCGAGTCGTACTGCTGGGCGGGGTAGGTCAGCTCCAGTTCCTGCGGGACGACGCCGATGGGCGAGGTCATCGACACCGTGTGGCCGCGGTACTGAATCGCGTCCCGGAATTGGCGGTGGCTCTGAGACTCGCTGTAGGGCTTGCCGGCCGAACAGGGCACCAACACGAGCGGCTGGTCGAAGCGGTTCCGGTAGCGGCTGGTCACCCGGTCGGCGAAGCGCCGAATCTCGACGCGGTCCAGCGTCTCCGCGCTGGCGGCGTCGAGTTCGGCGCCCCGGATGACCGGCGCGTGTCGTTCGAGATACCCCCACTGCTCGTCGAGTCGGCGGACGGTCGCGGTGAGCCACTGGTCGTGACGGGCCTGGCCCTCGACGTAGTCCCGGAGCCGTCCCTCCCGGATGCGCCGGCGGACCCGCCGCAGCTCGGCGGCTAGGGCGTTGGCGTTGTGGTCGGCGCAGTCGGCGCGGCCGAAATCGGCGACGCCGTCGGCACAGGCCGGACACGCACAGGGGAGTTCGTCGAGGTCTTCGAGGAACCGCTCGTCGTCGCCGGTGAGGTACTTCCCCTGGCGGCCCTTCGCCCTGGCTCGGGTCTCGTCGACCAGGTCGACGCCGGCGTAGACGAGGACGGCGACGTTGCGCGGGGTGGCGACCCCGGAGAGGTACAACGCGGCGTCGGCCGGCACTCCCTCCTTCGCGGCCAGCACGGCGTCGACGAACGCCGAGGCGTGACCGACGACGCCGCCGGCGTCCGCCAGCGCGTAGGCGTCGACGCCGAGGTCTCGAGCCGCCTCGCTCGCGACGACCGCCGCCGCGGGGTAGTCGACGTCGGGATGGTCGACCGCGAACGACTCCGCGACCTCCGTGCGGGTGCCGGCCGGGAACGCCCGATGGGGCAGCATCGTCAGCGCGTCGTCGTCGCCGTCGGGGAGCTCGCGGTCGGCCGCCCAGAGGCTCCCGGCGTCGACGAGGTGGTCGTCCACGAGCGCCGGCGTCGTCGCCGGCTCCGCGAGGCGGAGCTCGCCCACGCGGGCGGCCCCGTCGCGCTCGTGAATCTCGAAGTACTCGGTCATGCGACGGCCTTCGCCGGGGAGGTCTTACGGTCTTTCGTTCCCGCACCGACTCAGAACCGCTCGCCGTCGCGCTCGACGCCGACCCGGCCGCGCTCGTCGACGGCGAGGCTCACGCCGGCGGCGCGCAGCCACGCCGCGGCGGCGCCGTCGCCGTGTAACAGCACCTCCGCGAGGTCGGCCGGCTCGTCGACGTCAGTCGCCAGCTGCCGGGAGTCGACCGTCGCGAGGTCGGCGCCGACGGCGGCGGCTCGCTCGCGGTGGTCCCGGCAGGAGGCGCCGTGGTAGTCGACACGGAACGCCGGGTGGCGAACGACCAGCGCGCTGGTGCCGCCGCCGAGGCCGGGCGCGACGACGACCTCGCCGTCGGCCGCGAACAACGCCCGCAGCGACGCCGGCGTTGCCAGCGCGAGGTCGGCGACGACGACGGCTACGGGGTCCGGCTCGCCAGCGTCGCCGTCGCCTTCAGGGTCGCCGTCGTCGGTACCTCCACTCCCGCCGTTGATCCCGCCCCCTCCGAAGTGTCCGGCCAACGCCGCGTTGATGGCGGTGGTTAGCGGGCGCTCGTCGACGCGGACGTCGACCCCGCGGTCGGCGACGACGCCGCCGGGGTCGGTCGGGAGGTCGCCGTCGGGAACGGTCGTCGCCGGCGCGTCCACGGCGGCGGGCTCCTCGACGGCGAGCACGGTCGGGTCGGGGCCGGCGGCGGCGACGGCGTCGAGCACGTCGGCGAGCATCGCGCTGGCGAAGGCCAGTCGCTCCGCCGGCGAGAAGACGGCTCGGAGGCGAGACTTGGGCTCGTCCGTCGCGAACGGGACGAGGACCTCCATCGCTATCGGGGAGTCAACCCAGCCGGTCGTACTCGTCCTGCTGGGAGCGGTAGTAGGCGACGCCGCCGCCGAGGACGCCCACGACGAGCAGGCCGCCGACCGCGTAGACGATGAGCTGGTTACGCTGCTGTGTGTTCTGAGTCTGGGTCGCGGACTGCTCGGCGCGCTCGGCGAGGGTGACCGCGTTGTCGAAGTTGCCCGCCTCGAAGGCGCTAACCGCGCTGTCGAGCAGTTCGGCGGCGTCGCTGGGCGAGCCGGCGGCGTCGACGGCGCTGCTGGCGCCGTCGATGGCCGCCCGGGCCTCGTCGCTCGCGGCGGTGTAGTGGTGGGTGTCGAAGGAGTCGACGACGTTCGAGGTGCCGCCCTCACGCTCCTGGCGCAGCTCCATCGTCAGGAACGTCTGTGCCGGGTCGTAGCTGTACTGCTCGACCGCGGGGACGGTCCCCCGGACCTTCACGACGACGCGGCTGGTCCCGTCGCCGGCGCTGACGGTCGCGCCGGAGAAGTTCTGGCCGTCGTAGGACTGCTGGTCGACCTTCGCGTCGGTCTGGTCGTAGTAGACGACCGTCCAGGTGACGTTCTCCAGTTCGGTCTGCCCGGCGAGCTGCCAGGTCTCGTACTCGTCGTACAGCTCCGTCAGCGTGACCTGTGCCGTGACCTCCGCACCGACCTCGGCCTCCTCGGGCACCTGCTGGGACTCGGTCTGGACCGCGACCGCGGGGACCGCAAGCGCCGAGCAGACGAGGAGGGCGATGAGGAGCTTAGAACAGCGATTCAAGCTCGTCCTCGTCATCTTCGACTAAGTCGTCGAGTTGCTCGTCGCTCTCCTGGCGAATCTCGTCGATGTTGTCCTGTGCCTCGATGGCGACCTGCTGGAGCTCCTTGATGCGCGGGACGTTCGTCACGCCCGACAGGAGGATGCAGGAGGCGACCGTCGGCTGCTGGACGGGGTAGTCGCCGCCCCGGACCTCCATCGAGCCGGTCTGCTCTTCCAGCCACTTGCGGCCGCGCTCGATGCCCTTCCGGTTGAGGTGTTCGGCCGGGCCGGCCACGACCAGCAGCGCGCGCTCGGCGCCCTCGATCTCGCAGGGCAGCGTCAGCCGTCCGAGCGCGGCCTTGCGAACGAGACTGGTGATGCGGTTGGTGGTGTGTGCGCTGTCGAGCTCGTCGCCGTCGTCGTCGCCGGTGAACCGTGACAGCAGCCCGCCGCCGCCGGAGCTCATCTCGACCTCCTCGGTGGCGTAGCCCACGGTGGAAACGCCGCCCCCGGAGAGCGTGTTGATGATCTCGCTCGAGTCGACGACGCTCTCGGCGACCTCGTCGCCGCTGTCGACCTCGCCGGCGCCGAACAGCACGCCGAAGCGCTTGACGATCTCCTCGTTTATTTCGTCGTAGCCGCCCTGGACGGACTCGCCCGTCTTGCGCCAGGCGTCGTTGTCGAACACGAGGAGGTTGTCCACCTCGCGGACGAACGTCTGGAACGAGCGAGCGGCGTTCAGCGTGTAGATGCCTCCCTCGTCGCTGCCCGGCAGGATGCCCAGCCCATAGACGGGCTCGGTGTAGATGCGCTTGAGGTGTTTCGACAGCACGGGCGCGCCGCCGGAGCCGGTCCCCCCGCCGAGCCCGGCGACGACCAGGAAGGCGTCGACCTCGTGAACCGGAATCGAGTCGATGGCCCCCTGTACTTCGTCGATGTCCTCCTCGGCGATCTCCGCGCCGAGTTCGTTGTCGGCGCCGACGCCGTGGCCCTTCACCCGGGACTGTCCGATGAGGACGCGGTTGTCCTGCGGGATGTGCTCCAGTCCCATCAGGTCGGCCTTGGCCGTGTTGACCGCCACGGCCGCACGGACGATGTTTGATCCCGCCCGCTTGTCGTGCTCGACGAACTTGTCGACGATCTTTCCCCCCGCCTGGCCGAAACCGATCATCGCGAGTTTCATGTATTCACTCCCCTCGTCATTGGCTCGAAACGAATGTCATAACGGATAAAAGGCTTGTGATGGCGTGAACCTGCGGTCTCGCCGGTGCCCGGCGACGCGCCGGCGGCCGGCGGCGATGCGGTCGAACGGTGTGGTCGGTGAGCGTTCATCGTTCTGGTATCGCGGTTACTCCGGCGACTGCGCGTTCACGGCGCCGACAGGTACTCTCCCAGCGCCGTGAGCTCGTCCCCCCCGACGCCAAAGGCGCCGATGTCGTTGTCGGCGGTCGTGTTGTCGAACTGCAGCGAGCGATACTGGTCCTGTCCCATCGGGACCACGCCGGTCGCACCCATGACCGAGAGGCCGACCTTCGCGAGCCCCATCGGGAGGCCGACGACCTGCACGGACCGCCCCTCGGCGTCGAACACCATGTTGGTGATCTCCCGGAGCGTCAGCTGTTCGGGGCCGCCGAGCTCGTAGGTCTCCCCGAGGTGGTCGTCGTCCTCGATGGCCTCGACCAGCATCGGGACGAGATCGCCGACCCAGACGGGCTGGAACCGGGTCTGTCCGCCGCCGGGCAGCGGATACACCGGGACGCCCGGGGCGAACAGCTTCTTCAGGCGCTTGGTGAAGGAGACGAACTCCCCGCCCTCGCCGAAGACGACCGACGGCCGGATGACGACCCCGTCGACGTCGCTCTCGGCGACGACCGTCTCGGCGGCGCCTTTCGCCCGGATGTAGTGGGTGGCGCCGTTGGGGTCGGCCCCGAGGGCGCTCATCTGGACGAACCGCTCGACGCCGGCGTCCTCTGCGGCGGCGACGAGGTTCTCGGTGCCCCCGAGGTGGACTCGCTGGTGCATCTCGTCGCCGCCGTCGGGCTTGAAAAGCGGCGAAAGCGCGACCAGGTTGACGACGACGTCGTGGCCGTCGACGGCGCCGGCGACGGAGTCGGCCGCGGTCACGTCGCCCATCGTGACCGCGACCTCCTCGGGCACCTCGTCCTCGTCGGGGCTGCGCGACATGGCCGTTACGTCGTGGCCGGCGTCGACTAACTCACGGCAGAGGTGTGACCCGATGAATCCGGTCCCACCGGCGACTAAGACCTGCATGCACTCGGGTAGTTTCCGCCGTCCCCTAAATGTAACGAGCGTGTCTGACGCGGGACTGACGGCCGTCGACCCGCAAGGCTCATTTCCCGGCCCACGCTGGCTCCGAGCATGCTCGTCACCCTGGAGGGCCTGGACGGCAGCGGGAAGACGACGGTGTGGGAGGCGCTGCAGGCGACCTACCCCGACGCCGTCTTCACCCGCGAGCCGACCGACTCCCGCCTCGGCGCGGCCGCCCAGCGAGCCGTCGCCGACGACGACGCCGACCCGTTGGCGACGCTGTTCCTGTTCACCGCCGACCACGCCGACCACCTCGCCCGGCTCGTCGAGCCGTCGCTGGTAGACGACGAACTCGTCGTCGTCGACCGCTACTCCGACTCCCGGTTCGCCTACCAGGCGGCCGCGCTGGCGGACCACCCCGACCTCGCCCGCCCGCTGGAGTACATCCGCGGCATCCACACAGCCTTCTCGCGGTCCCCGGACCTCACCGTGTACCTCGACGTCGACCCCGAAACCGCCGCCGCCCGCAGCGGCGCCACCAACAAGTTCGAACAGGCGGCGTACCTCTCCCGTGTCCGGGAGAACTACCGCCGACTCATCGACGCCGAACCCGAGCGGTTCGTCGAAATCGACGCCACGCAGTCGCCCGAGGTCGTGCTCGACAGCGTCGAGGACGTGCTCTCGGAGGCGCTGGAGTAGTCTCGCCTGACCGGCCCGTTACCTACCCCTCCTGGGTGTCCGGGAGCTCGTACTCCTCGGGCTGGGGAACGTACAGCAGGTCGACGGCGGCGCCCAGCGCCATCGGCAGCCCGATGAGCACCGCGAGCACGACCGCCGGACCGCCCAGCTGTGGCCCGATGTTCAACAGCCCGGTGAACAGCTGCGTCGTCACCAGCAACACCACCGGGACGATGAACAGCGCGTAGACGGCCCGGCCCCAGGTCGTCTTCAGCGTCACCCGGAAGTACCGCGTCAGCACGGCCGCCAACAGGGTGTGTACGCCCAAGACGACCAGGAACAGCACGAGTTCGACGGCGGAGGCCATACGAGAGGTTGCGGTGGCGGGGCCTTTTGCGTGTCGCTCGGCGCTCACCCGCCGTCGTGCGTTTCGACGGCGTCGTCGGTCCGGTCGTCCGGCGACCCGAGCGTCGCCGGCGGCGCACGGCCGCCACAGCAGTCGGCGACGGCGACGCTCGGTCCGAGTACGACGACCGCGGACGGACGACGGTCACAGTCGACGGTGGCCCGACACATCAGGCGACTCGACTGTCGTTCGACGGTGATTCGACTGTCGGCGGACGGGGCTGAACCCGTCCCGTGCAGTGCCCGGTCATGCTCTGGTTCTGCTGGGTGTTCAGACGCCACGCCGCCGTGACGCCGGTGCCCGGAACACCCCGTCAGGAACGGTCTCGCCTTCCGGCTCCGGGGCGTTGCTCCCACCACAACGTACACCATGTAGCGACTTAATTTTGCTGGCTGAAAAGAGAAATAGAGTCTGCTGGCGCCGAAGCGGTTCCGCGGCCATTTAAGCCGCGGCCGTCCGAGACACCGAGCATGAACCGTATCGTAGGCGAGCAGTCGCTGTCGTCGTCGCGGTTCGACGCCGCCGCCGCCCGCGCGGCCCTACGGGACATGCTGCGCACCAGGCGCTTCGACGAGCGCGCGCTGGCGCTGCAACGCCGGGGCTGGATGAGCGGGTATCCGCCGTTCGAGGGTCAGGAGGCCGCTCAGGTCGGTGCCGCTCACGCGATGGCCGACGACGACGTGTTGCTGCCGACGTACCGGTCGAACGCGCTCCAGATAGCCCGCGGCGTGCCGATGAGCGACATCTTCCTCTTCCGGCGGGGCCGCCCGGAGTTCCACTCCGACCACGACGTCCCGGTGTTCCCGCAGGCGGTGCCTATCGCCTCGCAGATTCCCCACGCGACCGGCGTCGGCATGGCCGCCGACTACGCCGACGAGTCCTACGCCGCGCTCGTCTGCTTCGGCGACGGGGCGACCTCCGAGGGCGACTTCCACGAGGGGCTGAACTTCGCCGGCGTCTTCGACGCGCCGGCGGTGTTCTTCTGTGAGAACAACGGCTGGGCCATCTCGCTGCCCCGGGAGCGCCAGACCGCAAGCGACTCCATCGCCGCCAAGGCCGACGCCTACGGACTCGACGGCGTCCGCGTCGACGGCAACGACCCACTCGCCGTGCGGGAGACCGTCGCCGACGCGCTGGCTGCGGCCCGCGACGGCGACCCCGTGCTCGTCGAGGCGCTGACCTACCGCCAGGGGGCGCACACCACGGCCGACGACCCGAGCCAGTACCGCGACGACGACCCCGATCTCCCCGAGTGGCGCCTCCGGGACCCGCTCGACCGCTTCGAGTCGTTCTGCCGGGAGGAAGGGGTCGTCGACGACGAGTGGCTGGCCGAGACCGAGGCCGAAATCGAGACCGAGGTCGCCGAGGCGGTGGCGACCGCCGAGGAGGTCGCCCCCGCCGACCCGGACGCGCTGTTCGACCACGTCTACGCGGAGCCGACCGCCGAGCTGGAACGCCAGCGCGAGGAGCTATCGGCGTTCGTCGCCGAGCGCGGCGACCCGAACGACGTAGAGCACTGACGCGATTTTCTGCGGCGCCGACGGGCAGCACTGACGCGGTCGCTCCACGTTGTCGACGGGCGACGATCGAGGGAGCTTCAGCTGGGCGGTACAGACTCGACCACCCAACAGCGGGTGGGACTGAAAGGGGCCGGCGGCTTTCCACGTCGCCAGCGCGGCGCTAGCTATCGATGCTCCTCTATCTGAACAGTCCCACGACGGCAGCCCCGACCTACAAGACGGTGCCGCCCACAGTCTCGAACGGATGCACGACTCCGAGCGTATCACCCTGGCTCGCCTCCCCTCGGGCGTCCCGGTCGAGACGACGGTCCACGTCTACGACGGCGACGCGGCGGGACCGACGCTGTACGTCCAGGCCGCCCAACACGGTCGCGAAGTCAACGGCGCCGCGGTCCTCAGACGCGTTCACGAGGAGCTGCTCGCCCGCGGCGACGACTTCGCCGGGCGCCTCGTCGCGGTGCCGGTCGCCGACCCGCTGACGTTCGACCGCGTCTCCTACACCGCCCCGGAGTCGCTCGACTCCGTGAACGCGAACATGAACCGCTGCTGGCCCGGCGACGCCGACGGCACCCTCCACGAGCGCATGGCCGCCCGACTCTGGGAGTACGTCGGCGACGCCGACGCTGTCGTCGACCTCCACACCGGTAGCCGAGAGATGCTGACCCACACCGTCTTCCTCCGCGGGGACGAGGACTGCCGCGCGCTCGCGGAGGCGTTCGGCACCGACCTCCTGCTGGCGGAGGCCGCCGGCGACGACGCCGACACCGAGTGGGCCGAACGCGACTTCGGCGGGAAGTTCCGCGTCGCCGCCACCCGCGCGGGAATCCCCGCCATCACCCCTGAGCTCGCACACAACAAGGAACTCGTCGAGGACGCCATCGAGGCCGGCGTCGACGGCCTGCTCGACGTCTGTCGCGACCTCGACATGCTCCCGGACGACCCCGACGGCGGCTCGCACACCGTCGCCCGCAACCACCTCGGGCGGTCGACCGCCGACGACTCCGGGCTGTTCGCCGCCCGCGACGGACTCGAACTCGGCGACCGGGTCGTCGAGGGGGACGCACTCGGCGAGGTGTTTGACCCGGCGACCTACGAGACGCTCCAGACGGTGACCGCCGAGCGCGACGGCGTGGTGTACTCCGTGGCCCGGGAGGCGACCGTGACGGCCGGGCAGACGCTGGTCGGCATCGCCATCGTGGAAGAGGAGAGCCCGTAACTCGGCGCGTCTGGCGTCTCTTGTCCCCTTGCAACAGAATAAATACAGTACGACGCGATGGGCCGCCGAGTACGACGACTGATTCAGGGCGAGCCTATCTGCTTTCTCGTCCGAGCGTGACGAAGCACGCTCCGCAAGTGTTCGATGCTCCGCTTCGGACGACGCTGTTCGTTCACGTCGCATAGTTCCCGCCGAAAGTACTGGTGCCAAAGTGCGTAGTGTTCGTCTCGCTTCCACAGTGTACTGAAGCGGATGTCCGCCTGGAGATGGCGGATCAACCTCGATTGTAGCACGTACCACTCAAGTCGCTCGCAAGCGGTAGTTCCGCGTCCACGTCTGCCTCTCCGACGAGGATCTGTAACGTGTTCATACCGGTTCGATGGTTCGCGTCCGGAAACAGATGGAGACCGGCGAAAGCACGCATCCAGTGGGCACACTGCTGTGGAAGAGGCTCACTCCGTGGAAATCCGCGGATGATTCTGCGGATGCGACGCTCGGGAACGTTTCGTATCCGCTGTTCTGTCAGAGAACGGTCGTTCTGCTCGAGGCCGTATCTATCACTGGATTCGAACTCGTCTCGATTGATCCACTTGATCGTTTCGGCATCGAGAATATCGAACGACGACAGCGACCAGCCGTCATTCGGTCGTGCGCTACCTACGAGAGCGTCCGACTTCACGAGACCGTCATCCGTCATGGCCTCCGGCCGCCCGGGAAGAAACTCCAATCCCTGTGTCGTGATGGTGAACCCGTCGTGGCTGCACTCACGCAGAAACCCGACTCGTGAAAGATCCCGACACTGTAACCTGAGGACGTTCTCTCGACGGCGTCCCCGAGCGACGTCTACGGGCGATGCGCGGTCGTGTCCGGCGAAGTGCTCCAGAATGGACCTATCGCTCAGATACGTCTGGCTGTCTGGCTCGATATGCTCTCTGTACTCCGATTGCACCGACCCACCACTGTCGGCGCCACGAGTGAAAAGAACTGCCGACCAGCGCGACGACCGCCCGCCGCCTCGAAACTCAGAACGCTCGGAGGTCTTCGAGCACGCCCGCAGCGGCGCCGGACTCGATGCTCTCCCGAGCCATCCCCAGGCCCTCCTCCAGCGAGGCAGCGTCCTTGCGGGCGTAGATGCGCAGGGCGGCGTTGAGCGCGACCGCGTCCCGCCAGTGGTCCGTACGGTCGCCGGTCACGACCGCCTCAGTGATGGCGGCGGAGTCGCCGGCGACGTCGTCGGCGTCGACTTCGAGGTCGGCCTCCTCGAAGTCCATCCCGTACTCGGCGGTCTCGATCTCGAAGTCGTCGAAGCTGTCGCCGTCGCTGCCCTCGCCCTCGCCGCCGGCGTCCCACTCGGCGACCTTCGTGTAGCCGGGGCGGACGTCGTCGTACCCCTCCATCCCCTGGAACATGAGCACGCGGTCGAGGTCGTGGGCGCGGCTCTCGGCGAACGTGTCGACCACCTTCTTCGCGAACGCGAGGTGATAAAAGGAGCCGAGATGCACGTCCGCGTCGGCCGGGTTGGCCAGCGTCTCGACGGTGTTGAGAAACGTCCGCACCCCCATCCGGTCGCGGCGCTCGAAGAGGTCCTCGACCGCGGGGTTGAACGCCGACTGGCGGTAGAAGCCGAAACCGGTCGCGTCGACCATGTCGGCCGACTCCGGCGGCGACAGCGCGGTGCGGACGCCGAGTTCGTCGAGGACGTGCTTGTAGGCGTCCTGCTTCTGGGTCGGCACGCGGTCGCCGGAGTGGACGACGACCGGGGTGCCGGCGCCGGCGGCGACGACGCCGGCCGCGACGCCGAGGACGGCCGTCTCGCCCTTGCCGTCGTAGTTCGCGCCGCAGTCGACGGGGTCGGCCTCGGGAGCGGCGACGGCGACGCGTTCGCACATCTCGTCGACGTACGCCGCCAGCTCCTCGGGGGTGTTGCGCTTCCAGCGGTTGGCCAGCCAGAACGCCCCGAGGGTGGTCTCGTCGGGTTCGCCGGCGAAGATGCGAGCCATCGCCTCACGGGCCTGGTCGTAGCGCATGTCGTCGGCCGATTTCGGCCCGGAGCCGCACACCTCGGTCATCAGCCGCTTCAGGGGCCACTCCCCGAACGACGCCTCGCTGGAGGTCGATGAAGCCATGTCCGAACGATTGTGCGCTGGAACGAAAAAACGCCCGTTCCGCGCCGGGTTCAGTCGGTCGCCCCGATTCCCGGTGGCGGAGCGGGCCCTGGTCTATGCTGGGGTCGGGGTTGCGGTTTCGGTCGCTGTGGAATTCCCGGTTTCGTTCTGCGTCTCTCCGGCGGCGCCGCCACCGTCCCCGTCAGCGAGGAACGCGACGAGATACGACAGGAACGCCTCGTTGTCGGCGACGTTGTACTCCTCCGGACCGAGCAGCGACGAGTCGGTCACGGCGACGAGGTTTCCGGTCCGCACCCCGACGGCGTAGCGCCCTCGGCGGTCCGTGCCGGAGGTCGCCGTCCCCTCGGGCGTGCGCAGGAGGACGGTCGCCTCGCCGGTCGGGACGACGTAGCCGGTGGTGTCGAGCACGACCCGCTCGCCGACGTCGCTCGCGCCGTTCTCGGGCCGGGCGACGACGCGCTTGTAATTGCCGTCGTTGACCCGCTGGTTGTAGACGAACTCGGGGGAGAACGACAGGCCGTAGGCGGTTCCGATGCGCTCGACGTTGGTCTCGCGCTCGGTCACCGACGGCCGCAGTCCGCCGGAGACGGTGATGGTGTTCGGCTCGGCGAACAGCAGGACGCGACCGCCGTCGTCGGTGAACGACTGCAGCGATTCGACCTCCGTCTGCGTGTAACCGATTCCGGGGTCGACGACGACGAACGCCGAGGCGTTCGAAAGCGCCGCGTCGAGGTCGCCGGACTCGTGGAACCGGACGCTGAGCCCGGCCCGCTGGAAGCCGCGGATGAGCGGCGTGAGGTCGGTCCGCTGGATCCGGTTGGCGTGGGCGACGTCGATGAGCACGGTGGCGCCGTCGCCGCTGGCGTCGGGCCGAATCTCGCCGACCGCCGGCTCCGGATTCGAGGCCACCTCGCCGACGGCGTACTCGCTGTTGTCCAGTTCGGCGGGCGGGTCGGCGGCCGTCCCGCCGGTGAGCAGCGGCCCGGCGGCAGCGGCGACGACGACGATGACGAACGCCGACGCGACGGCGACGCCGAGCCCGTTCCGGAGCTCGTCAGCTCGCATTCTTCGCCTCCGTGGGCTCGGGACGGCTGCCGGCCATCGCCCGCAGGTCCTCCGCGGAGAAGTAATCGCCACGCATCATGAGGAACACCGGGTCGGAGTCGTTGGCGACGAGGTACGTCGGCGACCGCAGCTCCTTGTCGTCGGCGTCGCTGGCGAGGTAGTTGCTGCGGGAGACGAACTCGACGGTGTAGTTGTCGGGGCGCAGCACCCGCACGCGGTAGTCGTCGAGTCCGGCGCGCTCGGCGGCCTCTCGGACCGCCGCGGTCCGGTCACCGATGTCGTCGGCCAGCCCGTTGCGGACGGCCTGCGTGCCGGAGTAGATGCGCGCCTCTTCGAGCTGCTGGCGCGAGAGGTCGAGCGCCTCCCCGCGCTGGGTCGTCACGGCCCGGACGAACGCCCGCTGCAGCGACTCGATGATGTGGTAGAACTCCCGTTCGCTGCTGCCGCTGAGCTTGTTCGGGCCGGTCGTCACGATGATGTCGTTGGGTTCGACCTCGGTCGGCGCCGGCGCGAGCACGCCGACGCTACCGACGACCGACGACGGCTTGGTGTATATTTTGTCGGCCGGGGCGATGGTGTAGTACGCGCCGGAGGCGGCCGAGGCGTCGATGCTGGCGACGACCGGCATCTCCGCGGCGGTGCGTTTCGTCTGGAAGTACAGCGTCTCGCTGGCGGAGGCGGCGCCGCCGCCGCTGTTCGAGACGATGACGACGGCCTTTACCGAGGGGTCCTGGCGGGCCTCCGTCAGCATCGCCGAGACGGCGGCGGCGCTTTCGCCGTCGATACTCCCTTCGAGGGGAACGACGGCGACGGTCCCGTCCGTCCCGGCGCCGACGTCGTAGGCGACCGGTGCGACGACCAGCCCGACGACGACGCCGGCGACGACAAACGGGACGTACATCTGCCACCGCGGGGACGACTGTTGTGAGCTACTCTCTCCCACGACTACCAGTACGGCCGGCGCCTCAAAAAGCTACTCCGGAGCGAAAGGGGTAGGTGACCGCGTCGCCTACCGCGGACGATGAGTCACACGGCGGGGACGGACTGGCGCGACGGGCTCGACGCGGTCGACGCGACGCTCATCGACGACTACCAGAGCGGCTTTCCGGTCGTCGAGCGGCCGTTCGACGTCGTCGGCGACGACCTCGGCGTCGCGCCGGCGGACGCCCTAGAGCGGGTCCGCGAACTCCACGAATGCGGCGTCTTCCGGCGGTTCGGTGCCGTCCTCAACCCGCCGGTCATCGGCTCCTCGACGCTGGCGGCGGTGCGGGCCCCGCCCGAGCGCTTCGACGCCGTCGCCGAGGTGATCAACGACTACCGGCAGGTGAACCACAACTACCGCCGCGACCACGAGTGGAACATGTGGTTCGTCGTCACCGCCGGCTCCCGGCGGCGCCGCGACGACATCCTCGCCGAAATCGAGGCCGAGACGGGGTGTGCGGTGCTCACCCTCCCGATGCTGACGGACTACTACATCGACCTGGAGTTCCCGGTGGTCAACGACGACAGCTTCGCCCGCGAAAGCGTCGTCGACACCGACGCCTCCGCGACCCGCATCTCGGAGGACGCCGTCGGCGGCCTCTCGGCGATGGAGGCCGACCTCCTGCTCGAAATCCAGGACGGCTTCCCGCTGTCGGCGACGCCGTACCGCGACGTGGCCGACGCAGTCGACGCCGAGGTCGACGCCGTGCTCGACGCCGTCGAACGCCTGTGCGCGAACGGCTGCATCAAGCGCGTCGGCTGCGTCGTCAACCACGTCATCACCGGCTTCCGGAACAACTGCATGGTCGTCTGGGACGTGCCCGACGACCGCCTCGATGACCTCGGCGAGCGGGTCGGCGCGCTGCCGTACGTCACCCTCTGTTACCACCGCCCGCGCCGCCCCGAACACGACTGGTCGTACAACCTGTTCACCATGGTCCACGGCCGCGAGGCCGACGCCGTCGACGCCAAGGTCGACGAACTGGCGGGCGAGCACCTGCCGTTCACCCACGAGAGACTCTATTCGACGGAGACGCTGAAACAGACCGGCGCGCAGTACGAGACGCTCATCGACGCTCACTGAACGCGGAGCCGACAAATGCTCGACTGGAACGAGGCGACGGCGAAGGCCACGCAGTTCTCGTGGGACGGGTGAAACTGCCCCGGCCGAGTGATTGCAATCATTCTGACGAGCGGTATCGTCGCCGCGGCGGTGGCGGTGGCGCCGCTGTTCGCCGCCGCTGTCGTCTGGCCGTCGCTACCGGACGTCGTCTGGGCGCTTCTCATCGGGGGGTCGCGTTCGCGGCGGGCGTCGGCGGCGGCTGGCTCGGTGCGGTCCTCGCGGCGGCGACTGACTGACACGCCTCGGGAGTGTTCGCTCCGTCTGACCGGGTCAGACGCCGGTTACGGTCCCGTCGCTCTCGACGTCGACGTCCTCGGCGGCGGGCTCGGCCGGCAGCCCGGGCATCGTGAGCACGTCCGCCGTCAGCGCGACGACGAAGCCGGCGCCCGCCGCCGGGTAGAGCCGCTTCACCGACAGCGTCCAGTCCTCGGGGACGCCCAGGCGCTCGGGGTCGTCGGACAGCGACCCCGGCACCTTGGAGACGCAGACGGGGAAGTCGTCGAAGCCGTCCCGCGCCAGCCGGTCGAGGTCCTCGGACGCGCCGTCGACGAACTCGACGCCGTCGGCGCCGTACACCTCCGTCGCGACAGTTTCGAGCTTCGTCGCCAGCGACGCCTCGACGTCGTACAGCGGCGACGGCTCGGCGGGGCCGTCGGCCGCCGCCTCGACCGCCCGCGCCAGCTCCTCGCCGCCCGCCGGTCCGTCCCGATACACCGTGGAGACGGCGACGGCGACCCCTCGGTCGCGGCAGTGCTCCCGGACGGCGGCGACCTCGGCGTCGCCGTCGTCGGGGAAGCGATTGATGGCGACGACCGGCTCCGCACCGAACCGCCGGAGCGTCTCGACGTGGTGGTCGAGGTTCGGAAAGCCGGCTCGGAGCGTCGCGAGGTCGTCGTTCTTATCGCTCTCGCCGTTCTCGTCGTTCGTGCCATCCAGGCCGCCCTCGGCCGCCGCCTCGCCGTGGTGGCGCAGCGCCCGGACCGACGCGACGAGGACGACCGCGTCGGGGGTCGGCCCTTCGCGGGCGACGATGTCGAGGAACTTCTCGGCGCCAAGGTCGGCGCCGAAGCCGGCCTCCGTGACGACGTACTCCGCCAGCGACAGTCCGACGCGGTCGGCGACCAGCGAGTTCGTCCCGTGGGCGATGTTGGCGAAGGGGCCGCCGTGGACGAACGCGGGCGTCCCAGAGACGGTCTGGACGAGGTTCGGTCGGAAGGCGTCCCGCAGGAGCGCGGTCGCGGCGCCGGTCACGCCGAGGTCGTCGACGACGACCGGTTCGCCGCCTCCCTCGCGGGCGACGACCGCCCGTCCGACCCGCCGACGCAGGTCGTCGAGGTCCGTGGCCAGACACAGCGCGGCCATCAGCTCGGAGGCGGCGGTGATGACGAACTCCGACTCCCGGGGAACGCCGTCCGTTCCGGGACCGAGCCCGACCACGACGTTCCGCAGCGCGCGGTCGTCCACGTCGAGCACGCGCGGCCACCTGACCTCGTCGACATCCACGCCGAGGTCGTCGCCGTGATGGAGCCGGTTGTCGAGCGCCGCGGCGACGAGGTTGTGAGCGGCGGTGACGGCGTGCATGTCGCCGGTGAAGTGGAGGTTCACGTCCGTCGGCGGAAGCACCTGCGCGCGGCCGCCGCCGGTCGCGCCGCCCTTGATGCCGAATACCGGCCCGAGCGAAGGCTCCCTGACCGCCGCGACGCTGGTCGCGCCGCGGGCATCGAGCGACTGCGCGAGCCCGATGGTCGTGACGGTCTTGCCCTCGCCGGCCGGCGTCGGCGTCATCGCGGTGACGAGGACGAGCCGCCCGTCCTGCTCGCCGGCGACCGCCCGCCGAACGGCGTCGTGAGTGAGCTTCGCTTTCCCATCGCCCATCGGCTCGACGTCGTCGGCGCCGAGTCCGAGGTCGCCGGCGACGGCCTCGATCGGCCGACGCTCAGTTCGTCGGGCGACGGTCTCGTCGTCGAGAATCCGGCCGCTTTCCGCGTCGTCCGTGCCCATGTCGTTCGTAGGGCCGTCGAGCCTTTTAAGCATCCAACCACCCCCGGGACGGACCGACAGCGAAAAGACGCCGCGTCGCCGACAACGGGCCATGAGCGACCTCGACGCCGACGTGCGCGCCGCCAGCGACTACGGCGGCGACGGGCCACCGGTCGAGGAAAAGCCTTACAAGATAATCTTCGAGGCTAACGCCTGTTTCGGCGCGGGCAAATGCGCCGAGGTCTCGGACAACTGGGAAATGGACATCGCCAGCGGGATGGCCAGCCCGGAGTCGTACTACGTCGACGAGACCCAGGTCGACGCGGAGATCGAAGCCGCCGAGGTGTGCCCGGCGAAGAAAGGCGACGGCTGCATCCACGTCGTCGACCGCCGGACGGACGAGGAAGTCGCCCCCGACCCCGAGGGTGACGGCACGCTCAGCGTCGACTGGTAAGGAGTCACGGCCGGCTGGTGGGGTCGAAGTCCAGCGGCGGCCTCGTCTGTGCGAATTGCAGCGTCCTTTCACTACGGGCGACGCGAACCTCCAGCCGTCGGCGGACCTTGCCGACTCCCGTCTCGGCGGGACCGAAACCCACTTGCGGGAGCCACGGGAACGCCAGCCTGCGCGAGGGTCGCCTAGCCTGGCCAATGGCGGTGGGCTTAAGACCCGCTCCCGTAGGGGTCCGAGGGTTCAAATCCCTCCCCTCGCAGTGAGCGAGCGTCGCGAGCGAGACGGGCGGGTTTGAACCAGAAAGCGCAGCGACCGTGGTTCAAATCCCTCCCCTCGCAGGTTTTCCAGTTTCGTTCAGAACGACGGCGACACGCGGCGCTGTCACAAAGACTTTGACCCGTTGGTAATTACATGTCATTAGATGTTCCCGCCCGGTGCCCCCTCGCGGTTCGACGCGGTCCTCGCGGTTCTCGGCGTCAGCGTCGTCGTCGCCGCCGCCGCCGTGGCTTCTGGGGTGCCGATAACGGTCGTCGGCGCGGCGACGTCGGTCGTCGGCGGCGCGGCGCTGTTCGAGGGGTTGGTCCGGAACCCGCCGACGGGGTGACCGACTGCGACGGCCGACGCGGAGTTCGCCGCTCGTTCCTCGATTAGTTCCCGGCTCGGAACCCAGCGCGTCGTCTCGGTTCGCCCGCCGGCGCCGGAACGCGGCGTCGCCGTCCAGTAATTGCCGGAGGAAAACTGTTAACTACCGACCCGTGGGTGAGTGTACGTGTATCAATGATACAGGGTCGTCTCGGAGCTGCACGGGGCCGTCTGGTCGCCTTCGCGTTCGCGGTCGTCGGCACGGCGCTCATCGCCGCGGCGCCGACGCCGCCGGAGCTGGGGCTGCGCGGGCAGTACGCGTTCGCGACGATGTTCTTCGCCGCGTCACTGTGGGTGACGGGGGCGCTCCCGCTCGCGGTGACCGCGTTGACGATTCCGGTGTTGCTCACCGCCTTCGGCGTGTACGCCGACCTCGACACGGCGCTTGCGGGGTTCGCTGACCATCTCATCTTCCTGTTCGTGGCCGGGTTCATGCTGGCCAACGCCCTCCAGAAGTACGACATCGACCGCCGCATCGCGCTGTGGCTGATGGCGCGGATGGGAACCTCACCCCGGCGGCTGGTCGGCACCGTCATGCTCGCTACCGCGTTCCTCTCGATGTGGGTGTCGAACACGGCGACGGCGGCGATGATGACCCCCATCGCGCTGGGCGTTCTCACGCAGGTCGTCGGGGCCGAGGGTGTCGAAGCCGCGACCGACGCCGCCGCCGACCTCGACGACGACATCGGGACCACCGGCGGAACCGCCGCGGACGGCGACCCCGTCGGCGACGGCGGCTTCGCCAACATTCAGGTGTCGATGCTGCTGGGGACGGCCTACGCCGCCAGCGTCGGCGGCGTCGGCACGCTCATCGGGACGCCGCCGAACGCCATCCTCGCCTCCCAGCTGAACGAGCTGCTCGGCTACGAGATCGGCTTCGCCGACTGGCTGGCCATCGGCCTCCCCATCGTCGCCGTCACGCTCCCGCTCGTTTGGTATCTCCTCACGTTCCGTATCTACCCGCCGCAGGTCGACGATGTCGCCGCCGCTCGGGAACAGGCCGAGACGTACCTCGCCGAAGAGGGTGATCTCGGGCCGCGCGGCCGCCGGGTCGTCGTCATCTTCGCGGCCACCGCCGGGCTGTGGGTCGTCGGCGGCCTCGGCGACCTCCTCGCGCCGCTGCTGCCCGAGACCGTCGCCGTCACGCTGTTCGGCGGCGGCGGACCGAGCGTCTTCGGCGTCGCCGGCCATCAGGGGCTGCTGTACTACGTGATGGTCGGGATGGCCGCCATCCCGGCGCTGGTGCTCTCGGACACGATGGAGTGGGACGAGCTGGTCGACATCGACTGGGGGACCATCCTCCTATTCGGCGGCGGCATCTCGCTGGCCGGCGCGCTGGAGTCGACCGGCGCGACTGGCTGGATCGCCGATGTCGTGTTCAGTTCGCTGACCGGTGCCCCCATCGTGCTCGTCGTCGGCGTGACGGTGTTGCTTGTCATCTTCCTCACCGAGATGACCTCGAACACGGCGACCTCGGCGGTCATCATCCCGCTGCTGGTCGGCATCGGCGGCGTCTTTGCGGCGACGCTCGGGCTCTCGGAGGTCGCCGCCGCCGTGTTCCTCGCGACCAGCGGCGCCATCGCCGCGAGCTTCGCATTCGCGCTCCCGGTCGCGACGCCGCCCAACGCCATCGTCTTCGGCAGCGGTTACCTTCAGCAGGACCAGATGATGCGTGCCGGCGTCGTGCTCAACGTCGTGATGACCGCCGTCCTGACGGTGCTCATCTGGCTGCTGTTCCAGTTCGTCTGGCCGGCCGTGCTGTGGTGACCCGGGCAGAGAACGGTCGCTTTCGTCGTCGTCACTCCGGCCCGCTTCGAACGCAGCGACCGACCCACGGCTGTCGGTATAGTACAACGGAAAGGTGGAAAGCCGCACCGGAAAGGAGAGTGGTGCGGCTTGCCGCCCTGAATTGGTCCCCGCTGACGCTTCGGCCCTCCAGACGAAGCGTCACCTGAGAGAAGACGGCGGGAGTAATTAAAACTACCGTCGGCGGAAGACGGTTGTTCGCACCTCGTGCACGGCCGCAGCGGGCGGTTCGGGCGGCGGCGAGAGCGAGGGTGAGGACAAAGACGAGGGGACGGCGTCGGCGCCGACATCGGCATCGACGCCGACATCCATGCCGCCCTGCGACGCCGCTCAGTTCCGGGCCGGGTGGTCGGCCCGGAGGCGGGGCTGGCCCAGCAGTCGCTCGCGCAGCGTCTCGTCGCTCCGGGGTTCACGCAGCAGGCCGCGCTCGCGCAGCTCCGGCGTCACGAGGTCGACGAAGTCGTCGAGGCTGGCGGTGCGGACGACCTCCTTGACGTTGAACCCGTGGACGCCGACCTCCTCGTGCCAGTACTGGAGCTCGTCGGCGACCTGCTCGGGCGTGCCGACGACGACCGGAGAGGTGGTGCCGAGTCCGGAGAACTGCGCGACCTCGCGGACAGTCCACTCCCGGTCGGGCTGGGCTCTGGTGAAGGCGTTCATCGTCCCCTGAATGGCGTCGGTCTCGATGTGCTCGATTCGCTGGTCGGGGTCGAGCTCGGAGAGGTCCATGTCCAGAAAGCCCGACAGCAGCGCGAGCGTCGCCTCCACGTCGATGCCCTCCTTCCAGGCCTCGTGTTTGGCCTCCGCGGCGGCCTCCGTCTCGGCGACGATGGGGACGATACCGGTGAAAAAGCGCAGCGAGTCGGGGTCTCGGCCGTAATCGGCCGCGCGGTCGCGGAGGTCCTCGACGTACTCGGTGACGCCGTCCTCGGTGGGCTGGCTGCAGAAGACCGCCTCGGCGTTGGCGGCGGCGAACTCCCGGCCGCGGTCCGAGGACCCCGCCTGGTAGACGACGGGCGTGCGCTGCGGGGAGGGCTCGCAGCCGTGGGGCCCCGGCACGTCGAAGAACTCGCCCTCGAAGTCGACGTCGTGGACCTTCTCGGGGTCGGTGTACGTCCCGGCGTCGGCGTCGGCGACGACGGCGTCGTCCTCCCAAGAGTCCTCCCAGAGCGCGTAACAGACGTCGATGAACTCGTCGGCGCGGTCGTAGCGGGTCTGCTTGTCCATGCGCTCGTGGAGGCCGAGGTTCTCGGCGGCCGATTCGAGGTAGGAGGTGACGACGTTGATAGCGACCCGACCGTCAGTGATGTGGTCGAGCGTCGAGAACTCCCGAGCGAGCTGGTACGGGTGGGTGTACGTCGTCGACCGCGTGACCGCGAAGCCGAGGCGGTCGGTCACCTCCGCCATCGCGGGGACCAGCAGTTCGGGGTCGTTGGCCGGCGTCTGGACGCCTTTGCGGACCGCCGCCTCGCGGTCGCCGCCGTAAACGTCGTAGATGCCCCGCACGTCGGCGAAGAACACGGCGTCGAACCCGCCGCGCTCGGCGGTGCGGGCGACGTCCGTCCAGTACTCGCGGTCGGTGTACGCCGCCGAGCGATCTCCGGGCGTCGTCCACGACCCCGCGGAGACGTGCTCCAGGGAGTTCATCGTGAACAGGTTCAGGTGGAAGCCGTCGCTCATGACGCCGAAGTTCGCACCGCGGCGTGGAAGGCGGTTCGGAAGCGTCCGAATCCGCCGCTATCTCGGGGTCGGCCCGGCTTTCGGCCTCGCTCCGGCGCTACCGGTCTCAACACGAACAGTAGTACTCTCGGCCGGAGAACGTCACGTCGAGCAGGTGCGCGGTCGGCGCCGGGTCGCTCGGCCGGTAGACGCCGGTCGTCAGCGACGCGCCGTCCTCGAAGGCGCCCGAGACCAGCGCCCGCCACTCGCCGCCGCCGAGCACGTCCCAGAACGCCTCGTCGGTCGCCAGCAGTTCGAGGTAATCGCGGAGATACACCCACTTCGCGTCGCCGACGGCGTCGGGGTCGTAGTCGGCGCCCGCCGGCCTGTCGGCGTCGGCGACGGCGTCGCCGTACGCCGCGAGCGGTAGGTTTGCGCCCGCCTGGACCGGCATGGAAATCCACTTCCAGGGTCGGGTGTTCACGTCCAGCAAGACGTACTCCTCGCGGCTCCGGTCGTAGACGAACTCCGCTTCGCTGATGCCGTGGTAGCCGGCGTCCTCGATGACCGCGAGCGCCCCCTGCTCGACGGTCGGCTCGTCGGCCGTCTCGACCAGACAGGAGGTGCCGAACCCCCGCGGGAAGCGGACGGCCGCGTTGCCGACGACCGACAGCGGCGCGCCGGATTCTGGGACGTACGACGCCAGCGAGGCGTCGGCGCCGACCTTCACGTCGACCGACTCCTGGGCCATCACCTGCACGTCGTGTTCGCGTGCCTCGGCGACGATGGCCTCGAACTCCTCGCGGTCGTCGACCTCGACGACGTTGGTGCCGACGGCCTCCTCGAACTCCCGCTTGCGGGCCGGCTTGACGACCAGGGGGTAGCCCAGCTCCGCGGCGGCGGCGTGGAGGTCGGTCTCCCACAGTCGGTACGTCTCGGGGTACGGGACCCCGAGCGCCTCCGCGCGGCGGTACAGCGCGTCCTTGTCGAGGACGCCCTCGTGGTTGCCGAACGGCAGCGTCACGCCGTCGAGGTCGCCGGCGTCGGCGAAGGCGTGGACCCACTCGTCCATGCAGCCGAACGGGACCACCTCGCCGCCGGCGGCGTCGGCGACGGCGGCCAGGTCCGTCCGGAACCCTTCGGGGTCGTCCAGTGGATAGGCGATTTCGCCGGCGAAGTCGACGGCCGACGACGGCGGCGCGACCCCATCGTCGGAGCGGTCGACGGCGATGACCGGGACGTCGGCGCGGGACAGCGCCCGCGCGACGCTCAGCCCGGTGATGTGGGCGTTGGCGACGACCGCCGGCGGCCGGTCGAAGTCGGCGTCGGCGACCGCGGCGGTCAACTCCTCGGTGGTGCGGAACTGCTCGGCCATACGGCCGTTTCCGCAGGCCGAGGCAAAAACCCGTCCCAAGCGGCTCTCGGTGCCGCCGTCGCGGTCAACCGGCCGCGGTCGGCCGGCGAAAAGCGGCGCTTATCCGGCTCCGCGACCTACTGTCGTTCATGTCAGACGACGAGTTGCCGGGCCGCGTCCGCCGCGCGGTCGCCGGCCACGACGCATTCACGGTCGAGGACGGCCGGGCCCGCGCCGTCTCGACCCCGTTTGAGGGCACCGTCGAAGCGACCGAACGCGAGGACGGCCACGTCGCGTTCGCGGTGACGGTCCGGCTGCCGATGCTCGGCGAGGTGACCGAGGGCGAGGTCGCCGAGGTCGTCGAGGACGGCTGGTACGACACCTTCGAGCTCCGGGCGGAGGACCCCGGCGCCGTCACCGAGGCGGGCCACGACCTCGCGCCGACGGTGAGCCGCGCGGACCGGGAGGCCGTCGTCGAGGCGGAGTTCGCCGACATCGACGAGCGCCGCGGAGTGAACGACGCTGCCGCTGTCGTCGATTTCGTCGAAGGGACGTTCGTTCAGGGCGTGATTCCGGGGTACGACTACACCGACCCGGTCGCGTCCATCCTGACGAAGGCCCGCCGCGCCGGCGGCAGCGACGGCGTCGGCCGCGACGACGACGCCGTCGGGCGCTGAGCGTCAGCCCATCGAGACGTACGTCTGAGTGTCCTCGACGCCGTCGAGCGTCTGGACCTCGTCGGCGACGACGCCTTTGACCGCGGCCGGGGAGTCGACCGACAGCTTGACGACGAAGTCCACGTCGCCGGCGACGATGTGGGCGTCGACGACGCCGTCGAGCGCCAGCAGATCGTCTTTTACCCTGTCGGCCGCGGCCGTGTTCGACTTGACCATGACGTAGGCGGTGACCATCGTCACGCACCCCCGGTCGCGAGCGGCGTCTCCCGTCCGACCAGTAGCTGGCGCACGTCGTCCAGGGACTCGAACTCGGTCAGCACCGCCACCCGGTCGCCCGCCTCCAGCGCGTCGTCCGGCAGCGGCAGCTTCATCGGCTCTCCGGCTTTCCCGAACGCGAGGATGCGCGCCTCCGAAGGCAGCGTCACCTCGTTGAGGTTGTACCCTCGCATCGGCGACTCGTCGGTGACGGTGAACAGCACGATCTGCAGGCTGGAGGCGATGTCGGCGATGGCCTGGATGTTGCCGCCCAGTAGCGCGTTCTTGGCGCCGACGGCGCCCAGCCGCTCCGGGAAGACGATCTCGTCCACGTCGTCGGCGTACTTCTGGTATATCTCCTCGCGGTAGTCCTCGTCGATGCGCATCACGGTTCGGCAGTCGTAGTGTTTGGCTATCATGCAGGCCGCGAAGTTGACGTTGAGGTCGCTGGTCAACGCACCCAGCGCGTCGGCGCCGTCGTCGATGGCCGCCAGCAACGTCTCCTCGTCCGACCCGTCGCCTTCGAGCGTCTCCAGGCCCTCCTCGCGGGCTCTGGCGGCGCGGTCCGGGTCGCGCTCGACGACGGTGACGTCGTGGTCCTCGTCGGCGAGGACCCGGGCCGTTCGCAGACCCACTCGCCCTGCACCAATGATAACGAACCGCATACACGACACAAGAGGACCGCCCGCTATAACTGTATCCCCGGTTCACCGGATCCCGTTCGGACGAGAGAGCACCCTCCCGTCCGGTGTTGTCGTCGCTGCCGGGGGAAGCCTTTTGAAATGTGGTACGGTATAGCACGCTATGGTTCAGGCGTTCATCATGGTCAAGACCGGGGCCGGCGAGTCCCAGGGCGTCCTCAACCCGGTGCGGGACCTCGGCGGCGTGGACGAGGCGCACATCGTTGCCGGCGCGTGGGACCTCATCGTCGAGGTCAGCGCCGACGAGGTGTACGAGGTGCTGGAGTCCGTCTCCGGCGACATCGCGTCGTTCGACGGCGTCACCGACACGAGGACGTACATCTCGCTCGACGAGTGAGGTGAGCCGACGCGAGCCGACGAGTCGACCGTCGTCGGTCGCCACGAACGCCGTCTTTATCACCGTGCCACGCCGACGGCGAGCAGACGCGGATGTTCCCGGAGGCCGACGCCTACGACATCGACCTGACGGTCGCCGACGCCGCCGTCGAGCGGCTGCTCTCGGTGACGCCGGCGGACGTTTCGCCCCCCTCGGAGCTGACGTTCGCCCGCAACGTGTTCGTCCCGCTGACGACCGCCTGCCGGTACACCTGCACGTACTGCACGTACTACGACGTCCCGGGCGAGGCCGAGCTGCTGTCGCCGGCGGAGGTTCGCGAGCGCTGCCGGGTCGGCGCCGACGCCGGTTGCACGGAGGCGCTGTTCACCTTCGGCGACGAGCCCGACGACCGCTACGACGCGATTCACGACCAGCTCGCGGCGTGGGGTCACGACTCGATCCTCTCGTATCTGCGGGAGGTGTGCGACATCGCCCTCTCGGAGGGGCTGCTCCCCCACGCCAACCCCGGCGACCTCACCCGCGAGGAGATGGCCGCCGTCGCCGACGGCAACGCCTCGATGGGCGTCATGCTGGAGACGACCGCCGATGTCGACGCCCACAGCGGCGCCCGCCGCAAGACCCCCGGCCAGCGGCTGAACACCATCCGGGCCGCCGGCGAGCTGTCGGTGCCGTTCACCACCGGCATCCTCGTCGGCATCGGCGAGTCACGACGCGATCGCGCCGAGAGCCTCCTCGCCGTTCGCGAGCTCCACGACCGCTACGACCACGTCCAGGAGGTCATCGTCCAGAACGTCGTCCCCAACGAGCGCTCTGACTTCGAGGGGCCAGACCTGGCGACGATGCGCGAGACGGTGGCGATGGCCCGGGCGGCGCTGCCGCCGTCGGTGTCGGTGCAGGTGCCGCCGAACCTCGCCCCCGCCCGGGAGCTCGTCGACTGCGGCGTCGACGACCTCGGCGGCGTCTCGCCGGTGACGGAGGACTACATCAACCCCGATTACGAGTGGCCGGCGATGGACGAGCTGGTCGCCATCGCCGACGACGCCGGCCTGGACCTCTACGAGCGGCTGCCGACTCACGACCGCTACCTCCCCGCCGACCTCCGTCGCCCCGGCGCCGCCCCGGCGCCCGGCGCCGACGAGGGCCGCTGGCTCCCCGCGCCGGTCCGGGACCGCGCCCGCGCCGCGGACGTTCACGCCCGGCGATTCCAGCGGGTCGCCGCCCGCGACGCGCCGCTGTCGCCGACGGCCGACGTCGACCGCCGGGCCGGCGCCGGCGATTGATGCTCCGACGGGCCGATTCGGCCGCCGACGCGGAGCCGACGGCACGCCGGTATCTTCTTTTAAGTGGGGTTGCAAAACGGTAGCAGACATATGGGTTTGGTTGCGCTGCAGTCGGCCAGAGCGTTGTCGCCGCAGCTGGAGTCGGTCGTGGTCGCGGCGATCAAGTTCGCCGTCGGCTTCGTCGCCGTCTACCTCCTCGGGCGGGTGGCGTTCGTCCCGCTGGTGAGTCGGGCCCTCGACACCCGCGGCTTCGGGGCGACGGTCAAGAGCCTCGGCGAGAGCGTCGCCGGGGCTATCGCCCTGTTCGCGGCCGTCGCCGTCGCGTTCACCGTCGCGGGGTTCGGGTCGTTCCTCGGCGCCTTCGCCACCCTCGGGGGTGCGCTCGCGCTGGCGGCCGGCTTCGCGGCCCAGGAGCTCCTGGGCAACTTCGTCGCCGGCGTGTTCATCCTGAAAGACGAGCCGTTCGCCGTCGGCGATTGGATAGAGTGGGACGGCAACGCCGGCATCGTCGAGGACATCGACCTCCGGGTGACGCGCGTTCGGACCTTCGACAACGAGCGCATCACCGTCCCGAACGGCGACCTCGCCAACAACGCGGTGAAGAACCCGGTCGCCTACGACCGGCTCCGTCAGAAGTTCGTCTTCGGAATCGGCTACGACGACGACGTCGCTCAGGCCCGCCAGGCCATCGTCGAGACCGTCGCCGACGTCGACGACGTGCTCGACGACCCGGCGCCGGACACCCGCGTCACCGAACTCGGCGACTCCGCGGTCGGCATCCAGGCTCGCTTCTGGATCGACGACCCCGACCGCGGCGACTACGTGGCCGCCCGCAGCGACGTCGTCCAGGCCGTCAAGGAGCGCCTCGACGCCGACGGCATCGACATCCCGTACGTCTACCGCCAGCTCACCGGCTCCATCGAGGTCGAGGCCGACGGCCAGACCCTGGAGACCATCGACGCCGACGACTGAGTCCGCGGGCGGGTCCGGACCCGCCGGTTCTCTCCGGAGCGATATATACCGGAATTAGTATCCCTTTAGCGGTGCCGCCGTCACGTGCACACGAGAGCGGTCCGCACCGCGGCGGTCGCGGGCCGCCGGACGCGAGCATGACCGACGCAGACACCACCCCCACCGACGACGGCCGGACGGTCCACGCCGAGTATCCCTTCGACGTGCGCGTCGTCGCGGTCCGCGATGGCGGCGAGACGCGGTACCGCTTCGAGGCGCCGAACCACGTCGGCGCGGCGTTCGACGACGCCGAGGCGGCCGAGCTGTACGCCGACGTGTACTTCGACGTGAACGGCTTCGTCGAGGCCGGCACCGGCGAGCGCGGCATCCCGCCGGAGGTGATGCAGGCGGGCAAGGACACGATGGCGGCGTACCTCCTCACCCGGCCAGACGTGGACGTCGACTGGGTCGCCTCGTTCTACGGCCGCAAGCCGAGCAAAATCGAACGCTACGTCGAGTGGGTTCGTAACCGGGCCGCGGAGATACGCGACGGCGCCGCCGACCGCGGACTCGCCTGAGCCGACTCCCGAGTGCTACATACTCCTACGTACCCGACGGACTAATTTAAACTATCAATACCTCTATTAGAAGGATTCACTACCCCTTCGTCCCACGCTTCGACCGCACTATGGTCGACTCCAACAGACGGAGCCTGATGAAAAGCTCCGTCGCGGCTGCACTGGGCGCGAGCGTCGCGGGAGCGACGTCGGCGACGGCCGACGAAGACGAGGACGGGAACGGGAACGAGGACGGCGGCCCGGCCGTCGAGGGTGAGCTCACCCGGTTCGCGACGACGGCGTTCGGCGCGGAGGTGACGGGGCCGACGACCGTCGACGGGACGCTGCTGTTCAGCCTTCAGCATCCCGACGACGGCGAGCGCAACGAGCCGGCCTTCCGCGACGGCGGTATCGGCTACGTGAGCGGCTTCCAGCTCGACGAGGACGACTTCTCGGAGCTGTCCATCCCCACCACCGCCGCCGAGCAGGGACGGGTCCGGACGGCGGCCGGCGACTACGAACTGCTCGCCCGCGAGAAAGAGCCCATCGGTGACGACGAGCGCCTGGGCGTGCCGAAGACGCCCGACGGGACGGCGCTCGACGAGTTCGCCGGCTCGAAGTACTCCGCCTTTGGCAACGACCCGGACATGAACCAGTTCGTCCCGACGCCGGGCGGCGAGTACGACGGCTTCCTGTTCACCAACTTCGAGCAGAGTCCGGGGACGCTCACGCGGATGCCCGTCGACGTGGCCGACGACGGCTCTCTGGAGCCGGACCTCTCGGCGACGACGAACCTCGCGAATCACGAAAGCCTCCGCGAACTGGGCGGCACCCGTATCAACTGCTACGGCGACCTGAGCCCGTGGGGCACCCCGCTGTCGGCGGAGGAGGAGTACTCCCACCCCCGAGTGTCGCTGTCGGAGTCGGTTTCGAAGATGTCGCTGCTTTCGGGCGTCGGCCGCCGCGGGGCGGCCGCGTTCTACAACCGGCCGAACCCGACCGGGATTCAGGGCGTCGTCGGCGACTACTACGACGAGAGCTGGTACGTCCAGGGTTATTTCGCCCTCGCGGGGCTCGAACTGCAGGCGTACTACCTCGGCGCCGACCCGGTCGACCAGGACGGCGGCCGCACCGACCACACGCCCATTGAGGGGCCGTACCCGAACCGCTACCGCTACGGCTACATCGTCGACTTCCGCAACCCCGACGCCGAGGACCCCGAAGACGTCGCCCCCGTGAAATACTACGTCATGGGTCGGGCCGCCTGGGAGGCGCCGGACGTGCAGAACGACCGCAAGACGGTGTATCTCAACTCCGACGGCGCCAACAAGGGCATCTACAAGTTCGTCGCCGACCGCCCGATTCCTAGCTACGACGACCCGGACGACGTCGCCGGCACGCTGTACGCCCCGCGGGTCACCAACGACGGTGCCGCCAAGAACAACCCGCCGGGGGCGGTCGACCTCCACGTCGACTGGATTCCGATGGGCCACGCGGCCAACGCCGAGGTCGCCGACTGGATCGGTGACTACGACGACATCGACCAGACCGACTACCTGGAGAGCCACACCGAGACCGACTGGGAGGAGGACCTTCAGGCCGCCCTAGAGGAGGCCGACCGGACCGTCGTCGAAGAGGGCAACCGGGACTACATCACGGACGAGGAGATTCTGGAGTGGGCCGAGCAGTACCGCGACCACGGTCCGAACGGCGTCGCCGAGGAGCTGCGTCGGGTGCCGTTCCTCGAAACCCGGGCGGCAGCGAAGGAACTCGGCGCGACCATCGAGTTCCGCAAGGCCGAGGGCGTCGACAGCAAGGACGGCGCCACCCCCGGCGACTACGTCTACTTCGGGCTCTCGGAGGTCAACGACGGGATGGCCGACGACGAGGGCGACATCCAGTTCGACCGCGTCGACGGCGGGATGGTGTACCGCGGTCGCCTCGAACCGGACTACAACATCTCCCGGCTGGAGCCGGTCATCGTCGGCCCGACCTCCCAGGACCCCGCCGACGTCGCCGACGACGCGCTGCTGAACGTCGACAACGTCTACGTCCTCGACGACGGGCGAGTCCTCTGCTGCGAGGACGCCGACCAGCTGGGGCGGTCGTACCCGAACGACGGGCTGTACGTCTTCGACCCCGACGCCGCCTGAGACGGGCGCTCGCGGCGGGATCGCCCCTCCAGCGAGAGAGCCAGCTCAGTTCTTCGACCGTTCTTTCGCGACTTCCGCGATGCCGGCGTTGGCTGAACAGGCCGGACAGGCGTGCAGTCGTCCGAACTTGTCGGCGAAGACGCGAACGAACCGCTCGGAAACGTGGGATTCGCAGTGGTCACAGGTTGGCATGGTATGAGTGATTCGTGTGGACGGTTGACGAACAAGCAGACAATTATGGGGGCTTGATCCCTATCAACGTTTCCCGGGTTGTCGCCGAGCGCGGGCTGGCGGCGGCCGGTCGAACGCGAGGTCGCCAGCCCGGGCCGTCGGCGGACCCGCGACCGTCGTCGGCGCCGCCGTCTCGGCCGTCGAAGTAGCCGCGACCATCGCCGCGGCTCCGCTGGTTCCGACGTCGGTCCCGTCAGTCCGACAGCAGCGGCGTCCCGTCGGCCTTCGGTCCGAGTTCGGGGCCGTACAGGCCGCCGTCGACGTCGACGCGGCGCCGGGTCTCGTAATCCGTCGAGCGCTCGACGGGGACGCGGCCGATGGCCGACACCATGTCCACGTAGTCGGCGAAGCTGCGGAACTCGCCGTACTCCCCGCCGGCCCGGCTCGTGATCTCCTCCGAGAGGATGGTGCCCATGAAGTCGTTGGCGCCGCAGTTGAGCGTCTTCAGCGACTTTTCGTCGCCGTATTTCACCCACGAGGTCTGAATGTTGTCGACGTTGTCGAGAAAGAGTCGTGAGACGGCGATGAGCAGCTCGTCCTCGGCGTCGCTGGCGCCGCCGGCGACGTGGCCCTGCTCGTACAGCGGCGTGTTCTGGTGGACGAACGACAGCGGGACGAACTCGGTGATGGCGCCCGTCCGGTCCTGCAGGTCGCGGACGCGCTGGAGGTGCATCGCGCGGTGCATCTCGTTGTCGACGTGGCCGTACATGATGGTCGCGGTCACGTCGAGGCCGGCGGCGACGGCGCCCTCCATCGCTCGCTCCCACTCGTCGGCGCCGATCTTCCCCGGACAGATGACCTCCCGGACCTCGTCGACGAGGATTTCGGCGGCGGTGCCCGGCGCCGAGTCCAGGCCGGCATCCGCGAGGCGGCGGTACACCGACTCGTACTCCCAGTCGGTGCCGCGGCGGGCGTGGTACGCCTCCTCTGGCGTCATCGAGTGGAGGTGAACGCCGTCGACGTTCATCGCCCGCAACTGCTCGACGTAGGTGCCGGGGTCGGTCTCGTAGCGCTCGGGCGGCACGTAGTTCACCTCGCGTTCGGGGTCGTCGAACGACCGCAGCACCTCGTGGTGCTCGTCGTCCAAGGCCAGTCCCGGGTGGAGTCCCGAGACCGAACAGACCTCGTAGATGCCGCGCTCGACGGCGTCGCGAACCGTCTCGCGGCTCTCCGCAGGGGTCTTCGTGAACCCGGCGTGGTCGACGTCGCTGTCGGCCTCGAAGGCGTGGGCGGAGTTCTTGAAGTTACAGAACAGACAGCCGGTGTTGCAGGCGGTCGTGACGTTGTTGTTGAGGTTGGCGACGAACGTCACCTCGTCGCCGACGACCTCCGCCCGGCGGCGGTCGGCGAGTTCGAGCACCCGCTCCTTGCGCTCGCGGTCGATGCCGGGGCGGTCGGTGCCGGTGGTCAGCAACTCGACGGCGTCGGCGACGCGCAGGCGACGCCCGTCGCGGGCGTTCGCCAGGGCGTTCTCGAAGGACTGGTCGGTCCGGGGCACGTGCCTGAACTCGACCTCTGTGGGGTCGATGCCGTCGGCAGCCATCCTCTCTTCGTCGTGGACGCAGCGACTAAAGGGGGTCGGTAGTGGCGACGACGGCCGGTCGGACGCGACCGACGTCGTCACCGGTGATACACGAATGTGCGTATCAGCATCGGTTCCGAGGGTCGAAGTAGCCACGGGAGTGAAAGATTCATCACCGAGGCGGTCGCCAGGGCGACCATGACCAGCGTCAAGGAGTTCCGCGTCGCGGTCGAGCCGACCGACGCGGACCTCGGCCGCGGGCGGTTCGTGTTCACCGACGACTACTCGGTGTTCGACTGGGGGCGGATGCCCGACGAGCTGCCGGGCAAAGGGGCCAGTCTCTGTACGATGGGCGCCCACAACTTCGAGCTCCTGGAGGTCAACCACGTCCCGACGCACTACCGCGGGGTGGTCGACCCCGGGAGCGGGGACGATGCCGACGGCGCGGCCGACGGCGACGAGCCGACCGGCGACGTGGTCGAACTCGGGCAGGCGAGCGCTCCGCCCCGCGAGATGGCCATCGACCTAACGCGGGTGCCCGACCTCCCACACGGCGACGGCTACGACTACGACTCCTTCCACGCCGACGCCGGGAGCCACTACCTGATTCCGCTGGAGATCGTCTTTCGCAACGCCGTGCCGGTCGGGTCCAGTCTGCGCCAGCGGCGGGACCCTCGCGACGTCGGACTGGACCGCGACGACTGGCCCGAGCGCCCGGTCGACCTGCCGGAGCCGGTCGTCGAGTTCTCGACGAAGTTCGAGGAACAGGACCGCTACCTCGACCGCGAGGAGGCCGACCGCGTCGCCGGCGCCGCCGACCTCGACCGCCTGGAGGAGCTGGCGCTGGCGGTGAACCACGTCGTCACCGAGCGCGCCGAGGCGGCAGGGTTCGCCCACGAGGACGGCAAAATCGAGTGTCTGTACGACGGCGGCACGGTGAAGGTCGCCGACGTGGTCGGCACGTTCGACGAGAACCGCTTCGCCTACGACGGCCAGCAGGTCTCGAAGGAGGTCGTCCGCCAGTACTACAGGCGCGAACACCCCGACTGGGTCGCGGCGGTCGGCGAAGCCAAGGAGCGCGCCCTCACGGAGGGCGTCGCCGACTGGCGGGCGCTCTGTGAGACGGCACCGCCGGCGCTGGCCGACGACGTGGTGACGGCCGCGGCCGACATGTACGCCGCCGGAGCGAACGCCTACACCGGGAGCGAGTGGTTCGACGCGCCGCCCATCGACGAGGCGGTCGACCGCGTTCGAGAACTCTGAGACGCGCTCCCGACCCGGAGCGACGGCTCAGGTAAGCCACCCGAGAACGAGGTACGGCAGCGTGGACAGCGCCAGCAGCGTCAGCATGAGCAGCGCGAACCTCGGAAGCCGGAACTGTTCGCTCGCCACTTGCATGCTTTCACAGTCGAAAGCCGTGATTATAAGCTCTGGTGCCGACGACCGTCGCCGAGAGCCTCGGACCGTCGGTCGACCGGCTCGTCGGCGTTGCTCGCCCGTGCCTCCTCGGACAGCCCGAGCTGATAGGCGGCGTCGTCGGCGTCGCTCCGGAGACGCGTGCGACCCCGATGGACGCTCACGGCGTCGTTCAGGTGGAGCCGAACCGCCTCAACGAGCGCCTCGGCCTCCAGTGGTTGCCCGCGGGCCTTGATGTCGTCGACGTCGGCGTCGGGGGCCACGTCGAAGGCGCGCTGGGTGATGATCGGTCCCTGGTCGAGGTCGGTCGTGACGTAGTGGGCGGTGACGCCGCCGATGCGCACGCCGGCTTCCCGCGCCTGTCGGTACGCGGCGGCGCCGGGGAATGCCGGCAGCAGCGAGGGGTGGACGTTGATGATGCGGTCCTCGTACCGGAAGACGACCTCAGGCCCGAGGATGCGCATGAACCGCGCGAGCACCACGAGGTCGACGTCGTGGGCGTCGAGCACCGCCAGCAGCGCCGACTCGTCGACGACGCCGTCCTCGTCGCCGACGTTTCGGAACGGGACGTCGTGTGAGTCGGCGACCGGTTCGAGGTCGTCGTGGTTGCCGACGACGACGCCGACCTCCGCGTCGACCTCCCCCGCCGCCTCGGCCGCCAGCAGCGCACGCAGGCAGTGAGACTCCTTCGTGACCAGCACGCCCAGGCGCTCGGTGTCGCGGTCGACCGGGAACCGCACCTGCACCTCGACGTCGAGGTTCTCGCCCAGCACTCGGAGGTCCGCCCGCAGCGTCTCGGGCTTGCAGACCATCTCGCTCGTGTCGACGCGGGTCGTCATCCGGAACAGGCCGTCGCGGACCGCCTGGTCGACGTCCTCGATGTTGCAGCCGCGCTCGAACAGCAGTCCCGTGACCCCGGCGACCAGTCCGGTGTCGTCGTCGCCGACGACGGTGATTTCGGTCAGCTCGGTCACGCCTGCATCACGGGCCGTTCGAGCCACATGTCTCCATCTCGGGCCGACGGATGAATGCTCGTTTCGCTCGCCGCAACGCTGGCGGCGAGCGTTGCCGCAACCCTCTGGGTCGACGCCCCGATACGCACGTTCCTGCACACTCTCAGCGCATCCAAAACCGTTTTTGCGCACGACCTCGCACCACCATCCGATGCCGACCTACACCGCGACGGTGACGGTGACGCTGAAGGAGGGGGTACTCGACCCCGAGGCCGAGACCACGCGGCAGGCCCTGGAGCGACTCGGCTTCGAGGTCGAGGCGCTTCGCTCGGCCGACCGCTTCGAACTCGACCTCGCGGCCGACGACGCCGACGCCGCCGCCACCCGGGCCGACGAGATGGCCGAGCGGCTGCTGGCGAACCCGACGATCCACGACTACGAGGTCGCCGTCGAGGACGCATGACCGCGAGACTCCTCGGAGCCGCCGCAGTCTCCACGACCGCGACCGTCATGTGGTCCGCCCACGGGAGGGCCGGACAGTGACGGTCGCAGTCGTGCAGTTCGGCGGGTCGAACTGCGACCGCGACGCCGTCCGCGCGCTCGAACACCTCGGCGTCGACGCCGAGCGCGTCTGGCACGAGGACGGCCTTCCGGCCGCCCCGGAGACACTTGCGGGAGTCGTCGTCCCGGGCGGGTTCTCCTACGGCGACTACCTCCGGGCCGGCGCGATGGCCGCCCGCGCCCCGGTGATGGACGAGGTCCGGACCGCCGCCGAGTCGGGCGTCCCCGTCCTCGGCGTCTGCAACGGCGCTCAGGTCGGCTCCGAGTCCGGCCTGACCCCCGGCGCCTTCACCACCAACCGCAACGCCCGATTCCAGTGCGAACGCGTCCACCTCCGCGTCGAGAACGCCGACACCCCGTGGACCGCCGCCTACGACGAGGGCGAGGTCGTCGAACTCCCCATCGCTCACGGCGAGGGGCGGTTCGTGGTCGAGGACGGCACCCACGCCGACCTCGTCGCCGACGACCGCGTGCTCTTCCGGTACTGCGACGCCGACGGCGAGGTCACGGACGCCGCCAACCCCAACGGCTCGACCGACAACGTCGCGGGCGTCCTCGGCGACCGCGAGAACGTCGCCGTCCTGATGCCGCACCCGGAGCGAGCGACGCTGCCGGATATCGGCGGCACCGACGGCGCCGGCGTCCTCCGCGGCTTCGTCTGAGCGCCGGTCCCGGCCCCGACTTCGACCCCGACGCTTGGAACCACCGTTCCTTCCGACGCACGCACTTCTGGACGGCTCTACCGTCCCTTCTGGGAACGCTGCGAAACATATATAAACCGTGATTGTTGTTCCGAGACATCGATGGGGGCTCCTGCAGATGTCCTCGTCGTCGACTCTCAGGGGGGACGGCGACGAGAGACCGCAGGCCGGCTTGCGGGGAGCGACGCGTCCCCGACCGAGGCCGAGAGCGTCGCGGACGCGATGGCGGCGGTGACCGAGGCCGCCCCCGACTGCGTCGTGACCGAACTCTCGCTCGCCGACGGCGACGGCATCGAACTCGTCGAGCGGCTCCGCGCCGCGGCGCCGTCGGTACCGGTCGTCCTCTACACGGGCGACGGCGACGAACGGGTCGCGAGCGACGCCGTCGCCGCCGGCGCCGCGAGGTACGTCCCGCGGTCGGCGTCGGACACCCTCTCCGAACGCGTCACGGCCGTCGCCGAGCAGCGGCCCTGCCGAAGCGACGAGCCGACCGACCGGGGCGGTCAACTCGCGCCGTCGCTCGACGCCGACTCGACGAACGCGCTCGTCGCCTCCATCGTCGCCGAGGCGCCGCTGCCGGTCGTCGCGTGGACGCAGTCGTTCCGTGTCGCCGACTGGAACGAGCCCGCCGCGGAGCTGTTCGGCTACGAGCGCGAGGCCGGCATCGGCATGTCGGCCCGGGAGCTCGTCCCGGCGGCCGCCGGCGACCGCGTCGATGATCCCCGAGAACTGCTGCAGCGCGGCGACAGCGGGACGACCCAGGTCACCGAGAACGTCCGCGCCGACGGCTCGACGGTCGTCTGTGAGTGGCACAGCGTCCCGATCGGTCAGGTCGGTGAGAGTCGCGACGGCGACGCACCGTCCGGATCCGAGTCCGGAGCCGGGTCGAACGCCGACGCGACCGGCGACGACGCGGTCGGCGTGCTCTCGTTCCCTCGTGACGTGACCGCCGAGAGCGAGCACGTCGACCGTCTGGACGCGCTGCGGGAGGCGAGCCGGGAGCTGCGCCGGGCCGACGACCTCCGGACGGTCGCCGACCGGGTCGTCGACCTCGCCGCCGAGGTCATCGACCGACCGCTGGCGAGCGTCCGGCTGTACGACCCGGAGAAGGAGGCGCTCGTTCCCGTCGCCGTGACCGACGAGCTGCACCGCCGGATGCCCGAGGACGACGACCGGCCGCTGCCGGCCGCCGAGCCGGGCAACGTCTTCTGGGACGCCTACTGCGAGGGCGAACAGTCCGTCGTTGACGCCGCCGACGCCACGGTCGGCGACGGCACCACCCCCGTCTCCGACCGGCTGTTGCTCCAGCCGCTGGGCGACCACGGGCTGTTGGTCTTCGGCGGCAGCAACGCCGACGGTATCGGCCGTCGGGAGCGGTACCTGGCGACCGTCCTCGGAGCCAGCGCCGAGACCGCGCTGGACCGGCTGGACACCGAGCGCGCCCTGGCGAACTACGGCCGGAAGGTCGCCCGCCTGCACGGCGTCGGCTCCGAGCTGCTCGACGCCGACGACCCCGAGACTGTCTACAACCTCGCCGTCACCGCGGCCCAGGAGGTGCTGGAGTTCGACGCCAGCGTCGTCTCGGCGGCCCGAGACGACGGCGACCGGTTCGAGGCGGTCGCCGTCGGCGGCGACCTCGCAGGCGAGGAGTACTACGAGGAGACCGACGACGATGGCCTCGTCGGGCGGACGCTGAGAGAAGGCGAGACGCTCGTGGTCGACCCCGTAGAGGACGACGTCGACGCCGCGGGACCGTACCGGACCGTCCTGAGCGCCCCGATCGGCGAACACGCGGTGTTTCAGGCGGCCTCCAGAGAGGTCGGCGCCTTCGACGAGCGGGACGTGGAGCTCGCGGAGGTACTGCTCGCCCACGTCGGGCAAGCGGTCGGCCACGTCAAGACCGAACGCGCGCTGCGGACCGAACGCGACCGGCTCTCGACCCTTCGCGACTCCGTTCCCGATCCTGTGATGCGGCTGTGCGTCTTCGCCGACGGCGGCGCCGCAATCGAGGACGTCAACGACGGCTTCGTCGACACCTTCGGCTTCGCGGCCGAGACCCTCCGCGGCGAGGATCCTCGCGACGTCATCGTCCCGCCGGACGAGCGGGAGCCGGTCGCCGACATCCGGCGGCGCCTCCGGGCCGGGGAGACGGTCGAGACGGAGCTCCGCCGGGAGACGACCGACGGCGTCCGGCAGTTCGAGATCAGCGTCGTCCCCGTCGACCGGACGCCGACGAAGACGGTCGCGTACGCGCTGTACCGCGACGTGACCGAGCGCAACCGCCGCCGCCGACGGCTCGCGGTGCTGAACCGCATCCTCCGCCACGACGTTCGCAACGCGATGAACGTCGTCGGCGGCTACGCCCGCTCCATCCGGCAAGCGGCGACCGACGAGCGGGTCGTCGAGTGGACCGAAACCATCGGCGAACGCGCCGAGGGACTGCTCTCGCTTGCCGAGCGCGCGCGGTCGGCCGAGGAGGTGCTCGACCCCGGCGGCGGCGACGTCGAGCGCTGCGACATCGGCGCGGTCGTCCGCGACGCCGCCGACACCGTCCGGACCGACCACCCCGAGGCCGAGGTCGCCCTCGACGGTGTCGACTCCGCGGTCGTCGGCGCCGACCCCAACGTCGACCTCGCCGTGAGCCAGCTCCTAAGGAACGCGGTCGTCCACCACGACGGGAAGCCGACCGTCGAAGTCGCCGTCGAGGCCGACCCCGAAACCGTGACCGTCGCCGTCACCGACGACGGACCCGGTATTCCGGACGTCGAGCGCGAGGTGCTGACCGGCGAGCGCCCGGTCGACCAGCTCCACCACGGGAGCGGACTCGGACTGTGGCTGGTCAAGTGGGTCGTTGTCCAGTCCGGCGGGGAGCTGGCGTTCGAGACCCATGACTGCGGGACCACCGTTCGCGCCACGCTCCCCCGCTCTCGGAACGATTCCGACGACCGCACGCCCGTCTCTACGGACTGACGCGCACCGATTCTCGGTTGCGACGCCCCCACGCGTCCCCCTCCCCGACCGTGACCCCGTCTCGCGGCGGCCGCCTCATGCCTCGAGGGGCATGTTGTACGCGGTCTCTTCGGCCATGACGTACTCCCAGGTCGCCTCGCAGTCGCAGCCAACCTGCTCGAAGACGCTCGGGTCCTGACGGAGGTCGAAGTCTTTGATGGCCTTCTGGACGCGGTCGTCGCACTCCCCGCAGTTGTGCGGCCCCCGGTCGGAGCCGTGGCCGACGGGGTCGGAGACGACGATGGCGTCGACGTCGACGGTGTCCCGGAGCACCTCGGCGACCGACCAGAGCCACGGCGGGCGGTAGCCGCCCGCGAAGTGGAGTTCGTCGACCATCGTGTACCGCTGGACGTTACAGGGATTCATCGAGACGGTGTGACAGCCCTCGACGCCGGCACAGCGCCGCACCGAGAAGTTCATGTCCGCGACCGCCTCCGGCTCCGCGAGGAACGGCGGCTTCATGAGGAGATACGCCTTGACGCCGGCGTCGGCGTCGGCCGCCGGCCGGGAGGCCGCCCGCGCCTCCGCACAGGCGTCCTCGAAGTCCGCGAAGTCGAAGTACTTGTTCACGCAGTCGTGGCGGACCCGGTCGGTCGCGGTCTCCAGCCCGACGGCCACGTCGGTCGCGACGCCGCGGTCGGTGAAGTCGGCGACCTTCTCGCGGTCGACGAAGTCGGGCAGGCTCTCGACGACGAGGCGGTCGCGGTCGGCAAACGTCTCCGCGATGGCCTGGCGGGTCTCGGCGGGCACCTCGCGCTCGTCGAGGAACGACCCGGAGGTGTAGATCTTGACCTGCTCGGCGGGGTCGTCGGTCTCCGCGGCCTCGTGGTCGAGGCAGTGTTCGACCTGCGTCAGCAGGTCCTCGTGGGCGACGGTCCCGCCGTCGACGCTCTCGGCGACGTACCCGCACATCGTACAGCCGCCGGCGCGGGCCCACCGACAGCCGCCGGTGTTGAGAATAATGGTGAGGCTGTCCACGACGCCGTCGGGCGTGTTGTCCTCGTCGAGCCACACCCGGGTCGGCTCCGTCGGGTCGTGGCTCTCGTCGTTCTCGGCGCGGACCTCGCGCATGACGGCGTTGTGGGCGTCCATCCCGCGTCCCCGCTCGTACCCCTCGGGGCTCGGCTTGCTCATTACCCTCCGGTCGGCGATCCGACGGTAAAGCGGCTTCGGGACGACAGCGGTCGTCGCTGTCGTCGCCGTCGGCGGCCCCGATCCGGTCGCACAGACCCCGTCGGTCACTCGCGACGCGCCGCCGCCGGACGGTCAACTCTCGCCGCCCATCCGACCGCGCCGCCGACGGCGCCAACCAGGTCGGCGACCGCGTCCGCGAGCGACGGCGTCCGCCCCGGAACCGGCCCCTGCAGGAGTTCGAGCGCGACGCCGAGGGCGGCCGCCGCGACGACGACCCCGGCGAGGCGTCGGCGGTCGGCGAGGCCGACGCCGCCGGCCCGAGCCAGCGCCGCGGCGACGGCCGCGAACCCGACGGCGTGGACCATTGCGTCAACACCCGACGGAAGCAGGTTCGGAGAGGAGCCCCCCGGCAGGAGCGTGCCGACGACGACGGCGGTCACTGCGGCGCCGACCGCGATGGCGCTGGAGCGCACGGCCGAGGCTACCGCCCCCGGGTCGGGGGCGCCGTCGGCCGGCCGGCGGACTCCGGGGGACCGCTTCCGACTGTCGTCGGGCTCACCGGTTGCGGCTGCGTTTCTCCTTCAGCCAGCTTTTCAGCTCCAGCACGCCGCCGTCGAGGTCGTCGGCGTCGGCCTCGGTCGCGGCCCAGACGAACATCTCCGCGACGTCCTCGGGGTCGCGACCCTTGCCGCCGGAGAGGTCGGTGGCGACGTACCCAGGATCGACGACGCCGACCGGCTGATCGAGGTCGGCGGCGAACCCGCGGGCGACCGCCTCGGCGCCGGCCTTCGAGACGGCGTAGGCGCCCATCCCGGCGGTCGGCTCGCGGGCGACCTCGCCGGAGGGAATCAGAACGCGGGCGTCGTCGGTGAGGTGCGGGACCGCCTCCTTCACGGTCGCGAACGCGCCGCGGACGTTGGTCCGCATCGCGTCGTCGAAGACAGTGTACGACACCCCGTCGAGCGGGGTCTTTCCGGGGTCGCCGTGGTTGACGGCGGCGTTGGCGACCACGTGGTCGATTCCGGGCTCCGGACCGGCCCTGGCGGCCTCCTCCATCAGGCGCTCGACGTCGTACTCGTCGCGCACGTCGGCGGCGACGGCGGTGACCTCGTCGCGGTCGCCGGCGACGTCGTCGAGGTCGGCCTCGGACCGGGCACAACAGACGACGTGTGCGCCGCGACTCGTGAACTCCTCGACCATCGCCGCGCCGATGCCCCGACTCGCGCCGGTGACGACGACCGTGCGTTCGTCCATACCCGTGTCTCGGGCGGGTCGGACCTAAATGTACGGCCCGCTGGCGACGGTGGCCGCGGTCGCCCGGCGTTTGGCGGTTCCGTCGCGGCGGTCTGCGGGGGGTTTATTGGCCGGAGACACGTATCACGGCTATGGATGTAGCCCCGGACGTCGACTCCTTCGCCGGGCGGGACGTCACGGTCATCGGCGGCGGGTTCGGCGGGCTCTCGACGGCCTGTTACCTGGCCGACGCCGGCGCCGACGTGACGCTGCTGGAACAGAACGACCAGCTCGGCGGCCGCGCCAGCGTGCTCGAAGCCGACGGCTTCCGGTTCGACATGGGGCCGTCGTGGTATCTGATGCCGGACGTCTTCGAGCGCTTTTTTGCCCACTTCGACCGCGACGTGACCGACTACTACACCTTGGAGCGGCTCGACCCGCACTACCGCATCTTCTTCAAGGACGGCGACCAGGTCGACATGGTTCCCGACGTCGAGGCCAACAAGGCGGTGTTCGAGGAGTACGAACCCGGCGCCGGCGAGGCCCTGGAGCGGTACTTAGAGAAGTCGGAGTACAACTACGAGGTCGGCATGGAGCACTTCGTCTACGAGGACCGGCCGAACCTTAGCGACTACGTCGACATCGACGTGGCTCGCAACGCCCGCGGACTCTCGCTGCTGGGGTCGATGCAGGACCACGTCGAGGGCTACTTCGACCACCCCAAGCTCCAGCAGATAATGCAGTACACCCTCGTCTTCCTCGGGGGGTCACCGCAGAACACGCCGGCGCTGTACAACCTGATGAGCCACGTCGACTTCAACCTCGGCGTCTACTACCCCGAGGGCGGGATGGGCGCCGTCGTCGATGGTATCGCCGAGCTGGGTCGCGAACTCGGCGTCGAGTTCCGCACCGGCGTTCCGGTCGAGCACATCCACGGTCGCCGCGGCGGCTTCAAGCTCGACACCCCGGAGGGCCCGGTGCTGACCGACCTCGTCGTCAGCGACGCCGACTACGCCCACACCGAACAGGAGCTGTTGCCCCCCGAGAAACGCCAGTACGACGCGGATTACTGGGAGTCGCGGACGTACGCGCCCTCGGCGTTCCTGCTGTACATGGGCGTCGAGGGCGACGTCGAGGAGCTGGCCCACCACTCGCTGGTGTTGCCGACGGAGTGGGACGACCACTTCGGGAAGATATTCGACGACCCCTCGTGGCCGGAGGACCCGGCGTACTACCTCTGTGTCCCCTCGAAGACCGACGACACCGTCGCCCCGGACGGCCACTCCAACCTGTTCGCGCTGGTGCCCGTCGCGGCCGGCATCGAGGACACCCCCGAAATCCGACAGCAGTACCGCGACCTCGTCCTCGACGACATCGCCGACAACACCGACGTTGACCTCCGGGACCGCGTCGTCTTCGAGGAGACGTTCTGCGTCGAGGACTTCACCGAACGGTACAACGCCACCCAGGGGACGGCGCTGGGGCTGGCACACACGCTCCGTCAGACCGCGCTCCTGCGTCCCGGCCACCGTTCGGGCGCGGTCGACGGGCTGTACTTCACCGGGTCGTTCACGACGCCCGGCATCGGCGTGCCGATGTGTCTCATCAGCGGCCAGCTGACGGCCGAACAGATGCAACGCGCATGAAGCGACTGCGGTACCTGGTCACGCTGTCGCGCCCGCGGTTCTGGCTGTACCTCGCCGGACCGGTCGTCCTCGGTCTGGTGTACGGCGCCGACAGCGTCACTCAGCTCCGCTCACCGCCGTCGCTGGTGCTGGTCGCGTACTTCCTCCTGCCGGCGAACGTGTTTCTGTACGGCGTCAACGATGTCTTCGACGTTGACGTCGACGAGGCGAACCCGAAAAAGGAGGGCGACCGCGAGGAGGCCTGGCAGGGCGACCCGCTCGTCTCGGTGGCCGTCCTCGCAAGCGGGGTGGCCATCTCCGCGCCGGCGGCGCTGTCGTCGACGCTGGCCTGGCCGTGGCTGGCGGGCTTTTTCCTGTTGGCGGTTGAGTACAGCGCCCCGCCGCTGCGGTTCAAGACGACGCCGCTGCTGGACTCGCTGTCGAACGCGCTGTACATCCTCCCGGGGGTTGCCGCCTACGCCGCGGTCGCGGGGTCGCTCCCGCCGACGTTGCTGCTCGTCGGCGGGGCGCTGTGGACGATGGCGATGCACACGTTCTCAGCGGTACCGGACATCGAACCGGACCGCGACAGCGGCATCGAGACGACGGCGACGCTGCTCGGCGAGACCGGCGCGTACGCCTACTGCGGCGTCTGCTGGCTGCTGGCGGCGGCGTCGTTCGGGCTGGTCGACCGCCGGTTCGGCGCGCTGGCGCTCGTCTACCCGGCGCTGACGGCGAGCGTCGCGCTCACCGACGTCGACGTCGACCGCGCGTACTGGTGGTTCCCCTGGCTCAACGCCGCCGTCGGCACGGTGTTGACGATGAACGGCCTGATTCAACTGGTTCCGCCCGAGCGGGTGCTCCCGTTGTGACCGCCCGATGACGACGACGCTCCCGTCGCTGCCGGCCTCCCGCGGGGAAGCCGAGACGCTGCTCGACCGGGTCGTCCGGGAGAACCGGTTCACGATTTCGGTGTTCTTCCCGCTGAACGGGGCGGTGTTGCTCACCGCCAGCGCGATGGGGTGGCTGCCGGCGTGGCTGTCGTTCAACCCAGCGCTGGTGCTGTTCGGGACCGTCGTCATGCGGTCGCCGCTGCTCGTCGGTGTCACTCCGCTGCTGAACCGACGGGCGACCGCCGGCGTCCTCGGGCTCGCGGCGTACGCCTACGCCGTCGAGTACGTCGGCATCCAGACGGGGATGCCCTACGGCGAGTTCAGCTACGGCGTCGCGCTCGGGCCGACGCTGTCCGGCGTTCCCGTCGGGCTGCCCGTGTTCTTCCTGCCGCTGGTAATGAACGCCTACCTGCTCGGGCTGCTGTTGCTCGGCGAGCGAGCGCGGTCGGCGCCGGTTCGACTCGGGAGCGTCATCGGACTGGTGCTCGTGATGGACGGCGTGCTCGACCCGGGCGCGGTGTCGCTGGGCTTCTGGTCGTACGCCGCCGGCGGGCCGTACTACGGCGTCCCGCTGTCGAACTACGCCGGGTGGGTGCTCAGCGCGACGGTCGCCGTCGTGACGATGGACCGGGTGTTCGCCACTGCGCCGCTGCTCGCGCGGCTGCGGGAGTGCGAGTTCATGCTCGACGACATGGTGAGCTTCGTTATCCTCTGGGGCGGCATCAACCTCTGGTTCGGCAACGCGGTCCCGGTCGCGCTGGCGGCGCTCGTCGCCGTCGGCCTCCTGCGGGCGGACCGCTTCGACGCGTCGCTGCTGCGTCTCGGCGAGTGACGACGGACGCCCGCCGAAGGCGAGCGCGACGACGGGGGCAGCGTCAGGGTACCGGCAGCCGACCCAGCAGCCGCCGGGCCCGCGACCGGTAGGAGGAGTCGGCCTCGCCGTCGCCGTCGGTCTCGACGGCGGCGACGCGGTGGAACACCGCCTCGGGGTCCTTGTTCAGCGCCCAGTGGGCGCGAGTCCTGGCGACCAGCCACAGCTTCCGTGGCGTCGACAGCGACGGCGTCTCGGTGAGGGTGTCGTAGCCGCGTTCGCGAACGAGTCGGTGGTGGTCGGCGTACAGCACCGCCGACAGCAACACGGCGAACTGGCAGTCCTCCGGGAGGTACTCGACCCCGGCGACGCCCTCCTCGTACAGCCGCTCCGTGCGCTCGATCTCCGTCCGAATCGCGGCGCCGACGTCCTCGTCGAACTCGAAGTCGAGCAGTTGCGCCTCGGTGACGCCGTGGTCCCGAAACGTCTCCATCGGGAGGTAGATGCGGTCGCGCTCGACGATGTCCTCGTGGACGTCCCGAATGAAGTTGGTCATCTGGAACGCCTCGCCGAGCTTGGTCGCGTGCGGCAGCGCCCGCTCGGGGTCGTCGGGGTCCATCACCGCCGTCATCATCCGTCCGACGGCCGAGGCCGACCCGTCCATGTACGCCTCCAACTCGGCGTAGCGGTCGTAGCGGTCGGTTTCGATGTCGCTCAGCATCGCCTCGATGAACACCTCGACGTCCTCGTCGGCGATGCCGACCTCCTCGCGGACCTCCGAGAACGCCGCCAACACGGGGTCGTCGGCCTCGACCCGGCCGAGCGCGGCGTCGCGGACCTCCTGCAGGCGCTCGCGCTGTCGGGCCGGCGGCGGCGTCTCCTCGGCGTCGACGACCTCGTCGGCGATACGGAAGAACGCGTACAGCACGTACGTCGGACGACGAGCCCGGGGCGGGAGCAGCCGCGTCGCCAGGTGGAAAGTCTTCCCGGTCCGGCGCTGGATGGCCTTGCTCCGGGCGAGCTGGGCGTCGTCTACCATCGCCCTCCGGACGACGCCGCGCTCGGTTCCGCCGCGTCCACCGACGAGCGGTCGCCGGCAGGTCCGTTCAAGACACGCATCTCAATGTGTCGTGATATGGGGCCGAGCAACATAATGTTTCGTACCGGCGACCGATCCCGCCCCGCGACCCCGTGCCCGGCGCCGAGTTCGGAACCATACGATACGTGATACGCGGTCTGGGCCGTCCGAACGCTCCTCCGGGGCGAATCGGACGGGTCGTCCACAACGCCGACAGGTTTCTGACCCGACCGGTCGCCGACGCGACGCCGTCGTCCGAGCGCCTCAGCACCGACTGGTCGCCGCCAATTCATCCGTAGAACGGGTCCGAGCAGTCGTAGACGACCCCGTGGCCCGGGCAGACGTACTTGCAGTGGCGCCGGTACATCTGCGCGCCGCAGGCCGGACAGGGACGACCCGCGGCGCCGTCCACGCTTGCGCCGCCGTCTGTGTCGGCGTCGACGTCGTCGCTCGCCGCGTCGTCGTTCATGACACGGTCTGTGCGTCCCGGTCACTAAGCCGTTCCGTCGTTCCAGCGTTCCGGTGTCCCGTCGTTCCGGCGAGAGCGACGACGCGACGGCCGAGCCGGAACACAACCGGCCAACCGATTTGTGTCTTCGGTTCGTCCGGCTGCTATGGACGTTGCCCGACCCCGGACCGACCGTCTGGTCGTCGCGCTCGCCGCCGGCGCCGCGGCCGTCGGCGGCTCGTACCTCGCGGTCGGCTTCTCGCGGCGCTTCCTCGGCGTGGCGCTGTTCGACGCGCTGCTGGCGCTCGTGCCCGACGTGGTCGTCAGGGTCGGCATCGAGTACCTCGGCGCGCTCGGCCAGCAGCTGCTGTTCGTCTCCGCCCTCGCTGTCGGAGTCGCGGTCGTCGCCGTCGCGGCGATGCTCGGCATTCGAGCGGCGAGCCGGCCCGACCGCGGGTGGGGCGAGGCCGTCTTCGCCGCCTGGCTCGGGCCGACGCTGCTGACGCTCGTGCTGACGGCGTCGGTGCCGTCGGCGCTGGGCGCCGGGGTCGCGGCCGCGCTGGTCGTCGCCGCCGGCGGCGCTCGGCTCGGCTCGACGACCGACGCCGCCGGCCGCCGCCGGGTGCTGCGGGCGGCCGGGGCCGCGGTCGCGGCCGTCGGCGCCGGCGTCGTGCGGTTCCCGCCGTCGCTGTCGGGCGACGAGGAGGCGACCGAACCGGTCGAAGACCCGCAGGTTCGGTCGCTGCTCGACCGGGCGGCCGACCGGGAGTTCGCGCTACCCGACGCCGAACCGTACGTCTCGGAGGCGTTCTACAACGTCGACATCGCCAAGGCCGACCCGGACATCGCGCCGGAGTCGTGGTCGCTGTCGGTGACTGGCGCCGTCGAGACCGAACTCGACCTGACCTACGGCGACGTGCTGGACCGCGCCGCCGAACACCGGTTCGTCACGCTGCGCTGTGTCAGCGACGACATCAACGGGACGAAAATCGACACGGCGCTGTGGACCGGCATTCCCGTCGCCGATCTCCTCGAAGAGGCCGGCGTCGGCGAGAACTGCTGTGTCATGCTCCGGGCCGACGACGGCTACTTCGTCTCCTTCCCGCTGGCGGCGCTTGCAGACGGCCTCCTCGCCTACCGGATGAACGGCCGCCCGCTCCCCCAGGACCACGGCGCGCCGCTGCGGGCGCTCGTTCCCGGCCACTGGGGGGAGACCAACGGCAAGTGGCTCACCGAAATCGAGGTGCTCGACGAGCCGGCCGACGGCTACTGGGAACAGCGCGGCTGGCAGGGCACCGGTCCCGTCGAGACGGTGGCGAAGGTCCACAGCGTCGAGACCGGCCTGGGCGACGGCGACGGGGTCCGCGTCGGCGGCCACGCCTACGCCGGCACCCGCGACGTCGACCGCGTCGAGGTCTCCGTCGACGGCGGCGAAAGCTGGGAGACGGCCGAGCTGACCGAGCCGCTCCCGGGGCGGGTCGCCGCCGCCGCTGACGCCGTGCCGGACGATCCCGGAACGGCGACCGACGCCTGGCGGATGTGGCGCCACGAGTACGCGGCGACCGCCGACCACGAGGTCGTCGTCCGAGCCGTCGACGGCACCGGGACGGTCCAACCCCGCGCACAACAGCAGTCTTACCCCAGCGGCGCGACCGGCTGGGTGTCGGTGTCGGTGTCGCCCTGACCCCGGCGGTCACCGACCGCGCCGGAGTTCCTCGACGAGCTTCTCGATGAGGTCGCCCTGCCGACGGAGCTGGTCGCGCTGTTCGTCGACCACCGCGCTGAGTTCCTCGACGTCGGCCCGGAGCCGCCTCACCTCCGCGGTCAACGCGGCGTCGTCGGCGTCCGTCGTGGCTGCCGTGGCACCGCCGGCCGGCGTCGTCCCACTCCGTGCCGTCTCGGTGCTCGCGCTCGCCTCGGGGTCGGCGTCGGCCCCGGACCGTGATTCGGACCCGGACTCGGGCTCCGGCTCCGGCTCGGCGACTTCCGCCGACTCGAAGCTGTCCTCGACCGCGCCGCCGTCGCTCGGCTCCCGGCTCGCGTCTGCGGGCGTCTCCGCCAATTCGTTGGGGTCGGCCGACAGCGGGTCGGGGCCGTTCCCGAAGCCGACGTCGTCCCCGCTCGGGTCGTCGGGCCGGGCCTCGCTCTCGTCACCGCCGAGGTCCTCGACGGCGTCAACCTCGTGGTAGGCGAGCAGCGCGTCGGTCAGCGCGGCCTCGATGGCGCGGGCCTCCTCGCTGGGCGCCTTGATGCGCTCCTGACGGCCGTCGACGGTGAGGACGATGGAGGTGGCGACGCTGCCGGACTCAACGGTGAGGTCGGTCACGTCGTCGTAGTGGAACCCCTCGAAGTCCTCGTCCCAGGCCGCCTGGCCGACGTGTTTGACGAGCCGGCTGCTGGTGACGACCAGCGTCAGCTCCGAGAAGCGGAACGTGCGGGTGACGGTCTCGCCGGGGTCGGTGACGCCGGCGGCGCTGAGCACGCCGGCCAGCAGCGGGTGGAGCGCGTCGTCGAGCGTCGACGAGGGCACCGCGATCGACGCCTCGCCGTCGAGCCCGTAGTCCAGCGAGATGGTCGCCTTCCGGCGGCCCTCCTCGACGGCGACGCGCTCGGCGCCGTGGTCGTACGTCTCGACGGACTCGTCCGACAGCAGCCCCTCGGCGCGGTAGACGAGCGTTTTGGACGGCGTGACGACGAGCGCGTCGTCCCCGCCGAGGTCGACCTCGGCGACCGCCTCCTCGCCGTCGAGGCGGTCCGCGAGCAACTCCGGCTGGGTCATACCGAACGCTTCCCGGCCCGGAGCATAAATCCCGTGCTCTGACCGAGGGGCGGCCGGGTCGCTCGTCGGCGCTGGCGATCCCGCGTCGCCGCCTCTCCGCTCCGTCGGCGGTCCTCCCGGGCTGCCTGAGGTTTTTACATGATGGCCGCTCAACACCGGGTATGGGAATCCTCTCGCGCGCCTCCTACGTCATCCGGTCGAAGGTCAACGCGGTGCTCAACCGCACCGAAGACCCCACGGAGACGCTCGATTACAGCTACGAGCAGATGCGTGACGAACTCCAGGACGTGAAACAGGGCATCGCCGACCTCACCACCCAGAAGAAGCGCCTCGAAATCCAGAAGCGCCGCCTGGAGGAAAACGTCGAGAAACACAACCAGCAGGCGCGCGAGGCCGTCCAGCAGGACCGCGACGACCTGGCTCGCCAGGCGCTCGAAAAGAAGAAGTCGAAGATGAACCAGATCGAGGACCTGGAGGGCCAGATCGCCGACCTGCAGTCAACGCAGGACGACCTCGTCGAGCGCAAAAACGAGCTCCAGGACCGCATCGAGGAGTTCCGCACGAAGAAGGAGACGATGAAGGCCCGCTACGAGGCCGCCGAGGCGTCGACCCGCGTCTCGGAGGCTATCTCCGGCGTCGGCGACGAGATGGGCGACGTGAACCGCGCCATCGAGCGCGCCGAGGAGGAAACCGAGGAGATGGAGGCCCGCTCGGAGGCGATGGACGAACTCGAAGAGACCGGCGCCTTCGAGGACGCCGTCTCCGACAAGGACAGCATCGACCGCGAGCTGGAGGCCGGGCGGACGGACCGCGAGGTCGACGCCGAGCTGGAGACGCTGAAATCCGAGGTCGACGGCGACTCGGCCGGCGAGGGAGGGTCCGATACCGAACCCGACGTCGATGTCGACGCAAGCGCCGACGGCTCCGCCGACGCCGACGTCGAGTCGGAGCTCGCGGAGCTGAAAGACGACGAGGACGGCGCCTGAGGCGGCCGGATTGACGTCGCCGGTAGTTCGGTGTTCTCCCGTCGCAGGCGACACAACCGGCAGCGTGGTCCGGTCTGCAAACCAGCCGCCGCGTCGCCCGTTACTGGCCGGAGGCTTTTCGACGCCCCCCGTCGAACCGCGTGTCGAATGAGTGAGGAGGAGAACGCGGCCGATGACGCGACCGCGAGCGACGGCGCCGACGGCCGCGAGCCCGGCGGAGACCTCGCCGCGGGGGACGACGGCGCCGACCAGCCCGACGACCGCCTGCGTGCCCGGGCCGACGAGAGCCGACGGAAGCTCTGGCTCCTGCTCGAGGCCGACCGCCGGGCGGTCACCGCGGGGCTGGTCGCCGTCGTCTTCGGGGGCTTCCTCGCCGTCGGGTCGGGACTGCCGGCGGCCGAGCGGGCGCTGCGCCGGACCGACTCCGTCGACACCCTGTTCCAGGGACTCCTCACCGCGACTATCACCGGCGTCACGCTCGTCCTGACGTTGAACCAGCTCGTGCTCTCCCAAGAGCTCGGGGCCGTGGGCGACCAGCGCGACCGGATGCGCGGCGCCTTGCAGTTCCGCGAGGACGTCGCCGAGACGGTCGCGGCTCCGGTCAGTCCCGCGCGGCCCTCGCAGTTCCTCGGGGCGCTGGTTCAAGTCGCAGGCGAACGCGCCCGCGACCTCCGGGCGGCCGTCGACGACGACGCCGAGGCGGCCGCCGCCGTCGAGAACCTCACGGACAGCCTGACCGAGAACGCCGAGACCGTCGCCGACGAGCTTGACGGCGCGCAGTTCGGTCGGTTCGACGTGCTCTCGGCGGCGCTGAACTTCAACTACTCCTGGAAGATATTCGCCGCCCGGCGCATCGGGGCGACTCACGGCGACGACCTCAACACGGCCGCCGCCGACGCGCTGGACCGCCTCGTCGACGTGCTGGAGCTGTTCGGTCCCGCCCGCGAACAGTTCAAAACGCTGTACTTCCAGTGGGAACTCATCAACCTCTCGCGGGCCATCCTCGCGGCCTCGATTCCGGCCCTGCTCGTTTCGGGGACGATGACCGCCTTCTTCAACGCGCCGAGCTACGAGGTGACTGTGACCGGCGTCGACACGCTGATTCCGCTGGTTGCGCTGGCGGCGACGGTCTCAATCTCGCCTTTCCTCATCCTGCTGGCGTACGTCACGCGCATCGCCACCGTGACGAAACATACCCTCTCCATCGGTCCGTTCATCCTGCGTGACACCGACCAGGTCGAGGCGGTCGCGTGGAACCGCGACGACGACGGTGGTGGGCGTGGCGATGGCGACGACAGCGCCGAACAGGGAGAGTCCGCCGGCTAACCGTCCGGCCCCGCGGTCAACGCTCGACGGCGCCGGTCCCGCCGCGGTCCTGGGCGGCGAGGTCCGGGGTGCCGCCGTCCAGCGCGACGCCGTCGAAGGGGTCCGAATCGAGCAGCAGGCTCCCGTCGAGGTCGACGTAATCCAGTAGGGGGGCGAGCTGCCAGCCGGCGGCGATGGCGGCGTTCGTCTCGACCATACAGCCCAGCATCACCTCCAGCCCGTGGGCACGGGCGGCGTGAATCATCCGCTTGGCCTCGGTGAGGCTCCCGCATTTCATCAGCTTCAGGTTCGCGATGTCACAGCGGTCGGCGACCGCCGGCACGTCTTCGAGGGTGACGCAGGACTCGTCGGCGGCGATGGGCAGCGTCGAGCGCTCGTAGGCGAAGCGCAGCCCCTCGGGGTCGGCGGCGGGGACGGGCTGTTCGATAAACTCCACGTGGTGGTCGGCGAGCCACTCGCTGTTGCGGACGGTCTCGCGGGGCGTCCAGGCCTCGTTGGCGTCGACCCGGAGCCGAGCGTCGGGCGCGGTCGCCCGAACCGCTTCGACGATCTCGCGGTCGCGGTCGGTGCCGAGCTTCACCTTCAGCACGTCGTGGCCGGCGGCGACGGCGTCGGCGGCCGTCTCGCGCATGTCGTCGGTGTCGTCGATGCCGACGGTGTAGGAGGTCGTCGGCGCGGCCTCGGGGTCCAGTCCCCACAGCCGGTGGAGGGGGAGGCCCAGACGCTTGGCCGCGAGGTCGTGGATTGCGATGCTCACCGCACAGCGGGCCGCGGGGTTGCCCTCAACGACGGCGGCCAGCTCGGCCTCGATCGCTCGAATCGCGTGGGGGTCGTCGACGCGTTCGACGACCGACAGCAGCTCCGGCAGCACCGCGGCGACCGTGTCGGCGGTCTCGCCGTAGTGGGCAGACGGCGCCGCGGCGCCGACGCCGGTCATGCCGCCGTCGTCGGTGACGCGGACGACGACGTTCTCGGCGACCTCGGTGGTCCCCCGCGAGATGGTGAACGCCTCGGCCAGCGGGAGGTCGATCCGCTCGAACTCGGTCGTGAGCACCATCTCAGACCATCTCGGAGCCGCCGTCGGTTTTGGGCTCGGTCTCGGCGCCGCCATCGCCAGTGCCGCCCTCGCGGCCGACGCGCTCGGGGAAGACGGCGGCCGCGAGGTCGGCGGCGTCGAACCGGACGGGGTCGGTCGCCGGGACGCCCAACTCGGCCTCGAAGTCGGCGACGGCCTCGCGGGCCTCGTCGTCGCTGCCGACGCCTTTCGTGTTCAGCGAGCCGGCGACGACCTCGGTCTCGTGGACCGGGGCGGCCAGGGACTCGTAGCGGTCGACGTAGGAGGGAATCGACGGGAGCGCGGTGTCCTCGTAGCCGTGAATCGCCTCCCGACCGGCGGCGTGACAGAGGACGAGCTTGTCGGCCATCGCCCCGTGGAGGATGCCGGCGGTCACCGCGGAGTACGCCGGGTGGACGATGGTGCCCTGGCCCTCGACGACGAGCACGTCGTGGTCGTCGCCGCGCTCCAGCAGCATCTCCTCGACGGCGCCGGCGGTGAAGTCGGAGACGACCCGGTCGACGGGGGTACCCCACCCCTCTATCATGATGCCGGTCTGACCGGTCGGGACGAAGCCGGCGTCAACGCCGGCCTCGCGGGCGGCCGCGACCAGCTCCGCTGTGGTGGTCATCTTCCCCACCGAGCAGTCGGTGCCGACGGTCAACACGACCTCGGCGTCGACCTCGTCGGCGCGGCCCTCGGCGACGCCGACGTCCTCAGGCGGTCGACGCACGTCGTGCAACTCGACGCCGTGGTCGTCGGCCAGCGCGGCGAACTCCGCGTCGTCGCTCAGGAAGTAGTGGAGGCCGGCGACGACGTCGGCGCCGTGCTCGATGGCGGCGCGGACGTCCGGGCGCCACGAGTCGTCGAAGCCGCCGCCGATGGGGGCGATACCGACGACAAGGGCGTCCACGTCGCCGGCGGCGGCGACCGCGTCCTCGAACCCCTCGACGACCGGGGCGTCCTGCACGTCGGCGAGGTGGTCGCGTACCCGGTCGCCGGCGCGGTCGCGGTCGAGCACGGCGACGACCTCGTCGTCGCTGTAGCGGACCACGCCGTTCGCGGTCTTCGAGCGGTCGGGGAACTTCTCGTGGGCGAGGACGACGACGCGTCTAGTGCTCATGGTGGGCCCTGGCGGGCCGGTCACAATAAATCGGTGGCTGGCGGCAGGCGCCGCGCGGCCGCGGTCGCCGTCGCTCTCATCACGCGATCGCGACCGCCTGATACTGATCACTGCGAACAGTTTCACAGCAGGTGTCGAGAGACGCTGGCTCAGCGGCTCGTATCACCGATACGGACCACCACGGCGGTACAGACTCGCAGTAATCAGTACGAGTCACACGAAGGCTTCGAAGCCGAGGACGACGACGAGCGTCGTGGCCGCGCCGCAGCCGACCGCGATGGCGGTTATCTTCGCGGCCTGGATGCGGTCGTGCTTGCGGGCGGCCGGCGACTCGACGCTTCCGGCGTCGTCGTCGACGGCGTAGCGGTTCCGCAGCGCGAGCGTGGCACAGAAGCCCGTGTACGACTGAATGCTGGACTCGAAGCCGAGACTGAGGAGGACGAACACACCGCCGAGCAGTGACTGCGGGACGAGGCCGGCCACGCAAGCGGCGACGTACGCCGTCGCGCCGAGAAACGCTCCAACAGCCGCGATGCGCCGCTTGCGGCGCTGTCGGCGGCCGAGGTTGCAAACACCCGGTTGGTAGGTGCTCATGAAGAATCGACGCGGTCCAGCCGGTTGAGGGTTTATTTCCCGGCGAGACGCTACAGCCCGTGGACGGTCGTCGTCCAGAAGTCACGGAAGGCGTCGGCCAGCGCCGGCTCGGGGTCGCCCGTGGCGTCGGCCGTCGCCGTCGCCTCGGCGGACCCCTCGAACCGCGAGAGGAGGCGCTCCTCGCCGACGACGTACAGCCGGTTGTGGTCGTCCTCGCGGTCGGACAGCGCCGCCTCGCAGCGGTCGAGGTGGTCGGCGATCTCCTCGTCGCGGCGGCGCTCGAACCGCGCCTGCGAGAAGCCGCCCTTGGAGTGGTCGGCGGTCACGTCGCTCTCGAACCCCTCGAAAGCGACGCGCTCGGTGCCCTCGTAAGAGCCGTACGCGAACGTGTCCGACCGGACCAGCGCCAGGCCGAACGAGCCCGTCGGCTCGATCCAGGACCGCTCCAGCTCGAACCCGTCGCTCCAGGCCGCGAACGGGGTCGGCTGCACCGGCACGTCGAGCGCTGCCGCGACCAGCCCGGCGTCGTCGGCGACGACCACGCAGGGGGCGACCCGCTCGGCCAGCGTCGCCCGGTCGCCGAGCACGTCCGACAGCGCCGCGGGAGTCCCCCCGCCGTCGAGCGCGACCGTCAGCGCCCCCTCGGGTCCGGTCCGGACGCCGTCGAGGCGGTCGAACACCGCCGTCGCGCGGTCGCCGACGACGCGCTCGCGACGCCGGAACGACCGTGCTGTCGACTCGGCCGCCGTCGAGTCGTCACCATCGACCTTGCCCTCCAGATCGGCGATGCGGTCCTCCAGGCGGTTGACTCGCTCTTCGGCGGTCTGGCGGTCGGCGACGGCGTCGGCACGACGCTCGCGCTCGGCGTCGAGCTGGGCCTGGAGGCTCTGACGTTCGTCCTCCAACTCGGCGATGCGCTCTTTCAGCGACGCGCGTCCGAGCAGCCGGTCGAGCATCTGCCTCAACGAGCCGGCGGCGAGAATAAAAGCGGTTCGGGTCCGCTGGCTCACGGCGATTGGCGGTGTTCGGTTAGGCAATAGAGACTCGACCCCCCGACACGCGAGGGGGGCCCAAAGGGGCCGGGGGCTCTCCACGCTACCGGTGCGGAACCAAGCTGCTCTCTTCCCCGAGCAGTATCCAGTAGCGACTGCGAACAGCTCCCGCCGGGGACGTCGGAAGACGCCGGTTCGCTAATACTCGTCGCCGGCACGAATCACCACGGCGGGAAGGACCCGCAGCCATCGCTATCAGGCCGGCGACGACGGCTCCCAGCCCGCGTACCGGAGGAGTTCGCCGGCGCGGTCTGGCCGCGCGAGTAACACCCGCTCGCGGGTCGGCGATCCCTCCGGGGCGACCGACTCGGGGACGGCCAGCGTCCCGCTCGGGACCCCTTCGTCGCCGACGACCGGGAAGTGTGCGTCGTCGAGCTTCATCACGAGCGGGGCGTCGAGCCGCTCGACGCCGTCGCCGTCGGCGTACAGCTGCTCGTTGACGTGCTCGTGGTCGGCCCGCTGCATGACGGCGCGGTCGCCGTCGCGGGGCTCGACGTACATCTCTCCGAGGTAGTAGCCGGCGGAGAACTCTTCGAACATGGCTATCCGTGCCACGGTCTGCCACGACGGCACAAAAGCCTTGTCGGCAACCTTCTTATCGGACCGCAATTCGGGGTTCGGGGACCGCCCGTCGCGGCCGGTTCGCCGTCAGCGGTCGACGTCGACGCGCTCGATTTCGGCGTCTGCCTGGGGTCGGTCCTCGCGGTCGGTCGGGAGGCGACCGAGTTCCTCGACGACGTCCATCCCGTCGACGACCTGGCCGAAGACGGCGTGGCGCCCGTCGAGGTGGGGCTGGGCGTCGAGCGTGATGAAGAACTGCGAGCCGTTCGTGTCCGGCCCGGAGTTGGCCATCGAGAGGACGCCCGCTCCGTCGTGTGTGAGGTCGTCGTGGAACTCGTCGTCGAACTCGTAGCCGGGGCCGCCGCGACCGGTGCCCTCCGGGTCGCCGCCCTGAATCATGAAGTCGGCGATGATACGGTGGAACTCCGTGCCGGCGTACAGCGAGTCGCCGCGGGTCTCCCCAGACTCGGGGTCCTCCCAGGTGACGGTGTCCGGCGCGGGGTCGGCGTCGGCCGCCGGGTCGTGCTCGGCGAGGTTCAGGAAGTTCTCGACCGTTCGCGGGGCGCGCTCGGCGAACAGCTCAATCTCGATGGCGCCGCGGTTCGTCTGCAACGTCGCGGTCGGGTTGTCGGGGTTGTCCACGTCGGGACCCTCGCGGGGCACGGGGGAAAACGTTGCTGACCGGGGCCGCCCCACCTCACCTCACCTCACCTCACCTCACCTCACCTCACCTCACCTCACCTCGCCTCGCCTCGCTTCGCTCCGCGAGTCGGACGCGCCGGAACCGATTCGCTTACCACGCCGACAGGCGTCGGTCGGCGCATGGGACACGCAGTCGCCGTCCTCGCGCTGCTGACGGGGTTCTGTGCCGGTGGCCTGTTCACCGCCCTCGAGCTTCCGCTGCCGGCGCCGCCGACGCTGCCCGGCGTCCTCGGCATCGTCGGCATCTGGCTGGGGTACGTCGTCGTCCAGCGCCTCGGCGTCGGCTACGACCTGCTCGGCGCGCTGGGGCTCTGAGCGGCGTCGACGGCGGTGACCCGGTCGCCGTTCCGGCCCGACGCGTGGCCGGCAGCGGCCGGCACTTCGTCATCCTTTTGATTGGCCGCGCCGTGGTTCCGAATCATGAGCGCAGACGACGACAAGTACCCCGGCGGCTCCGGTCGTCGCCGGTTCGTCAAGGGGGTCGTCGGAGGGTCGGCGCTGGCCGCCGTCGGTGCGACGGGGTCGGCCGCCATCAACAGCGTCACCACCTCGCCCGGGAAGGGCGGCGGGACGACGCAGGCGATGGCCATCGAGAACACCGCCGGCCCTGCGCCGCGGGGGATGCCCCAGATTCCGGTCGAAATCGACGATGAGGGGTATCTGAAAGGCGCCTGGCCCGACATCCAGAGCGTCAACCAGGGCGGCCGCCAGGTCCAGATCGCCCGGACCGAGGACTACAAGGGCAGCGGCATCACCTACTCCTCGGAGTGGTACCAGTACTGCGGCGTCGAGTCCTACGAGGGCATCCAGCCGACCTACGAGTCGGACAACTACTTCCGCTCGGGGTCCAGCCCCGGCTACGACTGGCAGGGCGAGGCGGTCTCCGGCGGCGACCGCCTCCACGTCGACATGTTCGACGACTACGAGGAGTGGGGCAACGGCATCGGTCAGGCTGGCCTCGGCAAGCCCGCCACCGGCAACTGGCGCTCTCAGGACGCCGCAGACAACATCCCGGTCCAGATAATCCGCAGCCCCATCATCGAGGAGGTCGCCAGCGGCGAGACCGATGCTCCCCAGAACGTCGTCGACTGGGTCAACGCCTCCACCGAGCAGGGATTCGTCGCCTGGCTGAACAAGTGCACTCACTTCTGCTGTGTCCCGGGCTACAAGCAGAACGAGGGGTCGGCGAAGTTCAACGGCGAGGACGACGTGTACTGCCCCTGTCACCAGTCGGTGTACGACCCGTTCAGCATCGTGCAGACGCTGTTCACCGCCCGGCCGCGCCCGAACGGCTGAGGCCGTCGCGCCGTCGCACTTTTGTCCCCGCTGTGCCACCGTCGAGTCGTGAGTGACGACCCTGACGCCGACTCCGACTCCGGCTCCGGCGCCGACGCGGGCACGGACACGGACCCCGACGTCGAGTTCGCCGCCGAACTGGCCGACGCCCGGGCGACGCTGTCGTCTGAGGACCTGACGGCGTTCCACGTCGGCGCCGTCCACGACGACGAGTCCGTCGACGTGAGCTTCGCACAGGTCGCCGGCGACCCCCAGCAGGAAGGACTGCAGGCGCTGACGCTGCTTGCGGCACACCTCCGCGTCGTCGCTCGGCAGGCCGACGTCGACCTCGAAACGGTCGCCGCCGACGCGGTGACCCTCGCCGGCGAGGTCGACGAGGTGGCTGCGGCGAACGGAGCGAACGGCGTGGACGGCGCAGACGAGGACTGACCCGCGGCGGCGCTGCCGGCTCATGTCGGGCCGTCTCGGGGCCGTTCCGTCCTGCCATCCCCTCGTCGCCCGGTGTCGTCGACCGCAACGCTTACCGCCGCCACGCTCACCCCACAACTCGTGTTCGTCGTCCCCGCCCAGTTGTTGCCCGAGGGGTTCGCGCTGCCGTCGCTGCCGTATCTCCTGGCGCTGTCGGCCGCGACGGTCGCCGTCGGCGTCGCCCTGCGCCGCCGCGAGCCGCGGCTGACTCCGCGCCGCGGGCTCGCGCTGGTCCCCTGGATGGTCGCCGGCGCGGTCGCTCACGTCGCTCACGTCGTCGGCGTCGCGCCGGGGGTCGTCGATCCGCTGTTGGGCACCCCCGCGGTGTACGTCTCCGCGGCCGTGCTCGCGGGAGCGACGTGGCTCGGCGCGAATGTGACCGAGCGCCTGGTCGCGCCCGCGCTGACCGTCATCGGGAGCCTGCTGGCGCTGACGTCGCTGACCGGCGTCGGCGCCGCGGCGCTGGCGGCCGGGACGCTCGCGCCGACGTGGCCGCTGGCGGCGCTCGTCGGGGGCATCGCCCTCGGGGTCGTCGCGTGGGCGGTCCTGCGACGGGTCCACCCGGCGGCGTCGGTCGCCGGCCGTCTCGGGGCGCTCGCGCTGATCGCTCACGCCGTCGACGGGGTCACGACGGCTGTCGGGGTCGACGTGCTCGGTTACGCCGAGCGCACGCCCGCCTCCCGGTTCGTCCTTGAGTTCGCCGCCGGCCTCCCGACGGCGCCGGTGCTGGGCGCCGGGTGGCTGTTCGTGCTGTTCAAGCTCGCGGTCGCCGCCGTCGTGGTCGTCGCCGTCGCCGACACGGTCCGCGAGGCGCCGACCGAGGGGCGGCTGCTGCTGGTGCTGGTCGCGGCGGTCGGGCTCGGTCCCGGCGTCCACAACGCCGTCCTGTTCGCCGTCAGCTGAGCCGTCGTCGCCGCGCGTGCTGGGGATTTATGTGACCGCGCTCGCTGCACCGTGCACGATGCTTTCATCGGCGACGACGGCGGTCGCGACGCTGGGCGGCGGCGCCGTCGCCGGCCTGCTCGCCGCGGCCGTGATGGACGTCCCAATGAGCCGCCAGCCCGAGGGCTTCACCCCGGCGTACATCACCGCCGCGGTCGTGACCCGCACCGCGCCGTCGGCGGTCTCCTTCGAGCGGGCGATGGTCGTCCACCACGTCACCGGCCTGCTGGCCGGCGTGCTGTACGGGCTCGTCGCCTTCGCGGCAGAGGCGCTGTTGACACGGGTCGGCGTCGCGGTCGCGGTCGATGGCGCCGCGGCGGTCGTCGCACACGTCGTCGGCGTCGTCGGCGTCGTCGCGTTCGTCTACGTCTTCTTCGCCCACCTGGTGCTCCCGCGGGCCGGCGGGGTCGTCTACGAGGAGCGGGCGACCGCGGTGCGGGGTCAATGGCTCCGGTCGGCGATGGTGTTCGGCGGGGCGATGCTCGTCGCCGCGCCGGTGGTTGTCGGCGTCGCCGACGCGGCCGCCTGACCGGCGCCGACCGGGTGCTTTTTGCCTCGGCCAAGCCTGGCCGGCACATGGCCAAACAGCCCCACCTCCTCGTCGAGGCGGGCGATCTGCACGACGTGGCGCTCATCCCGGGCGACCCGGGCCGCGTCGACCGCATCGCCGCCCACTGTGACGAGGCCGAAACCGTCGCCGAGAACCGCGAGTACAAGATCGTCAACGCCAGCTACGAGGGGACCGACCTCACCGTCTGCTCCACTGGAATCGGCTGTCCCTCAGCGACCATCGCCGTCGAGGAACTGGCGAACGTCGGCGTCGAGACGGTGATTCGCGTCGGCACGACCGGGGCGCTGCAGGCCGACATCGACATCGGCGACATGGTCGTCGCCACCGGCGCCGCCAAGGAGGAGGGGACGAGTAAGCGCTACGAGTCCGCGACCTACCCGGCGACCCCGGATTACGACGTCCTGACGAGCCTCGTCGACGCCGCCGAGGCCAACGACGAGGCGGTCCACGTCGGCCCCATCGTCTCCGACGACGCCTACTACGCGGAGACGGAGGGCCACGTCGCCGACTGGGAGGCCGCGAACCTGCTCTGCGTGGAGATGGAGGCCGCTGCGGTGTTCTCGATCGCTCGTCGGAAGGGAATGCGCGCCGGCGCCATCTGCACCGTCGACGGCAACCTCGTCCTGGGCACCCAGAAGGGCGCCGACTCGGACCAGGAGCTCCCCGAGAAGGCCGAGAACAACGTCGAACGCGCTATCCGTATCACCCTGGACGCCGTCCAGTCACTGTAGGGTCATGCCCCTCGCCGCCCCCGGCAGAGGCGGCGACGCGGCGCCCCCACCCCGCAATCCTCTTGCCCGCCGAAGACCCACCCCGGGTCATGCGCTGGAAGCTGTTCGCCGACCTCCGGGAGGCGGCCGGCGACGACGAGGTGGCCGTCGACGTGGAACCGGACGCGACCGTCGAGGACGCGCTGGCGGCGCTGCTTGCGGCTCACCCGCCGCTGGGCGAGCGCGTCCTCGACGACGACGGCGGCGTCCGCGACCACATCAACGTGCTCCGCAACGGCGAGGCAGTCGACGACCTGGCGACCGAACTCGACGACGGCGACGAACTCGCGCTGTTCCCGCCGGTCAGCGGCGGCTGATGAGTCGAACGGCGGTCGGTAGTGGCCGCCGGCCGACCGGGCCGCGGCCGACACCCGCATCTCTTTACCGGTCGGTCGCAATCGCCCGACATGGAGTACGCGGAGTTCGCGGCCGCCATCGACCACACGGTGCTCGGCCCGGAGACGACGCTCGCGGACGTGACCGCGCTGCTGGAGGAGGCGGACGACTACGGCCTGAACGCCTGCATTCCGCCCTGTTACGTCGCCGAGGCTGCCGCCGAGGCGCCGGCGGTGACGCTGGCGACGGTCATCGGCTTCCCCCACGGGCACCACCGCCCGGCAGTGTTGGCCGCGGAGGCGGAGGCGGCCGTCGCCGACGGCGCCGACGAACTCGACGTGGTCGCCCCGGTCGGCCGGGTGAAAGCCGCCGGCGACCCCGAGACGGCGACGACCGAGGCCGACGCCGCCGCGGCCGTCCGCGACGCCGTCGACGCCGTCGTCGACGCGACCTCGGTGCCGGTGAAGGTCATCGTCGAGACGCCAGTTTTGACCGACGCCGAGAAGCACCTCTCGTGTGCGGCCGCCGCCGACGCCGGCGCCGACATGGTGAAAACCGCCACCGGCTTCGCCGACGGCGGGGCGACGGTACCCGACGTCGAACTGATGAGCGAGTACCTGCCGGTGAAAGCCTCCGGCGGCGTCGGTTCCTACGAGGCGGCCCGGGCGATGCTCGAAGCCGGCGCCGAGCGCATCGGCGCCTCCTCGGGGGTCGCGATCGCCCGCGGCCATCCGGACGCGCCGGAGTGACCCGCGGCTGCCGGGGCGGTCACCCCGGCGCGAGGAGTCCGTCGACGCTCCCGCCGGCGAGCGACACGAACAGGGCGCCGTCGGCGAGGGCGGACGCCCGGTGGGCGACCGGGGGGCTTTCCGCGTCGCCGGGGTGGAACTACAGGAGCGTTTGCAGCCCTCTTCAGCCGGAATCGCGGCTCACGCCGTGACACGGTAATCTAACGAGGTGTGACGAAACGGGTGAGCAATCACTTTCGAACGCTACCACAGTTGGAGCTGTTCTCTTCCCCGAACAGCACCGCCGTTGCGGGGCGTGACTTTATGCCTCTATCATCAGTACGGTGGTGTATGAAGCGCGTCCCAGCGAGCGGCCACGACTCCCCCGACCACGTCGAAGCCGTCCCCGGCGTCCACCTCGCGCAGTTGGCCGCCGGCGAGGAGATGAACGTCCAGCATTTCACCATCGAGCCCGGCGAGGAGGTGCCCGAACACAGCCACCACCACGAACAGGCCGGCTTCATCTACGGCGGCGAGCTCGTCTTCGTCGTCGACGGCGAGGAGATTTCGGTCGCGGAGGGCGAAAGCTACGTCGTCCCCGGCGACGAGCCCCACGCGGCGTTCAACCGCGGGGACGTGCCCGTCGAGGGCATCGACGTCTTCAGTCCGCCCCGGACCGACCCCGACTGGGCCGAGGACTGATACTGATTACTGCGACAGTTTTCAGAGGGTGTATCGAACAACGCCGGTTCAGCGGCTCTACTCACCAATTCAGGTCGTCACGGCGGTAAAGACTCGCAGTAATCAGTATAAGCGCCTCGGTCGGGGGCGGCTTCGACCGACCGCCGATGCGGACCGGACCGACCGCGGCAGCCCCGACTGGACCGACCTGGGCCGAGCCGGGCCGCCCCCGACCGAACCGGGCTGGACCGACCTGGACCGAGCCGGAGCCACCGACCGCTCGGACCGAAACCGGTTTTCCCGCGTCGACCGTCCCTCCCGACGATGACTCTCGACGCCGCCGGCGACGGCCTCGACGTCGACCTCGGCTTCACGCTCGGCCTGGAGATGCCCTTCGCCGAGACCGTCGGCTTCGCCGCCGAGGCGGGGTTCGACTTCGTGGAGGTTCTGCTCGACGGTCCCTACGCTCGCGAGCGAATCGCCGACCGGGCGGACGCGATGCGGGCGACGCTCGACGCCTCGAACCGCGGCGTCGTCGTTCACCTCCCGTTCGCCGTCGACCCCGGGTCGCCGTTCACGCCGGTCCGGGAGGGAGCGGTCGAGGAGCTGACGAAGGGAATGGACCTCGCGGCCGACCTCGGCGCCGAGCGGGTGGTCTTCCACCCCTCCTCCGACGCCTGGGCGAACGGCTGGTCGACCGCGGCGACGCGGTCGTTCGTCCACGACAGCCTCGCCGCCCTCGTGCCGGCCGCCCGCGAGCGCGGACTGGAGCCCTGTCTCGAAAACCTCGTCTCCAGCTACTACGACGCGACGACGTTCGCCGAACTGCTCGACCGCTACCCCGGGGCGTCGATGACCTTCGACACGAGCCACGCGCTGCTTTCCGGGCAGTCAGAGGCGGAGATGGCCGACTTCCTCCGGACCCACGCCGACCGCGTGAGTCACCTCCACCTCGTCGACACCCGCGGCGACCGCGACGAACACCTCCCGGTCGGGATGGGGAGTGTCGACTTCGGGACGGTGCTCGCGGGGCTTTCCGACGCCGGCTGGACCGGCACAGCGACGCTCGAAATCGCCACGCAGGACTACGACACCATCGCGCTCGGAAAGGACAACCTGGAGGCGCTCCTGAGCGGACCCTGACCCGTCCGCGAGCGGGGTTCGGCCGTCGGCAGCCGCGACCCGCGATGGCTAGGACGAGAGCACTGCCGAACCCGAACCGAACGGCGAGGGCGATGCCTCACCCGGCCCGGAGCTGGTCGACGTCGGCCAGGACGTAGCGGTGCTCCGGGAACGACGCCTCGCCGATGGTCGTCTCCGCCTCGTCGACGCGGTCGAAGCCGTTGCGGTCGTAGAACTCGTTTCCGGGGTCGTTGTCGGCGAGCACCATCGCGTTGACCTCCTCGACGCCGCGGTCCCGGAGGTCGTCGCACACCCGCCTCAGCAGTTCGGCGCCGACGTTCTCCCGGCGGTGGTCGGGATCGACGTACAGCCGGAGGATGTACCCCTCGCCGTCGTCGGTCCAGGTCGCGTGCGCGAAGCCGGCGACCTCACCGCCGCGCTCGGCGACGCGGACCAGCGTCCGGTCGCGGGCGAGTTCGTCGGCGAGTTCCGCCGGCGCGTACCAGTCGTTGACCGCCTCGTCGACGGACTCGCGGGTGACCACCTCCGGGCAGTCGCTCTCCCAGGAGCGCTCCGCTATCCGGCGGACGGCGTCGGCGTCGGCCTCGGTCGCGGCACGGACGAGCATGTGTGAACGTACCACTCCGGAGCCGAGAAGCCTTCGGCCCGCTCGGGAGCGTTCGACCCCGGACCGCTCACGAGGCCCGACGACGTCGAGACGGGGCCGTCTCCGCGTCGGTCGGTCGCTGGCGACCGGCGAGAAAACAGAGCGGACGGCGACTCGCCGAACTCAGGCGAGGTCGTGGATGTTCTCGACAATGGCCTCGGTGTACGCCGTCGTCGAGAGCTTCTCGGCGTCCTCGCGCTGGCGGGCGAGGTCGTAGGTGACGCTCCCCTCGGAGATGGTGCGCTCGACGGCGTCGCGGATGAGCGCGCCGGTGTCGTCCCAGCCAAGGTACTCGAACAGCAGCCGCCCGGAGAGGACGAGCGCGGTCGGGTTGGCCTTGTCCTGGCCGGCGCGCTTGGGCGCGGAGCCGTGGACCGGCTCGGCCAGACAGCGACCGAAACCGAAGTTGGCGCCGGGGGCGACGCCGAGACCGCCGATTTGCGCGCCGGCGGCGTCGGAGAGATAGTCGCCGTTGAGGTTCGGCATGGCGAGGACGTCGAACTCGTCGGTGCGCAGCTGCATCCACTGCAGCATCGCGTCGGCGAGCCGTTCCTCGACCATCACGGCCTCCTCGGGGATGTCGACCTCGCCTTCCTCCTCCCACAGCGAGTCGGGGGCGGCGAAGACCTCCTCGTCGGGGTACTCCTCCTCGGCGACCTCCATCCCCCACTCGCCGAACTGGCCCTCGGTGAACTTCATGATGTTCCCCTTGTGAACCAGCGTGACCTTCTCGCGGTCGTTCTCCAGCGCGTAGTCGATGGCCTCGCGAACGAGGCGCTTGCTGCCCTTTTCGGTGATTGGCTTGATGCCGATGCCGATGGGGCCGTCGTGCATCGTCTCGTCGAAGCCCATCTCGCCCTCGACGAACTCCCGGACCTGCTCGACCTCGTCGGTGCCGGCCTCGAACTCGATGCCGGCGTAGACGTCCTCGGTGTTCTCCCGGAACGTCACCATGTCCATCTCCTCGGGCGCCTGCATCGGCGAGGGGACGCCGTCGAGGTAGTACGTCGGGCGGACGTTCGCGTAGAGGTCGAGGGTCTGCCGGAGCGCGACGTTCAGCGAACGGTAGCCGGCGCCGACCGGGGTGGTTAGCGGGCCCTTGATTGCGACGCGGTGCTCGCGGATGGCCTCGACCGTCTCCTCGGGAAGATTCACGTCCTCGCCGTAGACGTCGCGGGCGGACTGGCCCGCGTAGACCCGCATCCAACTCACGTCGCGACCGGTCGCCTCGGCGGCGGCGGTTAGCACCTCTTGGGCGGCCGGGCCGACGTCCTGGCCGATGCCGTCGCCGTGGAGGATCGGGATGATCGGCCGCTCCGGCACGTCCAGTTCGCCGGTCTTCTCGTCGGCGAGGGAGATCTTCTCGCCGGCGTCAGGGACCTCGATGTGGTCGTAGCTCATGAACGTCCGGGAGTTTCAGGAGTGGGCTCAAATGCTTGCCGTTCTGGAGCGCAAGCGCGAAATTTTCGATGCCTGGCGCGAGAAGCCTGAGTCGGGTGATTCGCGGCGGGGACGAGAGCGGTCGCCGCCGGGCGAGTCCACGGGGCGGCTGGCCGGTTCCCGCCGATTTAAGCCCGGGCCGCCTGGACCGTCTGGTATGCGAGTCATCGTCCACGGCGGCGCCGGCGGCGTGCCGGAGGAGCCCGAACCGCGACAGGCAGTGCTCGACGAGGCCGCAGCCGAGGGAGCGACGGCGACGACGGCGCTCGACGCCGTCGAGGACGCCGTCCGCGTGCTCGAATCGGACCCGCAGTTCAACGCCGGCGTCGGCGGCGCCGTCCAGTCTGACGGCGTCGTCCGGACGGACGCCGGGGTGATGACCGGCGACCGGACCGCGGGCGCCGCGGCGTCGATGGCCGGCGTTGAACACGCCGTCTCGGTGGCGCGGACGGTCGCCGAAGAGACCCCCCACGTTTGCGTCGCCGGCGACAGCGCCGTCGACCTCGCGGCCGCGTTCGGCGTCGAGACCGACGTCGACCTGCTAACCGAGCGGCGCCGGAAGCAGTACGCGGCGGAGGACCCGCCGGACGGCGGCCCGCGCGACCACCTCGACTGGCTGGCCGAGCGCTTCGGCGTGAGCACCGCGACCACCGGGGAGGGGGAACGCGGCGACGGCGCGGACGGCGGGGACAGCGCGGACGGCGCGGCGGACGCGGAAGGGAGCGATGCCGCGAGCGACGCCGGGAAAGCGCCCGACCACGACACGGTCGGCGCGGTGGCGTACGACCCCGCGGCGGACCGCTTCGCCGCCGCCACCTCCACCGGCGGGCGCTCGTGGGCGCTGGCGGGCCGCGTCGGTGACGTCCCCCAGATCGGCTCCGGCTTCTTCGCTGGACCGGCAGGCGGCGCCTCCGCGACCGGCGCCGGCGAGGACATCGCGAAGGCGACGCTGTCGAGACGTGCGGTCCGCCACCTCGAAGACGGGCTCGACGCTCAGGCGGCCGCCGACCGCGCCGTCGCCGAGTTCGGCGAGCTCACCGGGTCGTCGGCGGGGGTCATCCTGCTCGACGACGACGGCGCCGGCACGGCGTTCAACAGCGACGGGATGCAGACCAGCGTCGCCCGCGAGTAGGCCCGAACTGGACCCCGGTCTGGAGCGGGACCCGCAACCTCTTTGCCGACTCCCGGCCACCCTCCGGTATGAGTGAGTACGGCGCGCTGTCGGAGGAGGCACTCGCGAACCACCGCGAGGCCGGCGAGATACTGGAGACCGTCATGGCCGAGGCCCGCGAGATGGTCGAGCCCGGCGTCACCCACCTCGAAGTGGCCGAACACGCCGAGTCCCGCATCCGCGAACTCGGCGCTCGGCCGGCGTTCCCGGTCAACATCAGCATCGACGAGGAGGCCTCCCACGCCACGCCCGAACCCGACGACGACGTGACCTTCGACGACGGGATGGTCTGTCTGGACATCGGCGTCCACGTCGACGGCTACATCGCCGACGCGGCGGTCACGGTCGACCTCTCGGGGACGCCGGAGCTGGTCGAGGCCGCCGAGCAGGCGCTCGACGCCGCGGTCGAGGAGGTCGCCGCCGGCGTCGAGGTCGGCGTCGTCGGCCGGGCCATCGAGGAGGTCGTCGACGGCTACGGCTACACGCCGGTGCTGAACCTCTCGGGCCACGGGCTCCAGCGCAACGACGCTCACACCAGCCCGACGATACCCAACCGCGGCGTCGACCGCAGCGTCGAACTGGAGGCCGGCCAGGTCGTCGCCATCGAGCCCTTCGCGACCACCGGCCGCGGGAAGGTCGGCGAGGGCTCTCACGAGGAGATCTACGAGCTTCAGGCCGAGCGCTCGGTCCGGAACCGGGCGGCCCGAGACGTGCTCGACCAGGTGACCGAGGAGTTCCCGCACATGCCCTTCGCCGCGCGGTGGCTCGACTCCTCGCGGGCGGCGATGGGACTGCGCCGGCTGAAGCGCAACGACGTGGTCACCGGCTACCCGGTACTGAAGGAAGACGAGGGAGAACTGGTGAGTCAGGCCGAACACTCGCTGATCGTCACTGAGGACGGCTGCGAGGTGTTAACCGCGGGACTGTTCGACTGAGGCGGCTGCGCGACCGACGGGGTGACGACGCGGACCCTCACTCGTTGTTCATCCGCGTCGCCGACTCCGTGCCGCACTTCCGACAGGTGGCGACGCGGTACGGCTCCCGGGAGAACTCCGCGTTCTCGGTCTTGCTGCTCTCGGTGCGAATCTCCACCGTGATTCCGTGGAGGGTCTCGCGGCCGCAGTTCGAGCACCGTTCGTGAATCCTGTCGGGGTCTTGATTGAACGCCGCCATGTCGCTCCGAGTAACAGAAGTCAATCGGATAAAAGTAACAATTACTGAAGTGACACTTTCGGACGGCCGCGGCGGCGGGTCTGAGTGGACACGTCTAAGCCCGCGCCGGCCGAGTCGCCGACATGGACCAGCTGTTCGCGCCCTGGCGCATCGAGTGGGTCGAGCGCGACGACCACGAGGACGACGTCGACGGCTGTCCGTTCTGCGTGCTCCCGGCCCGAGACGCCGACCGCAAGAATCGTATCGTCGCCCGCAGCGACCACGCGTTCGTCCTCCTGAACAACTCCCCGTACAACCCCGGGCACGTCATGGTGATTCCGGACCGTCACGTCGGTCGCTGGAGCGCCCTCTCGGAGGCGGCGCTGCTGGATCACGCTCAACTGAAGACGACGACCATCGAGGCGATGGAAGCGGCGTTCGGTCCCGACGGCGTCAACGCCGGCGAGAACATCGGCGGCGCGGCCGCCGGCGGCTCCATCGGGGACCACCTGCACACCCACCTCGTCCCGCGGTGGGAGGGCGATACGAGCTTCATGCCGATCGTGTCCGACACCAAGGTCATCGTGGAGGCCCTGGCGGAGACGTTCGACCGATTGCACGAGGCCGTCGCCGACCGCCCCGCGGCGACGGTCCGCGGCGACGACGACGCCGTCGAGCTCTCGTTCTGAACGCCCGGGCGCGGACCCCGGCAGGAACCGGGGATTAAAATGCGATGGCGCCGCCACCTTCGCCCGTGAGCCGCAGGGAAGCGGTCCGCCGGGTCGGCGCCGTCGTCTTCGTCGCCAACGCCGCCCTCGTCGCCGCCAAAGCCGGCGTCTGGTGGACGACCGGAAGCCTGGCGGTCGGCTCGGAGGCCGTCAACAGCCTCGCGGACACGCTGTACAGCTTCGTCGCCCTCGCGGGGCTGTATCTGACGACGCGACCGCCGGACTTCGAACACCCGCACGGTCACGAACGAATCGAGCCGTTCGTCTCGCTGTTCGTCGCCGCCGGCGTGTTCGCGGCCGGTATCGGCGTCATGTGGCGGGCGATACGGGCGGTTCAGGCGCTCGTCGGCGGCACCGCCGGAGCGCCGGCGGCGTCGGCCGTCACCGGGTCGCCGCTCGCGGTCGGCGTCCTCCTCGCCAGTGCCGGCGTGAAGTACCTGCTCTTCCGGTACTGCCGGCGCGTCGGCGAGGCACGGAACTCACCCGCGCTGGTCGCCACCGCCCTCGACAATCGCAACGACATCCTCACCGCCGTCGCGGCGCTGGTCGGGGTCGTCGGCGCCGCCGCCGGACGGCCGCTGCTCGACCCGCTGGCCGCGGGAGTCGTCGCCGTCGGCATCCTCTACACCGGCGTCGGCATCGTCCGCGACAACGTGAACTACCTCGTCGGCGCCGCACCCCCGGAGGGGTTGCGCGAGGAAATCCGGCAGCGTGCGTTAACCCATCCGGACGTCGCCGGCGCCCACGACGTGGTCGCCCACTACGTCGGCCCCGAGGTCGACGTGAGCCTCCACGTCGAGGTCGAGGGCGACCTCACGCTCCGAGAGGCCCACGACATCGAGACCGAGGTGGTCACCGCGATCCGCGAACTCCCGCCGGTGGACGACGTGTTCGTCCACGTCGACCCGAAGGAACTCGGCGAGTGGAAAGCCGAGAATGGTCCCGGCCGGTGGCGAGCCGGCGAGCCCTGACCCGCCGCGGCGACCCGGCCACTTCGCGGCGGCCGCCAGGGGGTCCCGTCAGTTCGGCGTCCCCGCGTCGATCACGCGGACCTCGCGCTCGGCGTCGACGTGACCCGCGAGCCGCAGCGACAGCGTCTCCGGTTCGCCGGTCGCGTACTCGGTGTCGACCGACAGCGAGACCGAGGTCGACTCGCCGGCGCCGACGCTGCGCACGACGCGGCGGGATTCGTCGTCGTCGGCGATGCGCTTCGTCGGCCAGTACACCGCCGCGAGGAACCGTCCCGCGAGATCGGTCTCGTTGGTCGCGGCGAACTCGACCGGCAGGGGGTCGCCCTGAGACACCTCGGAGGGCACCGACATCGAGTCGAGGCGGAACCTCGGCGCCGGCCTGGGCAGGGTCTCCCGGGCGGCCAGCGGCAGCGACCACGTCCGCGTCGCGTCGCCGGACTCGAACCGGATTCGGGGGTTCGGCGCCGACAGCGGCGACGGCACGGCGAAGGCGACGAACGCCCGTGTGCCGGAACTGAGCGACCGGCCGATCGGCCCGCCCTCGTGGCCGGCGACGACGTAGTTCCGCGCGCCGGCGGTCCGGGGGAGGCCCGGCTCCCAGGCGCGGTCGCCGGCGACGAACGCGAATTGTGCGGGCTCGACGGACGCGGTCGTCCGCACGGTCGCGACCACGTACTGCGTGTCCGGGTCGGTGAGAACGCCGCCCGAGCCCATCACGGACTCGTAGGTGACGGCCTTGCGAGCGACGACGCTCTCGACGGCGAGGCCCGACTCGGGCGACGTCGGCGTCGGCGACGCTGGCGACCCGTGAGCGGTCGTCGGCGTCGAATCGGTCGAGCCGTCGGTTCCGTCGGCGGGGTCGGTACCGGGTGAGGAGACACAGCCTGCGGTGCCGGCGAGGCCGGCGGCGAGCGCGGCCAGGAGACGGCGTCTGGAGGGCATCGTCCCCGAGTGCGCTCGCTCGGGTAAGAACCCTTCTGGAGGGTTCAGCGGGCGTTTGACCTACGACGTCGACTCGGACCGAGACGGGAGTCGAGCCGCCGGCGGGCTCAGACTGGTTCGCCGAAGGCGTACATCGTCTGGTGGCTCGTCACGTCGACGGTCGCCCAGTCGCCGGGTTCGAGGCCGTGGTCGCCGGCGTTCTGGACGATTATCTGGCGGTAGGCGCCGTCGCGGCACTTCACCGAGTCGCCGGTGCCCTCCTCGACGACGAGCACCTCGCGCTCGGTGCCGACGAGTTCCTCGTAAGCCTCGGCGACGACCTCGCGCTTGAGCTCGGACATCGCCTTCGAGCGCTCCTTCTTCACGGTGCCGCCGAGGCCCTTCAGGTCGGCGGCGTCGGTGCCGGGCCGCTTCGAGAAGCGGGTGACGTTGATCTTCTCCGGGCGGACCTCCCGCAACAGCGCCATCGACTGCTCGTGGTCGTGGTCGGTCTCGGTGGGGAAGCCGACGATGAAGTCCGTCGACAGCGTCCAGTGGTCGAGGCGCTCGTCGAACGTCTCCACGATGTCGACGAACTTTTCGACGCGGTGCTGGCGTCGCATGTCCTCGAGCACGTCGTCCGACCCCGACTGCACCGGCGCGTGGATGAAGTTGTACAGCTCGTCGTTGCGGGCGAACACCTCGGCGAGCTCCTCGCGGATGCCGTGGACGCCGCCGGGGTTGGCCATCCCCAGCCGGACGCGGAACTCCCCGTCGATGTCGCAGATGCGGTCCAGCAGCTCGGGGAGCGTGCGCTCGCCGTCGTCCCAGCCGTAGACGCCGGTGTCCTGGCCGGTGACGCGGAGTTCGGAGGCGCCGGCGTGGACCAGCGACCGCGCCTTGGCGACGTTGCGCTCGATCGGTGGTGAGTCGATGCGGCCGGTCGCCGCCTTCGTGATGCAGTACGAGCAGTTGGACATGCAGCCCCGAGCGATGGGGAGGATGCCGACCTCGCCGTCGAGCACCGGCTCGGTGTCCGGCGTCAGCGTCGGGCACTCGCCGTTCATCGCTGCCGCCGGCACGTCGTCCCAGTGGAGCACGTCGGCGTCGATGCCCTCCTTGCGGAACTCCTCGCCCTGTGCCAGCGCCATGCAGCCGGTGACGATGAGGTCGGCCGTCTCGGCTTCGAGTTCCTTGGCCCGCCGGAGCATGTTGCGCTCCGTCTTCTCGACCACGGTGCAGGTGTTGAGGATGGCGACGTCGGCCTCCGTCGGGCCGTCGGCGGGGCGGTGACCGCCGTCGCGCAGCGTCTGCTCTATCGCGCGGCTCTCACCCCGGTTCGACGTGCACCCGTAGGTCTCGATGTGGTAGCGGGCCATCGCTACCGAGCATCGGGCCCGCGAGCGCAAAAGGGCGACGGTTCGACCCGAAAACGCCCGTCACCGCCGGGAACGCCGCCACAGGTCGGCGGCCGACCGAGCGAACGACGCAGGGCCGGAGTTGTGACTGACTGACCGGTCAGTCAGCCGGCGGCGACGTCTGTGGCGTCAAGACGAGCGACGTACGCTCGCCCGGCCGACACCGGGCGAGACTCAAAGCGGCCGGCAGCTTTCCACGTCGCCGACGTTGAACCGGTTCGTGACGCTCTCGCATCCGAACAGTACCCCGGTCGACAGACAGAATCTTCAACACCCAGGAGGGACCACCGGCGGGTATGTACGCCGTCGTCGGCTGCACCGACTGCGGGACCCTGTGGCTCCTGTCCGACCCCGCGGACAGCGACAGCGCACAGTGCCCTCGCTGCGGCCGGACCCACCAGACCGACAAGCTCCGGCGGCTCCACGAGGCCGAGGACCGCGCGGCCGCCCGCCAGGCTCGGGCGGCGCTGCTGGCCGAGAAGCGCGACGAGAGCGACGCCTTCGCGGCGGTCGACCACGTCGCCGACCTGGAACGCGCCGTCGACGACGACGGCGTCGTCGACGACGAGGAGTACCTCGCGGACGCGGGGCTGGACCCCGACGAAGTCGCGGCCGCCGGCGCGTCCGACGCCGGGGGGAGTCGTTCGCGGGACGAGATCGTCCGCGACGCCGTCGCCGAGCAGTCCGAGCCGGAGGAGGCGGACGTGGTTGCGTACGCGACCGCTCACGGCGTGCCGGAGTCGGCCGCCCGGGACCTGCTGGCGCGGCTCGTCCGTCGCGGGGATGCGACCGCCGCCGGCGGCACCTACCGACTACTCTGAGCCAACGGCGATTCCTCGACACTCCCGCGGTCGACGGGAGTTCATTCCCCCAGGCGGCGCAGGTGACAAGCCCTTCCGGCCCTACTGGTTCGTATGAGCATCTCCCTGTTCTGGCATCGACGCGACCTCCGCACCCGCGACGACATCGGCCTCCACGCCGCGACGAACGACGGCCCGGCCGTGCCGGTGTACGTGTATGACCCCGACGTCGTCGAACAGCTCGGCTCCCGTCAGCGCGCGTTCCTGATGCGGGGCGTCCGGGCGCTGAAAGCGCGCTACCGCGACCTCGGTAGCGACCTCGTCGTCCGCGGCGGCAGCGCCGAGTCGGTCCTGCCCGACCTCGTCGCCGAGTACGACGCGGAGACGGTGTACTGCGTCGACCACTACCGCCCGGTGCGGCGCAACCAGACCCGTCGCGTCCGCGAGGCCCTCGACGTTGCCCTGGACAGTCGGACCGACCACGTCCTCGTCGACCCGGCGCGGCTGGACGACTCCTACCGGACACACAGCCAGTTCCACGACGACTGGACGGAGGTGCCCAAGCCGACGCCGTTCCCCGAGCCCGACGCCGCCGACCTCGTCGACGTCGCCGACGGCAAGACCGTCCCGGAGTACGACGTCGACGTCGACCTCCCGGAGGCGGGCTACGAGGCCGCCCGCGACCGCCTCGACGACTTCGTCGAGTCCGGCATCCGCAGCTACAACGACACCCGCGACGACCTCAAACTGGCCGCCGAGCGCCCGACGGAGGCCGTTTCCCGGATGTCGCCGTATCTCGCGGCCGGCAACGTCGGGGTCCGGGAGGTGTGGGCCGTCGCCAGCGACGCCTACCAGGCCGCGACCGGCCGCGAGCGCAAGAACGTCGGCAAATACCGCTACGAGCTCTCCTGGCGCGAACACAACTACCACCTGCTGTATCACAACCCCGACCTGCTGGTCGAGAACTACGACGACCCGCCGAATGAGATCGCCTGGCGCAACGACGCGGACGACCTCGCTGCCTGGCGCGCCGGCGAGACCGGCTTCCCGCTGGTCGACGCCGGGATGCGCCAGCTGAACCAGGAGGGGTACGTCCACAACCGGCCCCGCCAGGTCGTCGCCAGCTTTCTCACCCGTCACCTGCTCGTCGACTGGCGCGTCGGCGCCAAGGAGTTCCGCGAGAAGCTCGTCGACCACGACCCCGCCTCGAACACCGGGAGTTGGCAGTGGATCGCCGGCACCGGCACCGACTCCGTCGACGTTCGCATCTTCGACCCGGTGAGTCAGATGGCGAAGTACGACGAGGACGCGACGTTCGTCAAGAGATACGTGCCCGAACTACGGGACGTGCCCCCGGGGAAGGTCGTCGACTGGCCGACGCTGTCCCGCCGCGAACGCGAGCGGCTGGCTCCAGAGTACCCCCATCCCATCGTCGACCGCAACGACGGGTACGACCGCGCCCAGCGCGTCTTCGAGGAGGCCCTCGGCAAGCGGTAGCCCCTGTGGCGCGGACCGCTCCCGGCGCCCGTTTCAGCGCCCGAGTTCCTCGTGTGCCGAGGAGAGGTTCTCGGAGGCCAGCGCCGACAGCAGCGAGAGTTCGCCGGCCAGCGCCCCGGTAGCGACGCACTCCGCCAACGCGTCGGCGTTGCTGCCGGCGGGGTCGCCCCCGCCGCGGACGCCGAGCACGTCCAGTCCTTCGGCCTGCGTGGGGAGCGTCGTGCCGCCGCCGACGGTGCCGACCTCCAAGCTCGCTAGCGAGACGGAGACGTAGAGGTCGCCGTCCTTGACCTCGGCCGTGGTGATGGCGTTGCTCCCCTCGACCACCTGAGCGGCGTCCTGGCCGGTGGCCAGGAACATCGCGGCGACCGTGTTGGCGACGTGGGCGTTGAAGCCGAGGCTGCCGGCCTTCGCGGAGCCGACGAGGTTCTTGCGGGTGTTCACCTCGGCGACGGCCTCCGGAGTGGTGTGCAGCCGCTCCTCGACGACCTCGCGGGGGACGGTCGCGTCGGCGGTCACCGAGCGGCCGCGGCCCTCGACGGCGTTGACCGCGGCAGGCTTTTTGTCCGAACAGAGGTTGCCCGACAGCGCGACGAGGACGGCGTCGGTCGCCGCCGTCACCTCGTCGGCGGCGGCCCGGGTGGCGATGGTCGCCATGTTCATCCCCATCGCGTCGGCGGTGTCGTAGCGGAACCGGAGGAACACCGAGTCGCCGACGACGTACGGCGTCACGTCCAGCAGCTCGCCGTGGGAGGTCGTCGCCTCCGCGGCCTCGCGGAGGCGGTCCTCGTTGTCCCGGACCCACGACGCCAGCGCCTCGGCCTCGGCCACGTCGGCGACGCGGAACACCGGCGCGCGGGTCATCCCGGCCTTCGTGACGCGGGCGGTGACGCCGCCGGCGCTGGAGAGCACCGAACAGCCGCGGTTGACGGAGGCGACCAGCGCCCCCTCGGTCGTCGCCATCGGGAGGTAGCGGTCGCCGTCGACCTCGTCGCCGGCGACGGTCACCGGGCCGGCGACGCCCATCGGAATCTGGGCCGCCCCGATCATGTTCTCGATGTTGCTCTCGCTGGCCTGCTCGGCCGGGAGTTCGTCGGCGCCGACGACCTCGAGGTCGGCGTCGGTCTCGGCCGCGACGACCCGCCGTCGGACCGCCGCCGCCGTCTCGGCGTCGGTCTCGCCGTCGAGTTCGTACAGTCGGAGGTCCCCCTCGCGCACGCGCTCGGCCAGGGCGTCGACGTCGTCGCTCATACCTACGGCGTCGGGTGGGGCGGCCTAACCGTTACCGGTTGTCGGCGGTCGGCTGCCGGCGGACACCGGCGGTTGCGGCCGGCCTCCTGCGGAGCGGCTCGTCGGTTCTCCCTTTCCGAACGATTAACCGGACACCGGAACCGAACCCCGGTATGACCGATGCCGCAGACCTCGTGTTAACGAACGCCGAGGTCCACGCGCTAACCGACCCCGACGAGACCGCGGAGGCGGTCGCGGTCCGGGACGGGCGCATCGTCCGCGTCGGCAACTCTTACGACGTCGAGTTCCTCGCCGGCGCCGAGACCCGCGTCGTCGACTGCGAGGGCCGGGTCGTCCTGCCCGGCTTTGTCGACGCCCACACCCACCTGGAGACCGCCGGCAAGTACCTCGTCCACGCCGACCTCTCTGCCGCCGACACGCTGGACGACGCCGTCTCGGCCCTCCAGGCCCGCGCCGCCGAGGTCGACGACGACGAGCCGGTGCTCGGCTTCGGCTACGACGAGTCCACCTGGCCCGGGGGGCGCTACCTCGACCGCGACGACCTCGACGCCGTCGCCGCCGACCGCCCGGTCGTCGCCTTCCGGGAGGACATGCACGTCGCCTCCGTCAACGGCGCCGCGCTGGAGCGCTTCGCCGACGACCTGCCGGCGGGCGACGTCCGCCGCGAGGACGGCGCCCCGACCGGCGTGCTCGTCGAGGACGCCGTCGGCGTCGTCCGCGACGCCTTCGAGCCAGGCGTCGCCGGCACGCGCGACCTCGTCGTCGCCGCAATCGACCGGGCGAACGCGAAGGGGGTCACCGCCGTCCACGACATGGTCCGTCGCTCGCAGGCCCCCCGCGTGTACCGCGAACTCGACCTCGCCGACGAGCTGACGCTTCGCGTCCGGCTCAACTACTGGTCGGACCACCTCGACGCCCTCGTCGAGACCGGCCTGCGGACGAACCACGGCAGCGAGATGGTCCAGGTCGGCGCCGTCAAGTCGTTCACCGACGGCAGCTTCGGCGGCCGCACCGCCAAGCTCTCCGAGCCCTACGCCGACGCGCCCGAGGAGACCGGGCAGTGGGTCGTCGACCCCGCGGAGCTGCGCGAGATCGTCGCCCGCGCCGACAAGGCGGGGCTCCAGCTCACGGTCCACGCCATCGGCGACGAGGCGGTTCGGGAGACGGTCGACGCCTTCGCCGACTGCGAGCGTCCCGGCGAAGCCCGCCACCGCGTCGAACACGTCGAACTCGCGGACGACGACCTCCTTGACCGGATGGCCGACCTCGGGGTCGTCGCCTCGATGCAGCCGAACTTTCTCAAGTGGGCCCAGGAGGACGGCCTCTACGAGAGCCGACTGGGCGAGCGCCGGACCGAGTCGAACCGCTTCGCGGCCGTTCGCGAGGCGGGCGTCCCCCTCGCGTTCAGCTCCGACTGCATGCCGCTCGACCCGCTGCTCGGCGTCCACCACGCGGTCAACGCGCCGACGCCCGACCAGCGCCTCGACGTGACCGACGCGCTTCGGGCGTACACCCGCGGCGCCGCCTACGCCGGCCACGACGAGGACCGCATGGGGACCGTCGAACCCGGCACGCTCGCCGACCTCGTCGTCCTCGACGACTCCCCGTGGGACCGCCCCGAGGCCATCCGCGACATCGACGTGGCGACCACCGTCGTCGGCGGCGATGTCGTCCACGACCAGCGCTGACGGGTCGCTCTCTCACTTCCGGGTCCTCTCGCCCGCTCGCTCTTTTTCGGTCTTGCCCCCTCGCCCGCTCGCGTCGGTCACTTCCGACCGCGCAATCCCGCCAATCGAACGCTCTTCCTCTCTACCGAGCGGGTTGTAGACTCTGAGTTCACCGAACGTTCAAAAGCACATCTGAGCCGACAGCACTCCGTCTCGAATCACAAGTAGCTATCGAAAGCCGTTTTGAAGAAAATATTTTTGCAATAGGGGCCATTGGTGAGTATCACCCGGAGCCACCACACATGCCGACGCTAGACACAGCGGACATCGACACCGACCTGAGCCTGTTCAAATACGACAACCTCGAACAGCTCCCGGCGGCGTACCGCGACCTCGACGAGGCCGAACGCGCCGAGCGAATCGCCGCGGCCCGCGCGGAGCTGGGCGACGACGTGATGATCCTGGGCCACAACTACCAGCGCCGCGAAATCGTTGAGTACGCCGACTTCGTCGGCGACTCCTACGAGCTCTCGACGAAGGCCGCCGCCGCCGACGCGAGCCACGTCGTCTTCGCCGGCGTGACGTTCATGGCCGAGTCCGCCGACGTCATCACCGACGCCGACCAGACGGTCCACCTGCCGTCGATGGAGGCCTCCTGTCCGATGGCGGGGATGGCGGAGGCGCTGCAGGTCGACGCCGCCTGGGCCGAGATTACCGCCGCCGCCGGCGACCGCGACATCGTCCCGGTGACGTACATGAACAGCTACGCCGACCTCAAGGCGTTCTGCGCCGAGCAGGGCGGGCTGGTCTGTACCTCCTCGAACGCCAGCGACGCGATGGAGTGGGCGTTCGACCGCGGCGACGCCGTCCTGTTCCTCCCGGATAAGCACCTCGGGCGCAACTCCGCACACGAGCTAGGGTTGGGCGAGGAGGTCGTCGAGTGGGACCCCTGGGACCCCGAGGGGCTGGACGCCGACGCGGCCGCCGAGGCCGAGGTCATCCTCTGGGACGGCTACTGCCAGGTCCACGAGCGGTTCACCGCCGACCACGTCGCCGACGTGCGCTCGGACTACCCCGACGCCAACGTGGTCGTCCACCCCGAGTGCCGCCGCGAGGTGGTCGAAGCCGCCGACGTCGTCGGCTCCACCTCGACCATCTGCGACGCCGTCGCCGAGGCCGACCCCGGAGAGACGTGGGCCGTCGGCACCGAAATCCACCTCGTCAACCACCTCTCGCGGTGGCATCCCGAGGTCGAGGTCGTCCCCCTCTGCGGGGAGGCCTGCATGGACTGCAACGCCATGCGTCAGATCGACCCCAACTACCTGACGTGGATTCTCGAAGAGCTCGCCGAGGGCCGCGAACGCAACGTCGTCGCCGTCCCCGAACGCGAGCGCGAGCTCGCGGCGACGGCGATGGAGCGCATGCTCGACCTCTGACAATGACATCGACCACACCCGAGACGCCGACCGAACAGACCGCCGACGTCCTCGTCGTCGGCAGCGGTATCGCCGGCTGTGCGGCCGCCTTCGCCGCCGCCCGCGAGGGCGCCGACGTGTTGCTGGCGACGAAAGCCGAGGAGCCGGCCGACGCCACCTCCGACTGGGCCCAGGGCGGCATCGCAGTCACCCGCTCGGAGCCGGCGGCGTTCCGCGAGGACGTCCTCGCCGCCAGCGACGGCACGGCCGACCCCGAGGCCGTCGACGTGCTCGTCGACGAGGCCCGCGACGCCGTCGACGACGTGTTACTCGACACCCTCGGCGTCGAGTTCGACGTCGCCGAGGAGGTCGCGCCGGGGGGTGCCGGCACCGACCGGGACGTCGCCGCTGCCGACGACTCCGACCTCTCCGACCTCGACTTCGGCCGCGAGGCGGCCCACTCCGAGCGCCGCATCATCCACGTCGGCGCCGAAACCGGCCGCCACGTCCTCCGGCCGTTCCTCGCGTTCCTCGCCGACCACGAGCGCGTTCGGATAGTCGAGGACGCGATGGCGCTGGACCTCCTGACCGACGAGGGCCGGGTCGCCGGCGCCGTGCTCGAACGCGACGGCGAGTGGTGGCCGGCCTACGCCGGCGCGACCGTCCTCGCGACCGGCGGCATCGGCGACTGCTTCGCTCGCTCGACGAACCCCCGCGGAACGACCGGCGACGGCGTGGCGATGGCCGCCCTCGCCGGCGCCGACGTCGCGGACGCCGCGTACGTCCAGTTTCATCCGACGGCGCTGGACGGCGACGCCCCGGCGGTGACCGACGACGACGGCCCGGCGCTGTTGCTCTCGGAGGCGGTCCGCGGCGAGGGCGCGACGCTGCACGACGCCGACGGCGAGCGGTTCATGCCCGAGTACCACGAGGACGCCGAGCTCGCGCCGCGGGACGTGGTCGCCCGGGCGGTCGCCCGCGAGCGCGACCGCACCGGCCGCGTTCGGCTGGATGTCTCGGCGGTCGACTTCGCCGCGGAGTTCCCGACGCTGGCGGAGGCCTGCGCCGACCGCGGCGTCGACCCCGCGGCGGGAATCCCGGTCGCGCCCGCCGAGCACTTCCTCTGTGGCGGCGTCGCCGTCGACGACCGCGGTCGGGCGACTCTCGACCGGCTGTTCGCGGCCGGAGAGTGCGCCCACACCGGCGTCCACGGCGCGAACCGTCTCGCCTCGACGAGCCTGCTGGAGGGACTGGTCTGGGGACTGCGCGCCGGCGAGACCGCCGCCGGCACCGACCCGATTCGGGTCGACCCGCCCGAGTTCCGGGACAGCGACCCCGACCTGCCCGAGAACTTCGCGGCCGGGAAGTTCCGCCGGCTCCGCCGGCTCTGTGAGACCAACCTCGGTCCGTTCCGCACCGAGGGAGGGATCGCGCGGGCCGGCGCCGCGCTCCGACGGCTGAAAGGCGAGGTCGACGCCTACACCCGGACGCGGACCGGCCGCGATATCTACGAGCTCCGAAACGCCGTCGTGGCGGCGCTGCTGGTCGCCCGCGACGCCGCCGAGGCGGAGCCGGCCGGCTGTCACCACCTCGTCGAGGAGGACCCGACCGCCGACGACGCGGAGGCCGGCCGTGCTGACTGACGCCGACGTGGAGCGGTGGCTCCGCGAGGACGTCGGCCACCACGACGTCGGCAATGACGTGCCCGGCAAGACGACCGGCCGGCTCGTCGCGAAGGAGAGTGGCGTCGCCGCCGGACTCGCCGCCGCCGTCGCCGTCTTCGACTACCTCGGCGTCGACGTCGAGACGACGGTTGAACCCGGCGACCGCCTCGACCCCGGCGAGACGGTGCTCCGGACGGACGGCCCGGCTCGGGAGACGCTGCGCGGCGAGCGCGTCGCGGTCAACGTCGCGGGCCACGCAAGCGGCGTTGCCACCCGGACGCGGCGGGCGGTCGACGCCGTCGCCGAGGTCGCCGACGACGTGGCGGTCGCGGGCACCCGCAAGACGACGCCCGGACTCCGCGGAATCGAGAAGCGCGCCGTCGCCGCCGGCGGCGGCGACACCCACCGCCTCGACCTCTCGCACATGGTGATGGTGAAGGACAACCACGTCGCTGAGCTGGGACTGGTGCCCGCAGTCGAGCGGGTCCGCGAGCGGGCCTCCTTCGCGACGAAAATCGAGGTCGAGGTCGAGTTACCCGCCGACGCCGCCCGGGCCGCCGAGGCCGGGGCCGACATCGTGTTGCTGGACAACATGTCACCATCGGCGGTCGCCGAGGGGGTCGCCGCGACCCCCGAGGACGTGCTCGTCGAGGCCAGCGGCGGCATCGAACTCGACGACGTGGCCGACTACGCGACCACCGGCGTCGACGTGATCTCGATGGGGTCGCTGACGCACTCGGCGTCAACGCTGGATTACAGCTTCCGGACCGGCGACCGGTAGCGAGCGCCGGCCGGGAGCCGAGGGTCGAGAGCCGAGAGCGCGGTCGCCGACCGGCGGTCGCCGGCGGCGGTCGCGACCGACTCAGACGCGTCGCTCGACGTCGAGCACGTCCAGCGTCTCGTCGACGGTGACGCGAATCTCGTCGTCGGCGACCGGAATCTCCAGCCGGAGCGTGAGCGGGTCTTCGCCGACGACCGCGGTTCGCTCGTCGCTGACGCACCACGCGAACGTCCAGAACGGCTCCGTCGAGAGGTCGACGCCGCGCTCGGCGTGGAACGAGAGGACCGGGGCGGTGTCGAGCAGGTTCAGCCCGACCGCCGACCGGAGGTGGGTGTCACACCGCCCGCAGACGTGGTTGACCTCGACCTCCCGCCCCGGGAACGTCGACTCCCGGGTGAGGTGGGTCTCCATGCGTCCCATGCACTCCGGGCAGACGCCGTCGGCGGCGAGACAGTAGTGATGGCGAACGTGGTGGTGGAAGGCTTCGAGCAGTTCCTCGGGGTCGCGGTCGGCGACGCCGCCGGGAGCGAAGGTGTGCGACACGACCGGCCGATCGCAGTCGACGCACTCGACGGTGAGGCGCTCGTCGGCGTACGTCGCCTCTAGGGCGCCGCCGCAGTGCCAGCACTCGCCGGGGGCGTCGAACGGTTCCAGCTCCTCGCGGCCCGTGAAGGTGCCCGCGAAGACGGCCCGGACGACCTTCCGGCCCGGCGTGCGGAACTCGTATCCGGCCTCAGTCTTGCGGACGAAGTGGTCGGTGAGCTTCTTCAGGTGGTAGTTGAAGTGGGCGCTGTCGTCGACGTCGACGCGATCGAACAGCTCCGAGAACGCCACCGGCGTCTCGTCGCCGACCGCGGCGGTCTGCAGCGCCTGGAGGATGTCGATGCGCGTGTCGTTGCCGAGGAGGGCAAAGGCGTCGGCGGGGGCCATCGCCGCCGGCTCGTCGGTCTCGTCGTCGGCGTCGGCGCCGGCCGACTCGCCTTCCGGTCGACTCATAGCCGCCACATCGCCGTGAGTCGGCTTAACAGTTGCCCGGCTCGCAGGCCGCACTGTCGGGCTTCTCGACGCGGCCCGAGTTCCCAGCAGACGGAAAGCACATCACGGCCGGCGCGCAACGCCGGGGTATGATTCCCGCGTTCGGCCCGCTTCCGGGCGGTCCGGAGTTGGTCGTCATTCTACTCGTCGTGTTCGTCCTCTTCGGGCCGGTCGTCCTCGCGGTCGCCGCGCTGTTAAGCTACGGCGACGACGACGAGGTCGCCGAACTCCGCGAGCGCGTCTCGGAGCTGGAGGCCCAGATGGGCGCCGATGGGGGTGACGACGAGAGCGCCGGTGACGGCGGTCACGGTGACGATGCGGGCGACGGCGGTTCCGACGAGGCGACCGACGCCGCCGGTCGCGACTCCGCCGCTACCCCCGACCGTCAGCAGTAACGTCTTAGCCCTCCCGGACCGGCCGGGGAACTGTGAGCTTCTTCGCCGACCTCGCCGACCGCATCGCGGCCGTCGACAGCGTGGTGTCGGTCGGGCTGGACCCGGACCCGGACCGCCTTCCCGACAGCGTCGCCGACGCCGACCTCCCGCGGTGGCAGTTCAACCGTCGCGTCATCGACGCGACCCACGACCACGCCGCCTGCTACAAGCCTAACGCCGCCTTCTACGAGGACCCAGACGGCTGGCGCGCGCTCCGGGAGACCGTCGCCTACGCTCACGGCAAGGACGTGCCGGTGCTGCTGGACGCCAAGCGCGCCGACATCGGCAACACGGCACGGCAGTACGCCGACCTGCTCGACGACGTGGACGCCATCACCGCGAACCCCTACATGGGGCGGGACTCCCTGGAGCCGTTCCTCAGCCGCGAGGACAAGGGCGTGTTCGTGCTCTGTCGGACCTCCAACCCCGGCGGGGCGGACCTGCAGGACCTCGACCTCGAAAGCGGCGAGCCGGTGTACCGCCGGGTCGCCGCCCTGGCCGACCTCTGGAACGACGCCGGCAACGTCGGCCTCGTCGTCGGCGCGACCGCGCCCGAGGAGCTGGCGGAGCTGCGCGAGGCGGTGCCGACGCTTCCGTTCCTGGTCCCGGGCGTCGGCGCTCAGGGCGGGGACGCCGAGGCCGCCGTCGAGTACGGCCTCGCCGACCGCGACGACGCGGCGGTCCCGACCGGGCTGGTGAACTCCTCCCGGGGAATCATCTTCGCGGGCGAGGAGGCCCGCCGCGACGACCCCGAGGCCTACTTCGGGGCCGCGGGCGAGGCCGCAAAGCGACTGCAGCGCCGGCTGAACCGGCACCGGTAGCCGGCCGACGCGGACCCGAAGCGGTCGCCGCCTGCGACGCACTTAGGTGTTCCGGGCACGAACGCCTGCCGTGGACAGAGACCGGTTGCACGTCGTCCTCGCGTCGGTGATGGCCGGGGTCGCGGTGACGATGGCGCTGCTCGCCGTCTCCTTTCAGCCGTTCCTGCTGGTGGTGGCGCTGCCGTTCGTCGCGGCGGCGTATCTCATGTGGCAACACGCGACCGACGGGTTCGTCTTCGGCCGCGGGCGCCGTCGCGGGGACCGCTTCGGAGCCGGTGCCCGTCGAGCGGCCGCAGAGGCCGCGACCGGTCGGCGCGACCCCGAGGAGGTGTTCGGCCAGGACTCACGCTTTCGCGAACGCGTCCGTCAGGAGCGTCGCCGCGCCCGAGAGCGGCAGGGCCAGGGTCGGCGCGGAAGCGGTGCCGGCGCCGGACGCCGCCGGTCACGCGGCATGGACCCTCAGGAGGCCCGCCGCGTGCTGGGGGTCGACGGCGACGCCGACGGAGACGCCGTTACCGCCGCCTACCGCGAGAAGGTCAAAGAGACCCATCCGGACACCGACGACGGCGACGAGGAGCGATTCAAGCGGGTCACCGAGGCGTACGAGCTGCTCACTGAGTGACGTCGGCGACCTCGACCCCCTCGTCGACGAGGCCCCGGCAGTCGTCGACGAACGCGGCGAGGTCGCGACCGGCCTCGCGCTCGACGGCGAGTACGATGTCGGTGTCGTCGACGACGACAAGCTGAATCGCGAACGCCGACTCGAAGTACTGCACGTTCGCCCGAGCGGCGCCTAACTCGGAGTCGACGGCGTCGACGCGCATGACCTCGCGGTGGACGTCTCGCATGGCGGCGACGAGTCGGAGGAACTGCTCGCGGCGGTACTCGTCCTGGAGGTCGTCACGGACGTACACCGCTTCGACCTCCGTCGGGTCGTACACCGCGACGTTGCGTAGCGCGGGACCCAGCTGGTCGCCGACGAACTCCGCCACCCTTCGAGCGACTGACTCCAACGGTGGCATCGACATCTGTATTTCCGGACGCGAAACGTCCTCAAAAAAGTGGGGGCGGTGCGGGTGGTGTGCGAATCAACGCCACGAAAAGCGTTTAGTTGGCACGCGACCGAATACGCTCATGAGCGCTGACCGGGGCCCACTCCGGCAGGCCCTTGAGCGCGGCGAGGAGGAGGGCGGCTCGGTCGAGTTCAAGACCCGCCTCACGCGGGACGTCCACCTCGCGGACGGGCGCATGGAGAGTCTGACGGCGCAGCTGCGCCACCGCATCCTCTCCGGCGACGGCGAGGCCACCTACGTCGTCGGCGTCACTGACAACGGCGGCGTGGCCGGCATCTCGCCGGAGGCGTTCTCGGAGTCGATGGACGTCCTCTCGCTGCTGGCCGAGGAGGCCGACGCCCACATCGAGGACGTCGAGACGTGGGGCATCGGCGACGACGCGGACGGGGCCGACGGCGAGGGACTGGTCGGCCTCGCGACGGTCCGGGAGGGTGGCATGTTGGAGACCGACGACGAGCACGTCGTCGTCGGTACCGCCGGTCACGTCGACCACGGGAAGTCCACGCTCGTCGGCACGCTCGTGACCGGACAGGCCGACGACGGCGAGGGCGGCACCCGCTCGTTCCTCGACGTCCAGCCCCACGAGATCGAACGCGGCCTCTCGGCGGACCTCTCATACGGCGTCTACGGCTTCGACGACGACGGCCCGCTGCGGATGGACAACCCCGACCGCAAGTCCGACCGTGCTCGCGTCGTCCGCGAGGCCGACCGACTGGTGTCGTTCGTCGACACCGTCGGCCACGAGCCCTGGCTCCGGACGACCATCCGCGGACTGGTCGGCCAGAAGCTCGATTACGGCCTACTGGTCGTCGCCGCCGACGACGGCCCGACCAAGACCACCCGCGAACACCTCGGTATCCTGCTGGCGACGGAGCTGCCGACGATGGTCGCACTGACGAAGACCGACCTCGTCTCCGAGAGCCGCGTTGCCGAGGTCGAACGCGAGGTCGAGCGTCTGCTGCGCGACGCCGGGGAGACGCCGCTGCCGGTCGGCCGCCACGGCGTCAAAACCGCCGTCGAGGAGATCGGCGACGTGGTGCCGGTGTTCCGGACCAGCGCGGTCACCCGCCAGGGGCTGCCGAAGCTAGACGCGATGTTCGAGTCCCTCCCCAAGCGCGATACCGACGTCGACGGTCCGTTCCGGATGTACGTCGACCGCTCGTACAACGTCACCGGCGTCGGCGCGGTCGCCTCGGGGACGGTCAACCGCGGGACCGTCGAGGCCGGCGACGAACTCCTGCTCGGTCCGATGCCCGACGGCGCGTTCCGCGAGGTGGAGGTCCGTTCCATCGAGATGCACTACCACCGCGTCGACCGGGCGAAGGCCGGGCGCATCGTCGGCATCGCGCTCAAGGGCGTCGACGAAGTCGACATCGAGCGCGGGATGGTGCTCGTCCCTCGCGAGGCCGACCCCGAGCCGGTCCGGTCGTTCGAGGCCGAAGTCGTGGTGTTGAACCACCCGACCCGCATCCGCGACGGCTACGAGCCGGTCGTCCACCTCGAAACCGCCAGCGAGGCCGCGGTGTTCCGTCCCGAGGGCGGCCGGCTCCTCCCGGGCGACTCCGGGCGGGCGACCATCGAGTTCAAGTTCCGACCGTATCTCGTCGAGGCGGGCCAGCGGTTCATTTTCCGGGAGGGACAGAGCAAGGGCGTCGGCACCGTGGTCGGCGTCGGCGACGACGCGGACGACGTTGATGATGCGGACGACGCCGCCGACGAGACGGCGTAGCTGCCGACTCGCGCTCTCTCCGTCGCTCGTCCGTCGAGCGCCGACGACCGCCCCGAACCGACCGATTGAATTCGTTGCCGGCCGACGCCTGCGTATGGATTCGGGCTCTCTCCGGCTTCGACTGGCCGCCTACCCCGCCGGGGCGCTCGTCGCGGGCTCGCTCGCCGGGCTGTTGACGACCCTCGGCGCGGGCGCGCCGCCGGCGCTCGTGGTCGGGCTGGCGGCGGCGGTGCCGTTCGTCGAACTGGCCGATCACCGCGATGAGGTCGCGACCGACGAGCGCGCCCGCCACGCTGCCGCGGTCGTCGCCGGTGGGCTCGCCGCCGGCGGGGCCGCGGTCGCGCTGCTTGCGATCGTCGCTCCCCCGGGGATAGTCGCACTCGGGCTGGCCGCGGCCGCGACCTACAGCGGCGGCGCCGCGGCCGGGCTGTGGCGTCGACGTCGGAACCCAGTCGGGTCGTCGGCGTGACCGGTCACTCCCACGGCGGGTCGACCAGCTCCGCGAGCGAGTCCAGCCGGTACGTCGGTGCCGCATCCCCGCCGTCGCCGTCGGCGCGGCCGTCGTCGTCGGGGACGTACACCGACCGCATCCCGAGGCGAGCGGCGCCGGCGACGTCCGAGACCAGCGAGTTGCCGACGTGGACGGTCCGCCCGGGGTCGGCGTCGACGGCCTCCAGGGCGGTCTCGAACGGCAGCGGGTGGGGTTTGCGCTCGGGGAGGGCACCGGCGTAGACGACGTGTTCGAAGGCGTCGGCCAGCCCGAGTTCGTCGAGCTTCGGCCGCTGAGCCTCGGGGCCGTTGTTCGTGACGGCGGCGACCGCGTACCGCTCGCCCATCGTGGCGACCGCCTCGCGGGCGCCGGGCAGCAGCCGGACATTCCGGTAGTCGCGCTCCCGGGTATACGCGTCGGCGACGGCGTGGGCGGTCTCGGTCGTCAGCCCGCGGGCGACGCCGACGTCGGCGAAACAGCGCCGCCGGAGCTCGGCCTCGGTGTCGACCTCGTCGCCGAACTTCGGGATGCGGTCGACGTACTCGGCGGCCGTGAAACGGGGGTCGACGCCGACGGCGTCGAAGGCGGCGGTCAGCACCTCCGAAGCCGCCCGGCGGTACTCCCACACGGTGCCGTCGAGGTCGAAGAACACCGCGTCAACGGCGGCGTCTCCGGGCGGCTCCGCGACCGGGTCCGCAGCCGTCGACGACGCCGACTCGGACGGCGAGCGAGGCGGGGACTCGGATTCGTCGACCATCGATTCCGTCCGTACGTGCTCGTGGTGCAAAACCGATTCGGCCACAGGGGCGAGTCTTAGCCTTCGGGGGCGACGCCGTCGGCGAGGACGTACCCCGAGTCGCGCTCTGTCAGGAGGCCGAACAGCGCACACCACGACAGCAGCCAGTCGACCTTCCGCTCCCAGCGGTCGGCCCACTCGCGAGGGTGTTTGTGCCGTTCCCACTCGGGAATCCGGTCACGCAATCCCTCGAAGGCCGCGGCGGCGTCGAGGGGCTCGTCGGCCGCGGCGAGCACCGACAGTAGCGGCTCGACGGCGAAGACCCGCTCTCGAAGCGCGGCCGCGAGGTCCTCGCGCTCGACCGGCTCGCGCACCCGGCAGTAGCCGTCGGGCGTCTCCTCGGCGAGTCCCAACGCCCGGAGGAACGTTATCCACGTCCGGGCGACGTCACGGCTCGGATAGCCGCGGCGATCCATCAGCCGGGCGCAGCAGTCGTCCTCGGAGCCGGGAACCAGCGGGAGCGCGTCGCGGGCGGCGACGACCGTCTCGACGGCCTCGGTCCGGCGCCGTTCGAGGTCGGCGTCTCCCGACCGGACCGCCGCAGGGGGGCGCGGCCACATCTTGAACCGCATGCGACTCAGAGGTCGAAGCTCTCGGCGAGCAACGCGGTGTCGGTTTCGCCGATGACGTGGGTGTCGCCGCCGACGACGTCGACGGTCAGCTTCGCCGGGGCGAAGGCGGCCGTCGGCACCTCGTCGAACTCCCAGTCGGCGGCGGCGAACACCTCGGCGAAGGAGTCGCCGTGGACGTCGCTGGCGGCCGAGACGGCGCGGTCGAACCCCTCGAAGTCGCGGGCGACCCGGAGGTACACCTCGCCGCCGTAGGCCAGCGCGTCGTTGGTGCGGGCCAGCGCGGTCGCCTCGTCGCCGGCGACGGGGGCGACCGGCGCCGTCCCCGTCGCCGTGAGCACGTTCGTCGGGTCGAAGCCGAGCTCGAACAGCTGGAACAGCGCGAGCTCTGTGGCGCGGGCGGCCGTCGTCACCGACCCGACCGCCGAGGCCGTCCGGAACGAAGGGAGGAACACGGCCGACTCCTCGACGCCGGCGGTGTCGGCGACGTGGCTCGCCACCCGCCCGTCGGGAAGCCGGTCGCTCTCGACGCTCAGCACCGTCAGGTCGAACTCGTCGTAGTAGCCGACCGTCTGGAACTCCGCCTCGTCGCCGACCAGCGCTCGCGCCGGGCCGGCGCCCAGCCCCTCGAAGGGCTCGGTCGCTTCTCCGTCACTGCCGCCGCCGTCGCCGTCGTCGCCGTCGAAGGCCAGCTCCCAGCCCGCCTTCTGGGAGCACAGCAGGGAGATGGCGGGGTGGTCGGTCGACAGCTCCACGTGGGGCAGCGGCGCGCCGGCGACCTCGTCCATCCGCGTCTGGACCGTCGCCAGGCCGGCGGTCTGAATCTCCGACAGCAGGAGACCGGCCTCGATGCCGCCGACGGCGTCGACGCCGAAGTCGATGACCGTCGCCCCGGAGGGCAGCTCCCGGGGGACGATGTTCAGTTCGTCGGCGAAGTCGAGGGCCTCGTCGACCAGCTCGACCGCCATCCGATTGAGACTGTCCATGCGTCAGATTCGGCGTTCTCGGGGAAATGGTTTGTCAGTCCGGGCGGCCAACGTCGCCGGCGAGCGCCACCCGCGAGTGCCCCGCCGGCGTCACTCCTCGCGGTCGCCCCGCGCCGGGCGGCCGAGTTCGGCCTCGACGGCCTCGACCTTCTCCGCCGCGTCGATGTCGCGGGTCCGCTTGTCGTCGATCTTCAACACCGTGCTCACGCGGTCGCCGTCGACGGCCTCGTGGGCCGCCTGCGCGGCCGCGAACAGCGTCCCGACGTCCTCGGCCTCGATGACCGTCCCCATCGGGTTCGTCTCGTAGCGCACGTCGAAGTCGTCCAGGGCGGCGACGGCCTTGGCGACCTCGCCCGACATGCTCTCCTCGATGACCGGCGCGACGCTCAGCAGCGCGACGACTGTCATGCCCTTTACTGGGTGACCGGCCGTCATAAGCCCGCCGTCGCGGGCCGACAGCCTGCGGGCAGTGACGCCGCCGGCGGCGAGACCGGCCAGAGACGCTTTTGTCCCGCGAGCGCGCACGGACGGATGATGTACCTCTCGCATCCGGTGCGGCGGCTCCGCGAGGACCCCATCGCGGACGACGTCGCGCTCGTCGTGGAGGTGGCCGACGACGCCGCTAGGGAAGACGACCCGACGACGCTGCGGGCGGCGGTCGAGGCCGTCGGCGGCGAGGTCGCCGAGCCCTTGGGATACGGCGCGTATCGCGTGACGCTGCCAGCGACGGCGGTCGACGAACTCTGCACCCGGCTGGCCGAGGCCGAGGAGCGCGTCGAACGCGTCGAGACCGCGGCGACGCTTGAGCTGGCGCTGGACGACGATTCGGTGAAAGGCGGAGACGGGGTCGACCCGGACCGACGCTAACCGCCGAGAGTTCAGTCGTCGCCGTACATCCGCTGTTCGAAGCAGGTCGGACAGAGGCCGACCACCCCGGGCAGGCGCTTGACCTCCCGGTAGGGCTCCTGGCAGTCCCGACAGAACTGCGCCGCCCCCTCCGGAGAGCCGTCGTCTCGGGACATCAGCCCCGTGCCCCGCCACTCGCCGTCGGACGCGACGCCGAACGCCGACCGAGCCGTCTCTGAGTCACGTTAAGGCATTGGGGCCGTGGACACAAAGGATACACGCCGGCAGCGTTCGACGGCGGACGTTCGTTGGGCGTCGGTCGGGTGGAGCCGAGAGCGGCTGCTCGGAAGGAGGAATCACCGGAACAACAGTGCACTGGCGGGGATTTGAACCCCGGTTGTGACCATGGCAAGGTCACGTGATACCACTACACTACCAGTGCGCTTCGCATCTCACTCTACTGGGGAGATGTTGTTAAGGCTTCCGAAGTTCCACCGAGAACCGGCCGACGGCGTGGTGATGATTGTCGAATCCCGCGGGTGCGAGGCCGCGAGCGTCGAGCGATTCCACCCGAAACGACCCCCGCATGTCACGCGTTCCCGTACTCCCCGTATACGGGCGTGAGACGGCCTCACACCTGAACCGCGAGTCGCTACCCTTTTATCGGCGGAATGAGAACGCCGCTGTAGAGTCAGTGACTGGACGCATGACGGACGAGCGAACACTCCTCGTTCCGTCGTCACTGGTCCGAGAATCCGAGGACAAACGCGAGGCAACTCGCAAGCTCGGCTACGTCGCCCGCGCGGCGAC
>JBDGTQ010000012.1:0-129347 GCA_042216705.1 Halolamina sp. | reverse complement strand
CGAACGTCTTGTGGACGTTGTAGTGCATGATGTCGAACCCCATGTCGCCCGGCCGAGCCCGCCCGAGCAACGCGTTGAGGTTCGCGCCGTCGTAGTACAACAGCCCGCCCACCTCGTGGACCGTCTCGGCGATCTCCTCGATGTCGCGCTCGAAGAGGCCCACGGTGTTCGGGTTCGTCAGCATCAGCGCCGCGGTCTCCTCGCTGACGGCCGCCTCCAGGGCGTCGAGGTCGGTGCGACCGTCGTCGCCGGTCGGGAGTTCGACCACGTCGTAGCCGGCCATCGCCGCGGTGGCGAAGTTGGTGCCGTGGGCCGGCTCGGGGACGATGACCTCCGAGCGCTCGTCGTCGTTGGCGCGGTGGTACGCCTTGGCGACCGAGATGCCGGTGAACTCCCCGGCCGCGCCGGCCGGCGGCTGCAGCGTCACCGCGTCCATCCCGCCGATGTCGGCGAGGTACTCCTGCAGTTCGGCCAACACCGCGAGCGTCCCCTGCAAGCTCTCGTCCGGACGGTCCGGGTGGACCGCGCCCGCGGGGTCGGCAGCGATGTCCTCGGTGAACTTGGGGTTGTACTTCATAGTACACGACCCCAGCGGGTACGGCCCGGACTCGATGCTCCAGTTCATCTGGGAGAGCCGGGTGTAGTGGCGCGCGAGTTCGGGCTCGGACAGCGCCGGTAGCTCGAGGTCGTCGCGGGTGAGCTCGTCGGGCAGCGGCCCGTCGGCCCCGGGGTCGACCGCGGTGGCGTCCTTCTCCGACAGCAGCGGTTCGTTGCGGTCGTCGTCGCGACTGTAGCGCGCTTGGTCGTACTGCATCTCAGAGCACCTCCTCGAAGGCCGCGACGAGGTCGTCTGCGGCGTGTGCGTTCGCGTCGGTGATACAGACCTGCAGCTCGTCGCCCGACAGCGCGTGGACGGCGAAGCCGCGGTCGGCCAACTCCCGGCGGACGACGCCGGCGTCGCGGCCCTCGACGCCGACGACGAACTCGCGGAAGTGGTGGCGGTCGTGGACCGGCGCGGTCAGCCCGTCGACGTCGTCGAGGTCGGCGGCCAGTTCTCCGGCCAGCCGGACGCAGTCCTCGGCGAGGTCGGCCAGTCCGTCGGGACCGAGCAGGCCGGCGTGAATCGCCGCCCGCAGCGCCACCCACGCCTGGTTCGTGCAGATGTTCGAGGTGGCCCGCTCCTTGCGGATGTGTTGTTCGCGGGTCTGCAAGGTGAGGGTGAACGCCCGGCGGTCGTCGGCGTCGGTGCCGGCGCCGACCAGTCGCCCGGGCACCTGCCGGAGGAACGACTCCCTGGTGGCGAACAGCCCCAGGTCCATCCCGAAGGCCGTGGGCATCCCGAGCGCGCCGGCCTCGCCGACGACCACGTCGGCGCCGACGCTGGCGGGTTCTTCGAGCAGCGAGAGCGCGACGGTGTCGGAGCCGAGACAGAACAGCGCGTCGGCGTCGTCGGCGACGGCGCCGATGTCGCTCAGACGCTCCTCGACGGCGCCGCGGACGGTTGGCGTCTCGGCGTACATCATCACGGTGTCGTCGTCGGCGCGGTTCGAGAGCGCCTCGACGTCGGCGGTGCCGTCGGCTGTGGGGTACTCCACCACCCGAAGGTCGCTGCCGTCGACGTAGTTTTCGAGCGTCGAGCGCTTGCCCGCCCGCAGCGTCTCCGGGACGAGCACCGCGGTGCCGCTGGCCTGGCGGACCCGCTCGGCCAACAGCGCCGCCTCGCCCAGCGCGGTGGCGGCGTCGTACATCGAGCAGTTGGCCACTTCCAGGCCGGTTAGCTCGACCAGCAGCGACTGGTACTCGAACAGCGCCTGCAGGAACCCCTGCGTGATTTCGGGCTGGTACTGCGTGTAGCTGGTGATGAACTCCGCGCGGTCGGCGAGGTGGTCGACCAGCGAGGGGACGTAGTGGCTGTAGTGGCCCCGCCCGAGGAACTCGGTGAGGTCATCGTTGGCCGCGAGGGTGGCTCCGACCTCGCGGCGAACCTCGGCCTCTGACCGGGCGTCGATACCGAACTCGCCGTCGAAGGCGACCGACGCGGGGATGTCGAAGAGGTCGGTTTCGTCGTCGGCACCGACCGCCGACAACATCGCGTCGGTCTCCGTCGGCGCGTGTGGGGCGTACGGCGTCCCGCTCCGTCGCCGTCCGCTCATCGTCGTCCTCCGTGTCGAGCGCGTCCGAACATCAGTGCTTACCGTTTGCTCGTGCTCGGGCCACAAAGACGTGCCGCAATCGGCGCCACCGCCCGCCATTCATCTCCCACGTTCGTGGATACAATCGCGATGACGGGTCGACGCTGCGGTTCAGGTTCAGGTTCGGTTCGAGCGTCCGTGCGCCCCTGATCGTCAGGCGATCTGGTCTTCGTACTCCTCAGGCGCGAGGGCGTCGTCGGCGTCGGCCGCGCGGTCGACTTCGAGCATCCAGCCGCCCTCGAAGGGCTCGTCGTTGACGAGTTCGGGCTCGTCGAACAGCGCGTCGTTGACGGCGACGACCTCGCCCGCGACCGGGGCGTAGAGGTCCGACACCGCCTTTATCGATTCGATGACGCCGAACTCCTCGCCGGCGTCGAGTTCGTCGCCGACCTCGGGAAGCTCGACGAACACCACGTCGCCCAGCTCGTCCTGCGCGAAGTCCGTGATGCCGACGCGGACGGTGTCGCCCTCGGCGTCGGTCCACTCGTGCGATTCCAGGTAGCGTTTGTCCTCGGGTACGTCGAAGTTCATCGTCTGGTGTGTGTCGTCGGTCGGTGTTGGGTGGTTCGGTTCGGTCGTTCGGGTCGGTTCGACTCGGTGGCCCCGCCGCCTCAGTCGAGAAACGGCGGCTCGACGACCTTCGCGCGCTTCTCGCTGCCGCGGACGACGACGTTGACGGTCGTCCCCGGGGCGGTTAGCTCGGTCGGGAGGTACCCCAGCGCCACCGGTTCGCCCAGCGTCGGGCTCATCGTCCCGCTGGTGACGTGGCCGACGACGTGGCCGTCGTCGTCAACGACGTCGTAGCCGTTGCGGGCGACGCCGCGGTCGAGCAGCTCCAGGCCGACGAACGTCTCGTCGACCTCCTCGGTCGCCGCCAGCGCGTCGCGGCCGACGAAGTCGGTGTCGAGGTCGACGGCGAAGCCGATGCCGGCCTCGTAGGGGGTGCGCGGGTCGTCCCGGGGGTCGAAGTCCTGGCCCGACAGCAGGAAGCCCATCTCGATACGGAGTGTGTCCCGCGCGCCGAGCCCGCAGGGCTGGCAGTCGAACGCCGACCAGACGGCTTCCGCGTCGTCGCCCGGACAGAGCAACTCGAAGCCGTCCTCGCCGGTGTAGCCGGTGCGAGCGACCCACGAGCGGACGCCGGCGACCTCGGCGAACGTCGCCTCGAAGCGGCCGAGGTCGGTGACCGCCTCGCCCTCGGCGGCGGCGTCGGCGACGAGTCCCGGGGCCTCGGGCCCCTGGACAGCGAACATCGCCCACTCGTCGGTGGCGTTGCGGACGGTGGCGTCGAGGTCCTCGGCGTCGCGGTAGTCGACCCAGCGCTCGTGAGCCCACTCGTCGTGGCCGGCGTTGGGGATGAACAGATACGCCGCGTCGTGGCTCTCGGGCAGCCGGTAGACGACCGTGTCGTCGTGCATGACGCCCTCCTCGTCGACGATGCAGGCGTACTGGGCCTCTCCCGGCGAGAGGGCGGTCACGTCGTTCGTGGTTAGCCGCTGCAGCAGCGTCGTCGCGTCCGGTCCGGCGACCTCGACCTCGCCCATGTGGGAGACGTCGAAGATGCCGGCCGATTCACGGACGGCGGCGTGTTCGGTCTGGATGGAGTCGAACTCCACCGGCATGTCCCACCCGCCGAACTCCGTGAACTTGGCGTCGCGCTCGGCGTGAACCTCGCGCAACGGCGGCTTCCGAAGGGCCATACCGAAGCTCTCCGGCCCCCGGCAGTAATGCTTTGTCGTCCCGGTCGGGGAAGCCGCCACCCGACGGGATCACCCGGCAGCGACGGGCCGCCGGCTCAGAGCCTCACTCCGGCAGCGGCCGCGAAGCCGTCGTCTCCGGCACGTAACACAGCCCGTCGAACGCCGCCGCGTACTCGTAACTCCGCAGGTACTCCGTCGGCGCGGCCGGGTCGAACGTCGCGCCGGCAGAGAGATGCTCCCGCGGGGTCGCCAGCCACTCGCCGAGCCGGTCGTCGGCGCCGGCGGTCCGGAGGTCGAGCGCGAACGGGCCCGCCGGCAGACGGCCGTCGTCGCCGGCGACGCGGTCCAGCATCGCTTCGACCGTCCCCTCCAGCGGCGCCTCGACCGCGACCGGACGGCGCTCGCTGCCGCCGTCGCCGTCGGGCCCGAGCGCCCGGAACTCGCCGCGGCCGAACGCGAAGCCGAGGGCGTAGTAGCCGTCGCCGTAGCGGTCGGCGAGGTGGCCGCCGAGGCTGGTCGCGGTGGCACCGGTGTGACGCGAGCGCTGTTCCAGCCGGTTGAGGTGTGCGTCGTGAGCCCACAGCGCGACCGGGCCGTCGACGCGGTCGGCGACCCACGCGGCGTTGTCGGCCATCGCGCGGTCCCGAACGCGAAGCGTGCGCTCGACGAACTGCGCCGGGAGGTCGCCCGAGTCGTCGCCGTCGAGGGCGTCGGCCGCGCGTCTGCGGTCGGCCCACGCCCGACGCAGGTCCGTGCACTGTTCGAGGACCGTCACGTCGCGGCAAGCCTGCTCCCAGGCTCGCTCGTCGGTCGTGGCGACGTGCTCGCCGCGACGTTCGGTGAGGTGCTCGCGCAGTCGGGGGAGGAGGCGCTCGGCGGCGGCGACCCGGGCGCCGAGGTCGTCGTCCTGGTGCATTGGCTCGCCGCCGGCATCGACGACCGCGAGGTCGTCGCGGCAGTCGGTCAGCACCTCCGGGGCGACGGTCTCGAACTGGTCGGACAGCGCCGCGACGGCGCCCCGTGCGTACTGGGCGTCGACGCCGTACACCCGAACTCGGTCCCCGAGCGGGCGGTCGGCGTTGTACGCTCGGAGCCACGCCAGCAGGTCTCGGACCGCTTGGACCTGCCAGGTCCAGAAGTACACGTCCGCCAGCGCCGCCGCCGGGTCGCCGCGGCCGTGGACGACGTACTCGTCCACCGTCCGGGCCTCCGGCAGGTTCGCCTCCATGACGAACGCGCCGAGGTCGTGTTCAGCCGCGAGCCACCGGACCAGCCGGTGTTTGAGCTCGAAGAACTCCCGAGTGCCGTGGGTCGCCTCGCCGAGTCCGACGACTTCGGCGTCGGCGATTGCGTCGTCGAAGGGCCCAAAGACGCCGCGGTCGGCGTCCGGACGGGTCGTTCCGAGGGGGAGGGCGTGGTCTGCGAGTCCGACTGCGACGGAATCGCCTGGTGGTGCGTCGTCGCCCGCCCGTTCGTTGGCTGTCGATGCGTCGGAAGTCGCGTCGTCGGTGTCGTTCATGCTATCGTCGTCGGAGAACCGCGTAGCTGTCGCTGGTGATTCACGCTCCGTGGGACGAACGGGCCGTTCGGGCCCGGCGACCGGCGTCACCGACGACGGATGGACTGCATTGACGGAATGATGTCGGCCATCGGACAAAGTTCTGGTGCCGTCTCGCGCTCGCGTACGCGGCGCGGATTCGGACAGCTGAGGCTCGACGAGGCGATTCGGACATCGATGCTCGACGCTGTGACACCGCCCGACTCGGAGGGTCGACCCGCGAGCCACCGCGGCGGGGCCGCCCTCGGTGACGGCCGTCCGCGGGCAGACTCCTCAGCTTACTCGTACTCCGTGATGGTCAGCGTGTAGTCGCCGCTGCCGTCGTAGGAGTCGACGCAAATTTGCAGCGCCGTCGACGTGACGGGGTTGTCGATGATGACGCTCTCCTGGCTGTCCGTGGAGTAGGAGGCGTAGTCGTAGTCGTTCGGGCCGGGACAGTCCGTCTCGCCCGTGCTAACGTAGAGGTCGAAGTCGGCGGTCGAGGGGCCGTCGAGTTCGACGGCGACCTGTGAGGGGTCGCTGTAGTTCCAGCTCCACTCCCAGCAGTCGTAGTCGGTGTAGTCGACGAGGCTGTCCGACACCGAGCCGGAGGTCGAGCCGCCGCCACCGCCACCGCCGCCGGAGGGGTCGGTGGTGACCGCGGCGTAGGCGTCGGCCTGACCGCTCCCCTGCTTATCGGAGGAGAGGCCGATGTCCTCGGCGGTGTTCTTCAGGTGGCTCCGAAGCTCGTTGTTGGTGAGGCTCCACTGCGCGAGCGTGAGCCCGGCGACCCCGGCGGTGACCGGCGTCGCCATCGAGGTGCCCGAGAGGTTTTCGTAGGAGCCGCGGGCCTCCGTCGTCGTCGAGAGTACGCTGACACCGGGCGCACACAGCTCGATCTCGGAGCCGTAGTTCGAGAACGACGCCAACTGCTCGTTGGAGTCGACCGCGGAGACGGCGACGCACTCGCTGTAAGCCGCCGGGTAGCTCACGCTGTTGGTGCCGTCGTTGCCGGCGGCGGCGATGGGGAGGGCGCCGTTGTCGGAGGCGTAGCCCACCGCGTTCTTCATCGTGCTCGTGTAGCCGCCCCCGCCCAGCGAGAGGTTGATGATGGCGGCGCCCTGGTCGGCGGCCCACGTGATCGCGTCGGCGATGTCCGAGGTCGACCCGGAGCCGGACTCGTCCAGCGCGCGACCGCTGATGAGCGAGGAGTTGCCCTGTCCGGCGACGCCGGTGCCGTTGTCGACGACCGCCGCGGCGCAGCCGGAGACGTGGGTGCCGTGGTACTCGTCGCTGGGGACGTCCGGATACGGGTCCTGGTCGCCGTCGACGAAGTCTCTCCCCTTGTCTGAGCCGAAGTTGCCCGAGAGGTCCGGGTGGTCGTACTGGACGCCGGTGTCGATGACGGCGATGAGCACCGACGAACTCCCGAGGGTCGTGTCCCAGGCCTGGTCGGATTTGACCTGGGTCGGCGCGTACTGCTGGTCGAACTTGGGATCGTTCGGGGTGTACAGCGCCTCGTGAGTCGCGTTGAACTCGGCGTACTTGACGCCGGGTTTGTTCTCGACGGCGTCGATGAAGTTCTCCTGAGCGTCCGGGGGTGCGTTGTCGTTGAAGCTGACCGCCGCGTAACCGAGGTCCTGGTTCTCGTGTGCGACCTCGGCGTGCTGTGGCGTGTAGTTTCGAACGACGTCGGCCGGTGTCCCGCGGGCCTGTGAGACGCCGACGAGCACCTCGTCGGCCTTCGGCCCAGGGGAGCGACCGGGGGTCGCGGCGCCGACCGCCGCCATCCCCGACGCCGCCCCCGCGACGCCCACTGCCTTGACGAAGTCTCTACGCTTGACGTCGTCCCTGTCGTGTCCCGACATGGTCCGCGTTCGCATACCTCGAACCGCGACTTAGTTTTTGCTATTTGTGATCGATACAAAAATTTCAATTAATTCTGTTGCAAGCATTACACAACTGCCGTCGACTCGGCGACGTGCTCTCCCGCTCTGCTCTCGTCTCCGGGGGGTCGCGAGTTGGAGGCCCCCCGTTTTCGATGCGGTAACAGCCCGCCCTGCCGACGCCCGTTGACCGACGCCCGACCGGCGCGCTTTTGCCCGCGGGGGCGCTGAAAATCTGTATGGACCTTCTCGGGCGACTGCACACCGGCGGTCGCGACGGGGTCGCCCTGTTCGTCGACGGGCCGAACGTGCTCCGCGAGGAGTTCGACGTCGACCTCGACGACGTGCTGGCGGTCGCCAGGCGCGAGGGGTCGCTGCGCACCGCGAGGCTGTATCTGGACGAACACGCTCCCAGCGGGCTGGTGCAGGCCGCCGAGGCCCGCGGCTTCGAGGTGGTCGTCACCAGCGGCGACGTGGACGTGAAACTCGCCGTCGACGCCGCCCGCTTCGTCGTCGAGGGCAAGGCCGGGACCGTCGTCGTCGCCTCCCGTGACACCGACTTCAAGCCGACCGTCGAGTTGGCCAACGAGTACGGACTGCGGACGGTCGCGCTGGCGCCCGGGGAGTTCGGCCGCTCGGACGCGCTCCGCAACGCCGCCGACGACGCCGACACTATCCAGGCGGCCGCCGAGGCCGCCCGCGGCGAGGTCGCCACCGACGACGAGGGCCGCGTGCCGGTCGACGGCGACGACTGAGCGGCGAGCCACCGGTCGCAGACGTGACCGAGCCGGCGTCGATCAGCTTTCGACGGCCGGGATATCGAGTCGGACGACCGTTCCCCGCGGCGTCGCGTCGCCGAACGACAGGCTCCCGCCCATCTGCGTCACGCCCCACTTCACCGTCCACAGCCCCATGCCACTCCCGTGTTCGAGGGGGTCCTCGACCCCTTCCTCGACCACGCGCTGCTCCGTCTCCGGGATTCCGGGACCGTTGTCTCGCGTGAGCAACTGCACGGTGCCGTCGTCCGTCCGCTCGACGGACGTCACCACGATGGGCGGAGTCGAGTCGTTGTGTTCGCAGGCGTTCTCGACGACGTTCGTGAGCACGATCTCCAGCGTGGTCGCGTCCACGCGGGCGACCACGTCGTCGGGGACGGCCGTCGACAGCTCCGCGCCCGGGTACGTCTCGGCGACCGTTTCGTGGACCCTTTGGACCAGAGCTCCCACCTCGGTTTCCACGCCCGCGTCGTCGCCGGAGGCAACGACCCGCTGGGCCTCTCGGGCGCGTTCGCTGATGGAGATGAGTCGGTCGGACATCTCTCGAATCGTGGCGGCGTTGTCGGTCGGGTCGTCGACGCCGCCGTCGCCGATGAGCGCCGCGTGGCCCCTAATGACCGTGATGTCGTTACGGAGGTTGTGCCGGAGGACCCGGGTGAGCACCTCCAGGCGCTGGCGACGGGTCCGCCGTCGGGTCACGTCCGTGAGGACGACCGTCTCCCCGCGGGTTCCCCCGTCTCGGCCACCGATGGCCGACCGGGTCGTCTCGAATCGCCGCCGACCTCCGACGGTCTCGAGTTCGACCGCATCGTCGCGCCTGAGACGCTCGACGTCGGTGCCGACGACCGTCGACAGCGACCGCCCGACGGCTTCGCGCTCCGAGACGCCGAACGTCTCCTCGGCGGCCGGGTTGAGCCGGAGGACGGTGCCCCGGTCGTCGAGAGCGAACACTGGGTCGGCGAGCTCCGCGAGCACGGTCCGCGAGCCGACGTTCCCGGCCGCGGGGTCGGAGTCGAGCAGCCCGTATCTCCCGACGGCGACGACCACCGCGGCGAGGCTCGCGGCGTAGCCGGCGACGGTGCCGGTCAGCGCGGTCGTCCACGAGAACAGCGTCGCGACGACGGGCATCGCGCCGTACGCGACCCACGGCCATAGCCCGACGAACGCGAGGTTCGCGCCAAGGCCGGTGTCGAGGTGGCGATACCGGAGCACTGACCTCACGAGCAACCCACCCGCGACGAGGGAGACCCCGCTGACGTAGTACACCCCGAAATCCTGGACGACGACGGCCGCGTTGACGGCCCACGTCGGCAGCGAAACCGGCTGAACACCGAACAGCGTGGTCACCGGAGCCTGCATCGCGGTCGGGGTCATCCCGCTCGCGGTGCCCACCCGACCACGCAGGGCCGGGGTCAACAGGCGTCCGCCGGCACCTATCGACCCCGTATCGACCGAGAGGACGGTCCCAGCCGCTGCGCTCACTGCCGCCGGCGCGACGAACGCCGCCCGTCGCAAAGCGGTGTCGAAGAGTTCCAGTCCGTGATAGGCGAAGCCGAACAGCGCGAACGCGGTGGGAACCGCGAGCAGGGTGAACAGCCAGACGAGCTGGTAGGCGGCCATCGACGGAGCGGTAGCGGCGAACGCCAGCGCCGACAGCCCCAGCGTCGCGAGCAGCCGCGTCAGGCTCGCGGACGTGTGTGCCGTCCACCGAGTGCGACTCTAGTAGCCGACGCCGAGGAAGGTCACCCCGAGCGCGGCGGCCGACAGCCGGACGGCGAACAGTGCGTCGAAAGGCATGATAGCAATCCGCAGGGATGGCTGTATTTCAACGTTGTGATGGGTCGAGGCGCTCGTCGACAGCAGCGTCCGGCGGCGACCAACGGCCGTCATTCGCCGATGTCGCCGGCGTCCGCTCCGACTCATGGGGAGAGGCAGACTTTTGCGAAGTCGGCGCCGACGGTCCGACACCATGGACGACCTCCAGACGCCCGTCCTCGACAACCACCTCCACCTCGACCCCGCCCACGGGCAGGGGCTGGCCGCCGTCGACGACTTCGCCCGGTTGGGCGGCACTCACCTCCTCGTGGTCAACAAGCCTTCCTGGCTGCTGGGCGACGTCCCCGAGTCGCCCGCGGAGTTCCGCCACGTCTTCGAGACGACCGTCGGGGTCGTCGCCGACGCGGCCGAGCGCCTCGACGGCACCGCCTGGCCCGTCCTCGGCGTCCACCCGGGGCTGGTTGACACGCTGGTCGACGACCGCGGGTTCGCCCCGGCCGAGGCGCGGGAGTTGATGCAGGCCGGCCTCGACCTCGCGGCGGAGTACGTCGCCGCCGGCGACGCGCTGGCGCTGAAGACGGGTCGCCCACACTACGAGGTCGCCGACGCGGTATGGGAGGCCTCGAACGAGGTGCTCAAACACGGGCTCGCGCTGGGCGCCGAGCACGACTGTGCGGTCCAACTCCACACCGAGGCGACCGACGACCTCACCGAGGTCGCCGAGTGGGCCGAGGCCCGCGGGCTCGCCGCCCACCGCGTCGTCAAACACTACGCCGGCGGCACGCTCGCCGGGCCGACCCCGAGCGTGATGTCTGAGAAAGAGCGCCTGGAGACCGCCGCCGAGGGGAAGGCGCCGTTCCTGATGGAGACCGACTTCGTTGACGACCCCGACCGGCCCGGTGCAGTGCTCGGTCCGAAGACGGTCCCCCGTCGCGTGCGGTGGCTGCTGGAGAACGGCCACGAGGCAGCGGTCCGGCGAGCGCATGTCGAGACGCCCGAGCGGGTGTACGGGGTCGACACCGTCGGGACGCTCGACCGCTGAGGCGGCTCGCTCGCTCCCCCGTTCGCCACCGGGGTTCGCGTCGTCGCACCGCCGCGGCGTGTGGCGAACGCCCCGGTTTCGGGCCGTATCGGGCCGCGTGACCGGCTCGCAGTCGTCTCGACCGGCCGATAGGAAAGGCATTTGAGTGGCGCGATGGACGTTTCGATCATGAGTGATGACGAGCCCGTCGAGACGTTCTACACCGAGGAGCGGTGGCAGAACTGGCTCGACAGGGTGGCCGAAGAGGAGCTCGACCCCGAGAACGAAGACTCCGCGCGCCTGCTGTTGAACCTGCAGGACGACGCGGCAATCGCGGTGGCGAAGATAGTCAGCGCCCACGAGGACGGCCACCTCACGGAGTCCGAGGCCATCGAGGAACTGGACGACATCGCGGGCATCGTCTCCCAGGAGGTCTCCTTCGAGGACGAGGAGAAGGCGATGCTCATCGAGGGGGTTCAGGTCAGCCTGGACTGCGTGCTGTACGCCGCCCGGGAGTACGTCGCGGCCGGGCCGGCCGAGGACGGCACCGTCGAGGACTACGTCCGCGCGGCGGCCGACGCCGAGGCCGAGGACGACGTCGACGCCGCGCTCGGCTACGTCGTCCAGGCGGGGACGCTCATCGTCGACGGCGCCGACCTCGACATGGCCATCGCCGAGGACATCGATTACGGGCTCGTCTCGGAGTGGGTCAACGGGCTGGACAGCCTCCAGAGCGCCATGGCCGACCCGGAAGTCGTCGAAGAGGAGGACTGAGCCGCCGCGCGCTCGGGGCGGCCCGGCTCGTCCGACGGCAACCTTTTCACCTCTGGCGGCGAGCGAGGTGGTATGGGATTCGAGGGGGACGAGCGAGCGGTGACTGTCCAGATCGGGGCCGTCATCCTGTTCGCCTTTCTCATCATCGTTCTCTCCATCTATCAGGCGTCCGTGGTTCCCGCCCAGAACCAGGAGATCGAGTTCAACCACAATCAGGAGGTTCAGAACGACATGGTGGACCTCCGCAGTGCCATCACCGATGCTGCCTCGACCGGCAACGCGGAGTCGGCGGCGGTCACGCTCGGCACGCGGTACCCCTCGCGAGCGCTGTTCGTCAACCCCTCGTCGCCGTCGGGGGCGGTTCGAAGCGTCGGGACGAACGAGCCGGCGGTCAACGTCACCGTCGCTAACGCCTCCGCTGCCCCCGGCGCCGACGCCGAGGACGTCGGCGACTACTGAAACGGGACGACCCGGTCGTTCGGCACGGGCAGCGTCGTCTACGCGCCGAACTACAACCGCTACCAGCCGCCGCCGACGACGGTGTACGAGAACACCGTCGTTCACAACGACCAAAGCGGCGCGACGGTCCCGGCCACCGACCAGCGGCTGCTCGACGGGAACGAGCTCACCCTCGTCACCGTCGACGGCAACCTCTCGGAGTCCGGCGTCACCTCGCGGACGGTGGACGTCGAGCCGACCAGCGCCGCCAGCAACGTCGTTCGGCTGCGCAACGACACGAGCAACGTGAGCGTGACGGTGCCGACGCGGCTCTCGGAGTCGGCCTGGCGGGACCTCCTCGCCGGCGAACTCGCCGACGGCCACCTCCTCGGCATCGACTACGCCGACGGCCCCGGGGAGTTCTCGCTGTTAACGCTGCGGCTCGAACCCGGCGTCACCTACCGGCTGCGGATGGCGGAGGTGGCGGTCGGCACCGGCGCATCGGAACCCGAGCCGACGTACCTCCGCAAGCAACGCGGCGACGGGGCGACCGTCACGGAGAACACCGGTCAGACGCTCACCGTCGAGGTCCGCGACGAGTACGACAACCCCGCGGAGTCCGGCACGGTGAACGTCACGCTGGACGGGCCGGGGTCACTGAACGCCCCCGGGGAGCCGACTCTGACGAACGTCTCCGTCGGCGAGGACGGCGAGGTGGAACTCGACTACGAGGCGCCGGAGAACGTCAACAGCGCTACGCAGGCTCGGATCAAAGTCTCCCTTGGGAACGCTTCGACCGTTGACCCCGATGCGCCCGAAGAGACGCAGTTCGAGTTGAAGTTGGCTGACACCGACACCGGTGTCGGCGGCGGCGGTACTGCCGATTACAGCGAGACCCAAAACCAGACTATCTCCACGGATGGCGGGCTCTGGACGAACATCACCGGCGCGAACGCGACGCGGCTGCTCAACGCCCGGTTCTCGCCCATCAATCCTAGCCAAGGAGCACCGAGCCAGAACAACCGATACTTCCGGCTGGCGTTCGTCCTGAACAACAGCACGACGGAGTACACTTTCGTCGTCGGTCACAAGAAATCCGGCCTCAGGTACAAGCAACAGGCGACCGACCGGAGCTGGGCAGAGCGAGGGGTGACGCTGTATAAGTTCGAGGAGGGGAGTGGGACGAGCAAGCTGTTCGAGGACGAGGCGCTCACGGTTTCCGACCTCGAGAACTGGCTCGACGGCGACCGTCTCGAACTGCTGGAGCCTCTTTCGTATCAAAACCCCGATAAGACCCGCGGCGGACTCACCGAGGTTCGACGCTTCCTGATGAACGCGAACGCGTCCGACCCGGCACAGGCGTTCATCACGGACATGACCGGCCGGACTGGAATGCGTATCCTGAACACCTCCTCCGACAACGTCGATTACCTCGCCATCGACCAGGGTAACGTCAACACGAAGCCGACGGCCATCGAGGACACCGGTGGGGGCGGAGGCGACGGCGTGTATGCAGCGCTCCGGTTCGGGCTGATAAACCAGCAACCGGGGAACCGCATCGATGAGGTCCGTGCGGTTAACTTCACTGTCGTCGGGAGGTCGACGAACGCCGTCGACAACAGTCGCTCGGGCAGTGGCGAGTACAAGGATCAGTTCTATTTCAGCGGCGACAGCACCGACGGCATCATCGACCAGTCGTTCTCGACGGGAACCGACGCACAGCTCACCCAAACCGGTGACATCGCGGCCGACACCGGCGTCGTCGTCTACGTCAACGAGTTCCGCGACGCCGAAGGCAGCCCGGTCGACCTGCAGGTCGGTGACACGATTCGACTCACCGTCGAGTACGGTATCGACGGGGAGACTTACCGCCAGACCCTGGAGTTCGATATCGACCAGCGGGAGCAGAACTGAACGATTCGACGACCGACGAACCAGCTATCGACAGGCCCAAATAGAAAGCCCGAGCATCCCAACTCATGACAGCGGTCGGCATCGACGCCGTCGAGTTCTGGACCGGGAAGCTCAAGCTGGACCTGCCGAACACGTTCGCGCCGGTCAAGAACGAGGACCCCGAGAAGTACACGAAGGGCCTCGGTCTGGAGGCGTCGTCGCTTCCGGACACCTACGAGGACATCGTGACGATGGGGGCCAACGCCGCCAAGCGGCTGCTGGACCGCAAGGGTCTCGACCCGTCGGATATCGGCCGCATCGACGTCGCCACGGAGTCGGCGTTCGACAACTCCAAGCCCGTCTCGACGTACATCGCCGGCTGCTTGGAGCAGGTGTACGACGGCGATTTCCGTCACGCCAACAAGGGCGAGCGGAAGTTCGCCTGCGTCGCCGGCACACAGTCCATCGACGACGCGTACAACTGGATTCGCGCCGGGCGCAACCGCGGACGGGCGGCGCTGGTCGTCGCCACCGACACCGCGCTGTACGCTCGGGGCTCGTCGGGCGAGGCGACGCAGGGCGCCGGCGCGGTGGCGATGCTCATCGACGAGGACCCCGACCTCGTCGCGCTGTCGACCGAGCAGGGGTACGGCTCGATGGACGAGACGGACTTCCTCAAGCCCAACCAGCAGTTCCCGTCGGTCGACGGCAAGCGCTCGATGCAGGTGTACCTCGCCCGGATGCGCGAGGCCCTGGAGGATTACGAGTCGGTCGCCGGCGACACCCACCCGGCGGAGTTTGCGTACGTCCCCTTCCACACGCCGTTCCCCGGGATGGTCCGCAAGGCCGGCCTGCTCGGCTACCGTCACATCGTCCGGGGCACCGACGTCGAGGACGCCCTCGCCGACGAGCTCGGACCCATTCCCCGCGAGGACGACTTCGCCGACCGCGAGGCCTACGAGGAGGCGATTCAGGGGTACATGGACGAGCTGAAAGGGACCGAACGCTACCGCGACTGGTACGGCTCGGCCATCGAGCCGACGCTGTCCATCTCCCGGCAGGTCGGCAACTGGTACACCGGCTCGGTCCACCTCGCGCGGCTGTCGTCGCTGCGTCACGCCGCCGCGAACGACCTCGACCTCGCCGGCGAGCAGCTGCTGGTCGCCTCCTACGGCTCCGGCGCCCAAGCCGAAATCCACGCCGAGACCGTACAGGACGGCTGGCGCGAGGAGATCGAGGGGCTGAACATCGACGAACAGATCGAGCGCCGCGGCGACATCAGCTTCGAGCAGTACGAGCAGATTCACGACGTCCACAACCACGAGAAAGACGTCGAGGTCGACCCGATAACGACGCCCGACGGCGAGTTCGCGTTCACCGGCTGGGGCCGGATGAACGAACGCGAGTACGAGTACGTCGGCTGAGTGGTCGGCCGGGCGTACTCTCCTGGGTTTTCGATTGTGACGAGTTCCCTCTAACACTGCTTTTTGCTCACGTCCGGACGGGTGCTTCCGAGCCGCATCCCGGTCGATGCACCCGGAACCGTCGCTGGCGAGGGTTCCGGGTCGGCGGCGTCGACGACGTGCGGAATCGCCCTCCGTGGTTCGGGGGCCGTCGACCGGGCACTCGCCGGAGTGGCCGGTTCGGTCGAGAGAAGCGAGCACCGACCAGCCGGCCGCGCTTCCGAAGTGCGCGAATCGCACACACCGCGACACGCACTTGAGCCCGAGTCGCCTACGTCGTGATCGTGACCGACTCACGAGATACGCCCGTCCACGTCGACGACCGCGCCGAACTCGACGAACTCGTGGCCGACGAGGACCGTCTGCTGGTCGACTTCTACACGAAGGGCTGTACGCTGTGTCAGGCCATCGAGCCGGTGCTGGGCAACGTCGCCCGCGCCACCGACGCCACGGTCGCGCTGTTCAACCCTCGCAACGACCTCGACGCCGTCGAGGAGTTCGACGTGCGCTCGGTGCCGACGCTCGTGCTGTTCGAGGACGGCGACCGGCTCCGGTCGATGGCCGACGGCTTCCAAGGGGCGCAGTCCATCGTCGACTTCGTCGACGGCGAGAGCGCCACCGACGACGGCGACGCCGAGACCGCGACGGCCTGAGTTAGCCGACTCTCGCGTTCATCGGCCACCGGTGTCTGTGTCGGCCTCGGCGTCGATGTCGAGCGTCGTCTCCCCGGCGAGCAGCCGGTAGCTCTCCAGCGTCCCCACCATCGACGGCGCCTCCGCGTCGTCTTTCGCCTGCGTCCCGTAGTCCATCCACTGCCCGCGGGTGTAGCTGTACATCTCGAAACCCGTCTCGGTCTCGCGTACGAGGTCGACGACGGCGTCTTCGGGCGCGCTCTCCGGGACGGCGACAGACCTGACGCCGTCGTCGTGGTCCATCACCCAGATTCCGAGGGCGTCGGCGCCGCGGTCCCGTGCCTCCGCTTCCGAGAGCGGGCGGTCGGGCCACCCCGCCGCCGGTTCCGGCTGGTCCATACCGACTCACACGGCGCCGGCGTGGTATGTCTTCGCCCAGCAACGCATTAGCCCCTGGCGTCACAAGCAGGGCCCGATGAGCGATTCCGCCTCGAACGGCGCCGACCCGCCGGACCGGTGGGTCGACGCGGCCGAACAGCTGCTCGCCGAGGAGATGGCCAGCGAGGACGGCATCGAGCTGACCGCCGACGGGCTGGCCGTCGACGTGCCCATGGCCTTCGGCGACGACGCGCCGACGGCGTCGTGGACGTTCGACGGGTCGCTCCGGGTGCGCGTCGAGGGTCACACCGGGCCGCTGTACGAGTGGGTCCGGCTGTGGCGCGACGATCGGGACTGAGCCTGCGCCTGAGTCTCGGCTTCGCCATCGCCCTCGGCTACACCCCCGCCCTCGAATCCGGCCTCAGCAGCCCTCGCAGTCGCAGTAGGTCGCACAGACCGGGTTGTCGCAGTCCGGGCTCCGCGCCGAGCAGTGGGCGCGGCCGTGCCGGATGAGGAGGACGTGCAGCGGGTAGGTGAGTTCGTCGGGGACGATTGCGTCGAGCGCGTCGTGAGCGCGCTCGTTGCTGGCGCCGTCGGGAACCAGGCCGAACCGCTTGGAGACGCGTTCGACGTGGGTGTCGACGGCCATCGTCGGCTTTCCGAAGTGGAAGTTCAGGACGACGCTGGCGGTCTTGGGGCCGATGCCCTTGATATCGGTGAGCCACGCCTTCGCCTCGTCGGTCGGGAGGGCATCGAGGAAGGCCAGCGAGTACGCCCCGCCGGTCTCCTCGCGGATGGCTCCCAGCGCCCGCTGGATGCGCTCGGCCTTCGTGTCCGGGAGGCCGGCGACGCGGATAGTGTCGGCGAGTTCGTCGTGGCCGGCCGCCTCGATGGCATCGAAGTCGTCGTAGCGGTCGAACAGCGACTCCGCGGCGCGGGCGGTGTTCTCGTCGGCGACGTTCTGCGAGAGGATGGTCGTCACGAGCTGGCGGACGCCTTCGCCGGGGTCGGCCGCGGGGTCGGAGCCGTGTTCGGCCACCCGGCCGACGGGCTCGTACAGGTCGACGAGGTCGGCGTGCAGTTCCCGGACGCGAGCGGCCGTCCACTCGTCTGCGGTCGACATACCCGTCACAGGGGCCGCGGCGACTTCAACGCCGCGGGTCGGCGCGCCGACGGGTGAGGCGACGACGAATCGGCGCGACGAGAGGCCGACGCGACCGGCGGCGACGACGTGGTGGCGCCGTCAGTCGAGCCCTCGGAGCTCCGCGAGCGCGTCGTCAAGATCCCGGTTCGACACCGCCAGCGAGAAGTCGTCGATACGGGCGAGGTCCGGGGCGTGCTCCCACAGCGCGTCCTCGTCGATGCCGTGGAGCACGACGGCGTTCGGCGTGAAGTTGACCACCCGCAGCGCGACCAGCGGCGATTCCCCGCGCGTGACGCCGGTGAACACCAGCGCGCGGTTGGTCGACTGGCCGTACAGCCGGTAGAACTCCTCGCTGGACAGTCGGGTGATGGCCTCGACGCTGTTGATGACGGTGTGGCCGTTCACGTCGTCGACGCCGCCGCGGGTCAGCTCCGTCGCCGCGAGCGCGTCGTACACCGCCTCCAGCGGCTGGCCGGTCGGATACTCCCGGATGTCGTGGACGATGTCGCTGTCGAACCCCGCCGAGAGCACCCGGCCGAACTGTCGGATGCGCGCTCCGCCGCGGCTCTCGTCGATGGCCAGCAGCGCCTCGACCGTGCGCCGGATGACGCCGATGCCGGGGCTTTCCCGACGCCCGCTCTCGTAGTCGGAGACGACCGACGAGGAGACGTCGAGCTCGGCCGCGAGGTCGGTCTGTGAGACGTCGAAGTCGGTGCGCCACTTCCGCAGCGTCGCGCCGGGGTCGTCGCTCAGGACGATCTCGCCGGCGATGCGACGGGCCAACTCCTCGCGCGTGCTGGCGCTCATCGACCGCCCCTCTCAGCGACGCCGTCGACCGACGGACTCGCGGCGGCCGAACCCCGGCGCGACGACCCAGGTATCGCCCTCGGTTGCACGACACGACGGTCGCCGGCCGGCGACAAAAGCGCATCGAAACCGGGGTTCGTCGCGCGTCGAATACTCGGGGAGAAAGGTCATAGGCTGTCACTCGTTATCGGGTGTCGTGCCATCTGAGCTGGTCCATCTCGCGATCGGGGCGCTGGTCGGCGCGGCGGTGTTGCCGCGGTTCGACCGCCGGGCGCTGGCGGTCGTGCTCGTCGCCGCCATGATTCCCGACGTCGACACCTTTTTGGGCCTCTGGATTCGGAGCGGCCACCGGACGCTGCTGCACACGCTCGCGTTCCCGGGGGCGTTGGCGGGGACGCTGCTCGCCGACGACCGACTCCGGGAGGTGGGTCGGCTCCGCGCCCGCGTCGGCGACCGAGGGGTACGGCTGGCCTGGGCAGGGCTCGCGTCGCTGACGTTTGGGGGCATCGCGCCGGACCTGTTCACCAACGGCGTCAACGCGCTGTACCCCTTCGTGGACACGTTTTACGCGGTCAACGGCAGGTTCGTGCTCTCGGACCAGCGCGGCGTGGTCCAGACGTTCGTCGAGGTGAACCAGGGCGGCGGGTCGGAGTCGGTGTCGACGACCGAAAACACACATTACCGGACCGGCGTCGACCCCTCGCCCGGCGAGTCCGAGGGGTCACCGGAGCGCGTCTTCCCGGTCGTCCGCCGGGGGTGGCAGGTGCTGGTGATTCTGGCCAGCAGCGTCGCCGTGGCGGCTCGGCTCTCGCTGGAGCGACGGCGCTGAGGGTTCGCCGCAACGACAGGGCGTTTATGACCGCCGACCGGAGCGTCGGTCGTGACCGACGACGCTGACGACGCCGACGAGCCGACTCCGGACGCACCCGCCGAGGTGACGGTCCGGCCGTACGACCCCGCCCGCGACGCGGCAGGGCTGTGGGCCTGCAAGCGCGGCTTCGAGGAGGGGCTCGGAACCGGCACCGGCGACGACCAGAAGGCGGCGACGTACGCCGCGAAGCTGACCCCCGACTACCGCGACCGCTGGCTCGACTGGGTCGACCGCTGCGTCGCCGAGGACGGTCGGTGCGTGACCGTCGCGGTCGACGCCGACGTCGACCCCGAACCGGAGCCGAAGTCCAAGTCGGAACCGGAGTCCGACGCCGACACCGACGCCACGACGACCCCGACCCGCGACGCGGTACCGGCGGAACCCGAGCCGGGCCACGTCGTCGGCTACGCGTTCGTTCTCCCCGAGCGCATGGCTTACGTCTGGGACGCGGCCGTCCTGAACGAGATCTTCGTCGTCCCCGCGGCTCGGGGCACGGGCGTCGCCGACGACCTGATGGACGCCGCCGTCGCGCTGGCCCGCGACCAGACGCTCCCGCTGGATCGGCTGGTGCTCGACGTCGACCGCGAGAACGACCGCGCGAAGGCGTTCTACGAGCGCCACGGGTTCGCCCACTGGGGCGAGATGGTCGCCCGCGACCTCTGAATCGCCGCTCCGGAACGAGAGATTCAAACGCCGGCCTCGGTAACGGTGGGACGTGTTACTGCGTAACGCTCGGCTCGTCGACCGCGGGACAGTCCGGCGCGGCGACGTCGCGGTCGACGCCGAGCGCGGGTCCGTCCGTGCGGTCGGGACCGTCGAGGCCCGCCGGGGCGAACGGGTCGTCGACTGCTCGGACCGGACCATCGTCCCCGGACTGGTCGACGCCCACGTCCACTACTCGCTGTCGGGCGACCGCACCGTCGCCCCGACGGTCGACGCCAGCGACGCCGACCTCGCGCTCGTCGAAGCTCGCAACGCCCGCCGGACGCTCGAAGCCGGGGTCACCGGCGCCCGGACGATGGGCGCCCGCTGCGTCGACGTCGCGGTCAGGGACCGCATCGCCGCCGGCGACGTCGCTGGCCCGCGGACCGTCGCCAGCGGCCGCTCGGTGACCGTCACCGGCGGCCACGGCCACCACATGGGCCGAGAGATAGACGGCCCGGCCGACGCCCGCCGCGCGGTCCGCGAGGAGGTCAAAGCCGGCGCCGACTTCGTGAAGTTCATGACCACCGGCGGAGTGACGACTCCGGGGACCGACCCCGACGCCGCGGTGATGACGCCTGCGGAGGTCGAGGCCGTCGTCGACGAGGCCGAGCGCCGCGGAGTCGACACCGCCACGCACGCTCACGGCGCCGAAGGAGTGCGCCTCGCCGCCGAGACCGGCGTCGACACCGTCGAACACGGCACCTTCCTCGACGACGACGCCATCCGGGCGATGCTCGACAACGACGTGACGCTGTGCCCGACGCTGTCGGCGCCTCACCACATCGTCCGGAACCTCGACGCCGCGACCGACTCCGACGCCCGCAAGACCAATCAGGTGTACGACCGCCATCTGGAGTCGTTCCGTCGGGCGGTCGACGCGGGGATCCCGATTGCCGGGGGAACCGACGCCGGTACGCCGTTCAACCACCACGGCGGCAACGCCGCGGAGGTCGAGTTCATGATCGAGAACGGGCTGGAGCCGGTCGCGGCCATCCGCGCGATGACCGAGACGGCCGCCGAGACCGTCGGCCTCGACGGCTGTGGTACGCTGGAACTGGGGTCACACGCCGACCTGCTCGTGCTCCACGGCGACCCGACTGCCGACCCGACGACGCTCAACGACCCCGGGGCGGTGCTGAAAGGCGGCCGCGTCGTCGCCGGCGAACTCTGAGACCGGCTCGCCGTCACGTCAGCCGCGCAGGCAGGAAGTCTCCCACATTCGAGAGTCGATAGCACGCGCCGACCCGAGTCGACGCCGGACCGGCTCGGTATGGCAACGGTACCCACCTTTTGTTTCCGGAGAGATAGTATAAAATTTGATTACAGACTCGGCCGTCTTATCGTTCGCAATGTCATTCGACAGGCGGGAGTTCCTGAGGGCGGTCGCGGCGACGACCGCAGTGGGCGGGGCATCGACGCGGCTGGCGACGACCGGAGCGACGGCCGCGACCGGGAGCGGCTGCGGGGACGAGACCCACCCGAGCGTGGAGTTTTATTCCACGGCCAGTCAGGTCGACCCGACAGGAGGGTCGTTGACGGACCCAAGCGTCGTCGCGGTCTGGGCCGAGCCGGGGGCGACCAACGGCGACACCGACGGAAACGGGGACGCGTACGTCTACGACGACACCACGCCGATTCCGCTGGCCTCCGTCGACGGCGGGGCGTACGGCTTCGGCGCTATCCTGGTGCAGGACGGCGACGTCGACTACGACTACGGCAACGAGGAGTTCGTCCTGAACGCCTGGGACGCCGAGCTGGGCGGCTCCGGGGTCGTCCTTTGGGACGAGGGTCACGGCCAGTACTACGACACCGCCGCCTGCTCGGAGTTCGTGAGCTACGCCGAAGGGGAGGGGTACGACGTCCGGGCGACGACGACGCTTTCGAGCGACCTCGGCGGCGCCGACGCCGCGGTCGTCACCAGCCCCGGCGAGGCGTTCACCGGCGCCGAACTCGACGACCTCGCGGCGTTCGTCGCCGACGGCGGTACGCTGTTCCTCCACGACCAGTCGGATTACGGCGACTACGACGGCACCGCGAACCTGAACGATGTCGCTCGCCGGCTGGACCTGGCCTATCGGTTCAACGACGACGAGGTGACCGACGCCGACAACAGCGTCGGCGGCGACGACTACGCCGTCCTCACCCACCAGTTCAACGGCGACGCCTTCGACCTGTTCGGCGACCGCGCCGGCATCGGACTCGACGCCGGCACGCGGTATCGGGCGACGGTCACGTCCGTCACCGACGGCGACACCGTCGACGTGGAGTTCGCGGACGGCTCGACCGCTAACCTCCGCCTGCTCGGGTTCGACAGCCCCGAGACCAAGCGCAACAGCAGCTACGAGACCGTCGAGGAGTGGGAGGGCATCGAGGACGACAAGTACCTCTCCGACTGGGGCGAGAACGCGAAGGACTGGGCGACCGGGGAGCTCGACGGCGAGACGGTCGAGATCGAGGTCGACCCCGCCGAGGACGTGTACGACCCGTTCGGCCGGCTGCTGGCGTACGTCCACTACGACAGCGACGGCGACGGCACGGTCGACACGCTGTACAACCGCGAAATCGTCCGGCAGGGGTACGCCCGGGTGTACGGCTCGACGCTCTCGAAACACGACGCGGTCTGGAACGACGAGGACGACGCCCGAGCCGCCGGTCGGCGGGTCTGGAACCGGAGCGACCCGGCGAACACGACCGAGGTGCGCGACCGCGCCGTCGAGTCGGTGTTCGTCCCGAAGGCGGCGACGGTCCGGACCGACACCGGCGCCATCGACCCGAGCCGGGTGCCGGTGTTCGCGGAGTCGACGGCGACACAGGACGTCGTTAATGGCGTCGACTACAGCGGCGACCTCCCTCTGGTCGGCGTCGACGCGGCCGAAAACGTCGCTCTCATCGGTGGACTTCCGGTCGACGAGTCCTACCACGCCGACGTCTCCGATCTCGAACACGAGACGTTCCTCACGAACCTCCTCGACGACCTCGGCACCGCGAGCGGACAGGTGCTCGTCGAGGGCGGCCACGGCCAGTTCAACGAGTCCAACGGCCTCTCCTCGGAGGACGCCGTTAACTACGCCCGGTATCTGGAGGGCCAGGGAATCCCCTTCGAGCAGGTGAACAGCCTAGACGGCGCCGGCGACAACGCGCTGTCGACCGCCCGAGCGGTGATTCTGACCGCGCCGCGGTCCTGTTACACGACCAGCGAGGTCGACGCGCTGTCGACGTTCCTCGCCGACGGCGGCGCCGTCGTCGCGCTCGGCTGTGGCTACGGGCGGGCCAGCCCGAGCACCCGCGCCAATCTGAACGACCTGCTGGGGGCGCTGGGGACCGACCTCCGGCTCAACGGTGACAACGTCTTCGACGACGCGAACAACGCCGGCGACCCGTCGCTGGTGACGACGACGAATCTGAACACGACCGACTTCTCGCTGTTCGGGCCGTACAGCTGAGCCGAGGCGACGACGGCAGGGTCGTCGTCGGGGACGAGAGACGCCGGTGACCCTCCTGGCGGACGCGAGACGGCGAGGCTCCGCAACCACTAAGCGCGGCTCGCGCCTACCGCCAGTAATGGCAGACTGGACGGAGCGCTACCGGCCGACGACGCTGTCGGAGGTCCGCGGCAACGACACGGCCCGCGACGAGTTCGAGGAGTGGGCCGAGACGTGGGACGACCACGGCGAGGCGGTCGTCCTCCACGGCAGCCCGGGCGTGGGCAAGACCTCCGCGGCGCACGCGCTGGCCAACGACATGGGGTGGGAGACCGTCGAGCTCAACGCCTCCGACCAGCGCACCGCCGACGTCATCGAGCGGTTCGCGGGCCGGGCGGCCAACAACGCGACGCTGTCGGGCGCCAGCGGCGCCGACGACACCGGCGGCCGCCAGCTGGTCGTCCTCGACGAGGCCGACGACATCCACGGCACCCACGACCGCGGCGGCTCACGCGCCATCACCGACCTGCTGAAGGAGGCCGGCCAGCCGATCGTGCTCATCGCCAACGAGTACTACGAGATGAGCCGCGGGCTGCGCAACGCCGCCCGAGACATCGAGTTCCGCGACGTCTCGGCCCGCTCCATCGTCCCCGTCCTCCGGGACATCTGTCGCCGCGAGGACGTGGCGTACGACGCCGACGCCCTGGAGCGACTCGCCGAGATGAACGACGGGGACCTCCGCGGAGCGGTCAGGGACCTCCAGGCCGCCGCCGAGGGGCGGGACCGCATCACCGAGGACGACGTGGTGACCGCCGGTCGGGACAGCTCGATGGGGGTGTTCGACTTCCTCGATACAGTGCTGAAAGAGGCCGACGCCGAGGAGGCCCTGCGGGCGTCGTACGACGTCGACGAGACGCCGGACGACCTCGTCACCTGGGTCGAGGGCAACGTCGACAAGGTGCTCGACGGCGAGGAGTTGGTCCGAGCCTACGACGCGCTGGCCCGCGCCGACGTGTGGCTCGGCCGCGTCCGGGCGACACAGAACTACAGCTACTGGCGCTACGCCGGCGACAACGTCGCCGCCGGCGTCGCCGCCGCTCGCGAGGGGACCGTCGGCGGCTGGACCCGCTTCGGCCGCCCGCAGTTCTGGCCGTCCGCGGACGCGACCGCCGACGAGGTGGTCCGGACGGTCGCGGCGTCGACGGGCTGTTCGATGGCGACCGCTCGGCGGACGGTCCTCCCCTTCCTCTCGGCGCTGACCCACCACTGCAAACCCCGCGAGCTCACCGTTCAGATGGCGGCCCGCTACGACCTCGACGAGGAGGCGGTGTCGTTCGTCACCGGCTCCGGCGAGACGACGAACAAGGTCCAGTCCATCGTCGAGGACGCACAGGAGCGCCGCGAGTCGGAACTCGAAGCACACGCCGGCGGCGCCTTCGAGGGGGAAGCGACGCTCGGAGCGCCCGGCAACGGCGAGGGCGTCGACGTCGACGCCAGCGCCGAGGACGAGGACGAAGATCTGCCCGACGACGACCCCACCGAGGAAGCGCCCGACGAGGAGGCGGCCGAGCCGGACGACGACCAGTCGGGGCTCTCGGAGTTCATGTGACGGCTCGCGGCCGTCGTCGGCCGTGCCGACCGCCGCGGAGCGCACGCTTAAGCCGCCCCGTTGCGGAAGAGAAAGCATGCGCGCAGCGGTGTTACGAGAGTACGGCGAACCGCTTGACCTGACCGACCGCCCGCGCCCGGAGGTCGCCCCCGACGGCGCGCTCGTCGCGGTCGACGCCTGCGGGGTGTGTCGCTCGGACTGGCACGCCTGGCAGGGTCACGGCGAGTGGGCCGACGACCGCGTCCCGACGGGGCAGGTTCTCGGCCACGAGCCCGCGGGGGAGGTCGTCGCGGTCGGCGCGGCGGTCGACCACCTCCGGGAGGGCGACCACGTCGTCGTCCCGTTCAACCTCGGCTGCGGGACGTGCCGGCGCTGTCGGAACGGTCACGGCAACGTCTGTGCGAACGGGCTGGCGCTGGGGTTCGAGCCTGACGCCCCCGGCGCCTTCGCCGAGTACGTCCACGTCCCGGCGGCCGACTACAACGCCACGGTGCTTCCCGACGGCGTCGCGACCGAGGACGTCGCGGCGCTGGGCTGTCGGTACATGACGGCCTACCACGCGCTGGCCCACCGCGGCGACGTGGGGCCGGGCGACCGGGTGGCGGTCCACGGCTGCGGCGGCGTCGGTCTCTCGGCGGTCCAGCTGGCGACGGCGATGGGCGCCCGGGTCGTCGCCGTCGACGTCGACGACGACGCCCTCGCCGCCGCGACCGCGGTCGGCGCGGACGCGACCGTCGACGCGACCGACGAGGACGTCCCGGCGGCGGTCGACGCCGCGACCGACGGGGGCGCGACGGTGTCGATGGACGCGCTCGGGCGAGCCGAGACCTGCCGCAACTCCGTCGACTGCCTGCGGGCTCGGGGCACTCACCTGCAGGTCGGGATGACGACCGACGCCGAGCGCGGGGAGGTGTCGCTGCCGACCGACGAGATCGTCCGCTGGGACGTCGACGTGCTCGGCTCCCGGGGGATGCCGCCGACCCGGTATCACGAGCTGCTCGCGCTCGTCGAGAGCGGTCGCGTCGACCCCGGCGAACTGGTCGGTCGGGAGGTGTCGCTGGCGGCGGTGCCCGACCGGCTGGCGGCGATGACCGACTACGAGACGGAAGGCGTCGAGGTCGTCACGGAGTTCTGAGACGCGGCGGCGGCGTCGCGGCCGACCGCGCGGCGCCGGCTACAGCAGCTTCGAGAGGAACCGCTGGCCGCGCTCGGTCTCGGGGCGGTCGAAGAACTGCTCGGGCGGGGTGCGCTCGACGACCCGGCCGTCGGACATCAGCGTGATGCTGTCGGCGACCTCGCGGGCGAACCCCATCTCGTGGGTGACGACCATCATCGTCATCCCCTCCTCGGCGAGGTCGCGCATGACCTCCAGCACCTCGCCGACCAGTTCGGGGTCCAGCGCCGAGGTGACCTCGTCGAACAGCATCACGTCGGGGTCCATCGCCAGCGCGCGGGCGATGGCGACGCGCTGTTGTTGGCCCCCCGAGAGCTGGCTCGGGTAGGAGTCGACCTGGTCGCCCAACCCGACCCGGTCGAGCAGGTCGCGGCCGCGTCGCTCGGCCTCGTCGGCGGGCAGCCCCAGCGCCTTCCGCGGCGCCAGCGTGACGTTGCCGAGCGCCGTCTTGTGGGGGAAGAGGTTGAACGACTGGAACACCATCCCGATGCGCTGGCGTAGGCGGTCGATGTCGGCGTCGGGGTCGGTCAGGGGTACGTCGTCGAGGCGTATCTCGCCGGCCTGAATCTCTTCGAGCCGGTTCGTACACCGAAGCAGCGTCGACTTCCCGGAGCCGGAGGGCCCGACGACGACACAGACCTCCTGCTCCTCGACGGCGAGGTCGACCCCCTTGAGCACGTGGGTGTCGCCGAAGTACTTGTCCACGTTCTCGAAGGCGAGCAGCGGTTCCCGACTCATTGGCCCACCGTCTCCCAGTCGCTTCTGTCTTCGAGATAGCGCACGGTTTTGCCCAGCGGAACCGTGATAGCCAGGTAGCCGACGGCGACCATGAGGATGGGCGTCCACGGCTCGAAGGTGGCGCTGTTGACCTTCCGGAAGAAGCTGATGAGCTCGGGGTAAGCGACGATGGTCAGCAGCGAGGTGTCCTTCACGAGGATGACCTGGTCGTTGCCGATGGCCGCCAGCGCGTTGCGCCAGGCCTGGGGCAACACCACCTCGCGCATGGACTGGATGTAGCTCATCCCGAGCGACCGAGCGGCCTCCATCTGGCCGTCGGAGACGGCGTTGATGCCGCCGCGGAACGCCTCGCCGACGTAGGCGGCGTGGTTCAGCGTGAGGCCGATGATGGCGGCGGGGTACCCCCAGTTGGAGACGGGGAACGGGCCGCCGGTCCACAGCGACGGGATGCCGATGTAGATGACCAGCAGCTGGAACAGCAGCGGCGTCCCGCGGAAGAACTCGATGTAGCCGACGGCGACGAGCCGCGTGAACGTCGTCCGCGAGACCCGCGCCAGTCCGACGACGAGCCCGGCGACGACCGAGAGCACGCTCCCGACCACGATGACCCGGACCACGTTCCACATGGCCTCGACGAACTGCGGGTGGAGGATGTTCCGTGCGAGATCGAGACTGAACCGGTTGAGAACGATGAACAGCAAGAACGCGCCGACGGCGGCGGTAAACACCGCAGAGCCGACGATGCCGAGCCCCCGGAGCGACCGCCCCGAGACGAGGCCCTCACCGCCGCCGTGTTCGCCGGTCGTTTCGTCGGGTGTGTAGCCGGCCATCGCTCGCTTAGCCGGAGAAGTACTCCGCGTAGATCTCGTCGTACGTGCCGTCTTCCCTGATGGCCGCCAGCGCCTCGTTGACCTGCTGGCGGAACTCGTCGTCGTCCTCGCGGAAGGCGATGCCGTACTCCTCGACGGTGAGAGTGAGATACGGTGGCGCCTCGCCGTCGCCCTGTGCGGCCTCGCCCTCGCCCTCAACGAACCGGACGCCGTCGTTGTTGTCGACGAACTCCGCGTTCACGGTGTTGTCGTTGATGACGGCGACGACCTGGTTGTTCTGCAGGGCGCTGAACGCCGCGGGAATCTGGTCGTAGCGCTTGATGGTCATGTCGCCGCCGAACTCCTCTTTCAGCGCGTCGGCGGCGCCGGCGCCGGTCGTTCCCTTCTGGACGCCGACGGCCTGGCCCTTGAGATCGCTTTTCTCGTCGATGTCGCTGCCTTCGAGCACGACGATGGTCTGGTAGGCCGTGAAGTACGGGTCCGAGAAGTCGACCTGCTGGTCGCGCTCGTCGTTGATCGTCATCGCCGACATGATGACCCGGAAGTTGCCGTTGTTGAGCGACCCGATGATGCTGTCGAAGCTGGTGTCCTGGAACTCCGGCTGCAGGCCGAGCTGTTCGCCGAAGACGGCGTCGGCGATCTCGACGTCGAAGCCGACGAGGTCGCCGTCGGTCGTCTCGTACTCGAAGGGCCGGTAGGGGATGTCCGAGCCGATGGTAACGGTCTCGGGCGTCGAGGTCGGGCTCTCGGTCTCCTCCATCCCGCCGTCGGTCTCTCCCATCTCGCCGTCTGTCTCGGTGCCGTCCGAGCCACCGCCGCCGACACAGCCGGCTGCGGTCAGAATCGCTGCCGTTGCACCCGCTGACTGCAAGTAGTCGCGTCTGTCCATGCTACCCCTGTACCCAACTGTCCCACTTGTCACCTTCGGTCTGTGCGGGGAAACAGGCGCCCGGTCGCCGTCTTCGGGCGAGGACCGCTCGGTCGCTATTTCGGCGCGGGAATCGCTCAGTCGCCGGCGACGCCTGGCGCCCGCGCCTCGGTGTCGACCCGCCGGGCGAGCAGCGCGGCGACGCCGAGGAACCCGGCCGCGACGACGGTCGCGCCGAGGTCGACGGTCCGGACCGCGGCGGTGTAGGAGACGAAGCTCAGCCCCAACAGGAGGTGGACGAACAGCGCGAGCCCGCCGCCGGCGACGGCCACCCGGAGCCGCGGCGCCGAGAGCCGGCCGGTCCACAGCCACGCCGCCAGCACGGCGCCCAGCGTCCCGAAGGCGACGAGGTAGAAGGCGACCTGCGTGATCGGCGTGTAGCTGACGCCCGGCACCGCCCGGCTCAGCGCCGCCGCTGGCACCATCGCCGCCAGCGAGCCGCCGACGGCCAGCCGAACCCGGCTCGCGACGGCGCGGTCGTAGTGGCCGCGGTACGCCAGCGTCGTCGCGACGACGAGCCCGACGAAGATGCTCGTCGCCGTCAGGTAATGCGACGCGAAGATGAGCGTCGCCCAGTTGCGGGCGACGAACGCCGGGATGCCCGTCCCCGTGGAGTACACCTGCAGCGTGACGGCGCCGAGGGTCACCTGCACCGGAAGGAGGCCGGCGGCGATCAGCGCCGCGGCGGTCGTCGCGCGGTCGTGGTCGCTCCGCCAGGCCCACAGCGCGGTCCCGAGGATGAGCCATCCGGTTATCATCGCCACGAACCGGTGGAGCCACTCGATGAACGCCGGGAACGTCTGCGGGAAGAGGTTGCCGTTACAGGTTAGCCAGTAGGCCCCGCAGCCGGCGCCGTAGGCGCCGCCGGCCGTGTAGATGCCGAGGACGACGAGCGACAGAGTCAGCCCCGTCGTCAGGGCCGCGAACCGCCGGAACGGAAGCCAGCTCGGACGGCCGAAGTTCATACCCGTCTGTCGGGGACACGCGCACTTAGGGCTGTTCAACCCGGGCAGACGGCGGCCGTTCGACCGCGTCGGACGGCGAGCGCCGCCGACCCGGTAAGCGACGGCCGCGGTCGGCAATCGCCCGGCTTAACCCCGGCGGTGTGCAACGGCGAGACGATGGCTCAGCTCGACGCTCGCGCCGAGCGCCTCGCCGACTACTGCGAGGCCGAGGGGTTGGCGGCGGTGTGGTTCGCGCGACCGAACGGCTTCGCCTGGCTAACCGGCGGCTCCAACGTCGTCGACCGCGCCGGCGACGTCGGCGTCGCCGCGGCCGGCTACTGCCGCGAGGCCGACGCCGTCCGCGTCGTCACGGACGATATCGAGGCCGAGCGTCTCGCCGACGAGGAACTCCCCGACGGGGTCGAGGTGGTCGACCGTCCGTGGCACGCCGCCACCCTCGCCGAGGCCGTCGCCGACGCGTCGCCGGCGCCGGCCGCGGCCGACTTCGACGTGTCGGGCTTCGCCGACGTGGACGCGACGGCACTGCGACAGCCGCTGACCGACGGCGACATCGAGCGCTACCGCGAACTCGGCGCGGCGGTCGCCGCCGCCGTCGAGACCGTCGCTCGCGAGCTGGAACCGCAGGACACCGAACACGAGGTGGCGGCGGCGCTGCGCATCGCCCTGGCGAGCCGCGACGTCGCCGCGCCGGTCGTGCTCGTCGGCGGCGCCGACCGCGCCCGGCGGTTCCGCCACTACACCCCGACCGACGCCAGCCTCGGAGAGTACGCGCTGCTGTCGGTGACCGCCGAACGGGCGGGGCTGTACGCCTCGCTGACTCGGACCGTCGCGTTCGACCCGCCGACGTGGCTGGCCGACCGCCACGAGGCCGCGGCTCGCGTGGACGCGACCGCGCTGTCGGCGACCCGCCGGGCCGCGACCGACGGCGACGCCGCCGGCGACGTGTTCGCGGCGGTTCAGGACGCCTACGACGCGGTCGGCCACCCCGACGAGTGGCGCGAACACCACCAGGGCGGGGCTGCCGGCTTCGCCGGTCGGGAGTGGATCGCGACCCCGGACGCCGAGCAGCCGGTCCACGCGCCGATGGCGTACGCCTGGAACCCGACCGTGCAGGGAGCCAAAAGCGAGGACACGGTGCTGGTCACCGCCGAGGGGTACGAGGTGTTGACGGCGACCGACCGGTGGCCGACGCTGGAGGTCACGGCCGTCGACACCGGCGAGAGCTTCGAGCGTCACGACCTCCTGATCGAGTGAGGCGCCGACCGGGAGTCGGTACGGCGGTCCGTGGCAGGACGTTGCCGGGCGGCGGTGTCGCTCACCGATGAGGACGGATTCGACCGACGCCGAGACGACCCGTGGTTATTTGTCGGCTCGTTGGGAATCGAAGTTCGATGAGTTGGCACGCACTGGACGCCTTCGACGACGCGATCGCCGCCACTCGCGGGTTCCTCTTCCCGTTCGAGCTGTCGCGGTGGTGGCGACTCGTCGTCGTAGTGTTCTTCCTCGGCGGGGGCGGCGGCCTCAACGCCCTCACGAACGTCCCCTCCAACGCCCCTTCGAACGTCCCCGACGCGAGCAGCATCCCGACTACCCCCTCCGTCGCCGGCACCGGCACCGACGCCGCGGTCGTGGCGATTCTCGCCGTCGCCGTGGCCCTCGCGTTGGCGTTCGCGGTGCTCTCACAGACGATGCGGTTCGTGCTCGTCGACGCCATCGACCGCGACGAGGTGCGCCTGCGACGCGTCGGCGCTCGACTCGTCGACGGCCTCCGACTGCTGGTCTTCACGGCCGGCGTCTATCTGTTGCTTGCGGCCGTCGCGGCCGGCGTCGTCTTCGCGGTCGACGTCACCGCCGTCCTCGACCGCGTCGGCGCGGCGGGCATCCTCGTCGGCGTCGTCGCCCTCGTCGCGGCGGTCGTGGCGCTGACGGCGCTTTTCCACTTCACCAACGAGCTAGTCGTCCCGACGATGGTCGCCCGCGACTGCGGCGTGCTCCCGGCCTGGGGTCGGTTCGCCGGGCGGCTCCGCGCCCAACCCGGCCAGTTCCTGCTGTATCTGGTCGTCCGCGGGTTCGTCAACGTCGGCGTCGGCATCGTCCTGGGGCTGTTGATGGCGATTCTGGGCGGTATCGTCGTCCTCGTCGGCGCCGTCGCCGGCGGCGGGGTGGTCCTCGCCCTCGGCGGGACCGAGGCGACGCTGAACTCCACTGCCGGACTCGCCCTCGTCGCGCTCGTCGCCTTCGTGACCGTGCTCGTCCTCGTGGTCGGCGTGGTGCTGCCGCTGCAGGTGTTCGGCCGGACGTTCACGACGACGTACGCCCTCTCGGTGCTCGGCCGCGCCGACCCCGACGCCGCGCTCCTCCCCGACGGCGGCTGGCACGAGGGCGACGACGGGGAAACCGACAGCCGCGGACTCGCGGACGTCGAAGACGCCGACGCTGGGACGACGACCGGCGAACTCATCGACGAGGCCGAGAGCGCCGAGCGAGCGTCGGACGCCCGCTCAGAATCCACCGTGAGCGACGGCCTGACGGACCAAGACACCGCCGATGACGACGCGACGGACGCCGCCGGTGACGAGAGTGACGCCGACGACGAGGAAAGCGACGACGACAGCGAAGACGAGTTCGGCGGCTTCGAGTTCGGCGGGACGTAGCGGCCGCCGACCCGCTCGGCCGACGCGGTTTTCGACGATGGTCGAACTCCCGTTCGACGGGTTGGATAGCTTTTTCAGGCCGCCGACGGAGGAGTCGGTATGGGACTTGACGACGACGCCCGGGAGTACCACCGAGAGGAGCCCCCGGGGAAACTGGAGATCGCGACGACGAAGCCGACGAACACCCAGCGCGACCTCTCGCTGGCGTACTCGCCGGGCGTCGCCGCGCCGTGTCGGGACATCGCCGACGACGGCGACCTGGCCTACGAGTACACGGCCAAGGGAAACATGGTCGGCGTCGTCTCGAACGGCTCGGCCGTGCTCGGCCTCGGCGACATCGGCGCACAGGCCTCGAAGCCGGTGATGGAGGGCAAGGGGGTGCTGTTCAAGCGCTTCGCCGACATCGACGTCTTCGACGTCGAGCTCGACGAGGCCGACCCCGAGGAAATCGTCCGGTCGGTGTCGGCGATGGAGCCGACCTTCGGCGGGATCAACTTAGAGGACATCAAGGCGCCGGAGTGTTTCTACATCGAGGAGGCGCTGGGCGAGGAGATGGACATCCCGGTGTTCCACGACGACCAGCACGGGACGGCCATCATCAGCGGGGCGGCGCTGCTCAACGCCGCCGACATCGTCGGGAAGGACATCGCCGACCTCGACGTCGTCTTCTCCGGGGCCGGCGCCTCGGCCATCGCCACCGCCCGGTTCTACGTCTCGCTGGGCGCCAGCCCCGAGAACATCACCATGTGTGACTCCTCGGGGGTCATCACCGCCGAGCGCGCCGCGACCGACGACATCAACGAGTACAAACAGGAGTTCGCCCGCGAGACAGACGCGGAGACGCTGTCCGAGGCGATGGTCGACAGCGACGTGTTCGTCGGTCTCTCGGTCGGCGGTATCGTCTCCCAGGAGATGGTGCGGTCGATGGCCGACGACCCCGTCATCTTCGCGATGGCCAACCCCGAGCCCGAAATCGACTACGAGGCGGCCAAGCAGGCCCGCGAAGACACCGTCATCATGGCGACGGGTCGCTCCGACTACCCCAATCAGGTAAACAACGTCCTCGGCTTCCCGTTCATCTTCCGCGGGGCCCTCGACGCCCGTGCGACCGAGATCAACGAGGAGATGAAACGCGCCGCCGCGGAGGCGCTGGCCGACCTCGCCCGCAAGGACGTCCCCGACGAGGTCGTCAAGGCCTACGGCGACCAGCCGCTGCAGTTCGGTCCGGACTACGTCATCCCGAAGCCGCTCGACCCGCGGGTTCTCTTCGAGATCGCCCCCGCCGTCGCCGAGGCCGCCATGGAGTCGGGGTGTGCCCGCCGGGAGCTCGACCCCGAGGCCTACGCCGAGGACCTCGAGGCCCGGCTAGGCAAGAGCCGCGAGATGATGCGCGTCGTGCTCAACAAGGCCAAATCCGATCCCAAGCGGATCGCCCTCGCCGAGGGCGCCGACGAGAAGATGATCCGGGCCGCCTACCAGATTCAGGAGCAGGGCATCGCCGAGCCGGTGCTGCTGGGCGACCGCGACGACGTCGCGGCCGTCAACGACCGCCTCGGGCTAGACTTCCGGCCGGAGGTCGTCGACCCCCGCGAGGACGACCACGGCGACCGCTACGCCGAGCGCCTCCACGAACTGCGCCAGCGCGAGGGCGTCACCCGCAGCGAGGCCGAGGAGCTCGTCCGTCGCGACACGAACTACTTCGGGAGCGTGATGGTCGAGGAGAACGACGCCGACGCGCTGCTGACGGGGCTTACTCATCACTACCCGTCGGCGCTGCGCCCGCCGCTGGAGGTCGTCGGCACCGACAAGGACGCCGACTACGTCGCCGGCGTCTACATGCTGACGTTCAAGAACCGCGTCGTCTTCGTCGCCGACGCGACGGTGAACCAGGACCCCGACGAGGAGGTGCTCGCGGAGGTCGCCCGACACACGGCCGACCTCGCGCGACGGTTCAACGTCGACCCCCGGGTGGCGATGCTGTCGTACTCCAACTTCGGCAGCGTCGACAACGAGGGCACCCGCAAGCCCCGCGCCGCGGCGGAGACCCTGCGAGCCGACGACGCGGTCGATTTCCCAGTCGACGGCGAGATGCAGGCCGACACCGCCGTCGTCGAGGACGTCCTCCAGGACACGTACGCGTTCTCCGAGCTGGACGAGCCCGCGAACGTGCTCATCTTCCCGAACCTCGAATCGGGCAACATCGGCTACAAGCTGCTCCAGCGCCTCGGCGGTGCCGAGGCCATCGGCCCGATGCTCGTCGGCATGGACCAGCCGGTCCACGTCATGCAACGCGGCGACGAGGTCAAGGACATCGTGAACCTGGCCGGCGTGGCCGTCGTCGACGCCCAGCAGCGGGACTGAGAGAGCCGGACTCACGTCGGGCGGCCCCGTCGCGGCCACCGGTGACGCGGCGACGACCGCCGAAAAGCGAAAGCTTGAGGCGATCGTCACGAGGAATTACTCCGTGTCTCGCTACCGGAACTTCGCACTGTTTCTGTTCCTCGCTGCCATCTGGGGGTCGGCGTTCATGGCCATCAAGGCCGGTCTCCCCTTCTTCCCGCCGGTGCTGTTCGCGGCCGTCCGCTACGACATCGCCGGCGTCATCATGTTGGCGTACGCAGCGGTGGTCGTCGACGACCTGCTGCCTCGAACCCGCGGCGAGTGGGCGCTAATCGCCGTCGGCGCGGTGTTTCTCATCGCGGGCTACCACGCCTTCCTCTTCATCGGCGAGCAGGGGACGACCAGCGCCGCCGCCGCCGTCATCGTCTCGCTGTCGCCGGTGTTGACCACCGGGTTCGCGCGGCTGTTCCTCCCTCAGGAGCGGCTCTCGGTCGTCGGCATGCTCGGACTGGGCGTCGGCCTCCTCGGCGTGGCGATACTCGCGCTGGGGCTGGACGGCCTGGCGGCCGTCGTCGCCGACCCGGTGACGTTCTTCGAGACCGACGTCGCAGCCAAGGGGCTGGTGTTCGCCGCGACGCTTTCGTTCGCCTTCGGCAGCGTTCTCACCAGGCGGCTCGACGCCGACCTCGACATCGAGGTGATGGAGGGGTGGTCGATGCTGCTGGGCGCCGGCCTGATGCACGTCGTCTCCGTCGGCGTCGGAGAGTCGCTGGCGGCCGTTCGGGCGACGCCGACGGCGTTGGCCGCCCTCGCGTACCTCTCGGTGGTTTCGAGCGCGCTCGGCTTCCTCGTCTACTTCGACCTCCACGAGCGACTCGGCCCGGTCGAAATCAACCTCGTCTCCTACGTCGCGCCGGTGTTCGCCGCGGTGTCGGGGTGGCTGGTCCTCGGAGAGATCATCGACGCCGCGACGGTCGTCGGCTTCTGTTGCATCCTCCTGGGCTTCCTCGCGCTGAAGCGACGGGCCATCGGCGCCGAACTCAGCCGCGTCGGGAACGCACACTCGGCCGAAGGGGACTGATACTGATGCCGACCACTTCGAACAGTTCCACCGGCGGCGTCGAACGACGCGGGCTCAGCAGTGCTCGTCACCGGCGCGAACCACCACGGCGGGCAGGGCTCGCGGCGATCAGTACGAGGTCCGAGCGGACGGGCGACCGGCCCGGGATCGACCCCGTTTGCCTTCCAGACGGTGCGTAAACCCTCGCCGACTCGCCGGTGCGAACCGTAATTTCGTCGCGAAAGCGTCGTAATATCTTAGTACGTTCGGATGACAGAGTATACTGCGCGCGGTTTCGTCCGCGTGCTCGCTCCCCTGCGATGCGACGGGCCACCTCCGTACACCCAGGGTGGGTGTCGGGATGGCCGTCGAACGCGACGCACGACCGTCCACAACCCCCTCATCCCCCTCCCCCTCGGCCGGACGGTCGTGCTCGATTCCGTTTCACCCGTGACCGCCTGGTCAGCCGGTATCCGTCTGTCAGGTACCGTCGCTACCGTTCCCGTACAGCGACGACGCCGTCGGCTCCGAGCGACCCGCGGCGAGCGCACAGATCAGCGTCAGCCGCGCCTTCGCCGTCGGCAGGTCCCCGGCGAACGCGACGCCGGCCTCGGCCAGCGAGACGGCGCCGCCGGGCGTCCCGTACACGGGTTCCGTCGGCCCGGCGTGACACCGCGAGGCGACGACGACCGGCAGCCGGTCGGCCGCGTCGGCGAGCGCCTCGCCCAGCGGCCCGGTGACGTTGCCGAGACCGGTTCCCGCGACGACGACGCCGTCGACGTCGGCCGCTAGCGCCCGGCGGAGCGGCGCCGCGTCGACGCCTGTTCCGGAGTGAACGACCGGCACCGATAGCTCTCCGGCCGGCGGCCCGTCGTCCCCGAGCCATCGAACCGTCGGCGTTCGGTTCCGCGGCTCGCGGTGGATTCGCACGCCGCTCCGGGAGAACGCCGCCACCAGTCCCGCATCGGGCGAGCCGAACGTCCCGAGCGCGGTCGTGTGACGCTTGACGACGTCGGCCGCAGGGTGGAGTTCGCCATCGAAGGCGACGTGGACGCCGGGGGCAAAGCGGTCGTCGCCGGCGGCTCGCACCGCCGTCGTGAGGTTCGCCGCCACGTCCGAGCTCGGCTCGTCAAGGCGACGCTGCGCGCCGGTGACGACGACCGGGCGGTCGACGAGGTCGACCAGCGCCAGCGCGTACGCCGTGTCCGCGAGCGTGTCCGTGCCGTGGGTGACGACCACGCCGTCGGCCGCCTTTCGATCTTGGTCCGCGTTTCCGTCTCCACTCCTGCCCTCGTCGGTCGCCGCCCGTATCGCCGCGGCGGCGCGTTCGATAGCGCCGAAGGTCATGTCGAACCCGGGTCGGTCGGCGACCGTCTCGGCGGTGACGCGGGCGTGGTCGGTCAATCCGGGCACCGCCGCCAACAGGTCGGCGGCGGTCTTCTCCGGTGCGGCGCCGTCGTCGCCGGGCTCGCTCGCGATGGTGCCGCCGCAGCCGACGACGTGGACGCGCGGTCGGCGGTCATCGGTGTCGCTGTCGCTCATGGGTCGACCGACGGACGGCGGCCCCAACGCTCTGTCGGTCGCTCGCGGCGCCGCGGTGCGTCGACGGCGCCGTTCCCGTCCGGCCGGCCGGCGGCGTCCGCTCAGGCGTCGACGCGGTCGCCGTTCTTGTACACCGCCGCGGGCTCACGCAGCGCGCTGATGTCGGCCAGGGGGTCGTCCGCGAAGGCGACGAAGTCGGCGCGGGCGCCCTCGACCAGCGTCCCGAGGTCGTTCTCCGGGAGGGTCTCGGCGGCGACGCGGGTGCCGGCCTCGATGGCCTCGCGTTCGGTCATGCCGACCTCCTCGACGAACAGTTCGGCCTCCAGGGCGTTGCGGCCGTGAGGGACGAGTTCGGGCCCGAGGAAGTCGGTCCCGAGCGCGATGGGGATGCCGGCCTCGTAGGCGCGCCGGGCCGACTCGAAGTGGGCGTCGCGAGCCTCGGCGGCCTTCTCCAGGCCGTACTCCGGAACGCCGTGGTCCTCGCCCTCGGTGACGAGGCGGTGCATGATGGCGAGCGTCGGGACGAGGACGGCACCGGTCTCCTCGAACAGCCTGAAACACTCCTCGTCCAGGTAGAAGCCGTGTTCGATGGTGTCGACGCCGTTGCGAAGCGCGGCCTTCACGCCCGGCGCCCCCTGGGCGTGAGAGGCGACCGGCACGTCGACCCGATGGGCCTCCTGGGTGAACGCCCGTATCTCCTCGTCGGTGAACTGGCTCTGGTCTGGGGCGTCCTTCTCGGAGAGGACGCCGCCGGTGGTCATTATCTTCACGCAGTCGACCCCCTGCCGGATGCGCTTGCGTGCCTCCTTTCGGCACTCGGCAGGCCCGTCGGCCAGCGTCGACCCGCCGGCCTCGGGGTCGGTCGCCCACTCGTAGGGGAGGTAGTGGGCGTCGCCGTGGCCGCCGGTCTGGGAGATGCTCCGGCCGCTGGTGAACACCCGCGGCCCGGGGACGGTGCCGTCCGCGACGGCCTCGCGCAGCGCCAGCCCGGTCGCGCTGCCGACGTCGCGAACGGCGGTGAAGCCGGCGTCGACGAGCTTCCGGAGGTCGGCGGTCGCCCGTGCAGCCCCGAGTTCGCTGCTCTCGCGCAGCCACTCGAAGGGGTCCATCGACCGGCTGCCGAACAGGTGGAGGTGGGCGTCGATGAGCCCCGGCGTCACCGTCGCGTCCCCGTGGTCGACGTACGTCGCCCCGTCGGGGTCGGCGACCGATTCCTGGGGCCCGACGGCGACGACCTCGCCGTCGTCGACGAGGAGGCGAGCGTCAGCCAGCGGTTCCGACCGTCCGTCGACCAGGGTTCCGCAGTCGACGACTGTCTCGACCATGCGACCCGGTCGGCGCGAGCCCGTATAACCGTTCGCACAGGGGCAGTCCGCACGCGAGAGGGGTTCGGCCGCCACAAAGAACGAGCGCCGGTTTTAAAATTTCTAACCGTCTCTCAGCCGGTGATAAAATGTCCCTGCTTCCCGGCAAACGGCGTAAAACTGGGCGAACGCTCGGGCGGCTATAAGCCCCCTGATGCCTAATGAACGTGTAGGTGGTCCCACCATGAGCCCCTCCGCGCGAGACTCCCCCGTCGAACGCATCGCAGACTCCGCCGTGTGGCAGCGCGGCCAGCCCCGACTGGCCCGCAGCGTCAGAGCGGCCGGATTCTGGCTGTCGGTCCTCCTTCCCGTCTCCTATCTCACGCTGCTGTGGAACGGCCTGAGTGCGGCGGAGCTGACTACCTTCGGCGGCCTGCTCGCGCTGAACGTCGTCGCCCTCGTCGTCGGCCACGACTACGGCGACGACAGGTTCGACCGCTAACCGGTCGTCGACGGCTCGTTAGCGGGTCGCTACCACGGGCGCGACCGAGCGCCGGACTGAAACCGCGCGGTCCCGAACGGCGGCCATGAGCGACGCCGATGACGCGTTCGACGCCGACGACTGGGCCACGGAGCTTCGTGCGAACCGCGCCGAGAAGGACGACTTCTTCGCCGAGCACCCGCAGTCGCCGATTCCGCCCGAAGAGCGCGAGAGCTTCGACGGACTGACGTACTACGACCCGGACCCGGCGTACCGCGTCAGCGCCGAGGTCACCGTTCACGACCAGCCCGAACCCGTCGAGATGGACACCACCGGCGGCCGCCCGGTGCGGTACCTCCGGGTGGCGACGTACGGCTTCACCCTCGACGGCGAGACGCGCGAGCTCCACGCCTATCGCCAGGAAACGAGCGAGGACGACACGCTGTTCGTCCCGTTCCGCGACAAGACCACCGGCCAACAGACGTACGAGAAGGGTCGGTACATGGAGTTCGAACCCGAGGGCGAACTGGAAGACGGCGAGACGGTGACGCTGGATTTCAACCTCGCGTACAACCCGTTCTGTGCGTACTCCGAAACGTTCTCCTGCCCGCTGGCGCCCGAGGAGAACTGGCTGGAGACCACCGTCGAGGCCGGCGAACGCGACGACGGCGACTGAGCCTCGGCTCCGAGCTCGGCCGGAAGCGAAACGGCATTATTCGGGGAGCCACCAGTGCCGATATGGAACTCTCTCAGCGGAGCATCGTCGGCGTCGTGCTCATCCTCATCGGAACCGCGCTGTTTTTCCCCGCCGTGACTCCGAGCACCGGCCAGTTCGTGCTGGCCGCGCTGAGCGTCGGCACCGCCGCGCTCGTCGTCGGGACCTACCTCGTCGGCACCGACGTGAAAGGACAGATCGTCTGACTACCGACCCACGAACGGTTTTATCGAGGGCGTCGACAGACGCGAGTTCAGCGCGTCGCGTCGTAGGCAGCCAGCGATTCGGCCGCCCCCGACCGGAGGTAACCGACGTCAGTCCCGACGATGAGGAAGTCGAACCCGAGCTCGCGCCAGCGCTCGATCTCCGCCGGCGACGTGGCCAGCGTGCCGACCGGCGTGTCGGCGGCGTCGGCGTCGGCGAGCACCCCCTCGACCGCGGCGTCGAACTCGGGAGCGTCGTAGTCACCGAAGGTCCCCAATCCGGCCGAGAGGTCCGCCGGCCCGACGAACAGCGCGTCCACGCCGTCGACCGCAGCGATGTCGCCCGCGTTCGACAGCCCCGTCTCGGTCTCTACCTGTGCGAGCACGGTCAGCTCGTCGCCGGCGCGGTCGTAGTACTCGTCGAGGTCGCGTCCGTACCCAGAGGCCCGGGCGGCGGCGACGCCGCGGTCGCCCTCCGGAGGGTACCGCGTCGCGGCGACCAGATCGCGAGCGGCCGACGCCGTGTCGACGCGGGGAGCCATCAGTCCGGTGACGCCCGTGTCTAGCGCCCGCTTGATGCGCACGTGGTCGTGCCAGGCGACGCGGACGAACGCCTCCGGGCCGTCGGTCGCCTCGACGGCGCGGACGCAGTGCTCGACGGTCTCGAACGTCGCCGGCGTGTGCTCGGTGTCGACGACGAGGAAGTCGAATCCCTCGCCGGCGACGGTCTCGACGGTCGCTGGATCGGGCAGGGCCACCCACGAGCCGGCGGGCGGCTCCCCGCGGCGACAGCGCGCGTGCAGGTCCATACTGATTCTTTCAGGCGGGGCCGTGAAAGCGCCGTCGTCTCCGGTGAGGCGGGCTCATTCCTCGGCAGGCGACGCCGTCGGCCGTCAACTCCGCGTCTCGGCCGGAATCCCTCGTCTCGATCACCCGGCCGACCGCAAACCGTATGCCGGCCGCCGTCCATCAGCCGATATGAGTTCGTTCCGAACCCACCTCATCAACGGCATCGTCTCGCTCGTCATCAGCGTCGCCGTCACCGTCGGCGCGGCCGACGACGGCGACGGTCCCTGGGACCTGACGGAGGTCGCCCTCGCGGTGGCCGTGTCGTCGTTCCTCTCGGGCTTTTTCACCAGCTACTTCGCCGAGTGACGGCCGAGACCGTCGGCCTCTCGGGAGACGTGTCGTTTTGAGGCTGGAGCCCCTCGCATCCGTATGGAAAATCGACCCGAATCGATCGCAGGGGTCGCGGACGTCGACTGCACGGGGACCCGGGCGCTGGTCACCGGCTCGACCAGCGGTATCGGCCGCTCGACGGCGCTCGCGCTGGGACGGCTTGGCGCAGAGGTGTTCGTCCACGGCCGCGACGCGGCCGCCGGGGAGGCGGTCGTAGACGACCTCGCCGAGATCGGCGCCGAGGCCACGTTCGTCGAGGCGGACTTCGCCGATGTCGGGGCGGTCCGTGACCTCGCCGGCGCCGTCCGGGAGGCGACCGACGAGCTGGACCTGCTGGTCAACAACGCCGGCGGGCTGTTCCGCGAGGGCCGACTCACAGGCCTCGGCGTCGAGTACACCTTCCACGTGAACCACCTCTCGCCGTACCTCCTGACGACCGAGCTGCTGGACCACCTCGCGGCCGACGCCCGCGTCGTCACCACCGCCTCGTCGGCCCACAAGGGGGCAGCCCTCGACCTCGACCGGGTCGAAAGCGTCGAAAGCTACTCCGGCGGGTGGGCCTACAGCCACTCGAAGCTCGCGAACGTCCTCTTCGCGAGCGAACTCGGTCGTCGGCTCGACGCCGCTGACCGGGCGGTCACCTCCAACAGCATCCACCCCGGGGCGATACCCGGCAGCGGCTTCACCCGCTTCCTTCCGGGTCCGTTGCCTCGGCTCGCGAAGAAGCTCGAGGCCCTCCCCGGGGTCACGTCGGTTGCCGACGGCGCCGCGGAGGTGCTGGTCCCCGCGCTGTCGCCGCGAGCGGCCGACGTCTCCGGGCGCTACTTCGCGGGCCAGCAGCCGACAACGCCCGCCGACGACGCCCGCGACGACGAGGCGGCCCGGCGGCTCTGGAGCTACAGCGCCGACGTGCTCGACGTCGACGAACCTCTCGCGGCGGCGGTCGGCGAGCCGGCACCGGCCGACGACTAACCCGGAGCCGGCCGCACCGTCGCGTCGCTCTCGGTTTCAGCGACGGGCGGTGAGCCGACGGCGGTCAACACGGCGCCGACTCGACGAGTCGCTCCCCGCGATCGGTCTCCGGAGCGACCTCGGGGACGGTGACCGGCTCGCCGTCCTCGTCGATGGCGACCATGGTGAAGCAGGCGGCGGTCGTCGGCTCGGACTCGTCGTGGCGCGGGTCGCGGCTCTCGACGTCGACCCGGACGTCGAGGCTGCTGGTGCCGGTGTCGTAGACGTACGCCGACAGCTCAGCGACGTCGCCGACGGGGATCGGGGTCCGGAAGTCGACGCTGCCGATGTGGGCGGTGACGCAGGTCTCGCCGGCGGCGACCATCGCCGCGACCGCCGCGAGCTCGTCCATCAGCTTGACCACCTCGCCGCCGTGCGTGTTCCCGTAGTTGTTCGCCTGGTTCGGCTGGATGCGCTCGGTCGACTCGACGTAGGTCTCCAGTACCGCGGTCGTCATTGCTCAATGGAGGCGCCGGACGGGTATGAGCGCACGGTCGTTCTCGCCCGCGGGACACGACCGCCGCCTCACATCTCGGGGAGGCGCCCCCCGTCGACGGCGACGTTTTCCCCGCTGATGTACGCCGCCTGGTCGCCACAGAAGAACAACACCGGTCCGGCGACGTCCTCGAACGACGCCGCTCGTCCTCGCGGGAACTCGGAGACGTCGGCGACGGTGTTCTCCACGGCGAAGGGGGACACGGCGTTAACCGTGATGCCGTCGTCCCGGGTGTCTGCCGCGAGCATTCGGGTAAACATCAACACGCCGGTTTTCCCGACGAAGTACGGGAAGTTCACCGGGTGTGCGTGCATCCGGTCGCAGTCCGCGAACCCGATGTTGACGATACGGCCCCAGCCCGCCTCACGCATCCCCGGGAGCGCCCGGCGCGAACAGAGGACGGTCCCGTAGAACGAGCTTTCGACGGCGTCCCGCCAGGCCGGCCACTCGATGTCCGCCCAGTGGCGGGGGTCGACGTTGCCGACGGCGTTGACGAGCACGTCGACCGTGCCGAGCGCCGCCTCGGCCGACTCGAACAGCGCGTCGACGGCGTCGGGATCGGTGACGTCGCCTTGAACCGTCGTCGCGTCGACGCCGTGTTCTCGCGCCTCTGCGGCCGTTGCTGCCGCCGCTTCCGCGCTCTCGTTGTAGTGGACGGCCACGTCCGCGCCACAGGCCGCAAGCGTCAACAGGAGTTCGCGGCCGACTCGCTTCGCGCTGCCCGTGACGAGTGCCGTCCGTCCGTCGAGGTCAGGTGCTACGTCCACGCTCCCGCTCGGGAGCGGACGGACTTAACCGTTCACGGGGGTCGTCGCGGGGGCCGTCGGAGACGACGCCGCTCAGAACGGCGGGCTGTAGTCCTCGTACTCGTCCATCTCCTCCATGTCGTCGGTCTTCGACGGCATGACCGCGGCCCGCGGACCGCTGGAGCGGACGACCTCGACGTCTTCGAGGCCGTCGACGCTCGACGGCAGCCGGCGCTCGATGGCCTTCATCGTCATCGGAGCGATGCCACACCCCGAACACGCGCCGCCGATGACCACCGTCGCCTCGCCGGCCGCCTCGTCGACCTCGCGAATCTCGAAGTTGCCGCCGTGCTGTTGAATCTGGGGGACGTTGCTCGTCAGGAACTCACGGGTCTGCTGTTCCAATCCTTCGGCGCTCATCGTCTATCATTAACGTTCGTGTCGTAATAAGGCTGTGGGATTTGGAGAGCCTAAATCTGCAGTAAACGGCCTGAAATGCGGGATTACGGAGTTCTGTGGGCTCTCAATGGTGGTTCGGGGCGTCGGCTGGAATGGTTTGAAGAGATTCGATGAGCGACGAGCACCGACCGACGAGCGGCGAGCGGGCCGGCGACGCGACCGGCGCTACGTCTGCCGTTCGCTGATTTCTTCGGCGACGCGGCCGCCGGGGCGGCGCAGTTCGCCGGATTCGACCTCGTAGACGTACCCCGTGACGGCCACGTCGTTGGGAATGAACGACGACTGGCGGAGATACTCCACCTGCGCGGCGCAGGCTTCGTCGATGTCGTCGGTCATGTCGACCCACTCCATCAGGTCGGCGTCGCCGAGGTTCAGCTCCGGAAGCGACGGGTCGATGTCGGCGTCCGAGAGGTCGCCGGCCTGTGCTTCAAGCCCGTCGCGGACGGCCTCGTCCGGCGCGCTCATCATTCCGCAGTCGGTGTGGTTGACGACGATTATCTCGTCGGTGTCGAAGAAGTTCGTCGTGAGCGCCGCCGACCGGACGACGTCGTCGGTCACCTTCCCGCCGGCGTTACGGAATACCTGGGCGTCGCCGAGGTCGAGGCCGAGCGCCTCCTCGACGGGGATGCGCTCGTCCATGCAGGCGACGACGAGCAGGTTCTCGTCCGTCGGAATCCCCTCGCGTCGCCGTCGCGCCCAGTTCTCGCGCTCCTCGACGTCGGCGTCGACGTGTTCGTGGTGATGTTCGGTGTCGAACATCGCCGTACAGTTGGCTGCGGGAGTGTAATCGATTCCGGAACCGGGACAGAATCTCCGTCATCCATGACGCGCTGCAACGCCGCCACGACGAATCTACCGGGCCGGCCCCGGACCGGGGCGGGCCGGCGCCTCTCGTGGGTCGCCGGCGACGACCGACCGTGAGAGGAGTGTCGATGTCCCCCGCCTTTCCTCTGTCTGCGTCCGCCTCTCTCCCGCCCGATTCGACGGACTGGATACCGTCGGTCCGGCAGCGATTTTCTGTGGACACTGCACCACACCACACCACACCACACCACACCACACCGCGGACGCCGAGGAAGTCGCGAAAAGCGGCTCGACCCGGACGGAGGATACTTTTCGTCCCCCGAGAGATAAGCGACGAGTTCGACGTCAGCGTCGAGACCGCGCGGAACTACCTGGATGAGTTAGTCACCGAGGGGCTCGTCGACCGCAAGAAGCCGGGCGAACGGACGGTCATCTACTGGGTGACCGATGAGGGCGTGAGGCACTCCGCGGAGATGACCGCCAGCGAGTCGTCCTGAGTGCGTCGCCGCGGAGAACCGTCGCCAGCATCGGCGTTTCGTCGCCGTGTTTTTGCGAATTTAGGCCGAGACGAGTCTCGTCTCCTTATCTGTTTGCGATACCACACTATTTAGCGGTCGTAAGTCGATTCGGAACGAGAGGTGAGCGACTGTGCGCTTTGCGCAGGCGAAAAAGCGAGAGCGCTGCCGACTGCCCGAGGGCCCGCCGCCGGCTACTCGTCTTCCTCGCCGCCGTCGGCGAGGAGTTCGACGTCCAGCTCCATGTCTTCCGGGTCTTTCAGGTCGGCCATGGGTTCCTCGTCGTCGGATTCCTCCTCAGTCGTGCGGTCGAACTCGTGCTCGGAACCGTAATCGTAGCTGTGACACATGATCCATTCGTATGCTGGTGACTGACACGGATAAATGTCTGGTTGATAATTAAGAACACCGTCCCGGCGGACCGCGAGCGACGCGACGAGACCGGTGCAAACAACGGGTTCCGGAACCAACGGCATTGACATGGAGATTCCCGACGGACTCGCGTGCCTGCACACCGCCGAAGTCGAACAGCGAGGCGACTCCTACGTCGTCGAGATTCCGAACCGAGAGGTCGCCCTCGGAGCGGTCGAAGACGGCGAGGCGTATCAGGTGGCACTCATCCCGACGGACGGGGACGCCGGCTCCGACTCACCGTCACGACCGGTCAGAGACGAGCCCCCTGTCACGGACGGCGAGACAGTGGACGTAGAGATCGAAGACATCGGCGACCAGGGCGACGGCATCGCTCGCGTCGGCCCCGGCTACGTCGTCATCGTTCCGGACACCAGCGTCGGCGAACGGGTCTGCGTCGAGATAACGAAAACGCGCGAGAACATGGCCTTCGCGGAGGTCGTCGAGAGGTACGACCGGTTTTGACTGACGGAGTCGCTCGCGGCGAACTCCGCGGGTCGGGAAGCGAGCATCACCTAATCGTCCCCGGAGACCGTCCCGTCGGCGTGGCCGGTCGGCGACGTCCCGTCTACTGGTCGCAACAGGAGGGCTGCGCCGCCGGCGGCCAGTGCCAGCGTAGCGCCCGCGCCGAAGGCGACCGTCCAGCCGGCCGAGGCGACGATCCAGCCGGCGACAGCCCCGCCAAAGACGCCGCCCCAGACCTTTCCGGAGTACAGCAGGGCGTAGTTCGACGAGGAGTGCATCTCGCCGTAGTACCGGCCAATGAGGGTCGGGAACAGCGTGTACTGGGGAGACCAGAAGAACACGGCGGCGACGACGGCGAGGACGAACCCGACCGACGAATCGGCGAGGGCGGCGGCGGCGACGCTCGCGACGCCGACCCCACAGAGGGTGAACGACCCCGCCATCACGTACCGGGGTTCGAGACGGTCCGAAAGGTCGCCCATCACGAGGCGACCACCACCCGCCGCAATCGGGAGGACCGTCGCCGATACCGTCGCGGTGAGGCTGGTCATCCCGGCCGCCTGCGCGAAGGAGACGACCTTCGCGGTGACCATCAGGCCGGCCCCGGAGACGCCGACGAACATGGCGTACATGACATAGAACTGCCACGTCGTGAGCGTCTCGGTCGCCGAGTACTGCCGGCGGCTCCCGGAGCGTTCCCCGTCGGACGTGCCGTCCGGTCCGTCGTTCTCGCCGCTTTCCTCGCTCTGCTCGGTGCGATACCCCTCGGGTGGGTCCCGGAGAACGACGGCCGCGACCAGCAACACGAGGAAGATAATCGCTCCCATCACCTGCAGGACGAACTGGTACGCGTCGACCGTCGCGTTGGCACGAACGAACGGGACGAACGCTGCCGCGCCGCCCGCGAAGGCCATCGTTCCGACGCCGGTCGTCAGCCCGCGCCGGTCGGGAAACCACTTGAGAGCGGTGTTGACCGCGACGGTGTATACGATACCGACGCCGACGGCGCCCAGGGAGTAGAGGAGGTACAACTGGGTTACGCTGGTCGCGACGGAGAGACCCACGTAACTCCCGCCCGCGAGAATCGCAGCCAGCGCGGTGAGTTCTCTGGGCCCGTGTTCGTCACGCCACCGACCGACGGGGAACTGAGAGCCCGCCTGAAAGACGACGAACAGGGTGAAAACCAGCCCCAGGGCAGGAAGTGGAACGCCGAGGTCGCGTGCTATTGGCCCTTCGATGGACGACCAGACGTACTGATACGGGCTGACCACGCCCATTGCCCCAGCCGCCGCGATGATAAGCCACCACCGCGAGAACCCCAACTCCTCGCGGGCACGCGCCGCGAGTGTGTCGCCGTCAGTCATCACCGGTGAGTTCCGAGTCGCTCGTTCGACCGGCAACCTCGCCGTCGGCCTCGAACGGGCTCTGCACGGCCCGCTCGTCCGAATCGCGACCGATCCAGTGACACGCCGCCCGGTGTTCGCCGCCGTCGGCGGCGTCGCCGTCGACGTCGTTGACGCCGTCGGCTACGGTCTGGTCGTCGGCTACACCGGCCAACGCTGGCGTTTCACCCGTACACTCGTCGCCGATGTACTCGGGACAGCGCGTGTGGAACCGACAGCCGCTCGGCGGGTCGATGGGACTCGGTGGGTTCCCTTCGAGTAGTATCTCTCGCTTGCCGACGTCGCCTTCGACGCTGGGAATCGCGTGGAGCAACGACCGCGTGTAGGGGTGTTTCGGGCTGTCGAAGATGGCGTCCGTCGGCCCCTCCTCGACGATTTCGCCGAGGTACATCACCGCGACCCGGTCGCTGACGTGTTTGACCACGCTAAGGTCGTGTGCGATGAAGACGTACGAGAGATGGTACTCCTCTTGGAGACGCTTCATCAGGTTGATTATCTGTGCCTGGACCGACACGTCCAGCGCGCTCACGGGCTCGTCGGCGATGATGAGCCGTGGCTCGACGGCCAACGCCCGCGCGATACCGATACGCTGGCGCTGGCCGCCGGAGAACTCGTGGGGATACCGGTGGCGCGTGTCCGGACTGAGTCCGACCTCTTCGAACAGCTCTCTCACCCGCTCGTCCCTGTCCTCGCCCGTCGCGATATCGTGGACTGACAGGGGTTTGCCGACGATTTCGCCGGCCGTCTTTCGCGGGTTGAGCGAGGACAGCGGGTCCTGGAAGATGACTTGGACCTCCTTGCGGAGCTGCTTGAGGCGGTCGCCGGAGAACTTGGCGACATCCTCCCCGTCGAAGCGAATCGTTCCGGCCGTCGGGTCGTAGAGCCGGGCAAGTGTCCGACCCAGCGTCGACTTTCCACAGCCGGATTCGCCGACGACGCCGAGCGTTTCCTCGGTCTCAACCGAGAGAGACACCCCATCGACGGCGTGAACGACCTCGTCTGCGCCGAAAAGCCGGTCCAGAAAGCCCTGTTCGACCGTGAAGTGTTTCTCGACGCCTTCGGCGACGAGCAGCGAGTCGTCCGAGCTGTTGCTCATCGCGACTCACCTCCGTCCTCGGCGGCGCTCGCGTCGAGGCCGTGTCCGTCGTCTGCCGTCCGCTTGCCTCCGCCGCCGTTCGACGTCGTCCGAGCCCGAAGCGCCGCCCGGGCGCCGCTGTCGACGGTGACGCCGTCAGAGGTGTCGTCGACGGCGTCGTTCTGGAGATGACAGCGGACCTCGTGGTTCTTTCCAGGGCCGTCGTAACTGACCAGCGGCTCCGTACAGAGGTCGAACGTCGCGTCACACCGGTCCTGAAACGGACATCCAGTCGGGCGATCCAGCGGGTCGGGAACGCTGCCCTCGATGGTGTCCAACCACTCGCGGTCGTCCCCGACCCGAGGGATGCTCTCCAACAGCCCCCGGGTGTACGGGTGGACCGGGTTCTCGAACAGCGTCTCCGTTCGTGCCGTCTCCATGACTTCGCCGGCGTACATGACGGTGACCCGGTCGCAAGTCTCGCGGACGACCGCCAGGTCGTGGGTGATGAGGACGATGGAGACGTCGAACTCGTCGCGGAGTTCGAGCAGTTCGTTCAGAATCTGTGCTTCGATGGTTACGTCCAGCGCCGTCGTCGGCTCGTCGGCGATGATGAGCGAGGGGTCGCCCGCCAGCGCCTGCGCGATCATCACCCGCTGTTTCATCCCTCCGGAGAGCTGGTGGGGGTACTCGTTGGCGCGCTCGACCGGGTCCGGAATGCCGACCGTGTCCAACAGCTCGACGGCACGTTCCCAGGATGGACTCGACTCGTCCGTGCCGGTGAGATACTTCCGGCGCAGCTCCGAGACGAACCCGCGACGCTCGTTGAGGTCGCCGTGGTGGCGGACCACCTCGGCTATCTGCTCGCCGATGGTCATCACGGGGTTCAGACTGCTCATCGGGTCCTGAAAGATCATGCTTATCTCGCCCCCGCGGACGGTCCGCATCGCGTCGTCGCTCGAAGCCGAGATGTCCCGTCCCCGGTAACGGATCGCGTCGGCCTCGACGACGCCGTCGTCGGCCAACTGGAGGATAGAAAGCGCCGTCACCGACTTTCCGGACCCCGACTCGCCGACGATGCCGAACACTTCACCCGAGTCCACGCTGAAGGAGATACCGTCCACCGCAGCGACGTCGCCTCTGTCGGTCGGGAACGTCGTCCGGAGGTTTTCGACCTCCAGCAGCGGCTCCTCGGCACGCCCCGACTGTGGGTCGTCCGTCACGGTCATGCGTCGGCCTCCTTGACGTCGAACGCGTCACGAAGCGAGTCGCCGAAGAGGTTGATTCCGAGGACGGTGATCATGATGGCGATACCTGGGAGAACCGAAATCCACCACGCTTGGGCGATGAAGCCACGACCTTGTCCCAGCAGAGCACCCCACGTCGGGGTGGTCGGCTTTACGCCAAGTCCGAGGAACGACAGCGTGCTTTCGGCCAGAATGGCCCGCGCGGTGAACACCGTGAACTGGACGATGAGCGGCGCGACCGTGTTCGGGAACACCTCCTCGAAGATGATCTCCATGTCCGAGAGGCCGATGCTCTCGGCGGCCATGGTGTACTCCTCTTCGCGAATCGAAAGGACCTCCCCACGAGCGAGCCTGGCGAAGTCGTCGATGTACGCGAACCCGACGGCGAACATCACGTTCCAGAACCCCTGCCCGAAGATGGCAACCAGCATGATGGCGATGAGCAGCCACGGGAACGCCCACATCACGTCGACGGCTCGCATCAGCAGATCGTCCACCCAGTCGCCGTAGTATCCGGCGAACAGGCCGACGACGATGCCGACGACCGCGCCGAAGGTGACGGCCCCGAGACCGACCGCGAGGCTGATTCGCGCTCCGAACATGAGCCGCGACAGCAGGTCTCGACCGAACGAGTCCGTCCCCAACGGCGTGGCGCTCGTCAGACTCGGCGACTGTAGAATGGCGAATCGCTGTGCCATCGGGTCGTGTGGGGCCAACATCGGAGCGAACACCGCTGCGAGCCCGAACAGCACGACGACGGTGAATCCGATTTTCGCCCGGAGATCCCGCCGAATCGTCTCTCGAAGCCGCCCGAGCAGGTCTGAGCGGATGCCCAGAACTCGCCGTTGGTCGTCAGCACCGAGCGACTCTCGAATACGGTCCGTGACGGACATCACTCACCGCCTCCGTACTTGATTTTCGGGTTGATCGACGTGTAGAGGATGTCGACGAAGAGGTTCATGAACACGAAGATGAACGAGATGACGATGACTGCCCCTTGGATGACAGGGAAGTCACGCCGCCCGATGGACGCGATGAGCAGCCGTCCGAGCCCCTGGATGCCGAAGACGATTTCAACGGCGACGACGCCGCCGAGTAACACGCCGAGCAGGATGCCGGCGATGGTCACTATCGGGATGAGCGCGTTCTGTAGCCCGTGCTTGAACAGGACGAGTCGACCGGACAGCCCCTTCGCACGGGCCGTCCGCATGTAATCCTCGTTGAGTACTTCCATCATAGACGAACGTGTCATTCGCATCAGAATGCCGCCGTACGGGAGCCCGACGGCGAGTGCGGGCAGCGTGACGTGTTTCAGCCAGGGGACGACGCCCTCGCTGAGCGAGACGTAGCCGAACGCCGGCACCAACTGTAGACGAACCGAGAATACCAGCAACAGCACGATGCCGATCCAGAACCCGGGCATGCTGATGCCGACGAACGAAACGGTCGTCGCCACGTAGTCCTCCCACTGGTACTGTTTGACCGCGCTGACGATGCCGGCGGGCAGTGCGATGAGAACCGCGATGAGCATCCCCAGTCCGGCGATGCTCAGCGTCGGTTCCGCGACGCCGAGAAGCATCTCCAACACCGGCTGGTCGTTGAGAATCGAGCGACCGAGGTTCCCCTGAATGATGCGTCCGAACCACTCGAAGTACTGCACGTACAGCGGCTGGTTCAGCCCCATCTCCTCCCGCAACGCGGCTATCGCCTCGGCGTTGGCGTCGCCGCCGAGGAGCACGCGCGCCGGGTCGCCGGGAATCGCACGGACGGCGAAGAACACGATGGTCGCGACGACGTAGATGACCACGGCTGCGTGAGCGACTCGCTTGGCGACGTATCGCTTCATTCCCATCCGTCAGCCCTCCGTGTAGAGTCGCAAACGCCCGAAAACGGAAGTCCCTGCATGCACCTCACTCGTCGAGGTACGCCCGATGGAAGTTGCTGAGGCCGACCTGGTTACCGACGTTCTGTAGCTCCGACGTGCGGCCCTTCGGCGTGAGCGGGAACGTCGTCATCGCGAAGGGGGCATCCTTGAGGAACCGCTGTTCGGCCTGCTTGACCAACTCTACACGCTTGTCCTTGTCGGGCGTCACGAACGACTGCTGCAGGAGCGAGTCGAACTCCTCGCTGGAGTAGAGGTTCTTCTGCCAGGCCCCCGAGGAACCGTCCTGTTCCGGCGTGCGGAGCTGCTTCCACCAGGACATCCACGGGTCGATGTCGCCGCCGCCGCCGTAAATCTGGAACATGTGGTTGTAGCGGTAGATGTTGTCCCAGAACGACGACTCCTGCTGGATGTCGAGTTCGGCGTCGATGCCGACTCGACTCAGCTGCTGTTGGAGCACCGTCATCACTCGTTTGTCGGTCGGCGTCCCGAGAATCCGCCCAGAAAAGCGCGTCTCGCCGGTGTAGCCGGCCTCGTCGAGGAGTTGCTTGGCTCCCTCGGGGTCGTGCATCTGCGCGTTGTCGGGCTGTTCGTCGTATGCCCAGGCGATTGCCGGGTTGAGGATGGAGTGGGCGGGCTCGGCGAACCCGAAGTACGCCTTGCTGACGAGTTCCTCCCGGTCGATGGCCTTGGCGACGGCTTTGCGAACCTTCACGTTCGCGGTCGGGAGATCTCTCTCCTCCCACCGCGAGACCGGTTCCTCGTTGCCGCTGGCGTAGGCCTGCTTGTCCCGCCACTCCGCCGACGCCGGGTCGTTGCAGAGCATCGAGACGCAGGACCATTCGCCCGCGTTCGCGCCGGTGACGGCGAGGCCTCCGTCACCCCCGCTGGCCTGCTTCGCTCGTTGGGGTGGCAACTCGTCGGTGTACTGAATCCCTCCCGTCGAGAGTGCGCTCGACATCGTCGACGGCTCCGGAATGAGGTCGATCCGTACCGCGTCGAGGTACGGCAGACTGTTGCCGTCGTCGTCAGTTTCGAAGTAGTCGTCGAACGCCTCTAGACGAAGGTACTCCCCGGATTCGCGTTCGGTCAGCTCGAACGGGCCGGAGCCGACGGGCATCCGTTTGTACGCTTCGGGGTCGTTCTCGACCGCAGTCTTGTTGACGATCGTTCCGGCACGCCCCGGTCCGCGGGTCATGAAGGTGATGAACGGCGCGGTCGGCTCTGAGAGGTTCACCCGAAGCGTCGTCGCGTCCGGAGCCTCTACGGACGACACCGAGGACATCTTTCCGACGTGAGGCGAGTCGTCGAGACCCATCAGCCGCTCCATGGACCACTTGACGGCACTTGCGTCTAGCGTGTCGCCGTTGTGGAACGTCACTCCTTCCCGAAGGGTGAACTCGTAGGTGGTTTCGTCCGGGAGCGTCCAGTCCTTGGCGACGTCGCCGACGATTTCGCCGCTCGGGCCGAGCTTGACCAGTCCCGAGAAGACGTTCGAGAAGATGGTAATCTGTTGCCAGAGGTCGACGTAATGAGGATCGAGCACCTCGACGGAGTCGAACGCCCAGCCCGCTTTTATCGACCCACCGCTGGACTGACTCTGACCCGTGTCGCCGGCGGTGTCGCTCGCTTCGCCGCTGCCGTCGGAACTCGAGTTTCCTCCGGTACAGCCGGCGAGGCCCGTCGCCGTCCCCAGCCCAGCTGCGCCGAGCAGCTTGCTTGCGGTTCGTCTGCCGATTTTCGGTCCTTCGAGCTCTTTTTTATCAACATCTGCCATGCGTACTGTGTAGAAACTCATCTGTATATCAGTTGACCCAGATATATCTGGTTCCAGCCGGTACCGGTCGTCACGGGCGATAGTGTAATATACGACTTAGTTGTGATATGCTACCTAATGTGGGAAGCGGAACTCGGCGTCCGCCACTACGGGTGTCCCGTCTCCGATACGAGCCAAAACTACCCGGACGTGAGCATCGAAAACGTCTCGAAAATCTGTCTCGCCGGCGAGAAGGCGAAGCGACTGCTTCGCGTTCGCGGCGACCCCGACGCGGCTCGTGACTTCGCCGCGGAGTTCCGCACTCACGACGTCACCGTCTCACTCGACCTCGTTTCGGACCACGACGGCGGTCCGATGTACTTCACGAGTGAGCTCGCCTACCGCGGCGACAGCTCCAGCATCCTCCGTCAGATTCAGCACACGGAATGCTACGAACACTCGACGGTACTGGTGAACCAGGGTATCGAGCACTGGACAGTCTACGCCGAGTACAAGGACCAGATTCGGAGCCTCGTCACGCGTTTGGAGGAGCTGAACAACAACGTCGACCTCCGCCGAAGCATCGATGTCGGACCGATAACCGACGGCCGGTCCGTTCAACTCGCGACGCTCCGGACGCAACTTACGGACAAGCAGATAGCCGCGTACGAGGCCGCCCTAGAGTTGGGGTACTACGACCCCGACGAATCGCCGACCATCGAAGACATCGCGACGCATCTTGGCCTCCACCGTTCGACCGTCGGCGAACACGTACAGAAAGTCGAGAACGCGATACTCACCGAGATCGGGAAACAGATCGTCCATTGAGTGGGTTCACCGCTCCCGGCGTGGGTATCTGCGTCCCGACTCGATTCGACAGCCGTTGCTCGGCCGCAATCGCGGACGCTGAGCCGTCTCTCGACACCCGCTGAGACGGCACTCCTCGCTAACGAGAGACCGTCGGGCGACGCGTCGGCCGGAGAAGTACACCGTCACAAAAATTAATATTTGCCACGAGAGAGCGGTGAGAAGTTCCCACAGAACCTCTCCAGAGGTTAATATTTCACAGATATTCGCTGCCACCCGCAAAAAATTGAAGTGAGCACGGTAGAGTCGTCGCTTACACATGAGCTCCCAGCCGACCGACCAATCTCAGCTGTTTCGAGACCTCTATCGGCTAGCGAGCGCGAACTTGGAGACGGGCGAAAAGATAGAGCAGGCGATCGAAGTCGGACGCGAGCGCCTCGGCCTGAAGTACGGAGTTCTCTCGTACACCGGCGACGGTCACTACGAGGTCGTTCGGTCGAACATCACGACCGGTGAGTTCTCGACCGGGTCGCTAGCCGACTTAGAGGAGACGTGGTGCCGCCACGTCGTCGCCGACCGAGAGTTGGTCGCGTTCACGAACGCGGACGACACCGAGTACGACGACGACATCGCCAAGACAGCGACCGGGTTGCGCTGTTACATCGGCACGCCGATCTCCATCGACGGCGAGACGTACGGCACCCTGTGTTACTCGGACGACGAGCCGCGGACCATCGAGTTCGACGAGAGCGAAAAGCAGTTCGTCACGCTTCTCGGGGACTGGGTGAGCCACGAGCTCGAACGCCTGCACCATCATCAGGAACTCCGCGAGCAGAACGAACGACTCGACGAGTTCGCCAAGGTCGTCGCCCACGACCTCCGAAACCCGCTCTCGACTGCCGCCGGGTTCACGCAGATGGCCCTGGAACGGACCACCGGCGAGGCGAACGATCACCTCCAGCGCGTCGACCGGTCGCTCAGCCGGATGGAGGGCCTCATCGACGAATGTCTCTCCCTCGCGGAGCAGGGGGCTGACGTCGGCCAGCGCGACGCGGTCGACTTGGCCGCGGTGGCGACCGACGCCTGGGACACCGTCGCTACCGACGACGCGTCCCTCGCGGTCGAGACCGACCGCACGGTCCACGCCGACGAGATGCGCCTTCGACGGCTGTTCGAGAACCTGTTTCGCAACGCCGTCGAACACTGCCAGCCCGACGTCTCGGTCACCGTCGCCGACCTCCCTGGCGGGTTCACAGTCACCGACGACGGCCCGGGACTTCCCGACGGCGTCGAGAGCGCACTGGAATCGACGGACGCCGAGCAGATCAAACGGCTCGGTCTTGGCCTCCTGGTCGTTCAGCGAGTCGCCTCCGGACACGGGTGGGAGCTGACGGTCCGGAGTTCGTCCGACGGAACCGCCTTCGAGCTGACCGGCGTGAACGCGGCCCCTGCCGCACACCGGGACGCGGTCGACACGTAGCGGGCGAGGCTCCACAGTTCCGAGGACGCCGCTCACTACTCTCACAGCCCTCGGTCTGTGCGTTCGAACCCATCGGAGCCGCTCGCGCTCTCGACCCGGAGGTTCGTCCGAGGGCGCCAGCGTGCACCGTCCACGCCTGAGTAGTTATCCGTCCGAAGGTGGGCGAACGCTTCGGGCGATGCAACGTCGCGCCCGCGTCCGAGAACGGCCGGCGTGTCGAACGGTACCCGGACAGTTCAGAGCGGCGACCGGTCGCCGCCGGCGTCTGGTTTCTCCTCGACCAGCGGGAAGGCGGCGAGTCGTTCGGCCGCCATCGCCGTCTGTCCGCGCGAGCCAGTTGAGTCGGTCGAGCGTACGGCGTACGCGTGGCGGATCCCCTCGCGTGAAGCGACCGGATGGAGTCGAACGACGGTTCCCGTCCGGCCGACCGTGAGCGTGAGATATGACTGCGGGAACGAACAGGTGGTGGGGGCCATCACCTCGCGGACGCCGCCTTGGGTCGCGGTCGACGGCATGTGGAGGTGGCCCGTGAGGAGGACCGCCGGGTCGGCCGCGGCGAGCGTCTCGACGAAGACGTCGCCGTCGCGGGTCACCGGCGGGATACCCATCTCGGAGTCGACGGCGTCGCGGTAAGCTCGGAACTGGTCGAACATCGCCGGGAGGTTGTGATGTGACAGCACGATCGGATTCGTCGCCTCGTCGAGTTCGCTCGCGACTCGGGACAGCCGGTCCGGGTCGAGCGCGCCGTCGTGAGTCTCCCGGAGGAACTCCGCGGTCCCGGCGGTGTTGAGACCCACGAGGTCGACGTCGCCGACGCTCGTCGAGAAGGGGAACTCCCCGCCGGGGGCGTACCGCGCGGCGAACTCCGCGACCGGCAGCGACTCGTGTTCGTCGCCGGCTTTCGGGACGTCGTGGTTGCCCGGGACCGCGTACAACGGTGCGTCAACCTCGTCGAGAATCTCGTCGACGGCCGCGAAGTTCCAGCGTTCGCCGTCCTTGGTCAAGTCGCCGACCGAGACCACGGCGTCGACGTCGCGCTCCCGGATGTCGGCGACGGCGTTCCGGAGGTGTCGCTCGGTCCGGTCGAACAGCTTGGACGTCCCCTCGGCGCGGGTCGCGACGTGAGGGTCGCCGACGACCGCGAGACGGGTCGTCCGGTCCGCGGTCGGTTCGGCGAGCGTGGCGACGACCGACCCGGGGTGGACGCCGGGCTCGAAGCTCTCAGTGAGCACGACTCTCTCCACGTGCGGGAGTGGTAAATAAAAATATATGAGCGATTCGAATGTGACAGTTTGCCACACGGCGACTCGGTAGGACGAACGGGTCGCTCACTCGGCCTCCGAGAGCGCTGCCGGGGGTCGTCGTGACGGGCGGTGCCGATGGGGGTCCCGTCGAGCAGTCGAACGTGCGTGCACAGCCGGTCGCGTTCGCCGACGGCGGCGACGAAGACGTTCGCGTCCGCGAGGTCGACCGCGCCGGCGACGACCAGCGCCCTCGTCGGTGCTCACACGGACCGTCGTCGGGAGGGAGGCATTGCCGTTGCTGTGTCCGGGATGGTTCACTCGGGAGCACTGTAGAGCGCTGCGGAGACGACCCTGCGCTACGGAGAGATACCGTCCGATACGCCGACTCCGCGCCGCTCCGTAGGCCACAGTAGACATATTAGAAAGCTTATTTGTTCGTCTGTACAGGCGTTTACCCGATGGAAGAGAACTCAACTCGACGACGGTTCCTCACGACGACGGCGGCGGGGGCTGCGGCGGCCGTCGCCGGCTGTACAGGCGGGTCGTCCGAAGAGACGCCGGCGTCGTCCGACGACGCGACGGAGGAGAGCGGTCAGACGGAGACGGACGCCGGAGAGTCGACCGACGCGAGCGAGAGCACGTTACGGCTCGCCAGCGGCAGCAAAATCACTGCGATGGACCCCGTGATCAAGGGCAACGGCGGCATCAACCAGTGGGCGGAGACGCTCATGGAGTACGACAACGGGAAGCTCCCGCCCCGCGCCGAGCTCGCCGAGGATTACGAGATCGTCAACGACGGGACGACCTACCGGTTCACGCTGCGAGAGGGGGTGCAGTTCCACGACGGTCAGGAGCTGACTGCCGCGGACTTCGTGTACTCCTGGGAGCGGCTGGCGCAGTCGCCGAAGACCCAGAACAACGACGACATGCTCGGGGGGACGTTCACCATCGCCCACGAGCGCGACGACAGCGAGAACGACCCCGAGAAGTCGGAGCTATCCGACTACGTCCCCGGGTCGCTGGCGGTCCGGGCCCCCGAGAAGTACGTTTTCGAGTTCGACGTCGAGGCGCCGTTCCACGCCGGACTCGCACAGATCGCCTCGGAGTCGGCGTTCGTCGTCTACCCCGAGAACACGGTCGGCGACATCGAGCGCGACGACGTCGAGACCGACGGTCAGTACAGCTACCAGGAGGCGTTCGGGACGAAAAACGGCGGTCCGAAGGTCGCCGGCACCGGCCCGTTCGAAATCGACACCTGGAGCCGCGGCAACCGTCTCGTCCTGACGAAGTTCGACGACTACTACGGCTCGGAGCCGAACGTCGACCGCGTCGAGAACGCCATTCTCGGCAGCGAGTCCGCCGTCTACAAGCGCGCGCTCAACGGCAACGTCGACGTCTTTTCGGTTCCTTCGACGAAGTTCGACCCCGAACGCCGCTCGGAGATGGAGGACATCGGCGCCGGCCGGACCGTCGGGACGTACACCCTCGAAAACGGCCGCGAGGTGAACACGGCACAGGTGGCCGACAACGGCGTCGACACCATCCTCTTCCAGTGCGACCGCGTCCCCAAGCCCGTCCGGCAGGCGTTCGCGCTGATGCTCAATCAGGACGACATCGCACGGAACCTTTACCCCGACCAGGACCCCGCCTACGCGATGGTTCCTCCGACCATCTACCCGAACAGCCTCGGCGACTTCGACAGTCCCGCTGGCGCCTACCAGGCCCACGTCAACGACGGCGCGATGTCGCAGACTCCGTGGGGATCGAACGGCTACGTCTGGGGCAAAGGCGAGTCCCGCATCCAGCAGGCCCGTCAGAAGGTCGAGGAAGCCGGGCTCAGCGGCGAGGAGTACACGTTCACCGTCGCGAAAGACCCCGTCTCCTCGGCGGTCGGCTCCCGCGTCCAGCAGAAAGCCAAGGCCGTCGGGATCACGATCAACGTCGAACGCGCCGACTACGGGACGCTCATCAGCAAGGGGGTCTTCGGAAAGGAGCTGGACTTCTACACGCTGGGCGACTCCGCCGAGTGGCCCGAGTCCGACAACCTTCTCCGGTTCTACCACCCCAACGTCTCCATCAACCAGGCCAGTCAGTGGGGCGAACGCACCGACGACGGGGAGTGGGCGACGAAGTACATGGAGACCGCCGCCGACGCCTGGCAGAACAACTACGTCCCCCACCGCGGCCCGGGCGAGGAGAACCAGCGTCGTCGCGACAAGGCGTATCTGGCCACCATCGAGACCAACTGGCAGGTCGTCCAGCAGATTCCGCTGGCCATCCGCGTCGACCGCACCTACTGGAGCGACGACCTCGATTACACCCCGGCCGGCGTGATGGGCGACAAGCAGTACACCGACGTCTCCATCGACCGGAGTTGAATCGCCCTAGAGCCGAGCCGATGAACCGAGCGGCGACTCCCCGTCGACGCGGCCCGCGACGGGGCCACAGACTCCCCTAGCTCAATGCACGCCTCAGTCACCGATAGATGAGCCGACTGCGATATATCACCAAGCGAGCGCTGCTCGCCGTCCCCGTCGTCTGGCTCGGCACGAGCTTCACCTGGGCGGCGGTCTTTCTCGGACCGATTGACCCGGCGGCGGCCATCGTCGGCCAGCAGCCGACGAACAGCGGGCAGTACGAGTCGATTCGCGACAAGTTGGGACTCACGCAGCCGCCGTTGCAACAGTATCTCGACTTCATGACGGACATGCTCGTCTTCGACCTCGGGCAGACGTGGATCATCTACGCCGGCAGCGACGTCAACGCGCTCATCATGGACTTCCTCCCGCAGACGCTGTGGCTCGGGTTCTGGTCGGTGTCGATAGCCGTCTTCGTCGGCGTCCCGCTCGGCTTCTACGCGGGGACGCACTCAAACACGCTGGCCGATTACATCACGTCGTTCGCGGGCATCTCCTGGCGGGCGATGCCGAACTTCTGGCTGGCGGCGGTCATCCTCTCGCTGCTCATCAACTTCGACGCCGTCGCCGGCATGGCGTGGGAGCCGCTGGGGGTGGAAATCGGGGCGATAACCGGCAACCCCGGGCTCGAACACATCGGCGAGGACCCGCTGAACCTCGTCCTCGAACCGGTCGAGACCCTTCGTGCGATCAAGAAGATCGCCCCCGCGGCGATCGTGCTCGGGTCGGCCTCAATGGGTAACGAGATCCGAATCGGCCGGACCGCCGTGATGGAGGTGAAAAACCGCCAGTTCGTCGACTTCGCGAGGGCTCGGGGCGTCTCTGAGCGGCGACTGGTGTGGAAACACATCCTCCGGAACGCGCTCATCCCGCTGGTGCCCATCATCACGACCGAGGCGTTTCTGCTCATCGGCGGCTCGGTCCTCGTCGAGAGCGTCTTCGGCATCAGCGGCATGGGGTCGCTGTTCCTCCGGGCGGCCATTGAGGGCGACATCCCGGTGCTCGGGACGCTGATGTTCGTGTTCATCCTGATGCTCGTGGCCATCAACCTGCTGCAGGACGTGCTGTACACGCTCATCGACCCGCGAATCGGCCTGGAGGGTGAGGCGACGTGACCGTCACAGATGGGGAGTTCTCCCTGCAGGAGACCGGCCCGAGCGCTGCCGAGCGACTCCGACGGACGCCGCGACCGGCAGCGGTCTGGGTCGGCGTCGCGACGGCGCTGTTGCTGCTTGAGGCCGGCGCTGTCGTCGAGTTCGTCGCGTCGCTTTCCTTCGACGCGGTACGGACGTTCAACGGCGTCAGTGCCCTCTCGGTGACCGTCCCACTGGAGCCGTTCGCGTCGGCCCGGGCCGCCGCCGCGGAGCTGCCGCGGCTGCTCTCCCGGAAGACGATTCCCAACCACGGCTACTACTCGGTCAGCGCCGGCGAGTGGGTCGTCGACCCGGTGTACTACGACGGGACGCGGTGGGTCGGAACGTTCCTCGGGCTGGAGCCGGCCCACGCCTGGCTGGTCCGGGTGACGCTGGTCTACGCCTACGCGGCGACCTGGCTGGCGTGGCTCTGGCGGGGATACACCTGGTACCGCGAGCACTACCGCGTCGCCGACTGGACGCCCCGGGACGACGTCGTCGACCGCCTGCGCGAGCACACGTGGGGGCTGTTCGGGGCCGTCGTCGTCCTGCTGTTCCTGACGACAGTCGTGTTCGGCCCGACGCTGGCGACGACGACCAACCAGGTCAACAACGCCAATCCCTACAGCTATCAGATCCAGTACTGGGACGCCGAGGCCGAGTCGGTCGAACGGATCTCCGTCGGCAACGCCAACAGCAAATCGACCTCCGACGGCGACACGAACGTCGGCCCCTGGAGCTACGACGAGTACGGGCGGTTCCACCCCTTCGGCACGATGCCCAGCGGACAGGATCTGTTCACGTTCATCATGTTCGGCGCCCGGCTCTCGCTAACCATCGGCCTGGTCACCATCGGACTCAGCACGCTCGTCGCCGCGTCGCTGGCGATGGTCTCGGCGTACTACCAGGGGCGGGTCGACCTCCTGCTGGTCCTGCTGTCGGACTCGATACTGGCGCTGCCGGGGCTGCTGTTGCTGATCATGCTCTCCGTGCTGCTGGGGTCGACCTGGTTGGCGAACATCTACAGCGGCGGGCTCCTGCTGGCGCTCATCTTCGCCGGCACGGGGTGGCCGGGGCTGTGGCGAGCCATCCGCGGCCCGGCGCTCCAGACGGCCGAACGGCAGTGGGTCGACGCCGCCCGCAGCTTTGGTCAACGGCCCCGAACCACCATGCGAAAGCACATCCTCCCGTACGTGACGGGGTACCTGCTCGTCTACGGATCGATGAGCCTCGGCGGGGTCATCATCGGCATCGCCGGGCTGTCGTATCTCGGACTGGGCATCAACCCCCCGGACCCCGAGTGGGGCCGGGCCATCGGCCTCGGACAGCCGTACATCGGCACCGACTCCTGGCACATCTCCATCGTTCCGGGGGTTCTGATAACGGTCGTCGTCATCGGGTTCAACGCCCTCGGCGACGGGATTCGCGACGCCATCGACCCCCAGAGCGACACCGACGCCGCCGACACCGGCGGCGTCGAGCGCGGAGGTGGAGCGTGAGGACCGCCGACGCCGAGCCGACGGACGCCCCCGACCCGCTGCTGTCGGTCGAGGACCTGACCGTCGTGTTCGAGACCGACAAGGAGACCATTCGCGCCGTCGAAGACGTCAGCTTCGACGTCCGTCCCGGAGAGACGGTCGGACTCGTCGGCGAGTCGGGGTCCGGAAAGACCGTCACCGCGAGGGCGATACTCGGTCTGACCGAGTCGCCGGGCGTCGTCGAGTCCGGGGCGATTCGGTTCGGGGGCGAGGACCTGCTCCGGACCGGCTGGGACGACGCCCGCGGCGACGTCGCCATCGTCTTCCAGGACCCGATGGGCAGCCTCAACCCGGTGTACACGGTCGGCAACCAGCTCCGCGAGACGCTTCGCATCCATCAGGGACTCTCCGGGCGGGCGGCCCGCGAGGAGGCGATCCGGCTGCTGGAGGCCGTCGGCATCCCGGACGCAGCCGGTCGAGTCGGCGAGTACCCCAGCCAGTTCTCCGGCGGGATGCGACAGCGAGCGGTCATCGCGACCGCGCTAGCGTGTGACCCCGATCTGCTGGTCTGTGACGAGCCGACGACCGCGCTCGACGTGACCATTCAGGCCCAAATCCTGGAGCTGCTCGACGGGCTCCAGCGCGAGGAGGACCTCAGCGTGCTGTTCATCACTCACGACATGGGGGTCATCGAGGAGACGGCCGACCGCGTCAACGTGATGTACGCCGGCGAAATCGTCGAGCGAGCGCCGGTCGACCGGCTGTTCGCCGAGCCGCGTCATCCTTACACTCGGGGGCTGCTGGCGAGCATCCCCGGCGTCGTCGACGCCGAGCGGTTCCTCCCGACCATCGAAGGCGAGGTGCCGACGCCGAACGCGGAGCCGACCGCCTGCCGGTACGCGCCGCGGTGCCCGAAGGCGCTGCCGGCGTGTTACGAGACGCCGCCCCGGCATCTGGAGGTCGGCCCCGAACAGTCGGCCGCCTGTCTGCTGTTCGAGGACGACGTCGACGCGCCGGTACGGCCCGAAACCGGCCGTCCGACGGTCGCCGACACTAGCATCCGCGCTCGGACGGACTCCAAGCCCGGACGGCGAGCCGACCCGCGGACGAACGGGGGCGACCGCTGATGTTCGGTCGCTCCGACCCCGACCCCTTCGACGACGCCGTCGCCGAAGGCGAGCCGCTGCTCCGCGTCCGGAACCTGCGAAAACACTTCGGCGGCGGCTACTTCGAAGCCCCCGTCCGCGCGGTCGACGGCGTGAGCTTCGAGATCGACGCCGGCGAGACGCTGGGGCTGGTCGGCGAATCCGGCTGCGGGAAGACGACCCTCGGGCGAACGGTCGCCGGACTGGACGGCGCCACCGGCGGCAGCGTTCGCTCCCGCGGGACGGAGATAACCGACCTTTCGGGGGAGGCGCTCCGGACGTGGCAGCGCAACGCCCAGATCGTCTTTCAGGACCCCCAGGAGGCCCTCGACGACCGGATGACCGTCGGCGAAATCGTCCGCGAGCCGCTGGACGCACACGACTGGCGAACCCCGGCAGAGAGACGCGCCCGGGTTAGGGAGTTCCTCGAACGCGTCGGCCTGCAGGAGGAGCACTACTACCGCTACCCCCACCAGTTCTCCGGCGGTCAGCGCCAGCGGGTCGGCATCGCCCGGGCGCTCGTCTTGGAACCGGACTTCCTCGTCCTCGACGAGCCGGTGAGCGCGCTCGACGTGAGCGTCCAGGCCAGAATCGTCAACCTGCTCGAACGGCTGCAGGCGGAGTTCGGACTGACGTACCTGTTCATCGCCCACGACCTGAGCGTCGTCCGCCACATCGCCGACCGCGTAGCGGTGATGTACCTCGGCAACGTCGTCGAGATCGGCCCGACCGAGCGGGTGTTCGAATCGCCGACCCATCCTTACACCGCGTCGCTGCTGTCGGCCATCCCGGGGTCGGTCGCGCGGGGCGCGGACGCCCCGGGTCAGGGGCGGATCACACTGCGGGGGACACTTCCGAACCCCCGGGACCCGCCGGCGGGATGTCCGTTCGCGACGCGGTGTCCGGCGAAGATACGGCCCGACGGCGTCGACGCGCCAGAGCCCGTTTGGGTCGCCGTCGACGAGTTCCGGGGGCTGCTCCGGGAGCAGGCTCGCGGCGACGCGTCGGTCGTGACGACCTTCGCCCGTCGGCTCGGTCTCTCCGCGGACGACTCGGCGGCGGTCGCCCGTGAGGAGCTGTTCGGCGAACTGGACGTTCCGACGGCGGTCGCGACGGAACTGGACGCGGCGGTCGAGCTCGCGTCGGCCGGCCGTCACCGCGAGGCGGCGACCCAGCTCCGGGAGGCGCTCGGAAGCGTCTGTGACCGGACGCACCCCGAGGAGCGTCAGACCGGGCAGCGACAGCGGAGTCGATGTCTGCGCGCCGACCCGGAGTACGAGGACACCGAGGACGTGCTCGACCGTCGGTTCGGCGACGGCCGGCGAAGGGCTCCGGAGAGCGCGGAGTGAACGCGACCCGTCACGCGCGACCGAGCGACGAGCCCGCCGCAGGCGACCCTCGGAACCGGACGCCGACGCCGTCCCGACGGCCGGGGTCACGCCGGGCTGAGGAAGGCTTTTGAGACCTACCCATGAGATGAGGGTGTGCCGAACCTCGGAATCCAACTGTACTCGATCCACGAAATCGACGACGACACGGCGACGGTTCTCGACCGCGTCGGGAAAACGGCGCTCGACGGCGTCGAGTTCTTCCGTCTCACCGACGCGACGGCGGCCGCCGAGTCGCTCGACCGGAACGGGCTCGACGTGGCCGGCGCACACGTCGGGCTCTCGGCGCTCGAAGACGACTTCGAGGAGACCGTCGACGCCTGGAGCGGGCTCGGCGTCGACCGGTTCGTCGTCCCGTGGGCGGAGCCGGAACGGTTCGAGAGCCGCGAAGCGGTCGAAACGCTCGCCTCGCGGCTCTCGGCCGTCGCCGACGACCTCGACGACCAGGGGTACGAACTCCACTATCACAACCACGACCAGGAGCTCGTCGAGCTCGGCGACGGCGACGACTACGCCCTCGACGCGTTGGCGGCGGCGGCGCCGAACGTCGGGCTGGAGCTCGACCTCGGCTGGGCCGGCGCCGCCGGCGCGGACCCGCTCTCGCTGGTCGAGACGTACGCCGACCGCATCGACCTCCTGCACGTCAAGGGGTACGACGCTGAGACCGGCGGGCCGGCGAAGGTCGGCGAGGGCGACCTCGACCTCGACGGCGTCCGGGCGGCCGCGGACGAACACGACGTTGAGTGGCTCGTCTACGAGTCCGAGGGCGCGCCCGACACGTACGACACCGTCGACCACGCCGGCGACGTGATGTCGTCGCTTCGGTGAGGGTCGCTTCGAACCTCTCGAAGCGCCCGTCGCTCGCCCGGGCCGGCCTCGATTCGCACGCCGGGGCGGTCGCTTCCCTCCGGCGAAACTTCTGTTCACGCTTACATGTCAAACCTCGAAAGCACGCTACGCACGTACGACGTACGGACCGGCGAGACGCGGACCGTCTTCAGCCTCCCCAACCACTACGAGGCGCCGAACTGGACCCCCGACGGGACGGAGTTGGTGGTCAACTCCGACGGCCGTCTCTACCGCGTCCCGGCCGACGGGAGCGACGACCCCGCGGTCGTCGACACCGGCGACGTGACCGACATCATCAACGACCACGGGGTCTCCCCGTCGGGCGACCGTCTCGCGTTCACGAGCGACGGCCACGTCTGGACCGCCCCGATAGACGGCGGTGACCCGACACGCGTGACCGACCGCGCGCCAAGCTACTGGCACGGGTGGTCGCCCGACGGCGAGCGACTCGCGTACTGCGGCGAGCGCGACGGCGCGCACAACGTCTACACGATCGCCCTCGACGGCGGCCCGGAGCGTCGGCTCACGGGCGGGGACTCCTACGACGACGGCCCCGACTACACGCCGGACGGACGGATCCTCTACTACTGCTCGGACCGCTCCGGGTCGTGGGAGCTCTGGCGGGTCGCCGCCGACGGCGGGACGCCCGAACGCGTCACCGACGAGCAGACCGAGAACTGGTTCCCGCATCCGTCGCCCGACGGCGAGACGGCGGTGTATCTGGCGTACCCGCCGGGCACGGAGGGCCACCCGCCGGAGCGCGACGTCCAGCTCCGACTACTCGACCTCGAAACCCACGAGAGCCGTCGCCTCTGCTCGCTGTTCGGCGGGCAAGGCACTATCAACGTCCCGTCCTGGCACCCCGACGGCGACCGGTTCGCGTTCGTCTCGTACCGCCGGCGGGACTGAACGGCTCCGGATCACGTCCGCCCGGGTCGGCGAGACCGAACGGGTCGTGTCCGGCCGGACCGGCAGGACTCAGCCGTCGGTCGAGTCGGGCGTCAGTTGGCCGTCGTCGACCATCGCTGCCAGCGGGTTGTCGTCGACGTCGAGCGGGAGGTCGACGCGGGCGCGTTCACGGGCGGAGTGCCAGGCGGCGAAGACGAGCTCTGTCCCGCGGAGTGCGTTTGCCGACCCCAGCTGCGGAGTCGTTCCGTCGCGGAGGGCGTCGACCACGTGTTCGACGGCGCGGTCGATGTAGGTGGTCCCGTACTCCGCGCTCGCGTCGCCGTGGAGGCCCTCGTCGTCGGCGTCGACGTGCTCCCACCCGTCGCTGACGTCGTGTCTGACCCGTAGCACGCGGTCGTCCGTCTCGTCGGTCGGGAAGCCGCGACCGATTTCGATGGTGCCGGCCTCGCCGACGAGTCGGTTGTGGCAGCCGACGAGGTCGCTGCCGACCGGGCCGGTCGCCGCGAGCCCGTCGACCCCGTTGTCGTACTCCCAGGAGACGAGCGCCTGGTTCTCGTTGTGGACGCCGAACCAGCGGTCCTCCTCGCGGTAGTCGAGCTGTCCGATGACCCACTCGACGTCGCGGTCGTCGTTGAAGTGGTTACAGAGGTCGAAGGAGTGGGTCCCGTAGTCGTAGAGGTTCGGGGCGGCGAACTCGACGCGGCGCAGTTCGCCGATAGCGCCGTCTTTGAGTAGCTCCTTCGCCCGTCGGAACGGCCTCCCGAACCGCCGCTGATGGTTGAAGGTGAGCTGCGTGTCGGTTTCGACGGCGGCCTCGTGCATCCGCCGACACTCCAGCCAAGTGCTCGCCATCGGCTTCTCGCAGTGGACCGCGTCCACGACGCCGGACCGCAGGCAGTCGACGACGATTTCGGCGTGGGCCTTCGGCGGCGTACAGACGCTCACGACGTCGGGGCCGACCGCTTCGAGGAGTTCCTCGTGGCTCTCGAAGGCGGCGTCGACGCCGAAGTACTCGGCGAAAGCGTCGGCGTTGTCGGGCACCACGTCCGCGACGGCGACGAGGTCGCAGCCGTCGAGTCGGTCGAACGCTTCCCCGTGTCGGTACGCCATCGAGAACCCACTCCCGTCCTGAACCGCCGGGTTGGCGCCGGCGCCGACGAACGCGACATCGAGCATGGTGTGGCAGCTACCACCTGACGTCCGGGCGCAAAGACAGTTGGGGCGGGCGAAACGACGCCGTCGGCGCCGCGGCTACGGCGCCGGCACCGGCGAGTCGTCGTCGGTGTCCTCGCGGTGACGCGACGCCTCCTCCTCCGACAGCGGTTCGTACCGGGTCGCGGCCTCCAGGATGGGCGCCACGAGCGCGGGGTCGCCGGCGCTGGGTATCGACGTCATCCCGTTCGAGAGGGCGTACCGCAGACAGCGTTCGAGGTCGTCGGGGTCGTCGTACGGCTCGTGCCACGTCTCGTACGGACACTCGTCCTCGGGGACATCGGCCGGCCATGAGCGCTTCGCGAACGGCTTGATGCAGAGCGTTCCGAGGTCGCGTTCCCGAGCGTTGTTCAGCACGGACCGGTAGTCGTACTCGGGGCCTTTCTTCGCGTCGAGGGTCGCGTTGAACGGGAACATGGCCGTATCGAGGGTCGGTATCCGGTCGATGGCGCTGCGGATGAGACTCGGGTCGCCGTGGCTGGTCAGCCCGATGTGGTCGACGATGCCCTCGGCTTTCGCCTCCTCGAGCGCCGCCAACGCGCCGCCGTGGTTCCCCTCGCCCGTCGTCCGTGCGGACTCGCCGGTGATGCGGTCGAGCTGGTCGTAGCGAGTGACCGCGTGGAACTGGAGGAGCTCGATGTGGTCGGTGTCGAGCCGTTCCAGCGAGCGGTGTATCGACCCCCAGGCGCCGTGGTACGACCGTTCCTGGGTCTTGCAGCCGAGGAGTATCTCCTCGCGGTGTTCGTTCAGCTTCGGCGCCAGCTTGCGTTCGGCGTCCTCGTGCGTACAACCAACATTCACTCCACGATAACCGTCGAAACCGTCAGCCACGTGAATCGGGACCCGCGACGAGTCACGCTCGCGTCCGTTGAAGTGGCGCCGTCGGCCGGGTTTCCGTCGTCGCCGCGGCCGACTGCTTCGGCCAGGCGCTCACGTACGCCGGCTCGCAGGGAGGGACCGACGTGGAGTCCGTTTTCTGGGGACGCGACCCCAACGCCGGACTGCTCGTGGAGTTCGCCGACAGCCTGAGGGCCGGCCGTCAGCCTGCAGTCAGCGGCCGCGAGGCCCTCCAGGTCGTCGCGGTCATCGAGGCGGCGTACGGGTCGGTCGAGACCGGCGACCCGGCCACCGTGGCGCAGGTCTGATGCACGTCCCAGGTGAGCCGCCGACGGCGACGCGTCGCGGAAGTTTCGAGTCGCGACCCAGTCCGGCGGCGTATCGAACATTCGGCGACGGAACGGGGAGCGAGAATGACAACGAACCGATGTATGGCCGGGGCGGGCTCCGAACCCGCGATCTCCGCATGACCCAGGTACGAGGCTCGGCGGTCCTCGCGTGGGGCGGAGGCGTCCAAGGCGTTCCGCGCCGAAGCTCGAAACCCTATGAGTGCGGCGCTATGTCCAGCTAAGCCACCCGGCCGCAGTACACTGTACCGGGAAGACGGACTTGAACCTTCCCATCTTCGGCGCCCCCGAGAACGCGAGACACGGCGGCGGTCGGAGCCGGCGAGACGGGCGACGGAGGACGGCGAACGGAGAACCGAGAAGAGAGACGCTGAACTCGAACCGATCGCGACGCGACTACGACGACGTCGGCGACATGCTGATGTCCAGGGCCTTCTGGATGACCTGGGTGAACGCCATCGAACAGAGGAAGTACCAGACGATCCAGGTCTGGATCGGCCCGGCGACGGAGGCCGTCCACTGCACGGAGCCGACCAGCGGTAACACGATGTTCTGGAACTCCCCGTGGCTGACGCCGCCACGGATGCCGATCTTCCAGTACATCCACAGGAACGCGGGGATGGTGAGGAACATGATCCACACCATCGGGCGGAACTGCTCTTTGAACATGCCGAGCTGGTCGCCCATCGCCTCCATCTGCTCGTCCTGGATGGCCTCCAGAGCCTCGTCGTCGCCGCGCTCCTTGGCCTCCTTGCGCTTGTCCTGAATCTCCTGCATGCGGTCCTGGTAGTAGGCCATCTTGTCCATGTCCATCAGCAGCGCCCGCAGCAGCGTCGAGTACAGGCCGGTGCCGATGGCAATGACCATTACGGTCGCGTAGAAGGGGAGCACCGAGTTCACCGGCCCGAGCACGACGTCGACCGCGCCGCCGATGACGTTGCGAAGCGGCTCCCAGGAGTAGGCGACGAAGAAGCTGACCGTGATCGCGGCCGCGCCCTTGTCGTAGATGGACCACGATGTCCCCTCGGGTTCCTCGGCGTCGTCGAAGTCGAGTTCGATGTCGACGTCGGCGTCGCCGTTTCCGTCCAGCGCCGTCTCGACGCTGTCGGGGTCGGCGACCTCGAAGCCGCTCTCGCCGTCGACGAGGATGCCCTTCTCGATGAGGCGGCCCCACTCGCCGCTGGTGATGTCGTCGCGCACGTCGACCCACCTCACCTCGCCGTCGTCGGCGGCGTCGAGGACGGTCTGGAGCGCGCCCTCGATGTCGCCGTCCTCTGAGAGGAGGTCTTCGACCTTCTGCTCGGTGCGTGCCATTGGCTGGGCGTACGCTGGCCCCGGTTATGAACCTTTCAGTCCCTTCGTCCCGGGCGTCGGCCGTGTCGGGCCGACGCGGCCACGGTCCGGGTCAGTCGTCGACGACGTCGGTGACGCGGCCGAAGACCTCGTCGGGCGACCCCTCGCCGTCAACGGCGACCAACTGCCCCGTCTCGCGGTAGTGGTCGATGACGGGTTGGGTCTCCTCGTCGTAGGTGTCCAGGCGGTTTCGGACCGTCGCTTCGCCGTCGTCCTCGCGCTGGTAGAGTTCGCCGCCGCAGTCGTCGCAGACGCCCTCGGTCTCGGGCTGGTCGAACTCGACGTGGTAGTTGGCGCCGCAGTCGTCACAGACGCGTCGGCCGGTCAGGCGGGCGACCAGCTCCTCGCGGTCGACGTCGAGGAACACGACGACGTCGAGGTCGGTCGCGTCGTCGAGGAACGCGACCTGTTCGAGGGTGCGCGGATAGCCGTCCAGCACGTAGCCGTCGGCCGAGGCAAGCGCCGCCGCGAGCACCTCGTTGACCACCTCGTCGGGGACGAGGTCGCCGGCCTCCATGTATTCGCGTGGGGTGCCGTACTCCGTCTCCATGTCCTTGTTCGCCCGGAGCGCGTCGCCCGTGGACACGTGGTCGAGGTCGTACGTCTCACACAGCCGCGACGCCTGGGTTCCCTTCCCGGCCCCCGGCGGACCGAGCAGGAGGATGTGGTACTCGCCCATGTCTGCAGCGTCCGTCGCCGAACATAAAGAGTTGAAGAAAGCGACCCGCGAGCACCACCGCTTTTCACCGCACCGACCGAACCGTCGTCTGTGACCAGGTTCGACGCCGACACCCCGACCGACCGACGCAAGCTGTTCGCCGACGCCGTCGTCGCCCACCGCGAACGGGCGAGTTCGTTCCTGACCATCGAGGCCGACGAGGCGGTCCTGAGCGACCGGGACCCGGCCGACGACGGGTCGACGGCCGAAGCTACCTCGACGGCGGAAGACGCCGAGAGCGACGGCGCCGAGACGCCGGAGCGACAGCCGCCGTGGCTCCAGTTCGCCGAGCGGACGTTCAACCTCGACTGCACCGACGCCGAGCTGGACCGGCTCAAGGAGTTGCTCTCGGAGTACCCCGAGTTCCGCATCGACGACCTGGAGTCGCCGGACGACGCCGCGGGAACGAACGTCCGCGTCTCCGCCCGGTCGGACGCGAACCGCCTCGCGGACTTCGCCGACCGCGTGTTCCGGACGGTGTACGACTGCGAGGAGGAGTACCGGGCCTGGGCCGTCGAGGTCTGAGCTGGGTCGCCGTCGCTCTCCGAGTCCACGCTCTCTCACTCCTCGGCCGCAGCGTCGTCCGGCCCCCCGTGATCGCCTTCGCGGCTGTCGCCGGCCGCCTCGGTCGGCGCGTCCGCGTCGACACCGCTCCCGGCTCCGGCCGGGCCGTCCGCGCCTCCTTCTCCGTCCCCGGCCCTGCCTCCGTCGTCGTTGTCAGCCGGAACCGACGCCTCCGGAACCGCCTGGTCGGTCTCGGTCTCGTCCGGGCCGACCGCCTCGCCGAGCACCATATCGCCGGTCTCGACGTCGCCCGCGCCGACGGCCGGCGGCGCCGTCTCGGTCAGTTCGTCGCGGACGACGAGATAGAGAACGCCGACGAGGAGGGGGACGCCGACGCTCGCGACGACGTCGCCGACCAGCCCTCCGACGACGGCGGCGACGGGGAACGCGAGCGGGTGGTCGGTGTCCCGGTCGCGGGCGTCGAGGTAGATCGCCACCCCGACGCCGACCGGAATCAGCAGCGAGAGCGCGAACGGGCCGAACGGACCCGGTCCGCCTGGCATCGGACCGAACAGCGGGTCACTCATATCGTGCGCCTGTTCCCGGGGGCGGTGCCTGAATCTGACGGCTCGCGGCGACGCTACCCGGTGGGGTCGGCGGTGTCGGCGGCGAGGACGAAGTCCGGTTCGTCGGACACCGCACACCGGGCGGCGGCGACGTCGCTCACCCACCGCACCGACTCGGGTATCAGTACCCGCGTCCGGTCGGCGCCGACGGCGGCAGCGTCGCGGGCGACGGCGGCCAACAGCGCGTCGGCGGCGTCGCCGTCGGCCCACGCGCCGACCGCGTACTCCGCCCAGCGGACGACGGCGACGTCCTCGTCGTTTCTGTCGTCGCTCTCGTCCGCCTCGTCGGCCTCGCGCTCGTAGGTCCGGTTGCGCAGCGCCAGGCCGGTGACGCTCGGGCGGCCGGCGGCCGACGCGCCGCTCGCGGCGCGGGTGTGGTCGGTGTCGCCGGCGACGGCGAGCAGCCGGTCGTCGGCGCCGGCCTCGCGGACGCGGTCGCGGGTCAGCTCCGACAGCGCCCACGCCTCCTCGTCGTCCAGCGCGAGTCCGGCGAGGTGTTCGCGGGCGGCGCTGTCGGCCCAGAACGACCACGCGGCGTCGGGCTCGGGGTCCGCGACCGCGACGGCGCGGTCCGTCCGCGCCTCGGTGTCGGCTGCGGGCGTCGGCATCGCCCACCGGAACTCCGTGCAGGGTTCGTAGCCGACCGCGCGGGACTGGCCAAGGCCCGCGACGTTCCAGGAGAACACCATGTTTCGCACGACGGTCGCCCCCGCGTCGGCGGCCCACTCGAAGAGCGCGTGGACGAGTCGCACGGAGACGCCGCGGCCGCGGTACGCCGGATTGACGCGCATCCCCTGTGCCCACCCCTCGTGTTCGGAGAGCAACACGCACTGGAGTACCCCGGCCACGTCGCCGGAGCCGTCCTCGGGGTCGGCGACGAGGGTATGCTGGCGAGGGCCGTCGGTCGCGACCCACTCGGGGAACGTCTCGGGCATGTAGTCGTCCTGGTCGCGGCCGCTCCACGTGTCGCGGGTGAACGCCGCCACCGCGTCGGCGTCGCCGGCGCGGGCCTGTCTCACTCGCACGGTCACTCCCACGGCTGAGACTGCTCGGTCAGTTCGCCGGCGAGGTCGCGCTCCATCGCCGCCGCCGGGTCGTCGGCGTGTTCGAGCGCCCACATCAGCTTCACCGTCGCCGTCCCGGGCAGGGTGTCGCCGCACTCGACGACGCCGGCTTCGAGCAGGTCGCGGCCGGTGTCGTACACGCGGTCACAGACGCGGCCGGCGATGCACTGGGAGGTCATGGCCACGACGGTCCCATTGGCGGTCAGCTCGGCGACGCGCTCGACGAGGTCGGTGTGGACGTGCCCGAGGCCGGTCCCCTCGACGACGACGCCGTCCTTCTCGTCGAGGTACTCCCAGGCGGCGGGGTCCATGCCGGGCGTGAACTTCATCAGCTCCACGTCCTCGGCCAGCTCGGGCGCGAGGCCGAGGTCGACCGCACCGCGCTCGCGGTGGTCGCCGCGGACGTCGACGCCGGTGGCGTCGCCGTCGGCGGCCTCGCTGGCGGCGTCGTAGTCGACGTACCCCAGGGGGTCGCCGCCGACGGTCTCGAAGGCGTCTCGTCGGGAGGTGTGGTTCTTCCGGACGCGGGTCCCGCGGTGGAGCGCACAGCGGTCGTCGCTCTCGGAGGCGTGCATGCAGACGGTCACCTCCGCGACGTCGCTCTTGGCCGCTTCGACGGCGCAGACGGCGTTCATCACGTTGTCCGAGGAGGGCCGGTCCGCCGAGCGCTGGGAGCCGGTGAAGACGACGGGCACCGGCGTGTCGAGCATGAACGCCAGCGCCGAGGCGGTGAACTGCATCGTGTCGGTGCCGTGCATGACGACGACGCCGTCGGCGCCGGCGGCGATCTCCTCGCGGACGGCCGCGGCGAGGTCGCGCCACACCGCGGGCTCCATGTTCTCGCTGAGGATGTTGGCGACGACGCGGCCGCGGTAGTTCGCGCGGCCGGCGAGGTCGGGCACCGCACGGAGCACGTCTTCGGCGTCGAACTGGGCGGTGACGGCGCCGGTGCGGTAGTCGACGGTGGAGGCGATGGTCCCGCCGGTGGAGATGAGCGCGACCGTCGGGAGGTCGTCCTGGAAGTCGATTTCGGAGGCGGCGTCTTCTGCGTCCTCGCCCTCGCCCTCGCCCTCGCTCTCGTCTCCGCTTCCGGCGTCGCCGTCGATGTCATAGACGTCGGGTTCGAGGACGTCGACGGTCGCCGCCTCGCGGTCGAGGCCGACGTTGTAACCGCCGTCGAGCTTGACGACCAGGTGGTCCTCAGTCGAGGACGGCAACAGGACGCCCTCGTTGGTGACGCCCGCGCGGTCGACGCGAACGCGGTCTCCGGGTTCAGGGGTCATACTCCGCGATACCGGGTCGCCGGACTTCAATCTCCCCTTTCGACCGTCGCGGACCGCAAAACCGTTGACCCCGAGGCCCCAACGACGGGTGTGAACGTCAAACGCGTCTTCTCACCGCGTGCGTTCGGCCTCGCGCTCGCGCTGGCGGTCGGGGGCGTCGTCGTCGGCGGCGCGGTCCCCGTCGTCGGGGTCGTCGGACGGTACGTCGGACTGTTGCTCGCCGGGCTCGGCGTCGGGCTGGTGCTCGGCGGCCGGCGGTACCTCGAGGTCGGGCTGGCCGGAGCGCTGGCGGCCGGCACCGGCTTCCTGTTGTCGACGCTGTCGGCGCTGCCGATGGCCGCGGCGCTGGCCGACCAGACGGGCGTCGCGCTGGCCGGCGTCGGCGTCGGCACCGGCGTCGTCTGCGCGCTGGCCGGCCACTACTTCGGTCGGGACCTCCGGGCCGGCGTCACCCGCGAACTGGGCTGACCCGATATAACTGGGGTGAGCCGAAGGCGACTCCCAAATTCGGCTTAGGGCGCCGGGACGCCGACCACCCAACGGTCCCCGCGGCGGTCGACGAGCCCCCGGTCGCCGAGGTGAGTGAGCGCGTCGTCGACGGCGGCGGCGTCGGCGTTGACCGACTCGACGACGGCCTCGAAGCTCCCGTCGGTGTCGGCGACCGCTGCCAACACCTCCGCGAGAAACCGGCTGTCGGCCTCGGTGCCGATGCGCTCGTTCAGCCGGTCGAGGATGTCCGTGATGCGGCCGTGAACCCACCGCTGAGCCAGCGATAGCTCGTTTTCCAGCGACTGCAGCGCCGCGAACTCCTCGGCCAGTTCCGCAAGCTCCGCGGAGTCGCTCCGTTCGGGGTCGCCGTCCTCACCCACCGACTCGCTGGCCGCCCGTTCGTCCTCGGGGTCGCCGTCGGCGGCTCGCCGCCGACCGCCGTCGCCGTCGGTTCGCTCGCGCACTTCCACGTCGAGCGAGAGGTGGGAACACCGCCCGGCCATGTCCAGCGACGGGTTGGCGGGGTACGCGCTCTTGGCGCCGAATCCGTACGGCGAGACGCTGACCTCCAGCCGGAGGCTCCGTGAGATGTGGAAGTACTTCCGGCGGCGGTCGTCGGTCCGTGATTCGATGAGCCCCGCCTCCTCCAGCCTGCGCAGGTGGTCGATGACCGCCTTCGGACTCACGCCGAGGTACTCGCTGATCTCCGTCACGTAACAGGGCTTGTGCGAGAGCAGCCGGAGGATTCGCCGGCGGTTCTCGTTGCCGAGGAGATCGAGCAGTACCGCGGAATCCATACGGTCGGGGTAGGCGGGTGGCGTTCAAAAGCCCTTCTACCGGGAATCGGGTGACGGCGTCGCCCCCCTGCGGTCGCCGACTCCGTCGAGCCGCGGGAGCAACGTGGCCGCGACGCCGACGGCGACCGCCGAGAGCGCGACCGTCGCGACCGGCACCACCAGCCCGGGGTCGTACCGCAGCGGCGGGTGCAGTCCGAGACCGTAGTCGACGTAGTCGTTCGCGAGCAGGAGGCCGAACGCGGCGACTAGCGCGCCGCGGGTCGTCGCGCCGTAGTGGGCGACCAGCACCGCCTCGACGACGAACAGCAGGTGGGTGAGCAGGATACCCCAGTAGCTCCACAGGGAGGCGGCGTCGAAGCCGAGGTACAGCTCCGGGTAGCGGTTCAGCGCGACCACGGTCCACAGCCCGAACTTCACCAGCCAGGCGACCGCCAGCGTGTGGAGATACGCCAGCGGGCGATTCAGCGGCGTCGCCGCCAGCGGACGCCCCAGCGTCGGCAGCAGCGTCGCCAGCGACAGCGTCGCCAGCGCCAGCGCCGTCGGAGAGTCGCCGTACAGCGGCCACAGCATCGTCGGCACCGCGGGCATCGTCGCCACGTAAAAGCGCACCCCGGCGAGGAAGGCGACCGCGTTGACGACGAGCAGCCAGACGAGGCTGGGCGCCGACCCGAGGTACGCCTCGGCGTACCGCGTCGGCACGATGTCGTCGGGTTGGACCATCCGCCCGGGACGACGGCGCCGGGCGGTGAAAAGCTGTCGCGTCGCCGACCCCGCCGGTTCGTCGGGAACCGCCATCGGTAAACCCCCGAGCGCGTAACCGGAAGCCATGAGCGAGACGCTGGACGAGGACCTCTACGAGCGGACGAAGGCGCTGTTGGAGCCCGGCGACATCGAGCTCGTTGGACTCATCGTCCACACCGACCTCGCGAGCGAGGACGACCTGGAAATGCACGAGTTGACGGTCGACCTCAACGGGGTCATCGCCGACCACGCCGGCGAGGGCGAGACGTTCATCTACGCCGGCAACGACGACGCGGAGTTCTCCTCGAACCAGTTCCAGGGGCTCACCGTCGACGACGAGGCGTTCGTCTGGGAGTGTCAGCAGCTCCTCCGAGAAGGCAGCTTCGACCTCGTCTTCTACTTCGAGGCCGACGTCGACGCCGAGGCCGTCGCCGAGGACGTGGAGGCGATGGGCCACGACGTGAGCGTCGTCCGCTGACGGCCGCCGGTCGGCCAGTCACCGGCGGTCACCGACCCAGGTCGCCCGACCCGGGAGCGCGACGCTTAACCCCGCCGGGCGCCTCTGCCGGAACATGACAGAGGCCGCGTCGCTCGACCGACTGGACCGGGCCGTCTGCAACGCCTTCCAGGGCGGGTTCCCGGTCGTCGAGCGCCCGTTCGAGCCGGCCGCCGCCGCCCTGCGTGACCGCGGCGTCGACGTGACCGCCGACGAGCTGCAGCGCCGCGTCCGCGACCTCGACGAGGACGGGGTCCTCTCGCGGTTCGGCGCCCTCGTCAACGCCGAGGAGATCGGCGGCACGGCCACGCTCGTCGCGCTGGCCGGCCCTCAGGAGGAGGCGCCATACGAGCGCGTCGCCGAGCAGGTCAACGACTACCGCGAGGTCGCCCACAACTACGAGCGCGAGCACCCGGAGCTGAACATGTGGTTCGTGCTCTCGGTCGCCGACGCCGATCGGGTGCCGGAGGTGCTTTCGGACATCGAGGCCGAAACCGGCTGTCCGACGTACGACATGCCCAAACGCCGAGAGTTCCACGTCGGCGCCAAGTTCCTCCTCGACGGGCCGGTTCCCGCCGGCGACCTAGACTGTTCCGACGCCGGTCCCGCGGTCGAGCCGACCGACCGACGGACGCTCACCCCGCGGGAGCGCGACCTCGTCGTCGAGATTCAGGGCGGGCTGCCGACGACCGCGACGCCGTACGCCGACGTGGCCGACGCCGTCGACGAGCCTATCGAGTGGGTCGTCCGGACGATCAAGCGCTTCGAGCGCGAGGGAAAGGTCCGGCGGATCGGCGTCGTCCCGAACCACTACGCGCTGGGGTACTCCGAAAACGGGATGACCGTCTGGGACGTGCCCGACGACGTGGTCGGGGCCGTCGGCGAGGCGGTCGCCGACCTGGAGTTCGTCACGCACTGCTACCGTCGACCCCGTCACGAGGGCGTGTGGCCGTACAACTTCTTCGCGATGACCCACGGCCGCGACGAGGCCGAGAGCCGCCAGCGCATCGAGACGGTCCGGGAGGTGATGGCCGACCACTGGGCGGTCGGCGACGACGACTGGGACACGCTGTTCTCGACGCGCATCCTCAAGAAGACCGGCATCCGACTGGACGAACGCGCCGCGGCCAACACCGACGAGGCCGCGGCCTCCGACTGAGATGCGTGGGACTCGACCCGTCGACGCGGCCCGAACAGGTTCGGCGACGGACCGACCCGGCCGGACGCACGCCGGTGGTGACGCGTCGTGATTCCACTCGTCCACGACTTCGCCGACGAGACGGTGCTGATATTCGGCGGCGGCCCGGTCGGCGCCCGGAAGGCCCGTCGGTTCGCGGTCGAGGCGGAGACGGTCGTTGTCGCGCCGACGTTCGAGGGCGGCCCAGCGACCGTCGACGACGGCGACTCGGACGCAACCGACGACCCCGGCGAAATCGCCGACGCCGGCGAAAACGATGGCACCGACGCCGACGCTAAAGCCAAAGGGAGACGCGACGCCTTCGGCGACGCCAGGCTGGTGAGGGCGGCACCGTCGCCAGCGGACGTGTCGGCGTGGGTCGACCGCTTCGAGCCGGCGCTGGTCGTCGCCGCGACCGACGACGCGGCGGTGAACGACGCCGCCGAGACGGCCGCTCGCGAGGCCGCGGCGCTGGTCAATCGGGCCGACCGCTCGGGCGAGCGCGACGCCGGCAGCGTCGTCGTCCCAGCGACCGTCGACGAAACGCCCGTTCGCGTCGCCGTCACGACCGGCGGGGCCGCGCCGGCGCTGTCGAAGCACCTCCGCCAGCGCATCGAGGCCGAAATCGAGGGCGCCGGCGAGCTGGCCGAGTTGGCCGCCGAACTCAGGGCCGAACTGAAGGCCGACGACGTCTCACCGTCCCAACGCCGTGATGCGATTCGAGCGGTGGTTCGGGCGCCTTCCGTTTGGAAGGCTTTACAAGGCGGCGACGACAATCCGCGTCAAGAGGCAGCAGACGTGATTCGCCAACAGCGAGGTGATTCGTCGTGAGAGCGGGGGGCGTCATCACCGGCGTCAGCGTCGCCCACGGCCGGGCCGACGTCGACGAGGTCGAGGCCGCCGCCAGCGACTCCCAGCGGGAGGTCGTTCGGGACCTTCTGGCCCACGGCGCGGTCGAGGAGGCGTTCGCGATTCAGACCTGCAACCGGGTCGAGGCGTACGTCGTCACCGACGACGCCCACGCCGGTCGCGCCGCGCTCTCGGGGGTCACGACCGACGTCCGAGACGGCGCCGTCGCCCGCTACGACCACGAGGACGCCATCCGCCACCTGATGCGGGTTGCGGCCGGCCTGGAGTCGCTCGTCCTCGGCGAGGACCAGATTCTGGGCCAGCTCAAACGCGCCCTGGAGGCCGCCCGCGACGAGGGTGCCGTCGGCCAGACGCTCGAGGACGCCCTGTTGAAGGCGGTCCACGTCGGCGAACGCGCCCGGTCGGAGACGGCGATCAACGAGGGGACGGTGTCCCTCGGCGGCGCCGCCGTCGAACTGGCCCACCGCGAGGTCGCGCTCGACGGCGCCACCGCTGTCGTCGTCGGCGCCGGCGAGATGGGGACGCTCGCGGCACGGGCGCTGTCCGACGCCGGCGTCGACCGGCTGGTCGTCGCGAACCGGACCGTCCCTCACGCCGAGCACGTCGCCCGCGAGGTCGACGCCGAGGCGGAGGCGATCCCCATCGACCGCGCCGCGGAGGCGCTGCCGGCGGCGACCGTCGCCGTGACGGCGACCGGCGCGCCGGAGCCGATTCTCGGGCCCTCACACCTCCGCGACGCCGGCGAGGTCGTCTGCATCGACATCGCACAGCCCCGAGATGTCGCCCCCGAGGTCGCATCAATCGACGGCGTCACGCTGTGCGACATCGACGACCTGGAGGCGGTGACCGACACCGCCCGGGACCGGCGCCGCGACGAGGCCCGGACCGTCGAGCGGATGATAGACGAGGAGTTCGAGCGGCTGCTGAGCTCGTTCAAGCGCCGCCGGGCCGACGAGGCCGTCTCGGGGATGTACGAGGGCGCCGAGCGCGTCAAGTCCCGCGAGCTAAACAAGGCCGTCACGAAGCTCGAAGCGCAGGGGGAGCTAACCGCCGACCAGCGCGAGACTGTCGAGGACCTCGCGGACGCGCTAGTCGGCCAGCTGCTCGCCGCGCCGACGAAGAGCCTCCGGGAGGCCGCCGAGGAGGACGACTGGACGACCATCCAGACCGCCATGCAGCTGTTCGACCCCAACTTCAACGACGCCCCGAGCGGCCCGCCGGCCGGCGTCGGCCCGCACGCCGACGTCGACGGCGACGCCGAGGGCGGCCCGCCGCCGGGCGTGCTCGAAGACGAGGGCTGAACGGCCGGGCACTGCCCGCTCCAGAGGGCCGCGTCCGGGGACAACGACTTTGCCGGCGGCGACCAACCTCGTAGGCATGGCGACGCTACTCGAAGACGACGAGATCGCCGCACAGCTTCCCGCCGACTGGCGCCGCGACGGCGACGAGATCGTTCGGGTGTATGAGTTCGACGACTACCTCGACGGGGTCGACTTCGTCGGCGAGGTCGGTGACATCGCCGAGGAGGAGTTCCACCACCCGACGGTGGAGCTGCGGTACAAGGAGGTCGAGGTCCGCCTCACGAGCCACGAGGAGGGCGGCATCACCGACAGCGACGTGCGGCTCGCGGAGCTGTTCGACGACGCCCGGTAGCGATGGACCCCGCCTACGTGTTCCGGGTGGGGTTTCGGCTGGACGCCCCGCGGGTCCGCACGGAGCCGGCGACGTTCGAGACAGTGGTACGGGTGCCGGCGCCCGAACCCGGAACGGACCCCAAGGCGGCACCGGTCGGCTGGCTGTTCTTCCGCACGGCGCTGTGGCGCGGCGAGGTCACCGACCCCGACCACGCCCGACGACTGTTCGCGGACCTCCTCGGCGTCGACGTCGAGGAAGTCACGTTCGCCGAGCTCGAAGCCCATCAGGAGTATCTGGACGCTCTCCGCGAGGAAATCGCCGACGACGCCCGCTTCGACGACGCCCCCGGCGAGGTGGTTCACCGGCATCTCGGCTCCTCGATTCGCGTCGCCGGGGACGAGGCCGACGGCTGACCCGGCGGTCTGAATTGGGAGGCGGACCCGCAGCGACGGCGGCTCCGTGCCGTCGGCGGTCGCCGTTGAGCGTGCGGCCAGTCGGCGAACGACCACCGCCGCTCGCCGGTCTCGGCGTCCGGGGACCGTCGACCACGTCTCCGGCGTTCGTCCGACGCCGAGGATTACGACGTCGCCGACCGGCCGCAGTCCGCTACTCCGCCGCGTATCCCGGGAGGTCGGCGACCACGTCGGGGAGGTCGGCGAGGGCCGCTTCGAGCGCCGCGACCCCGGCCTTCTCGACGCGGTCGGGGTTGGCCCGCACCGCGACCGACTGCTCGCCGAGGGAGACGAACCCCAGACCCAGTCGCTCGGCGGTCGCTCGCAGGCCGAGACCGACGTCGGCCTCTCCCTGGAGCACCTTCCGGGCGGGGCTCTCGGTCGCCTTCGCCCCGAGGTCGTAGCCGCGGATTTCGGTCCGGAGGTCGCCGGCCGACAGCCCGCGCTCGTCGGCCAGCCCGTCGAGTTCCGCGTCGAGCGACCGCCGGAGCCCGGAGTCGCCGTCGCGGTTGACGAACCGCCGGTCGCCCTCGGCGAGGTCACCCAGGCCGTCGACGTCGTCGGGGTTGCCCGACGGGACGACCAGCCCCCACTCGCGGGTCCACGTCCCGAGGGTCACGGCGTCGACATCGCGGTCGGTGGGGCCGGCGACGACGGCCACGTCGGGGACGCCGTCGCGCAGGCGTCGCAACCCCTCCCGAGAGCCCACCGGGAGGTACCGCGGCGAGTCGATGCGGTCGAGCAGCCGCGACAACGCGGGGTCGTCCTCGCCGACGCCCAGCAGCGACGGCGCCCGCCCCTCCGGCGAGAACAGCGTGACGGTGACGGACTCCCCGGCGGCGAGCAGTTCGGTGTCGGCGTCGACCTCGACGACCCCGTCGGCGTCGACGAGGCTGGTGGTCGCGCCCGACCCCTTGTCGACCGGGTAGACGAGGGTGTCGCCGGTTTCGTCTTCGAGGAGTCCGACCGGCATCATCCGGGTCCGACCCTCGGCGTAGCGCTCCCGGACGGCCATCTCGCCGTCGACGGTCGCCGTCTCCGGCTCGGGGAGGCCGGCGGCCTCGCGAACCGCCGGCGCGACGAACGTCCGGAAGATGGTCAGCGCCGAGACCGGATACCCCGGCAGGCCGACGTAGGAGGCGCCGCCGAGTTCGCCGACAAGCATCGGCTTGCCGGGCTTGACGGCGACGCCGTGGAGGAGCAGGTCGCCGCCGTCCTCGATGACGCGGTAGATGACGTCGACCGCCGACGCGGACGTCGACCCCGAGGAGAGCACGAGGTCGCAGTCGGCGGCGGCCTCCCGGAGGACGCGCTCCATCTCGTCGTAGTCGTCGCCGGCGTGGGGGTACAGGCGGGGGTCGCCGCCGGCCTCCTCGACGCCGGCGGCGACGGTGTAGGAGTTCACGTCGTAAATCTGGCCGCGGGCGCTGTTCAGGGTCTCGCCCGGCCGGACGAGTTCGTCGCCCGTCGAGACGATGCCGACCGTCGGCCGCCCTCGGACCGACACCTCGTCGACGCCCAGCGCCGACAGCAGGCCGATCTCCCGCGGAGTGAGTTTGGTCCCCGGACCGAGCGCTCGCTGCCCAGCGGCGACGTCGGTCCCGGCGAGCATCACGTTGTCGCCGGGGGCGACCGCCGCGCGGACGAGCACCGAGCCGTCGTCGGTCTCGGCGGTCTCCTCGACCATGACTACGGCGTCGGCGCCGTCGGGCATCACCGCGCCGGTTGAAATCTCGGCGCAGGTGCCTTCCTCGACGGTGACCGCGGGTTCCTCGCCGGCGTGGACGGCGCCGACGAGGCCGAGTTCGACGGGGTCGGCCTCGCCGGCGCCGAAGGTGTCCCGCCCGCGGACGGCGTAGCCGTCCATCGAGGCGCGGTCGAACCCCGGCACGTCGACCTCGGCGTCGACGCGCTCGGCCAGCACCCGACCCCGGGCGTCCGAAAGCGGAACGGTTTCGATTCCGGGGTCGAGGTCCAGCCCGGCGATGGCCTCGTGGGCCGCCGCGGGCGCGGCGAGGTCGCGGAACTCCTTGCGCTCAGACACGATGCCCACCTCGGTTCGCGGCGTGACGCGAGCGACGTCGGCTCATGGTTGCTGTTCCCAGTGCTGGACGGAAACGGTTTCGCCCGCGTCGAACCCCTCGACGGACTCCGGGACGACCACCCAGCCGTCCGCGAGCGCGACGCTGGAGAGCACGCCCGAGCCCGAGGCTCGGGTGGGGACGGCCCTCGGACGGTCGGCGTCGACCTCTCTCCCGCCGTCTCGGCCGTCGGCGCTATCGCCGTCGCCGTTCTCTAGCCGAACCCGCGCGAACGTCCGCTCGCCGGGGCTGCTCGGGACTTTCCGGTCGAGCGTCGCCTCGGTCGTCGGCCGGGCCGGCGTCGGCAGGTCGCCGGCGGCTTTCAGCGCCGGGCGGAGGAACTGGACGGCGTTGACGATGCAGGCGACGGGGTAGCCCGGCAGCATCAGGACGGGGGTCGCTCCGTCGCCGCCGGCGTCGCCGTTGTGAGCCACGCCCAGCGCGACCGGGTGGCCGGGCTTGAGGGCGACGCCGTGGACGAGCACCTCGCCGAGGTCGGCGACCACGTCGGGGACGAGGTCGCGCTCGCCGACGGAGGAGCCGCCGGTGGTGACGACGAGGTCGTGGTCGGCGTCGCCGGCGACGGCCGCCCGCAGCGCCGCCTCGTCGTCGTCGACGACGTCGCGGTAGGTCGCCGTCCCGCCCCAGCGTTCGACCAGCCGGGAGACGGTGAGCCCGTTGGTCTCGATGACCTCCCCCGGGCCGGGGTCGGACTGGACCAGCTCCTCGCCGGTCGGAATCACGGCGACAGTCGGCGGCTCGCGGACCGTCACCTCGGCCAGCCCGACCGACTTCAACAGCCCGAGGTCGGAGGGCCGCAGCCGGTGGCCCGCGTCGAAGAGGTGCTGGCCGGCGGCGACGTCCTCGCCGGCGTCGCCGACGTTCTCGCCCTCGGTGACGGCGTCGAACACCTCCACCTCGCGGGGGTCGCCGTCGGGGCCCTCGCCGACGCCTTCGGTCTCCTCTATCATCACCACGGCGTCGGCCCCCGCCGGCAGGTCGCTGCCGGTGTGGACCCGTGCCGCTTCGTTCGGTCCGACGGGGCCGTCGCGGTCGGTCACGGTTAGCGCCTCCGGCGAGCGGTCGGAGGCGCCGAAGGTGTCCGGCGCCCGAACGGCGTAGCCGTCCATCGCGGCCCGGTCGTAGCTCGGCACCGGGTTCGGCGCCGTCACAGACGCCGCGAGGACGCGGCCGTCGGCCGCCCCGATGGGCACCGTCTCCGTGCGGTCGTGGGGCGCGACCGCCTCCAGCAGCGCCGCCCGGGCTTCGGCCACCCGGGTGCGGTCGGTGAACCCGACTTCGTGGCGGTTGTCGTCGGTCATGTCATCGGGTTGCGGCCGCGATGATTTAAGCCTCCCCACGGCGACGTCGGCCGGCAGCGGCGCGCCGTCGTTGACGACGAGAACCGTAAAATCGACCGACCGTAATCGGGGCCTTTAACGCTCGTGGCGTCGTACGTGGAGCTATGAACGCGTTGCGGGACGCGCTTCGCGAGCTTCCGGAGGCGGTGTTCGCCGACCTCCTGGAGAGCGACGACGCGTACCTTCTGGTGCTCGACGTGCCCGGCGTGACGCCCGAGACGGTCGAGATTTCAGCGGAAGGCGGTCGGCTGCACGTCGAGGCGCGCCGCGAGAAGGACCTGCCCTCCGAGTTCCGGTACGTCGAGGAGGAGCGGCCGCTGTTCCTCGACGCCGACCTCCCGTTGCCGCCGGACGCGACGGGTGCCGGCGCCGAGGCCAGCCTGGACCGTGGCGTCTTGGAGGTCCGACTGCCCAAGCAGTCGGCCGCGCCGGACCGGACGATTCCGGTCGACGGTGGCGCGTAATCTCCGGGTGGTCACGCTGGTCGCGCTTCGCGCTTACTGGCGGTTCGTCGTCGTCGCCCGCCAGTTCCTACCGCTGCTCGTCGCCTACGCCCGGGACCGACGTCGCTTCCTCCTGTTCGGGGGGGCTCGCGACGTCGACACCGAGACCCAGGTCCGCCGGGCCGACCACCTGCTGGAGTCGCTGCTGACGCTGGGACCGACGTTCATCAAGCTCGGCCAGCTGCTGTCGACCCGGCCGGACGTGTTGCCCCCGTCGTACGTCGAGGTGCTGTCGAGCCTACAGGACGACGTGCCGCCGGCGGAGTGGTCGGCGACCCGGTCGGTCGTCGAGGCCGAGGTCGGCCCGCCCGAGGAGACGTTCGACGAGTTCGACACCGAGCCCATCAGCGGCGCGTCGCTGGGGCAGGTCTACCGCGCCACCTACGAGGGAGAAACGGTGGCGGTGAAGGTGCGCCGGCCCGGCATCGAGACGCTCGTCGAGGCCGACCTCCAGGTCATCGAGTGGTCGCTTCCGCTGCTGCGACGGTTCATCGACGACGCCCGGGCGTTCTCTCTGGAGAACCTCGCCGACGAGTTCGCCGAGACCATCCGCGAGGAGATGGACTACGAGCGCGAACGCGAGATGCTCGAAGAGATACGCGCGAACTTCGCCGACGAGGACGACATCGTCATCCCGCCGCCGGTCGCGTCGGTCTCCGGGCCGCGGGTGCTCACGATGGAGTACCGGCCGGGAACCAAGATCAACGACCTCGACGCGCTGGAGGCCGAGGGCGTCGACCGCACCGACCTCGCCGAGCGCCTCCAGCGCATCTACCTCCAGATGATAATCGACGACGGCGTCTTCCACGCCGACCCCCACCCGGGGAACCTCTCGGTCACCGACGACGGCCGCATCATCTTCTATGACTTCGGGATGAGCGGCCGCGTCGACCCGTTCATCCAGGAGAAGATCGTCGACTTCTACGTCGCCGTCGCCAACCAGGACATCGACGCCATCCTCGACGCGCTCATCGAGATGGGGACGCTGTCGCCGGAGGCCGACCGCGAGGTGATGGGCAACGTGATGGAGCTGGCCATCGCCGACGCCCGCGGCGAGGACATCGAGCAGTACCGCGTTCAGCAGATAATCGAGCAGGTGGAGTCGACCATCTACGAGTTCCCGCTGCGGCTGCCCCGAAACCTCGCGCTTGTCCTCCGGGTCGCTACCGTCGTCGAGGGGGTCTGCGTCACCCTCGACCCCGACTTCGACTTCATCGACGTCGCCACCGACTACCTCGCCGACGAGGGGTACTACGAGGAGACCGCCCGCGAGCTCGTCCGCGACGCCGGCGAGCAGGCCCAGCGAACCGCTCGATCGCTGTTCGAGGTGCCGCCGAAGCTGGAGTCGGTGCTCGACCGCGTCGAGCGCGAGGAGCTGACGGTGAACGTCCGCATCGAGGACGACGAGGAGGTTCTCGACGACCTCGGGCGGCGCATCGTCTACGCCATCCTCGTCGCCGTCGGGCTGCTGTCGTCGTCGGTGCTGTACGCCTTCGGCGCCGACCCCCGGGTCGCGGCTGCGGTGCTAGCCGCGACGGCGCCGCTTCTGTACCTGCTGCGGCGGTCGTTCAAGGAGCCGGAGTCCGTGCGGGCTCAGCCGCAGTTCACTCGCCAGGAGATGCGCAAACGGCGCGACGAGTAGCTCGCGAGCGACGGTCCCCCGTCCGGTTCCGAGGTGGCGCTCGCGGACCGAGAGCCGTACCGTTTTCCACTCGCCGTGCCAACCGGAAGCCGAGAATGGACATCGCAGAATTCGAACTCGAACGCTTCTTCGCCGAGCACGAACACGAGGCCGACGTCATGCTCGCGGAGTCGGGCATCCGCTCGCTGTCGGCCGACCGCTTCGACCTCGACCCCGATGAACTGGGGTACGTCATCCCGACCGACGGCGATCCCGAGTTCCGGGCCGACGTGGCCGAGCGGTACGACCGCGAGGCCGACGAGGTGCTGTTCACCTGCGGCACTCAGGAGGCCAACTTCGTCGCCTTCCACGCGCTGATGGACCGCGACAGCCACGCGGTCGTCGTCACGCCGACGTATCAGGCGCTGCACGCGGTGCCCGAGAGCATCGGCGAGGTGACGCGCGTCGAACTGACGCCGCCGACGTGGGAGCTCGATGTCGACGCCGTCGCCGACGCCATCCGCCCGGAGACGGAGGTTGTCGTCCTCAACAACCCGAACAACCCGACGGGGCGATACCACCCCCAGGAGAAGGTCGAGGCGCTGTACGACCTCGCCGCCGACACCGACGCTCACCTGCTCTGTGACGAGGTGTACCGCCTGCTGGACGACGACCCCATCGACCCGGCGGCCAGCCTCGGTTCCCGCGCCATCTCGACGACGAGTCTGACGAAGGCGTACGGCCTCGCCGGCACCCGGTTCGGCTGGCTCGTCGCCGACGAGGACGTCGTCGCCGACGCCTGGAACTGGAAGGATTACACCACCATCTCGCCGTCGATCTTCGGTCAGCACGTCGCCCGTCAGGCGCTGGGCGACCAGGAGACGGACATCCTGGCCGAGAACCGCGCCCTCGCGGCGAAACACCACGACATCGTCGAATCGTGGCTCGACGAGCACGGCCTCTCGTGGCACGACCCGGTCGGCGTCAACGGGTTCCCGACCGTCCCCGAGGGGTTCGCCGACGCCCGCGAGTTCTGTCTCACCGTTGTCGACGAGGCCTCGGTCGTCCTCGCGCCGGGGGACGCCTTCGGTCCCTACGAGGACCGCTTCCGCATCGGCTTCGGACTGCCCACCGACGAACTCCGGGAGGGGCTGGCCCGCGTGGGCGACGTTGTCGAACGCCACGGCTGACCGGGGTCGAATCAGCCGCTCGGCGTCGTCCCCTCGGGTTCGGCGTCGTCGGCCACGTCCAGGGGGTCTTCCATCTCGCCCATCACGGCCTCGAAGGCGTCGGTCGCGGTTAGCAGTCCGACCACCTTTCCCTCCGAGAGCACCAGCGCGAGTTCCTGATTCTCGGCCTGAAACTGGTCGACGGCGTCGCTGACGGTCGTGTCCGGCGACAGCGTCATCGGCGGCGCGGCGAGGTCGGCGAGCGTGCACTCGCCGGCCCGGAGGTCGTCGACGTGGTCGACCACCGCGGGGACGTACACGACGCCGACGAACTCCTCGGGGTCGTCGCCGACGAGCGGGTAGCGGGTGTGGGGGTTCGAGGTGAGCCGGCCGAGGTTCGTCTCGACGGCCGCGGCCGTCGAGAGGAAGACGACGTCGTCGCGGTCGACCATCTCCTCGGCGACGGGCGTCTCGCCGACCCGGAGGGCGCTGAGAACCTCCTCGTGGCGCTCCTCGGAGAGGTCGCCGCGGTCGAGCAGCGAGTCCAGTCTGGTGCGCAGCTGGGCGCGGGTTTCGATGGCCTCCTCGCTGGTTTCCAGCCAGGCGCCGGTCATCTCGACGTCGAACAGCCCGAGCGTCCACTTGGCGACGGTGTCGCCGACCGACATCACCGGACGGATGACTTTCGTGAAGTAAAAAAGAGGCGTCGCACCGTACCGGCACACCAGCTTCGTGCGCTCGACGCCGAGGTACGTCGGCGTCTGCTCGCCGTGAGTCAGGTGGACCAGATTGATGAGGACGAACGCGAGCGCGCTCCCGACGCCGACGCCGGCGACGGCCGACCCCGCGAAAGCCGGCTCGAAGACGGCTGCCAGCGCGGGCTCGGCGACGATGCCGACCGCGATGGAGGAGGCGGTGATGCCGACCTGACAGCCCGTGAGGTAGATCTCCAGCTCGTCGGTCATCTCCCAGGCGCGACGCAGCCCGGGCTCGTCGAACGTCGACTCGGAGTACTGACGCACCCGCGTCAGGGCGAACTCGATGGCGACGAAGAAGCCGTTCGCGAGGATGAGCCCGACCCCGGCGGCCAGTCGGGCGGCGAGTTCCAGCGGTGTCACGGTCGGTGCGACGCCGACCAGCCACTTCGAAGTGGTGGCGAGCGACCGCCGAGTCGCGTCGCCTGACTCGGTTGCTCGTCGGGGCCAGACGGCCCAGAGGGACGCCCTCGGGCCGTTCCAAACCGTTTATACAGGGCCGACCGGAACAGGTGGACATGGCAAGAGAGCAGAAGCAGGTTCGCGATCTGCAGGAGGGCAGCTACGTCATGATGGAGGAGACCCCCTGCGAGATCAACTCCTACAGCACGGCTAAACCCGGCAAACACGGCAGCGCGAAGGCCCGCATCGAGGGCCAGGGCGTCTTCGACGGCAAGAAGCGGTCGCTGTCCCAGCCGGTCGACGCCAAGGTGTGGGTGCCAATCGTCGAGCGCCAGCAGGGCCAGGTCGTCTCCGTCAGCGGCGACGACGCCCAGATAATGGACCTCGACAGCTACGAGACGTTCACCATGCGCGTCCCCGGAGACGTCGAGCTCACCCCCGACGACGAGATCGAGTACCTCCAGTACGAAGACCAGCGGAAGATCGTCTGAGGCGACCCATGACTGGCGGGTTCCCGGGGACGACGGCTGACCGCACCGACGCCGATTACGTCGTCGTCGGCGCGCCGCTGGACGCCTCGACGACGTTCCAGCCCGGGACTCGCTTCGGGCCCGACCGCATCCGTCGGTTCGCGGCGACGTACGACGACTACGACCGCCGCACCGACGCTCGCTTCTCCGACCGCGACGTCCACGACGCCGGCGACGTCCACGCCTGGGACGACGCGGTCGGCTACCTCGATCACCTGCGCGGCGAACTCGCCGCCGTCACGCTCGAAGACGCCGTCCCACTCACCCTCGGCGGCGAACACACCGTCTCCGCGGCGGGCGTCCGCGCGACCGACCCCGACGTGTTCGTCGCCGTCGACGCCCATCTCGACCTGCGAGCCGACTACGACGGCAACCCCTGGAGCCACGCCTGCGCGACCCGGCGGATTCTCGACGGCGACCCCGCGGACGCGTCGCTCGCCGCCGACGCCACCGCCGACCGCGCCGTGATTCTCGGCGCCCGAACGGGGTCGCCCGCGGAGTACGACCGCGCCGCCGCCGACGACGTGACGGTCGTGGCGCCCGAGGCGGTCGCCGACTGGGAGCCCGACTTCGCCGGCGAGGACGTGTACCTCTCGGTCGACATCGACGGCGCCGACCCCGCACACGCCCCCGGGACGGGGACGATGGAGCCGTTCGGACTCGGCCCGCGAGAGATGCGCGACGCGGTCCGAGCGGTCGCTCCGCAGGCGGTCGGCTTCGACGTCGTGGAGGTCAACGACCGCGACGACGGTCAGGCGGCGGCGCTGGCCGGCAAGCTGTTGCGGGCGTTCGTCTACGAACACGGCGCGAACGCCTGAGTTCGGCCCCCGGCGGAGCCGCGACCGACGGAGAGAAAACGGTCCGACGCGCACGGTCTCCCTACCCATGGTGACGGCGTCGCCGGACCGGCCCGTCCGGACGAGCGTGTCAATGTACGCAACGAAGACATAAAACGCCGATGACCGTTCGAGCGTCGCTTTCGGCGCTCTCGGCACCCTCGACGCGTTTTCCGGTCGCCAGCGGGGCCGGTCGCGACCCCGTCGCCAACCGAGCCCGCGAACGCCGGCACTGAAGTTCCCGGCCGTCCCACGGTATCGCATGGAACTGCGCGATTTCGTCGACCGACTGGACGACGAGCTGCGGACCGACGACTGGGCGGACCTCGACGCCAGCCCGAACGGCCTCCAGGTCGGCACCTCCGACGGCGAGGTCGACCGCGTCGCTGTCGCGGTCGACGCCGCGGTCGCCACTGTCGAGGCGGCGGTCGCGGCCGACGCCGACGTATTGGTCACCCACCACGGCGTCGTCTTCGGCGGCCTCGACCGAGTGACCGGCCGCGAGTACGACCGCCTCGCGCCGCTGGTCGAGGCCGACCTGCCGCTGTACGTCTCTCACCTCCCGCTGGACGGCCACCAGACGTTGGGCAACGCAGCCGGCCTCGGCGACTTCCTCGGGCTGACCGACGACCGCGATCCCTTCGGCGAGCTCGGCCCCGAACACGTCGGCCAGCGGGGTCGCTTCGAGACGGCTCAGTCCCCCGAGACCGTCCGCGACCGGCTCGACGAACTCGACCAGGGACCGCGCTCGACTCGCCACCTCGACTTCGGTCCGGACCGAATCGAGGAGGTCGCGGTCGTCACCGGCAGCGGCGTCGACTGGCTGGACGAGGCCGTCGCGGCCGGCGCCGACGCGCTCGTGACCGGCGAGGGCAAGCAGCAGGCGTACCACGAGGCCCGAGAGGCGGGCGTCCACGTCTACCTGGCGGGCCACTACGCGACGGAGGTCTTCGGCGTCCGCCGCCTCGCCGAGCGCGCCGCGGAGTGGGGACTGGAGACGACCGTACTAGACCATCCGACCGGGCTCTGACCGCGACTCCGACCGGTCACCGGCAACGAGCGGCCACGGCGAAAGCGTCGGCGCCGCTCCCGCTCCGCTTCGGCCGGCATCGCCCGCCGTCCGAACCGCGCCCTTCAACTGCGCGCTCCCCGGAGTGTCGGCCATGAGTCAGGAGGACCACGACGGCGAGACCCACGACGCCGGCGACGCTGACGACGGCCACGACGGCCACGACCCCGCCCGCGAGACGTTCGCCGAGGACCCCGTCGGTCACGCCGAGGCGACGGCGGGGATGACCGTCGGCGACCTCGTGGAGAGCTACGGCGACGCCGGCATCGGCGCGGCGGCGGTCAACGAGGCCGCCGACATCTACGCCGAGATGCTGGCCGACGACGACTGCACAGTCTTCCTCTCGCTGGCCGGGGCGATGGTGCCGACGGGGATGCGCCGCATCGTCGCCGACCTGATTCGGGACGGGCACGTCGACGCGCTGGTCACCACCGGCGCGAACCTCACCCACGACGCCATCGAAGCCATCGGCGGTAAACACCACCACGGCGAGACCCACGACCCCGAGAAGAGCCTCCGCGAACACGACGAACAGCTGCGCGAGGAGGGCGTCGACCGCATCTACAACGTCTACCTCCCGCAGGAACACTTCGCCGGCCTCGAGTCCCACCTGCGCGAGGAGGTGTTCCCGGCGCTGGAGGGGGACGTCGAATCAGAGGCCGACGCCGAGTCAGAGGCGGAGGGCGCCGTCTCCATCGCCCGACTGACCGAGGAACTCGGCCGGGCCAACGCGGCGGTCAACGAGCGCGACGACGTCGCCGAGGCCCCGGGCGTCGCCGCCGCGGCCTTCGAACACGACGTGCCGATCTACTGTCCGGCGGTGCAGGACTCCGTGCTCGGCTTGCAGGCGTGGATGTACTCCCAGACCTCGGCGTTCACGCTGGACGCGCTGGCGGACATGACCGACCTCACCGACGTTGCCTACGACGCCGAGCGGGCGGGCTGTCTGCTCGTCGGCGGCGGCGTCCCGAAGAACTTCACGCTGCAGACGATGCTCGTCGCGCCGAAGGCGTACGACTACGCGGTGCAGGTGACGATGGACCCCGAGGCGACCGGCGGCCTCTCGGGGGCGACCCTGGAGGAGGCCCGGTCGTGGGGGAAGCTGGAGAAAGACGCCCGCAACGCGTCGGTGTACGGCGACGCGACGGTGGTGTTGCCGCTGCTGGTCGCGGCGGCGCGGGAACGGCTCGCCTGAGTCACGAGGAGTAATTCTGATACGGCGTCGGCGTCGACTCCTGACCGGCCGATGACGACGCACTTGGGCCGAGCCGGTCTCGGCAACCGGTCGTGACGAGCCCTATGAGTGCCGAGGCTTCCGCTCTAACATCACATTAGAGCGGGTATTCCTACAATCTCACGCTGTATAGCGTGTTTTCTGTAATTTATCCAGTTTTCAAAGACAGTACAGAGTTGTTGACTAACTTTCAAAAACCAGTGTTCCCCATACAGTCTACGTGAGTCGAAAACCTGTAGAAAAATCTTTGACGGTGAAGATCTGTAAAACGACTACAGTACGTCGGATACTCCGGCAGACATCCGTTTACTACCGCGGCGTATCGGCTTGGCTTCCTGCCGGGGTATCATAAGGACACCAGCGGCTATCAAACGGAACAGTACCGAAACGTAGATCTGCCGGTCGGGTTCTTGGATAACGATTTTCGGAACCCAGATCTAGATCGCTATCTCGACACCTTCCAACAAACAGATCCATCAGTCGCAGTCATCGGGGATGTCTACTCAAGAGAAGAGGCCCGGAGACATCAAGAGGTAGTTGGTGAACTGCGAGAAATCTATCCTGAGAAGACGTATGTAGTGGCTCCGAAGTGCGAAGCAGCGTTCGAAGCCCTAAGTGATGATACAGTCCTCGGTGTTCCACAAGGGTACAGCGGTGAAGATCCGCTGGACGTCGCCGACTTGGAGTACTGGCGTGGCCGGAAGCTGCGTATCCTAGGTGGCAGCCCGCCTAAACAGTACAGTGTTATACAGAAATTCACGCAACCAACTCTGAACGGACTTCCCGAATCCGAGGTTGTCGGTGTGGACTGGAACGGACCTCACAAAATCGCGTACAAGGGCGAGCACTGGAGCCGGAACGGCTGGCAATCAGCAGATCACCTATCTATCCGTGAAACCAATGACAGCTCCGATAGCGATTCTGATGACGACTCGGTCTCTGATTCAGATTCTGACGACGACTCCGACTCAGACAGCGACTCAGACGACGATTCCGACTCGGACTCAGACAGTGACTCGGACTCCGACGACGACTCTGATAATGACTCAGATAGCGACGACGACTCTGATCACGATTCGGACGATTCGACGTCCAACTGACCGACTGCCGCCACGGGTGTGACGACGCCCGTCCCTCGACTTTTCGAAGGCGTCGACTTCTCAGCAGAGCGTGTCCCGGTCGAGAGTGCTAGCGAACGGTCGAAAACACCGGCGCCGCCACGTCGCCCGCCGGACTGCGTCAGGCGGAGACGGCTCCTCGACGGGTCGGCCTCACCGATAGAGGTTGAACCGCTGGAACAGTGACCCCAGCAGCACCGCGATGGGGATGATCTCCAGCCGGCCGACCCACATGTTGACGATGAGCATCGCTTTGGCGGTGTCGGGCATGGTCGGGCCGGTGATGCCCGAGTCCAGGCCAACGTTACTCTGTGCGCTCATCACGTCGAATATCACGTACTCCAGTGGATACGCCGGCGAGAGGACCCGCAGGAGGACGGCGACGCCGATGAGGATGAAAAGGAGCCAGAGCAGGAACACGACGGTCGCCTCGGTGTACTCCCGCTGGGCCTGCTCCTCGCTGAGCCGGCGTTCACCCAGCTGGAGGTAACGGATCGCCGACTGCGGCCGGAACACGTCCTGTATCTGCCAGACGGTCCCTTTGATGAGCGTGATGACGCGGATGAGCTTGAGACCGCTCACGGTCGACCCCGCGGCCGCCCCGGTGAGCATCCCGAGACAGGCGAGTAGCGTCGCGCCGGCGCTCCAGACCTGCTCGGTTCCGTCGCCGATGGCCGCGCTCCCGAACCCGGTGTTCGAGGTCGCGGAGACGAACTGGAAGAGGCCGACGCGGAACGTCTCCTCCAGCGTGGCGTACTGGCCGTTCGCGTACAGAATCCCCGTCAGTCCGAGCGAGCCGGCGGTGAACCAGATGAACACCCACCGCGTCTGCAGGTCGGTGTAGAAGTTGCGGAGTTCGCCGCTGAATATTAGATAGTGGACGGGGAAGGCGATGCTGCCGGCGACCATCACCGGCACCGTCGCGTACTCGATGAGCGGGCTGCCGTAGTGTCCGATGGAGTCCGCGTGGACCGAGAACCCCCCGGTCGCGATCCCGGTCATCCCGTGGTTGATGGCGTCCCACAGCGGCATCCCGGCCAGCAGGAAGAGCACGATGGAGCCGAGGGTGAGGCCGACGAAGAGCTTCCAGATTTCCCGAACCGTCGTCACGATGCTCGGGTGAATCCGCTCCGAGCGGGCCTCGCTCTCGTACAGCGTGTACGACCCGCTGCTGCCGCCACGGCGGAGGATAGCGACGGTTAGCACGATGACGCCGACGCCGCCGACCCACTCGATGAACGACCGCCACCAGTGCAGCGATCGCGGCAACTCCTCCTCGACGGCGGCCATCGTCAGGCCGGTGCCGGTGAAGCCGCTCATGCTCTCGAACACCGAATCGAGCGGGTTGAGGAATATCGCCGTCGTCGAGTCCATCGGCGGCGTGTTCGCCCAGACGGGGAACGGGTCGACCTGGATGGTCCAGGCGATGAGCAGGAACGGCAGTCCGCCGAGGACGCCGATTATCGCCCACGCCGACGCCGCGGTGACCATCGCCTCGTGTTTCTCCGGCGAGTCGGCCCCGCGGAAACGCCAGACGAGCGCACTCCCGACGCCGGCTATCACGAGCGCGGTGACGACGAAGGCGGGAACGGCGTAGAACTCGCGGTTCGCCACCGCGACGACGACGGAGACCACCGCCATCAGCGAGATTGCCTGTACGATGCGCCCGATGTCGCGTCCGACTGTCTGCGTGTCGATTCGCCTCATGAGCGGACGCTCGTCGCCTCAGAGAGACCGGCGTTCGTCGTCGGACTCCTCGGGGTCATCGATAGGTTCGACGCCTCGTTTCCATCGGTAATAAACCGAACGCATAGTTCGGTCAGAATCACGTGATGGGAGCACCGTTGCCTCGCTGCGCTTAGAAAGCCTCTGCTACGCCGCACGGTCCTCGTAGTGACCGAAGACGTCCGTCACCGCCGGTTCGGCGCCGGTCGCGGAGTACACCGTCACCAGGTCGCCCCCTTCGATGCGGGTGTCCCCGCGGGGCGTCAGCGGCCTGTCCTCGTCGTCGCGCTCGATGGCGACGATGAGGACGTCGTCCGAGAGCAGGCTCTCCGCGCCCGCCTCGGTGAGCGTCCGCCCGGCGATGGGTGCGTCCTCGGTGACGGAGATCTCGAACACCTCCGCCTCCTCGCCGACGCGCATGTAGTCGACGATGGCCGGTCGGGCGACCGCCCGGTAGAGGTAGCCCGCGATGAGCTGCTGGGGGTTTTCGATGGTGTTGACCCCGATCTGCCGGAACAGGCTCATGTGCTCGGCGTCGTGGACGACCGACGTGACCGTCGGGACGTCGAACTCCTCGGCGAGCAGGCAGACCATCACGTTCGCCGCGTCCTGGTCGGTGGTGGAGATTATCGCGTCGGCGCGGTCGGCGCCGGCGTCGGCGAGCGTCTCCTTCGTGGTCGCATCCGCGTTGAGAACCATGCAGTCGCACTCGCTGGCGACGGCTTCGGCCCTCTGTGCGTCTCGTTCGATGACGACGACCTCGTTGCCCGAGCGGGTCGCGATGTCTATCAGCGGCGATCCGATGTCGCCTGCTCCGACGATGATGATATACACGAGTGGTGAAAGTCGAACTGTAGTCGAACCGTGGTCGTCCGGTCGCTCGATGCTCCGCGTCGGCGCCCGCGTTCGCGCCGTCCGAGACGCCCCTCCCGCCGTCGGCCCGGCCGGAGCGGTGTCGCCCGCAGCCGTCGTCGCCGTCGCTCCGAAGGCGGGGTCTCTCATCTCGAATTCCCTCCCTATACTCCGGTGTTTTTGGCTTTCAATAAAATTTGGCATTCAGTTTCTCTTAGAGAATCTTCGGCGCGAGAAAATTTTGCTAACCGAAACACAGTCAGCAGGGGGTCGTCCCGCTCGGGTCGCCCGGTTCGTCGTTCGCGAACGCTCCCGGCCGGAGCGAGCCGACAGGAAAGGCCCTTTATCGGACCTCTCCGTAGCGCTCGTATGGCTCAGCGCGTCGACGAAATCGACAAGCGCATCCTCTATCACCTCGCTCTCGATGCGCGCAACACGGCGGCGTCGGACGTCGCCGACGAGATGGACGTGACGCCGGCGACGATTCGGAACCGAATCGAGCAGCTTCAGGACCAGGGCATTCTCCGGGGGTATCTCGCCGACGTCGACTACAAGGCCATTGAGGAGCACGTCACCTACCAGTTCAGATGCACGGCTCCCATCACCGACCGGAAGCGGTTCGCCCAGTCCGCCCTGGAGATTCCGGGCGTGATCGAGGCTCGGGAGCTGATGGCCGGCACGTCGAACCTGGTCATTACCGTCGTCGGCTCGGACACCGACGACGTCACGCAGATCGCGCACGAACTCTCCGACCTCGGGCTCGAAATCGAAGACGAAAGCGTCATCGAGGACGAACACGCCGCCCCCTACGACCCGTTCGGTCCGGAGCGCGTCCCGACCGGGCCGTCGCTGACGGACTTCGTGAGCCTTTCCGGAGACGCCGAGGTCGTCGAGTTCACCGTCTCGAACGGCGCCGAAATCGCCGACAAGACCATCGAAGAGGCCGTCGACGAGCGACTGCTGACCGACGAGATGCTCATCGTCGGCATCGAACGGGACGGCGACATTCTCACGCCCAAGGGCGAGACCGTCGTCCGGACCGGCGACGTGGTGTCCCTGTTCTCGAAGGCACCACTGGAGACGGAGTCGCTCAAGGTGTTCGGAGCGCGCTGAAAGCCACGCTCGGGGCGATTTCTGCGGCGTCGATCGAAGACCTCATGCGACGACGCGGCGGCCGAACGCTCGCGAAACCCTTCGTCGCTCGTTCGGTTCCGTCGCAGCCGGGGACGGGGTTTTTGACGACCCCCGCCGATAGTTCCTACATGAACCGGACGAGAAAACAACTCCGAACCGTCTCTGGTAGCGCGATTTCTCTCACTGGGCTGGCCCTCGCGAGCGTTCTCCTCTACGACGTGTACGTCGACGTGGTCTTTCAGAACAACGTCCTCTACACGACGCTCTTCGAGAACTCCTTGCCGCTGCTTTTGAACGCGGGCACGGCCGCCGCCGGATACTGGCTGGTCAAGAAAGACGAACCGGTCGTCGTCAGACAGACGCTCGTCTGGACGCTCCTCGGTATCGTCGGGGTGTTGCTGCTCGCCGCCTGGGTGTACTACTTCCAGTTGGTTCAGGGACAGATCAAGCCGCGGATCATCGTCGCACAGCTGGCTTCGCTGGGCGCCGTCGCCGGGGTGATAAACGGCGTCTACCACGGACGAGAGAAACGCCGCAAGCAGCAGACGAGCGCGCTGTTCGAGAACGCGAGCGACTGCATCGTGAAGGTCCGGTTCCGAGGAGACGTTCCGTACGTTCAGGACGTGAACCCGGCGTTCGAACGAACGTTCGGGTTCGCCGGGTCCGAGATTCGCAACGAGCCCCTCGACCAGAACATCGTCCCTGGCGACGAGGCGAGCGCCGACGAGATAAACCGGCGGGCAATCGAGGGAGAGAGAATCGAGACCAAAGTCGAACGGAAAACCGCCAACGGGGAGACGCGAACGTTCCGGCTGCAGGGGATTCCGATTCACTCCGGTGGTTCTAACGCGAGCGGCTACGCAGTCTACACCGACATCACGGAGTCCGAGCAGTACACCGACCGACTCGATGCGCTCCACGAGGCGACGCGGGACCTGCTCTCGGCGGAGACGCCCGAGGAGGTGGCGCGGCGCGGCGTCGACGCCGCGTCGCAGGTGCTCAAACTGCCGATGTCCGGCGTCTTCTTCAGTGCCGGCGACGCGCTCGAACCCGCGGCGCTGAGCGACTCCGCAGAGGAGCGGTTCGGTCAGGTCGGGTCGCTGGACGAAGGCGAGAGCATCGCGTGGGACGTCTTCGAGTCCTCGGAACTGGCGAAAATCGACGACGTGCGTCGACTGGAGTCGAGACGGAACCCCGAAACGCCGGTCGCCTCGGAGATGGTCGTGCCGCTGCGTGACCACGGCGTTCTAATAGTCGGGAGTCCGCGGGGGTCGGAGTTCGACGCGAACGACTTCACGCTCGCCGAGATTCTGGGGAGCAACATCGCGACCGCACTCGACAGGGTCTCCCGCGAGCGCGAACTCGAAGACCAGAACGAACGGCTGGAGACGTTCGCGAGCGTCGTCTCCCACGACCTGAAGAACCCGCTTTCCGTCGCCGCGGGCTACACCGAGCTCGCACGGGAGGAGTTCGACGACAGCGAGGAGCTGGCTCGGACGGCCGACGCGCTCGACCGGATGGACGCGCTCATCGAGGACCTGCTGACCATCGCCCGTCAGGAGGAGGCCATCGAACACACCGAGCGCGTCGAACTGGACGCCCTGGCCAGAGACGCCTGGGAGACCGCCAAGACCGGCGACGCGACGCTGGAGGTCGCCGACAGCGCGGAACTGACCGTCAGCCGGAGCCGGTGTCGACAGCTGTTCGAGAACCTGTTCCGCAACGCCGTGGAACACGGCGGCGAGGCGGTCACCGTAACCGTCGGCCCCCTCGACGGAGCCGGCTTCTTCGTCGAGGACACGGGGTCAGGCATCCCCGATGACCAGCGGGCGGAAGTGTTCGAACACGGGTACACCACCTCCGACGGCGGGACCGGACTCGGCCTCGCCATCGTCGAGGAGATCGCCGAAGCCCACGGCGGCAGCGTCGCGGTGACCGAAAGCGAGGCCGGCGGCGCCCGATTCGAGGTGGAAGATATCGACGACGACGCCTGAGCGGCCCGTCGCGACTTCCGGGCTCGGTCCGGGCCAGCCGGCCTTGGCTCCGTCGCGTTCGACGCGGCGTCCGACGCCGAAAGCGGAGGACGGAGGGTGAAACTACTCGTCCTCAAACCCGGGTTCGTCGGAGCGACGTTCCCGCAGCTCGGCGTCGGAGGGCCTCACGCGGGACTCGACTTCCAACCACTCGGGGTCGGTCGCGGCGGCGTACAGCGCGACCAACGCCACCAGCGCCGCGACGACGCCGAAGACGAGCGACCCCGCGCCGGCGTCGAAACTGCTCCACAGCCAGAACCCGAGACCGCACATCACGAGCGCCAGGAGACCGACGCCGCCGATGGTCACCCGAGCGCCGACTGAGGTCGAGTTGCCCGACACGGATATTGGTTGGAGTACCAATATATCAATCCCTCGGCGGACGGCGAAGTACCCAGGCTCCTGTCCGCGGCGGTCCCGGCAGCCACGCCCGTCGCCGATGCCGGGAGACACAAGACCGTCGGCGACGAACGACGCCTATGAGCGACGACGCGCCCGACGTGACCCCCGACCTGCCCGACAGCCCGATGCACGTCACCGGTACCGACCACATCACGGTCGTCGGCAGCAACGAGGCCGACACCGTCGAGTTCTACCGCGACCTGCTGGGGATGCCGCTGGTGTTGCGCCAGCCGAACCTCGACGCGCCGGACGTGACCCACCTGTTCTTCGACACGGGCGACGGCCGCATCCTGACGTTCTTCGTCGCCGACGAGCGGGACTCGAACCCCCAGCCACACCGCCACCGCGTCGGCTCCGTCCATCACCTCTCGTTTAGCGTCGACCCCGAGCGCTTCGCGGCGGTGAAGGACGCGCTCTCGGAGGCCGGCCGCGGCTTCAACGAGTTCGACCGCGGCATCTTCCACTCGCTGTACACCCGCGACCACAACGGGCTCACGATCGAGTTGGCCGCCGAGAAGTACGCGATTCCGGACGACCGCCGCGGGGAGGTGCTCGCCACGACACAGCGCGAACGCGTCGCCGACGGCGCCGACTACGCGATGGAGCGCCACATGGAGGCCGCGCTGGACGAACTCGACCTCGAGGTGGAGAAGACGGAGCTGCCGGACGCCGACGCCGGCGTCGGCGTGGAGTGAGGCCGGGCGACCGCGGCCCGCCGGTCAGTTCTCGGGATCGTCCTCGAACTCCAGGGCGACGCTGTTGATGCAGAAGCGCTCGCCGGTCGGCTCCGGCCCGTCGTCGAAGACGTGTCCGAGGTGGCTCTCACAGCCGTCACAGAGTACCTCGACGCGGCGCATCCCGTGGCGGGTGTCCTCGCGGGTCGTGACGGCGTCGCTCTCGGCGGCGTAGAAAGAGGGCCACCCGCAGCCGGAGTCGTACTTCGTCTCCGAGTCGAACAGCACCTGCCTACAGCCCGTGCAGTGATACAGCCCGTCGTCGTCGCGGTCGACGTGGTCGCCGCTGAAGCGGGCCTCCGTGCCGCGCTCGCGCAACACCTCGTACTCATCGTCGGTCAGTCGCTCGCGCCACTCGCGCTCGTCGTCCGGGACTGACGTCTCGGCGTCAGCGGAGTCGGATTCGGCGTCGCTCACGCGACAATCGACACGTCCCAGACGGGTATCGGTTGCGTCGGCGTGGAGCTCCCGTCGGGTCGACGTCATCACTCACTCGGGGAACAGCTCGACCTCGCGGTCGACGGCCTCGATGCGAGCCACCGCCTCGTCGTCGAGGTCGAGGTCGGGGGCCGCCAGGTTCGCCCGCAGGTGGTCGACGCCGCTGGCTTTCGGAATCGTCACCACGCTCTCGGTGCCGGTGAGCCAGGCGAGACAGACCGCCTCGGGCGTCGCGTCGTAGCGGTCGGCGACGGCGGCGACGGCCGAAATCTCGCCGGCGCGACCGTTCGAAAGCGGAGAGTACGCGACCAGCGGATACCCGTGCTCGCGGGCGTGGTCGAGCAGGTTGGGGCGCCGGAACAGCGGATGGTACTCGGTCTGGTGAGCGGCGATTTCCCCGCCGTGGGCGGCGAGGACGTCGGTCGCCGTCGCGAGCTGGGACTCGGTGAAGTTCGAGACGGCGACGCCGCCGACGACGCCGTCGTCGACGAGGTTCGCCAGGGCGGGCAGCGTCGCCTCGGGGTCGTACGTCTCCCGCGGGCGGTGGACGTACAGCAGGTCGACCGCGTCGACGCCGAGGCGAGCGAGGCTCGCTTCGGTGCTCTCGCGGACGCGGTCGGGGCCGAGGTCGTCGACCCACAGCTTCGTCGCCAGCGTCACGTCCTCGCGGGCGGCGTCGCTGGCGGCGAGCCCGTCGCCCACGACGGCCTCGTTGCCGTAGATCTGTGCGGTGTCGAGGTGACGGTAGCCGAGGTCGAGCGCGCGGGTCACGACCTCGGGGTCGTCGATGCCCATCGTGCCCAGGCCGACGGGCGGGAGGTTCGCAGTCACACCGGTGGCTCACGCCGCCGGCACTTCGACCTGTCGCCCGCGGCGGGCTGGGAAGTGCCCGTCGGCGAGCCGCACCGCTCAGGTGAGCTTGTGGATGTCGTGGAGGTCGTTCAGCTCGTGGTCGGGTTCGACGTTGAGATACCAGTCGTCGCGGTGGGGGCGACGGATGAACGCCGAGTCGATGCCGGCGTTGTTCGCGGCCCGGATGTCGCTCTCGTTGTCGCCGACGAAGACGGCGTTGTCGACGCCGAGGTCGTCGAGCGCGCGGTTGATGTAGTGCGCGTTCGGCTTCTTGCGGCGAATGCTCCGTGGGTGGGGCTCGCGGCCGTAGGCAGCGCCGAAGAGGTTGCGGACGTCGAAGTGGTCGAGGACGTGGTCGACCGTCGACTGCTGGTTCGAGGAGACGATGCCCATCGGCACGTCCACGTCCGAGAGGGTGTGGAAGTCGTCGTACAGCGTCTTGCGACCGGCGGCGACCTCCTCGCGCTGGGCGTGGTAGGCGCTGCGGTCGCGCTCGCGCCACAGCTTCGAGGGGTCGAGGTCGTACTTGCGGGCGACTTCCTTCAGTGAGTCGGTCGTCACGCCGACGGTCATCTCCTCAACGTCGTCCGGGTCCGGGTCGCTGACACCGACGGTGTCGAACGCGTCCCAGGTCGCTTCGTGGAGGACATCGTAGGACGTCCGGCCCACGAGGACGCCATCGTTGTCGAACACGATGGCATCGTAGTTGCTCATATCCCCCAGAGAGGGGGTAGCCTCAAAAGGCTTCGCAGTGTGACCGGCTGTCACGCACCCGCCGTCAGGGCCGGCGTGGCGTCCGCTGCGGGCAGTTCAGTCCTCGGTGGCGTCCCCGCTTTTCTCCTCGTGGTCGGGGTTGCGCCCGGCTTCGCTCTCGCGGTCGTCACGGTGGACCGTCTCGGCGACGTCGTCGTAGGTGCCGTCGAACCACGCCTCGCCGTCGCCGGTCTCGCGGCAATCGTGGGCCTCCGGGAGCTGGTGGTCCGGGCAGACCTCGGCGCCGCACTCGTTGCAGGTGTGCATCAAAGCCTCTTCGGCCCCGCAGACCTGGCAGCCGTTCATCCTTATCGTCTGTGATGAACCCCGTGAACTTAATTACCCGAGTCGCTCGTCCAGGATGAGCCGCGTCTTGGTCCCGTTGACCTCGTCCAGCTCGCGAGCGCGGCTGATGAGTTCGTTCACCGCTCGGGTGTCGACGCAGTCGACGACGAGGACCACGTCCTCCTCGCCGGAGACCTGCCAGGCGAAGTCGACCTCCTCCCAGGCCGCCAGCCGCTCGGAGACGGCCGTGGTGTCGACGTTCATTTCCACGCCAAGTTCGACCATCGCCTTCACGTTCCCCGTCCGGGTCGTCACGGTGAAGCGCTCAATGACGCCCTCTTCGGTCATCCGTTCGACCCGGTTGCGGACGGTCCCCTCGCTGGTGCCGACCTCCTCGGCGATCTCGGTGTACGGCGTTCGCGCGTCCCGTCGTAGGATGCTCAGGATTCGTCGGTCGAGGTCGTCCATACGCGTCCGTGTTCCCCCGTGGTAAAGGGGGTTACGAATTTCGTAACGAATCTTCGAACGACGAACTTATTACGGTGGCCGAATACGTATCTCGTAATGACGGACGCCTACATCGCGCTGGCCGACGGGCGCACGTTCACGGCTCGTTCGCGTGCCCCCGGTCTGGCGAACGGCGAGCTCGTGTTCACGACCGCGTACACGGGGTACGAGGAGAGCCTCACCGACCCCTCCTACGCAGAGCAGATACTCACCTTCTCGTACCCGCTCATCGGGAACTACGGCGTCCGAACAGAACGGTTCGAGTCCGAGACGGTGCAGCCGACCGCCGCCGTCGCCCGCGAACTGACCGACGACGCGGCGTCGTGGCTGGCCGCGGAGGGCGTGCCCGCCGTCGACCACCTTGACACCCGCGAGCTCGTCACCAGCATCCGCGAGAAGGGGGCGATGCAGTGCGGCATCGCCGCCGGGCCGGAGGCGACCCCCGAGGCCGCCCGCGCCCAGCTCGAAGACTGCGTCGGGATGAGCGACCACGAGGACATCGGCGCACAGGTCAGCGTCGCCGAGTCGACCGTCCATCACGGCGGCGGCGCGGTGGACGTGGCGCTGCTCGACTGCGGCGCGAAAGGCTCCATCGTCGACTCGCTGACCGCCCGCGGCGCCGACGTACACGTCCTTCCCTACGACGCCTCCGTCGCGGCCATCGAGGCGGTCGACCCCGACGTGCTGTTCGTCTCGAACGGCCCGGGGGACCCGGCGAACTTCGAGGCCGCACAGGCGGCCGTCGAGGCGTTCGCCGGCGAGGTGCCGGTCGCCGGCATCTGTCTCGGCCAGCAGGTCGTCGCCCGCGCCTTCGGCGGCGACACGGCGAAGATGGACTTCGGACACCGCGGCGTCAACCAGCCGGTCCGGGACCTCGACTCCGGCCAGGTCGTCATGACGACCCAGAATCACGGCTACACCGTGGCCGACGCCGGCGAACTCGAGGTCACGCAGCGAAACGTCAACGACGACACCGCGGAGGGCCTGACCCACCCCGACTGTCCGGTCATCACCCGTCAGTACCACCCCGAGGCCAACCCCGGCCCCCACGACTCGCTCGGGTTCTTCGACGACGTGCTCGCCATGACCGGTCGTCAAACGCCCGTGGCTGCGGACTGACCCCCCTCGAAAAGGCGATCCCGACGACCCCGTCCCGACCACCGGCCGCGGACTGACCACCCGCTGCCCGCTCCACTCGGCGCAGTTCTCCTCGCTTTCTCGCCGTCGATCCTCTCGCTCTCTCGTCGCCAGCAGTTGCCCTCCCCCTCGACCTCTCAGGAGTCCTACCAAAACGAGCCTCAGGGAACGTTGATGTACCAGTCCGTGGTAGCGGGTGACATGAGCGCCCCAGACGACGAGCGCTTTCACCCCGTCGCGTCGGCAGACGACCTCCGCGAGTCGGGCCGCGACCTCGTCAGCGTCGACGGCACGCCCATCGCCCTCTTCCATCACGAGGGGGAGTTCCGCGCGGTCAACAACCGCTGTCCGCACATGGGATTTCCCCTTACCGAAGGCAGCGTCGAGGACGGCGTGCTCACCTGTCACTGGCACCACGCCCGGTTCGAGCTCTCCTGTGGCGACACGTTCGACCCCTGGGCCGACGACGTGGCGGCCTACCCCGTCGCCGTTCACGACGGCACGGTGTACGTCGACCCCGACCCGCCCCGCGAGGAGCCGCCGGCGGTCCACTGGGCCGACCGTCTGGAGGACGGCCTGGAACAGAACCTCCGGCTCGTGCTGGCGAAGTCGGCCTACGGGTTACTGGAGGCCGACGTCGACCCGACGGAGCCGCTGGAGACCGGTGTGCTGTTCGGCACCCGGTACCGCGAGGGCGGATGGGGTCGGGGGCTGACGACGCTGACCCTGCTCGGGAACGTCCTCGGCGACCTCCGGCCCGCCGACCGCAAGCGGGCGCTGTATCAGGGCCTCGTCGCCGTCGCCGAGGACTGCGCCGACCGCCCGCCGAAGTTCGACCAGGACTCCTTCGGCGACTGCGACGTGTCCTTCGACCGGCTGAAGGCGTGGTTCAGACAGAACGTCGAGGTCCGCGACCCCGACGGCGCCGAGCGGGTGCTGCGCACCGCCGTCGCCGCGGGCTGTTCCCCGGCGCAGCTGACCGAGCTTCTGACGACCGCCGCGACCGACCACCACTACCTCGACAGCGGCCACCGGCTCGACTTCGTCACCAAGGCGACCGAGGCGCTGGACGACGTCGGCTGGGACCACGCCGTCGACGTGCTCGCCAGCCTCGTCCGTGGGTTGGCGACCGCCGAGCGCGCCGAGGAGCGCTCCGCGTGGCGCCAGCCGGAGGACCTCGCCGGCCTGCTCGCGGACACCTTCGCCGACCTCGACGACCACGTCGCCGCCGGCGCCGGCGAGGACTGGACCGAACCCGAGGGGTTCGTCGACCGCGTTCACGACGACGACCCCGAGGCCGTCGTCGGCGCACTCACCGAGGCCATCCGCGACGGGGCGACCGTCGCGGAACTGGCCGGCGCAGTGGCGTACGCCGCCGGCGAGCGCGTCGCCCGGTTCGACACCGGCAACGAGTTCAGCGACTGGAACACGGTCCACCACACCTACACGTACGCGAACGCGGTCCATCAAGCCGCCAAGCGAACCGACCACGACGAACTGTACCGTGGCGTGTACGACGCCGCCGTCAACGTCTACCTCGACCGCTTCCTGAACATGCCGCCGGCGCCGGAGCCGCCGACCCGGTCCGACGCCGACCCCGACGCCGCCCTCGACGCGCTGGAGGAGGCCTTCGACACGGAGGGCCAGGTCGACCGCGCGGCCCGACGGGTCGGTGTCTTCCTCGATTCGGGGGGCGACCCAGCCCGGCTGAAACGGGCGCTCGGGCGCTGTTTGGTCCGCGAGGACGCCGGCTTTCACACGTTCCAGGCGCTCGAAGCGGGCTTCGCGCAGGTCGCAGAACACGGCGCCGCTGACCCGGCCGCCGAGCCCGGACCGGGGCGGGTGACCGACCGCCAGCGCACGCTGCTGGTGGCCGTCGCCCGCTACATGGCGGCGCACTTCCCGACTCGCCGCGAGCGCGAGCAGACGTTCTCCATCGCCGCCCGCCTCCACCGCGGCGAACGCATCCACGAGGCTGGCGACCGAGACGACGACGAGGCGGCCGCCGCCGACGACTGACGGTTCCGACGGGCTCAGTTCGGCTCGGCTTGGCTCGGCCGGTCGCGACCATCGGCGCCGCCACGGGAGCGCCGGCCCGGCGGCCCAGGGGTTCGTGAAGCGTTCACGGAGGTCGCGAGCAACGGCAACCGTTTTGACCCCGACCGCCGGAATTGTGGTATGTTGATAACCGTCTCTGGCCCGCCCGGCAGCGGGAAGAGCACGAACGCCGACGCGGTGGCCGAGGCGTTCGACCTCGACCACGTCTCCGGCGGCGACATCTTCCGGGAGTTGGCCGCCGAACGCGGCTACACCCCCGTCGAGTTCAACGAACTCGCCGAGGAGGAAGATCAGATCGACCGCGACCTCGACGCTCGCCTCCGGTCGGTCGCCGCCGAGCGCGACGACGTGGTGCTCGAATCACGCCTCGCCGGCTGGCTGGCCGCCGATTACGCCGATATCCGGGTGTGGCTCGACGCGCCGCTTTCGGTCCGGGCCGAGCGCATCGCCGGCCGCGAGGGCAAGCCCGTCGGGGTGGCCCGAACCGAGACCGAGCGCCGCGAACACAGCGAGGCCAAGCGCTACCGCGAGCTGTACGGCATCGACATCGCGGACCTCTCCATCTACGACGTGACGCTGAACACGGCTCGGTGGCCCGAGGAGTCGGTGCCGGACCTGCTCGTCGAGGCGGTCGCCGCCTACGAGTCCGGCGCCGACGAAGGCGCTTACCCCGTCGAGGGTGTCAGCTACGACTTCTGACGATGCGGGACCCACCCGGGGAGCGCGACGTCGACGACCTGCTCGCGTTCGGGGTCGTCAACCTCGACAAGCCGCCCGGTCCCTCCGCTCACGAGGTCTCCGCCTGGGTGCGCGACCTCGCCGACGTCGACCGCGCCGCCCACGCGGGCACCCTCGACCCCAAGGTAACCGGCTGTCTGCCGGTGCTCACCGGCGACGCGACCCGGCTCGCACAGGCGTTCCTCGAAGGGGCCAAGACGTACGTCGCCGTCCTAGAGCTCCACGCTCCGGCGCCGGCGGACCTCCGGGCGGTCGCCGCCGAGTTCGAGGGCGAACTGCACCAGAAACCCCCGCGAAAGAGCGCGGTGAAACGCCGGCTCCGCAGGCGGACCGTCCACGACCTCGACGTGCTGGAGGTCACCGACCGGCAGGCGCTGCTGGGCGTTCGCTGTGAGTCCGGGACGTACATCCGCAAGCTGTGTCACGACCTCGGGCTGGCGCTGGGCACCGGGGCGCACATGGGCGACCTCCGCCGCGTCGGCACCGACCCCTTCGACGACCGCGACCTCAGCACGCTCCACGACCTCGCCGACGGGCTCGCCTGGGCCGAAGACGGCGACGAGGAACTGCTCCGGGACGTGGTCGAGCCCGCGGAGACGGCGCTTTCACACCTCCCCAGCGTCGTCGTCGCCGATTCCGCCGCGGCCGAGATCGCCGAAGGCGCACCGGTGTACGCGCCCGGGGTCCTCGCCGCCGCCGAGGTCGCCGAAGCCGGCGTCGCCCCTGGCGACGACGACCTCCTCGTCTGTGAGACCGCCGGCGGCACGGCCGTCTGTCTGGGACGGCTCGTCGGCGACCCGAACGCCGACGCCGGCGAGGTCGTCAGCCTGGAGCGCGTGTTGGTCTAAGCCGGCGGCGAGAAAACGCCGCGGCGTCCGTTCAGAGCAGGAATCCCGAGAGGCTGAACAGCACCGAGATGGCGACCGGGATACCAGCGGTGATGAGCGCCTCCCGGCGGTTCAGGTCTCGAGCGACGCCGACAGCGTGGCTCCAGATGTACCCCTGGTACACCGTGACGACCACGCCGAAGACCGACGCCGCCACGAACAGCGGGTCCGTCTGCACCGACTGCGAGAACGCCGCTATCGCCTCCGGGTCGCTCGGGAGGTCGCGGCCGCTGTACAGCGTGAACTGAACGACCGCCGTCACTGCCGCGGAGGCGACCGCAGGGAGGTACCCCCAGCCGACGAACTTCAGCAGCGTGGCGAAGTCGCCGTCGCCGTCGAACACCGCCGAGATGGCGTAGAACACTCCGGCGTACACCACCCAGACGACGAAGGCGGTGGCGAACGCGGTCACCAGCGAGACGGCCTGTACGACTGCTCCCAGCGAGCCGGCGTCCGCAGGCAGCGCCGCGGTCGTCGCCTGGAACGCCGGGACGGTCCCGACGGCGCTGACGACGGCGACGGTCAGGACGATGGCGACCGGCGCCAGCCAGCCGGCGTCGTCGGTGCGCGACTGGAAGAAGGTGCGGGGACTGGTCAGGACTTCGAGCATCGTCAGGGGAGTGTTCCTACCTCGATATCAAACTACCGACAGACCGGAGTCGAACGCGGGTCGCCGCGGGCCACGGACTTTTGTCGCTCGCGGCGGTCACCGAGCGTATGCACGTCGGCTCCGCCGATGCGTCGCCCGGCGAACTGGAGCGCGGCTGGCTGTCGATCACGGAGCTGCCGACCGGCGCCAGCGAACGGCTTCCCGTCGTCGTCGCCGAGGGGGTCGCAGACGGCCCGACGCTGTGGCTCACCGGCGGCGTCCACGGCGACGAGGCCACCGGCGTCGCCGTCGCTCAGGACGCGCTGAGCGAGGCCCTGCCCGAGCGGCTGGCCGGCACGGTCGTCTCCGTCCCGGTCGTCAGCCCGGCCGGACTCCGGCGCAACGCTCGCCACACCTACTACGGCGACGACGACCCGAACCGTCACTTCCCGGACCCCGAGGCCGACTTCGCGCGCCCGGCGGAGGTTCAGGAGCGCATCGACCGCCGGCTGTACGAGGTCATCACCGGCGCCGAGGACGAGGCGACCCGCGCCGACGCCTACGTCGACCTCCACACCGCCGGCGTCGGCTCGGTCCCGTTCAGCATCCGCGACCGGGTGTTGTACGGCCAGCGCCGCTCCGAGGCCGACGCCGAGTCGCTGGCGGCGGAGCTCCGGGCGCTGGTCGCCGCGTTCGGCCTGCCGGTCGTCACGGAGTACCCCGCCGAGGAGTACGTCGATCAGTCGCTCCAGCGGTCGACCGCCGGCGCGGTGCTGAACGCCGCCGGTGTCCCATCGTTCACGGCCGAACTCGGGAGCCACAGCGTCGTCGAGGAGGCGGCCCGCGCCGCCGGCGTCGCCGGGGTATACGGCGTCCTCGTCGAACTGGGGATGGTCGACCGCGAGGACGTGCCCGAGACGGTCGGCGACCCCGGCGCGGCCGTCCCCGACCAGCCGGTCGACTATCCGGTCCGGCGCTACGTCGGCCCGCGGACGGAGACGGCGGGGCTGGTCCGCCACCGCGTCGCGGCCGGCGACGTGGTCGAGAGCGGCGACGTCGTCGCCGACGTGGTGTCGCCGACCGGCGAGCAGTTGGACACCGTGTGTAGCGACCACGACGGCTACGTCCTCGGCCGCGCCGAGGGGCTGGCGGCGTACGAAGGAGACGCCGTCGCGCGGCTGGCCGTCCGTGACGACGGCGACTTGGTGGCGTCGCGGGAGGGCGACAGCGGCGACGAGCCATGAGAGTCGCCGACTGCGGCCGGGTCGAAACGACACGCTTAATTGCTCCACCGGCGTCGTCGGAACTGCGGGACCGTAGGGTAGCGGTATCCTCGGCGCATGGGGTGCGTCGGACCTGAGTTCGAATCTCGGCGGTCCCATCCTACCTCGTGTTGAACACGAGCATCTGAATGTTTAGAGCTTCACCCTTCATTTTCAAGCGCAACAACTTCGTTTAACGACGTTTCTATTGGATTGAATCGTCCGTCAAAACGGAGGTTGATCGCGGTATCTGAGGGCTTTGTCTCGCTCTTAGACCACACTCGCGTCCGGTGAGTCTGTCGCGACCGACGGAGGAGAATCCCGAGACGGGCAACAGGTCGCGAAACTCGCGTGGCCGCGCGTTTTCGCGGCCGCTGACCCGGGGCGGCTTAACCGGAGTGAGTAGCAGTGAGCGAATCTATCGCGCCTGTGGCGTCGACACCGACGGGAGTTCCAACCCCACACTGGATTTCTCCGTCACAGCAGGAGAGAAACCCATAGCGGGATCGAAATCAAGAGCGCGAGACAAGAGGGCAAGTAGGTCGACGCGGTAGAACCCCTCAGCTCGAAACGAACCGCCGTCGAAAAGGGCGCCGTCGTCGTAATTCGACAGCTCGAACGCCTCTCAGTGAGCCCACACGGAATTTATAACCCCTGAATATCAAGGTTAATTCGTGATGGAGGAAGCATCCAATTCGATCCGCATCCTCCATGTGGACAACGAACCGAGCTTCGCAGACATGGCCGCTACCCTTCTCCAGCGCAAGGAGCCACGGTTCGACATAGAGACCGTCCAAAGCGCCGGCGACGGGCTCGATCGCCTCGCCGCCGCCGACTTCGACTGCGTCATCTCGGATTACGATATGCCGCGTCGGAACGGCATCGAGTTTCTCGACGCCGTCCGCGAGGAGTACTCGCGGCTCCCGTTCATTCTCTTCACCGGGAAAGGCTCCGAGGAGGTCGCCAGCGAGGCGATATCTGCGGGGGCGACCGACTACCTGCAGAAGCAGCCGGGCGGCGAACAGTACGAGCTTCTCGCCAACCGCATCAAGAACGCGGTCCGACAGGCACAGAGTCAGCGCGCCGAGCGCCACCTGCGCGAGCTGGCCGAGAGCACCGACCACCTCCTCTGCGTGTTCACCCACGACTGGAGTGAGACCCTGTTCGTGAACTCGGCGTACGAGAGCGCCTGGGGACGCTCGACCGAGGCGCTCCGGGAGGACCCTCTGAACATCCTCGACTGGATCTCCCCCGACGACCGCGACCGCGTCCGACAGGCGATGGACCGGACGTCAGACGGCGAAACGGTCGAACTCCAGTGTCGGATCGACTCCGACGAGGACCACGACCGGTGGGCGCGGGTGCGGGCGGAGCCGATTCACGACGACGCCGGTGAGGTCGTCCGCGTCGCCGGCTTCGTGACCGAAATCACCGAACAGAAACGCAGTCAACAACGGATCGAGCAGTATCAGCGCCTGGTCGATTCGCTCTCCGAACCGGTCGCAGTGTACGACCCCGAGGGCAGATACAGGCTCGTCAACCGGGCGCTCTGTGACCTCCGAGGGGCGACGCCGGACGAACTCGTCGGCGAGCACAGCCCCCACGTTCGGCGCATCGAAGAGCAGAAAGACGGTGCTCCCTTCGAGGACCTCCTAGGCGGCGAGCGGGAAGCCATCGAAGGGGAGTACGAGGCGGCGTTCGACGGCGACAGTCCCCGCGTGTTCGAGTACCGGTTCACCGCGCTGACGTTGGACGACGAGACGAAGCGTATCCTCGGTATCAGCCGCGACGTCACCGACCGCAGACGACGCGAGCGCGAACTCGAACAGAAGCGCGATCTGCTTCGACACACCGAGCGAGTGGCGAACGTCGGCGGGGTCGAAGTCGAGCCGCACACTGAAACGGTCCGGTGGACGAACGGCGCCCGAGCCGTCCACGACGTCTCCGAGGAGTATGAACCGAACGTCGAGACGGCACTCGACTTCTACGTGCCCGAGGACCGTGAGACGGTCCGCCGTCAGTTCGAGCGCTGTCTCGAAACCGGCGAGCCCTACCAGGGGGAGTACCGGATCCGAACGGCCGACGGGGCCGTCCGCTGGGTCGAGATACGCGGCGAACTCGTCGAGAAAGGCGGCGGGACGACGCTGGTCAGGGGAGCGATTCAGGACGTCACCGACCGAAAGCGCCGCGAGCAGGAACTAAAGCGTCAGAACGACCGCTTGGAGGAGTTCGTCGGCGTCGTCAGCCACGACCTTCGAAACCCGCTGGCCGTTGCCGAGGGACAGCTGAACCTGGCCCGGGAGGAGTGCAGCAGCGACCATCTGGAGCCGGCGGCCGACGCGATAAACCGGAGCCTGGCGCTGATCGAGGATCTCCTGACGCTCGCACGCGAGGGCGAACAGGTCGGCGAGGTCGAGGCGGTGGAGCTGGCAGCCACCGCCGACAGCTGCTGGCACACCGTCGAGACCGACGACGCGACGCTCGAAGTCGAGGCTTCGCGGAGCGTCCGAGCGGACCCGAGTCGGCTGAGACAGCTGCTGGAGAACCTGTTCCGGAACGCGGTCGAACACGGCGGCGGAGACGTGACCGTGACCGTCGGCAACTCCCCGACCGGATTCCACGTCGCCGATGACGGCCCCGGAATCCCGGCCGATAGGCGTGACCAGGTGCTCGAACCAGGCTTCTCGACCTCCGAGAACGGAACCGGATTCGGACTGAACATCGTTCGCGAAATCGCCGAAGCCCACGGCTGGAGCGTCCGCGTCACCGAAGCCGACGGCGGCGGTACGCGGATCGAACTCACCGATGTCGACGTCGACGCCGCCGACTACGGCGACGAAGCGGATCCGAGCGACGAGGCCTGACCCCCGAACGAGGGCGTCTCGACGGGCGGAACCTCCGTCGTTGACGCCGGGGGCTTCGTCGCAGGGTTGGTGACGGGAGGATCGCTCGGTCGGTCGGGACCGACCGGACGCCCCGTAGCGCGCCGTCGACATCGACGTGACGACCTCCGGGCGACCTCCGGCTCCGTGATTTGACCGTTCCTCGAACCGGCCCCGAGCCGTCCGCCCGGCCGTCGCTCGTGACGCGGTAGCTCCGTCTTCGCCGTCGGTGACTCCCCGTGTTCGGGCCCGTTCGCCGACACCCGGTCGAAGCGACCGACCACCTCTCACAGCCATGAAAACGCCGCTCGCGCCGGCCGACGACTTAAGCCCCTCCCGGACGACCAGTTCGTATGTCAGATTCCGACGGCTCGCTTGACCACCTCCGCGAGCACGCCCGGCGGCCGATGCGGTACCTCGCCGGTCGCTACGGCCGGGACTACCTCCCGGAACTGGTCCTCGGCGCCACGATGACGGTGCTCGGCGCGGCGCTGTTCTCGGTGCCGGCGTTCGTCCTCGGCGTCGCGCTCGACTCGCTGTTTCGGAACACCCGGCCGTTCGCGCTGCCGTTGGTGTCCGACGCTCTCTTGCCGACGACCACCGCCGGCCAGTTCTGGCTCGTCGTCGGCATCGTCACCGGCTCGTTCCTGGCCGCGGCGGCGGCGGGATACGTCAGAGGGTGGGCGCTCAACCGCATCGCCCAGGACGTGCAACACGAGGTCCGGACGGACACCTACGAGGAGCTACAGAGCCAGCGGCTAGCCTTCTTCGACGACCACCAGACCGGCGAGGTGATGTCGATTCTGAACAACGACGTGAACCAGCTGGAGTCGTTCCTCTCTCAGGACCTGCAAGGCGGCGTGCGAATCGGCGTCACCACGCTCGTCATCGCCGCCATCACGGTGTACCTCCACTGGCAGCTCGCGCTCGTCACGCTCACGATGGTGCCGGCGTTGGCGTACGTCTCCTACCGGTTCCAACAGACCATCGAGCCGAAGTACGGCGAGGTTCGCTCGACGGTCGGGAAGCTGAACGCCCGACTGGAGAACAACATCGGCGGCATCACGGTCATCAAGGCGTTCGGCCGCGAGGGGTACGAGTCCGACCGCGTCGGCGAGGCCTCCGACGACTACCGCAGCGCCAACTGGGACGCCGTGCTCACGCGCATCCGCTTTTTTCCGACGCTGGTGCTCGTCACGGCGCTCGGATACGGCGTGACCTTCACCGTCGGCGGCTACGTCTACCTCTTCGGCGGCTTCGGCGTGTTCACCGTCCCGCTGACCATCGGGACGCTCGTCCCGTTCCTGCTGTACAGTCGGCGGCTGATGTACCCGATGCGACAGTTCGGCCAGGTGCTCAACAACTACCAGTACGCCTACGCCGCCGCCGAGCGCATCGTCGGTCTACTGCAGGACCCCGACCGCATCACCGACCGCGACGACGGCGTTACCCTCGACGTGGTCGACGGCGCCGTCGAGTACGAGGGCGTCAGCTTCAGCTACGACGGCGACGAGACCGTCATCGACGACGTGTCGATGTCCGTCGAGCCCGGCGAGACGGTCGGCCTGGTCGGCCGCACCGGCGCCGGCAAGACAACGCTGACGAAGCTGCTGATGCGGCTGTACGACCCCGACGAGGGAGCCGTCAGCCTCGACGGCCACGACGTGCGCGACGTGTCGCTGACCAGCCTCCGGGACCACCTCGGCTACGTGAGCCAGGACCCGTTCCTCTTCGGCGGCACCGTTCGCCAGAACGTCTCATACGGCGCCGCGGACGTCGCCGAGCCGGAGCTCAGGGCGGCCCTCCGGAAGGCCGGGGCGCTGTCGTTCGTCGAGGGGTTCGAGGACGGCCTGGAGACGGTCGTCGGCGAGCGCGGCGTGAAGCTTTCGGGCGGCCAGCGCCAGCGGCTCGCGCTCGCCCGGGCCATCCTGGAGGACCCCTCGCTGCTCGTCCTCGACGAGGCGACGAGCCACGTCGACAACGAGACGGAGGTGGTCGTCCAGCGCAACGTCTCGCGGCTGCTCGAAGAGCGGACCACCTTCGTCATCGCCCACCGACTCTCGACGGTCAGAAACGCCGACCGCATCGTCGTCCTCGACGACGGCCGCGTCGTCGAGACCGGCACGCACGAGGAACTGCTCGACGAGGACGGCCGGTACGCGGACCTCTGGCGGGTGCAGGTCGGCGAGGTCGAGTCCCTTCCGGACGGCTTCGTCAGCCGGAACGCGACCGCCGACGACTGACGCCGTCCGACCGGCGGCGCGGGAGCGACCGGCCCGGACACCGATTGGTTCGCGTCGGCGCCGGCCGCGGCGGCGACACGTTTTCGGTTCTCTGAGCCTATCTAAACCCATGTCAATCGCCGTCGCCGTCGCGGACGACTCGCTTCGCGAACGCGTGCTCGACACCGCGGTCGAGCTGGGCCGGGGACTCGGAGAGGAGCTGTACGTCGTCCATCTGACGGCCGACGACTTAGCCGACGTGGATGCCCAGTCCGTCCGCGACGACGTGCGGGAGTACCTGGCGGCGGCGTCGGTCGAGTTCTCGGTCGCCATCGAGCACGTCGAGCACACGGCCGCCCGGTCGGGGACGACCGTCGGCCGCCAGCTCGGCGACATCACCAGCGACGTCGCGGTTTCCCACGCCGTCGTCGGCCACCGGTCGAAGGAACTGCTCGGAAGCGTCGTTGAAGGGAGCACCGCGTTCACCCTGGCCGACACCGCCGCCGTCCCCGTCACCGTCGTTCCGGAATCCGCCTCGGAGTGAGCCGGCTTCGCGGCGGCCACGTCAGCAGACGCTCGGTCACGAGAGCAACAGCCAGCTGACGGCGGCGACCGTCGCGACGACGACCAGCGGAGCGGACTTGGCCAGCGGCGTGCTCGGGGCACGGAACTCCCCGGCGGCGCGCACCGCGGCCGGCGCGAGCGCGACGCTGAGGTCGCCCTCCGAGAGGCTGGCCCACCAGCTCAACAGCGCGATGAACGCGAGCGTCTCGGGCCGGTTGGCGGGCATCGCCGGGCCGAGCCCGGCCGCGATACCGAGGAACGTCGGCAGCGGGGCGACCGCGACGAGCCGGATGAGCCACGACGGCGTCGACTCAGAGACGACGGCGTCGAACTGCCCCAGCGGGACGGCCTCGCCCTCCCACTCCGGGAAGACCGCGATTTGGGGGTCGAGCCCGCCGAGCCACGCCGGCACCGCGTGGGCGAGTTCGTGCGGGAGCACGACCGGTGCGAGGACGACCCGGAGTAGACGACGCCGCATACCACCTCTCGGGCGCGGAGCCGAAAGTGAGTTGCGCGGCTGGTCGCGTCCCGTCCCGTCACATTCGACTCAGTGGAACGTCCACCTGGTCGACGACGGCGAGGTCGCCCTAGTCGACGCCGTCACGCCCGGGAGTATCGACGACCTCCGGGCCGAACTCGCCGACACCAGCTCCGACGCCGAGAACGTCGACCGCGTGCTCGTGACGCGCTTCGAGCTTGACCACGTCGGCGGGTCGGCATCGCTCGCGGCGCGGTAGGCGGCGGTCGGGGACGCGACCGAGTTCACGGCCGCGTGGTCGGTCGCGGCGACGGCGAATCGAAGTGCGGGAACCGCCTCCTCGGCCCGTCACGGAACGTCCTCCGAGGCTCGAACTCGCGGGTGGTAATCCGGTCGGTCGTGGCGGTGACCGGACGGTACGACGACTCCGAGTCCGGCAGCTCCGGCGCCGCGGTTCCGCGGACGTACCGTTCGAAGAACGAATCGAGCGACGTGCCGGCGACCGCCTCGGCCGCCGCCTCGACGTCGTCGGTCGTGACCGTCCCCTCTTTAGCGTTCAGCCGCTCGATGACCGCCCGCAGCGACCGCTCGCCGTCGGTCGCGGCGCGGACGCGCTGGTCGAGCGCAGCCGCCACGCGCTGGCCCTTGGTGTACACCGCGTCGGTCGACACCTCGGCGACGGAGACCTCGGCGTCGGCCGCCGTCTCGGTGCCGCGGTGGAAGGTCGCGAACGACCGCCGGCCGTCGTAGTACGCGAACAGGCTCGCGTAGTACTCGGCGCTACCCTCTGAGAACCACGCGACGTCGTCGGAGAACCGCTGTTCGGTGTGGACGTACTCGTGGACCCAGGTCGCCGCGTCGCCGTCGCGGCCGTCCTCGGCGACGTAGAACGCGTTCCCGAGCGCGTAGCCGGCGCCGGCGGTCTCGACCGACCCGGGCAGCGCGACGGCGTGGACCGTCTCCGGCGCGCCGTCGGTCCCGAGCTGTCGGCGGGCCTCGGCCAGCCGGCTCAGCACCGCCGCCTCGTCGACGTCGTCGGTCGCCGCCGGCACGACGAGCCGTATCGTCTGTCCGTCGACGACCCGCTCGGTGACCTCGTGGGCGCCGAGGAACACCATGTCGTCGCCGCCGGTGCCGGCTCCGGTGGGTTCGACCCGACCGGTGTAGGTGGGGTTCGAGGTTCCCTCGCGGTAGTGCCAGCGAGCCTCGGTGTAGAACCTCTCCGCCATCGCCCACGAGCCGGCGTCGACGGTGGCGCTGTCCATCGGCACCTCCGCGTCGCCGTCCCGAACCGGGACGCGTGCGGTTATCGTCGGCGTCGTCGTCTCCTGGTCCCAGACGAAGTCGCCGTTCTCGCTCGCGAACCCGCTCGTCGAGAGGACCGTGACCTCGGAACGGGTCAGCTCGCGCACCGTGAACCGCACGACGTTCGACGGCAGGTCGAAGCCGAACGTCACCGTGAGACTCCCAGGGCGGTCGGGGGTGAGCGCGACCCGCTGTGTCACCGTTATCCCCGGCTGGTCGACGTCGCCGGGGGACGCGACCGAGCGTGTGCCGTCGGTGCCGACGACGGCGCCCGACGCACCGACCGCCGCGGTTCGGGGCGTCGACGACCCCGAATCGGCCGCCGGGGCGCCGACGGCCGTCGCGACCGGAACCGTCGCGAGCAACAGCACGACGGCGACGACCCGAAAGCCGCGCCACGAACCCCCTCGGTGCCACTCTCGCATACACCATCGATATCGAACGCCGACTGATAAGCCTTGATCCGCAGTTATCGGGTCCGATAATCTATGACTGTTTATAATGCATCGAGTGGCGAGTCGGTGCTGGTAGGTTGAGGTTTGGGGGCGTTCGCCGGCGACGAGAGCAAACGGCTACCCGCGAAGGAGTCGAATCGTCTCGTCGCTTACTCCGCTCTGGACGCCGACCAGATACCGGTACCCGGCGCGAAGCTCCATGTCGGGGCCCACGGTCTGACTCTCGTAGTCCGCGATCACGACCGCCCCGCGGGGGAAAGACACGTCGGCCAGGCGCTTCCCGGCCGCCGGAGCGTCCTCAGCGACGGTCACCTCCAGTAGCTCCAGCCCGGGGGCGCCCTGTTCGAGCGTCCGGACGCCGCCGCTGGTGACGTTCAGTATCTCGTTGGTCGCCTCGTAGGCGGCCAGTCGCTCCGGATAGACGACGGCGTCGACGACGTCGTCGTACTCCTCGGTCTCACCGTGGTCGATGCGGGCGACGGTGTTCACCTCCGAGTCGATGGTGCGCGCCACCGCGCAGATGCCGACGTTGGTCATCGCGCCGTACCCTGTGAGCGCGGCGACGGCGTCGGCGCGGTCGAGGTCGGCCTGTCGCAACACCCCCGGCCGCCCGCCGTCGCCCTGAATCACGGTCGCGACGTACTGGTCGCTCAGATACTCCGCCCTGCGCTCGTCTTTCTCGATGATGGTCACGTCGTGGCCGTGGTCGTCGAGCTGTTTCGCCGCGTGGAATCCGACGTGTTGCCCGCCGACGATGACCACTCGGAGGTCCTCGCTCATCCGTAGCCGTTCGACCGCCGGGTGCATGTAGCTTCCCCCGGCGTGGCGCCGTCGGTAACAGGTTAAAGTGTTTGCGTGCCGAGGTACGGACGACTGTCCGTGGTACTCGATAACGAAACAGACCGTCAACCGACGTTCGACGTATCTACCACCTCAGATGAGCGCCCGCGGTGACAGGCAGCCGGAGGCCGAACTGGGCCTCCTCGACGCGACGATGATCGGAATGGGAGCGATGATCGGCGCCGGCATCTTCGTGCTGACCGGGCTGGCGACGGAGATCGCCGGCCCGGCAGCCGTCCTGGTGTTCGCACTCAACGGCGTCGTCACCGCCTTCACCGGCCTGTCGTACGCGGAGCTGGCCGCCGCCATCCCGAAAAGCGGCGGCGGCTACGCGTTCGTCCGGGAGGTGTTCGGCGACTTCGCCTCCTTCGGGATGGGGTGGATGCTGTGGTTCGCGTACATGATCGCCGGCGCGCTGTACGCGCTCGGGTTCGCACCGAACTTCGTCGAACTGCTGTCAGTCTACGGGTTAGCGCCGCCGCCGGACGAACTCGGCGCCGTGATGGTGCCGGGAATCGGCGTCGGCATCGACGGCAGCTTCCTGCTCGCGTTCGCCGCCATCGGCTTTCTCGTGGCACTGAACGCGGCGTCAACGGCCGCCAGCGGCAGCATCGAAACCATCTTCACCGCGGTGAAGGTCTCCATCCTGATCGTGTTCGTCGCCTTCGGCGCGGCGGCGCCGGCGTTCTCGACGGCGGAGTTTCAGCCGCTGTTCACCGGCGACGGCGGCCCGGTTAGCATCCTCCCGGCGATGGGGCTGACGTTCATCGCCTTCGAGGGGTACGACCTCATCACTACGGTCACCGAGGAGGTCGAGAACCCCCGCGAGAACATCCCGCGGGCCATCTTCATCAGCCTCTCCGTGACGGTCGTGGTGTACCTGACGGTCGTCGTCGTCGCCATCGGGACCCTCGGTGCCGAGGGGGTGGCGGCCGCCGGCGAGGCCGGCATCGCGCGGGCCGCGACCTCGTTCATGCCGACCGGGTTGCCGGTCATCCGCAACGGCGGGGCGCTCATCGCCTTCGGCGCGGTGTTCTCGACGCTCACCGCGCTGAACGCGGTCGTCATCGCCTCCTCGCGGGTCGCGTTCTCGATGGGCCGGGAGGGACAGCTGGTCCCGTCCATCGGCCGGATTCACCCCCGCTTCGGGACGCCGTTCGTGGCGGTGCTGGTGAGCGCGGTGGTGATGCTCGGTTCGGTACTGCTGCCGACCCGAATCGCGGGCAACGTCTCCAGCCTGTTCTTCCTGCTGTCGTTCGTCGTGGTCAACGCCGCGGTTATCCGACTCCGGCGCTCGAAGCCGGACCTGAACCGCCCGTACGAGATGCCGTTCTATCCGGTGCCGCCGGTTCTCGGCATCGTGCTGAACCTCCTCCTCACGGGCGTGTTGGTGGTGTACCTGGTCCGGACGGACCCGATAGCGCTGGTGTTGACCGCCGGCTGGCTCGCCGCCGGCGCCGTGGCGTACGTCGTCCTGAGGCGTCTGCGGAGGGTCCGGGAACCGGTCGAGGACCGGGAGCCGCCGGAGGCACCGGTCGGCGACAACGACTGATACCGATCACTGCGGGTCCACACCGCCGTGACGATCCGCCGCCGGCCACAACGACTTATGACTCCTCCGTCCGATTCGGAAGTACATGGACGAGAATCGACTCGTCGTCGCTGGGTTCGGCGTCGTCGTCGCCGTCGCGGTCGGGATGCTCGCCGCCCGCTTCGTCGCAGCGCTCACCGTCGCCGTGTTCATCTACTACTCGACGCGGCGGTACCACCAGCTGCTCGCCAAGCTTCGGCTCCCGGTCCGGGTGCGTGCCGTCGTCGCCGTCGGCTCGCTCGCGGTGCCGCTGCTGTTGCTCATCAGCTACGCCGTCGTGTTGCTGGCCGTCGAGAGCCGTCAGTTCGTCCGCCAGTACGGGCTCACCGACGCCGCGGCGCGGAACGTCTCGTGGTTCGGCGGCGTCACCAGCATCCCGCCGCTGTCCGTTCAGGGACTGTACCGGGCGTACCGCTCGGGCGACCTGGCGCCGTTCATCCGGTTCGCGTCCGGCCACGCCGACTTCCTGTCGACGCTGGCCTCGGAGTTCTTCCTCAACCTATTCATCATCGGCGTCGTCACCTACTATCTGCTCGTCGACGGCCACCACGTCCGCCGGTGGCTGCTCCGGTTCGACGACGACGCCGTCATTCGCGAATATCTCGAAGCGGTCGACCGGGAGCTGGAGGCCGTCCTCTTCGGCAATCTGTTGAACGTCATCGCCATCGCCCTCATCGCCATCGCCAGCTTCAACGCCTACAACATCGTCGCTCCCGACCCCGCCACGGTGCCGTACCCCGCCGTCGCCGGGACGCTCACCGGCGTCGCCAGCCTGATTCCCGTCGTCGGCATGAAGATCGTCTACGTTCCGCTGGCCGGCGTCGCGGCCACCTCGGCGGTCGTCAACGGCGGCGAGGGGGCGCTGGGGTACGTGCTGGCGTTTCTGATCCTCACCATCGTCGTCGTGGACACCATCCCCGACGTCGTGCTCAGGCCGCTGCTCAGCGGCGAGAACACCCACGTCGGACTGCTCATGCTGGCGTACACCGTCGGCCCGGTCGTGCTCGGCTTCTACGGCCTCTTTTTCGCCCCCATCCTGCTGGTCGTCGGACTGACGTTCGCCGACACCGCGTTGCCGCGGCTGCTCGGCACCGGCGGGGCCGACGATGAATCCGAAGGCGAGGCCGAGGGGCTGGCCCGGAATCAGCGCCGTCTCACCGACTTCTGACCCGTCGGTCCCGGTCGCTTCCGAGCGCCTCGGCGCCCGGACTCACCCGCTCTTCTCGCGGTACCAGACGCGCTCGCCGACCGGGGACTCCTCGGCGTCGAGGTCGAGCCGCCGGACGAAGAGGTCCCGAACGGCGTGGGTGACGACCAGTTCGACCGTCTCGCCGTCCGACGGCGCGACCGTGACATAAACGTGGCCGTCGCGCTCGTCGAGCCCGCGCACCACGCCGGTCGTCCACCGGTCGCGGTGGTGGGTCGGCTCCCGGGCGTGAATCCGGTCGTGGTTCATCTCGTCCCCGCGGGCCGGCCGACGGGCCATTCCGGGTCGGCCGTCGGCCGCCGACGAGCCACGGTCACAACCTCGGCTGCTCGACGTGGGCCCGCCAGAACGCCGGCTGGCGGTACTTCGCGTACGCCCCGCGGTAGCCGCCGAGCCTGGCGAGCGGTTCGAGCGCCCGCGTCAGCGGCTCTCCGATCCGCGGGTCCAGTTCGGTGAACACCGTGTTTCCCGCTAGCCGACGGGCGACCATCGCGAGCCGGAGCGGGTTCTCGGCGTCGGCCTCGGGGTCGTGAGCGATGCCGCCCAGCGTCGGCAGCACGTGTCTGAGCCGCCCCGGCGAGTGGATGTCGGTCACCATGTAGCTCAGGTCGTCGCCGGGGACGGAGAAGCTGTGGCGCTGGCCGGTGTCGACGGTGACCGTCTCGCCCGGCTTGGCCGGGCGGTCCTCGCCGTCGACATGGAACACCGGCCGGCCGGCGCGGACCTCGAAGCGCTCGATGCTGCGCTCGTGGTAGTGCTCCGGCAGTCCGTCGTACCCCGGGCCGAGCACCGACACCGACCGGATGGTCTCCTCCTCGGGCGCCGCCAGCGGGGCGCTCCACACCGGCCGCGTCGGGTGGGAGTTCAGCGGCCCGGTCCGCTCGGCCAGCAGCGACGCCAACTCGCCGTCGGCGTCGAACTCGAACCCCGTTCCGGGGACCGGCTCGTCGGCCTCGTCGAGCGTCCGCCCGGTGGTGACCGTCGTCATGAACCACCGTACTCGTGCGGGGCGAAAAGGGCCTTCGAGGGCGGAGGCGACGGGGACGGCGGCCGACTCAGACGCGCTCGACCGGCGTGGAACAGCGCATACAGAGCACGTCGCTGCCGGCCCAGTTCACGTCGTTGGCCCCGCAGTTCGGACAGCGGTAGACGTCGTTGTCGTACTCGGTGGTCCGTCGGGGGGCGGCGAGATGGCCGTCGTCGACGGCGCCCTCGACCAGCCCGGAGAACCGCTGGCGCTTGTACCGGGCGCGGCTGGCGAGGAACGCGCCCGGCCGACCGGGGTCCGAGCCGTGGAGGTCCTCCCAGGTGATGGCGATTTCGCCGTTGGCCTGCCCGCGGGCGACCTGCTGCAGCGGCGTCGCGGCCGCCTCGAACAGCGGCGAGGTGGCGAGCACCTGCGGCTCCGAGACGGCGTCGCCGGCGGCCTCGTACCGCTCGGCGGCCGTCTCGTAGGCGTCGGCGACGCCGTCGAGGTCGCCCGCGGCCCGGAAGTCGGCGGCGACCTCCGCGAGACAGGCGTGTTGGGCCGGGTGGTCCAATCCGTTCGTGAGGTCCTTCGCGGTAGCGGTGCCGGCGACGGCCCGCCACGTCGCGCGGTCGTCGGCGCCGGCGACCCGGTAGGCGACGACCGCGGTCACGAGACACTGCAGCCCCTGCCCGACCCAGCCGCGCTCGTCGGCCTCGAACGGACCGACCGCCTCCCGCGGGTCGGCGAGAATCCGTCGTCCGGCTCGGGTGTACCGGTCGCCGGCCGTCTCGTAGGCGCGCTCGGCGAGCGCGTCGACCGCCGCGTCGCAGTGGCCGCCGTCCTGTGTGCGCATAACCACGACAGGGCGCGGAGTCGCAAAGGGGTGTCGCATGCCGGACGCGGCGGACTGACTGACCGGTCAGTCAGTCCGACGAACCGGCCGAACGCGGTCACCCGTCGAGAGCCTCGGACACTCCGGCCGCGACCTCGTCGACGACCGCCTCGACCGACCGCGTGGTCAGGTCGTACAGCGTCCCGTCCTCGCGGCTCCGCGTCTCGGCGACGAAGCCGTGGTCGGCGCCGTCGTGGACCGCCGCGACGACGGGCACTGAATCGTCGAGCAGTTCGCGGACCCGTCGGACGAACGCGTCGCTCCTGGTCTCCATCGGTGCAATCTCGTCGACGAGGTAGTACTCGACCCCCGGCCGGTCGAAGGCGCGAGCGACGACGGCGTCGACGGTGGGGACGTCGACGCGGTAGTCGCCGACGCCAGGGGCGCTGTCGCGGTCGACCCGAGCCATCGCGGCGCGGTCGCCGCCGAAGACGTCGACAAGGTCGAACCCGACGCGGTCGCCGTCGACGCGGCACTCGGGGGCGAGGACGCCGCCGGCGACGGCCTCGACGCGGTCGCGGACGCGGCCGAGCGCCGCCGTTTTGGCGCTTCGGGGCGGGCCGGTGACGAGGAAGTTAACGGGCACGGCGAAGGTCACGCCGCGACGGCCCTCAACGCTTCGACGATCGCGGCGGTGAGAGGCGTGTGACGACCGGACTGCGGCGCTGGTCGCGAACTCGCCGAGAGACAGAGCGTCCGTCGCCGTCGCCGATGGTCCCAAGCCAGGGGTGGGAGTTGAACCCACGAAATCTCGATTACAAGTCGAGTGCATGACCCGCCCATGCTCCCCTGGCGCGGGTTTCCGTACTCAGTCCTCCCTTGAGTGGGTGTCGCTTTCGGCCGACCCGGGGCGGCGTTTCGCGGAGTCTGAGTCGCCTCCGGGCTCGCCGCCTTCGGCCGCGTACCGCCGCTTTTCCAGTTCGACGCGGTGGGGGCGATAGCCCAGGCGCTCGTAGAACCGTCGGGCCTCCTCGTTGGCGGCCATCGCCTCCAATCGGACCGCGTCGACCCCGTCGGCGAACAGCGACCGCTCGGCGGCACCGACCAGCGCCGCGCCGATGCCCTCGCCGCGGCGGTCCGGAACCACGTACACGTCCTCGACGACGCCGCGGTCAGCGCCGGTCGCCAGCGGTGCGGTCTCGGGACCGAACGTCGCGAAGCCGACGAGGCGGTCGCCGGTGTCGCTGGCGGTGGCGGTGCCGTCGGCCGACTCACCGCCCTCGCCCGTCGTACCCTCGCGCTGGCTCCTCTCGCGCTGGCTTCCCTCGCCCCGGGCGCGGGCGACGACGAGGCCGTCGGTGGCGATGCGGTGGCCGACCGACTCCCGGACGGTCGCCCTGTTCGCGTCGGGGAGGATGTGCGACCCGTGCCGACGCTGGTCCGCCGCGAGGTCGACCCAGAGGCCGGTGACGGCGTCGACCGCGTCCATCGATGGGGACTCGACGGTCACGTCCGGCGGGGGGTCGGCCTCAACCGTCGGTGGGGGCTCCGCCCCGGTCACGCCTCCTCGGGCGTTCGGGTCGTTATCTCTAGGGCGTGGACCTCCGTCGTCATGCGGTCGCCGACGGCGTCGTACACCAGGTCGTGCTGCTCGACGAGGGATTTCTCCTCGAAGGCGGGCGAGACGACGGCGACGGCGAAGTGTGCGTCCTCGTGGTCCTCGTCCGGCGCGCGCGGCGTCGAGGCGGTCGCCTCCGCGTCGGGTATCTCGGCCTCGATGAGACGTTCGAGTTCTCCTGGGTCCATGGTGGGTACAAACCCCTCCGCGGAGAAAAACCGGTCGGACGCCCGCCGGTCGCGCGGGTGGAGTGGCCCCCGACGTCGGCGACGGACGGGATTAAGCCCCGGGCGACCGACTCTGGACACGTGTCCGACTCCCTCGCCGACGCGAGAGCGGCCGTTCGCGCGGACCACGCCGACGTCCTCGCCGGCGTCGTCGCCGTCGCGACCGACCTCGACGCGGAGTGGCGCGACGGGCGTGCGCTCGCGGCGGCGATGCGCTCGGGACTGGAGGAGGCCGGGCTGCTGACGGCGGCGCCGTCGCTGCTCGAAACGGCGACCGCGGCGGTTGGCGAGTCGACGCCGGCGCCGCCGGTCGCGAAACCGCCGTACGTGATTGTCACAGCGACCGGACTCGTCTGCCGGGCGACGCTGTCCGACGGCCGACTGGTCGTGCGGGTCGAACCGTTCGCCGTCCGTCGAGGGCAGAGTCGAGGAGAAAGCCGAGCGAGCGGGCCGCCGCGGTACGTGCGCGTCGCCGAGGCGCCGGCTGCGGCGCTGTCGGTCGAACTCGTCGCCGACCCCTCTCGTCGCTCGAACGACCGCTCAGCGGTGTAGCTCGTCGACCTTGTCACACAGCGTCGCCAGCGTCTGCTCGGACACCGCCGTTCGGTTGAGGGCATACACCCCACGAACCCGCTCCTGACGGGCGAGACGAGCGATCCTGGTGAGTAGCCGGTACGCGACCTGCGGACTCGCACGCGTGGCGACGACGTGTAGTCCCTCGAGGAACACTCAGGCGCTGCCGGCGTCCAGACGGCTGAACGCCTTCGAGAAGCGAATCGATATTTCGGTCGCGTCGGCCGGATTTATGGGGCCGTCGGTCCACAGTGGGCCGTCGTACCCCGGGGGCTCGGTCCCGAAGTAGAGGTGACCACACCCCCGAACCGGCACGTCGCGGCGGTCGAACTGCTCTGCGACCCCGGATGGTCGGCACGGCGAGAGGATAAGACAGTGTTCGAGCGCCGCGTCCGGGAGCGTGTCGAACCCGGCACCGGCGGCGTCCAGCGCGAGCAGCGTCTGCGTGCCCGGGCTGGCGTCGAGCAGCGGGCCGCCGTCGACCCGGTCGCGTGTGTCGTCTTGGCTGCTCATCACGGCACACCGGCGTCTGTCGAGCCCGCTTCCGGAGTGCTGGGGGGAGCACCCTCCGTTCGCCCGGCTGTCATACAGAAGTTGTTGGCTCAGGCATAGGTCATAAATCCACTGGGCAAACCTCGGAACGGTTGGCCCGACGCGGCGGGCACTCCGGCGCCGCGGGCCGGCGCCGCTTAGGTCCAGTCGTCCAGCCCGGTCTGAACCAGCGCGTCCTCGATGCGCTCGAAACCGCGGTCGACCTCGTCTGCGGGCACCTCCCAGCGGTCGGTGACGTACTCGCGGGCGGCGTCGACGTCCGGGTCCGGCGTCCGGAAGTCGGCGTCGTAGTCGTCGGTGACGGGCGGGTCGAGAAAGAGGTCGCGGATGCGGTCGGCGAAGTCGACGTGTTCGTCCTCGGCGTCGAGCACCCCGAAGAGGTCGCCGTGTTCGCGAACCGCCGCGAGCGCCGTCGACGGGCCGAACCCCGTGACTCCCTCGTTGAAGTCGGTCCCACAGAGGACGGCGACGTCGACTAGCTGCTCGCGGGTGAGGTCGTGTTCGGCCAGCGTCGCCCTCAGGTCGAGCAGCTCGGGGTCGCCCGAGGAGGTGAGCTGGCGCAGCGTCAGCGGCGCGCCGAACAGCATGGTGTCGTAGTCCTCGGTGCCGGCGTAGTCGACGTCGCCGACGCGAGCCATGTGCGCACACTGGGCCTCGCCTTCGGCGGGCGCCTCGACGACTGGCACGTCGAGCAGCCGAAGGAGTTCCCGGCTCGTCTCGTGGATGGTCCCGGTGAGCCGTTGAGTCTGGGCCTCCAGGCGGGCGGCCTCGACCGCGTCGCCCCGGGCCTCGGCCTCGGCCTGGCGCTCGGCGGCGGCCTCGCGGGCCTCGCGACGGCGCTCGACCTCCTCGTCTTTGAGCTCGGTGACGCCGCCGTCGAAGACGAAGACCGGAATCATGTCGTGTTCGAAGAACTTCGGCAGTCCCTGGACGAGCCCGATGAGGTTGGCAACCTCCTCGCCGTCGGCGGTGGTGTAGGCGTCGTCGGCGGTGAACTTCACCGTCGTCGTCAGGTAGCGGTACAGCCAGAGGTGGGCGTCGACGGCGACGACGCTGTCTCTGACCGACTCGAAGGAGACGTCTTCGAGGGCGGCGAGCGCTCGCAAGTCGGCGTTTCCCATGGGAGTCGTCCTTGGAGCGGCCCGGATTTGAACGTGCCGAGACCGGCCCGGTCAGTCGCCGCCGCGAACCGTCGTCCCCGGCGTCTCGCCGTCGAAGAACGCCCCGAGACCGTCGAGGGCGAACACGGAGGCGGGAGCTTCGAGCGCCAGCAGTTCGCGGACCTTCGCGGCCATCCCGCCGGTCACGTCGGTCGCGTCGCTCGCGCCGAGGGCGTCGGCCACGTCGTCGAAGGCAGCCACCTCGGGGACGACGGCGCCCTCGTCGTCGAGCACGCCGGGGACCGTCGAGCAGAGGCCGACCCGGTCGGCGTCGAGGCCCTCGGCGAGCGCGACGACCAGCTCGTCGCCGGAGACGACGGTGACGCCCTCGCCGGCGGTGGCGACGCCGTCGCCGTGGAGCACCGGGACGAACCCCTCCGCGAGCAGCGTCCGCGGCGCCGACAGCGAGAGGTCGAGGGCCTCCCGACCGGCTCCGTCGCCGCCGGCATCGGTCCGGGCGCCCGCAGACAGCGGGTGAACCGGTACGGCCGGCACGTCGCGTTCGTGGAGCCGCGCGAGGACGAACTGGTTGAGCGTCTTCATCGCGCCGTGGACGGCGGCGACGGCGTTGGCGTCGTGAGTGCCGGTCGCCGTCGAGACGCCGCGTTCGTCGGCGTGGTGGTGGCCGAACGAGCCGCCGCCGTGGACGACGACGACGCCGGGGTCGTCGACCGGGCGGTCCGCGACGTGGTCGGCGACGGCGTCGGCCGCGCGGTCGAGGGCGGCGCCGTCGAGGGTCTCCGGGCGGTCCTTTTCGGTGATGACGGAGCCGCCGAGTTTCACCACGAGGGTCATTCGACGCGGTTCACCCCCTCGGTCGCCAGTTCCGCGCGGAACGCCTGCTCGCAACCGGGGGTGAACCGCAGCCCGGTGGCGGTTTCGGGCGAGGGGTCGAGCGCGACGACGCAGCCGCCGCCGCCGGCGCCGGTCAGCTTCGCCCCGTGGGCGTCGGCTTCCCGGGCGGCCCACACCATGGAATCGAGCGACCGCGCGGAAACGCCCAGCGCCGAGAGGAGGCCGTGGTTGAAGTCCATCAGCTCGCCGAGTTCGGCGAGCAGTGCCTCGCTCGGCGGCGCCGCCGAATCGGCGTCGGCGAGCAGCGACTCGCCGGTCCGGGTCACGTCGCCGATGGCCGCGACCGTGTCGGCGGCGAACTCGTGGGCGTTTTTCAGCTCGCGGACGCCGGCGACGAGTTCGCCGGTGTCGCCCGCGCCGCCGTCGTAGCCGACGACGAACGGGAGCTGCGGGGCGTCGATGGCCCGGCAGTCGTCGCCTTCGACGCGGACGGCACCGCCGACGGCCGAACAGAAGGTGTCCGCCCGGGAGGCCTGGCCGTCTTGGACCTCGTACTCCGCGCGGTAAGCGCGGTCGGCGATCTCTCGCGGCGAGAGCCGTTCGCCGTAGGCGCGGGTGGCGGCGTCGATGCCGGCGACGACGACGGCCGCCGAGGAGCCCAGCCCCGCCCCGAGCGGGATGTCGCTGTCGACGCGGATGTCGAAGCCGGCGTCGGGATCGCCGATGGCGTCGCGGGCCTGGGCGAGCGCCTCGTCGACGTACCCCATCGCGGCCTCGACCAGCGGCGTCGGGACGTCCACGTCGGGGCGGTCCTCGGTCGAGCCGCTGTACTCGACGGTGAACCCGTCGAGAGTGAGGTCTTCGGCCTCGATGCGGACGCGGTCGTCTCCTCGCGGCGTCACCTCGACGGTCGCGCGGCGCTCGATGGCGCAGGGGACCGCCGGCTCGCCGTAGACGACGGCGTGCTCCCCGAAGAGGTACACCTTCCCCGGGGCGCTGGAGAGTGCCATAGGGGTCGGTTGTGTGGGGTAGGTAAGAGGCTTTGCGGGTTGGCCTGCGACCGGAGGGAGCAGGCTATCACCGAGCGGGGAACGGAGTGAGCCGTGGTTTGGCCTGCGACCGGAGGGAGCAGGTTGTCCACGAACGGCGAGCG
>JBDGTQ010000004.1:0-145420 GCA_042216705.1 Halolamina sp. | reverse complement strand
CGACCAGACCGAGGCGATGACGATGGGCGACCGCATCGCCATCCTCGACGACGGCCAGCTCCAGCAGGTCGCCACGCCGCTGGAGGCGTACCACCGGCCGGCCAACCGCTTCGTGGCCGGCTTCATCGGCGAGCCGTCGATGAACTTCTTCGAGACGACGGTCCGGGGCGACGAGCTCGTCGCCGACCGGTTCACCTACCCCCTGTCGCCGGCGGTCGCCGAGTCGGTCGCCGACGCCGAGACCGTCACCCTCGGGGTTCGCCCGGAGGACGTCCAGGTCCACGACCCCGGCGTCTCCGGCGACCACGACTTCGGGACGGTCGTCGACGTCGTCGAGCCGATGGGCGACGAGAACAACGTCTATCTCGCCTTCGACGACGCCGAGGCCGACGACGCCGACGAGGCGACGTTCGTCGCCACCGTCGACGGCATGCGCTCGGTCGACGCCGGCGCCGACGTGTCGGCTCGCATCCCCGAATCGGCGATTCACCTCTTCGACGGCGAGACGGGCGAGGCGCTGCACAACCGCGACCTCGACGACGCCGTCGAGACGGAACCGGTCGTCTGAGCAGGCCGCGGTTCGCGTTCGGTTCCGGTTTTTACCCTCCGTTCGGCCACGCACGCCGCGTTCGCCGCCCCGGCACCCGCGACCGATTCCCCGTCACTCTCCCGTATCGGCCCCCGCCGGCTTCTCCCCTCGGTCCGCCGACACTGCTCCGCACCCACGTGTCAACGCTTCTATGCAGGTGATGTGGTATGCGGGGTGTTTATCACAGGTGATGTACAATGCGTCCCATACACATGGGCGTCGCAGAGTCGTACACCAAAGGCCGGCGGCTCCTCCGAGCCAACCCCCTCGCGGTCACCCTCGGCGTGTTCGTCGTTTTGCTCCTGTTCGACCTGGTCCGCAAGCTCGGGACCGGGTCCGTACAGGTGTCGACGGTGGGCGTGCTCGTCGTCGACGGGGTGTTGCGGGGGCTGGTCATCGGCCTCGCCGGCATCGGTCTCTCGATGACGTACAGCATTCTCAACTTCGCCAACTTCGCACACGGCGATTACATCACGGCCGGGGCGTTCTCAGGATGGGCGACGTCGTACCTCGTCGCCGGCGGCTTCGGCGCCTCAGCCAATATCGGCTCGCTGTTGCTCGTCGGTGCCGGCGGCTCGGTGTTCGGCGGCGCGCTCGGCATCGGCGTCGCCTCGACCCCGCTTGCGGTGCTGGCGGGGATGGTCGTCGCGGGCGTCTCGACGGTGGCGCTCGCGCTCGCGGTCGACACGGCGGCGTTCAAGCCGATTCGCGACCGGTCGGGCATCACGCTGCTCATCACCAGCGTCGGCGTCGCCTTCGCCATGCGGTACACGATTCAGTTCGTGTTCGGTCCGACGAAACGCGGGGTCACCGCGGCCGGGTCGGTGCCGACCGTGTCGGTCCCCCTGGTCGACGGCGCCGTCCGGATTTCGGCTCACGACGCGACCCTCGCGGTCGTCGCCGGCGCGTTGATGTTGGGCGTGCATCTCCTCCTCCAGCGGACCCGCCTCGGCAAGGCGATGCGGGCGATGGCCGACAACGAAGACCTCGCTCGCGTGACCGGGATTCCGACCGAGCGGGTCGTCCGGTTCACCTGGATAATCGGCGGCGGCCTCACCGGCGTCGCGGGCTACGTGTTCGTGCTCTGGAAGGGGACCCTCGGCTGGTTCGACGGCTGGATACTGCTGTTGCTCATCTTCGCGGCGGTCATCCTCGGCGGCATCGGCTCGATATACGGCGCCATCGCCGGCGGGCTGCTCATCGGGCTCACCGCGTCGCTGTCGGTGGTGTGGATTCCGAGTAGCTTCTCGCGGGCCGCCGCCTTCCTGGTGATGATACTGTTCCTCGTCGTGAAACCGACCGGGCTGTTCTCGGGGAGGGCCACGGCATGAGCGCGTCGTCACCGCTGTCGAAGCTGTGGGACCGCGACGCGGTGAAGATGCTGACGCTGCTGGTCGGCATCTACGCGGCGTATCTGCTCATCGGGTCGGTGCTGAACTACGGCGTGCGGGGCCAGCTCAACTCCATCGCGACGCTGACCTTCTTCGTCGCGCTGTTCGCGCTGATGGCGTTGGCGCTGAACCTCCACTGGGGGTACACCGGCCTGTTCAACATCGGCATCGTCGGCTTCATGGCCGTCGGCATCTACGTGATGGCCATCGTCTCGAAGCCGGCGACGGCGAGCGCCTCCGGCCGGCTCGCCGGGCTCGGGCTCCCGCTGTGGGCGGGCATCATCGCCGGCACCGCCGCGGCCGGACTGCTCGGGCTCGTCGTCGCCGGGCCGGCGCTCCGGTTGCGGGCGGACTACCTCGCCATCGTCACCGTGGCCACCAGCGAGATGGTGCGGTTCTCGCTGCTTTCGAGCACGCTGGAGTCGGTCACCGTCGGCGGCCGGGAGATCGGCTTCGGCGGCGGCACCGGACTGTTGCTCGATTTCGGCAACCCGGTACGCCGGCTGTTCGAGTCGCTGATGCTCGGCGGGCTGTACGAGTGGCTGGTCGGGCTGACCGGGACAGTCGTCGAGAGCAACCCGGCACCGGTCGCCGACGGGCTCATCTACGGCGGCGTGTTGCTCGTCTGCGTCGGGGGGTACTACGCGGTCCTCCAGCGACTCGGCAACTCGCCGTTCGGGCGCGTGCTCCGGGCCATCAAGGAAGACGAGGACGCCGCGAACGCGCTCGGGAAGAACACGGCCGCGTTCAAGACGAAGGCGTTCGTCGCGGGCTGCGCGATGATGGGTCTGGGCGGCATCCTCTGGTACCTGACCGCCGGGGCGATAACGCCGAACACGTATCGCCCGCGGCTCACCTTCTTCATTTGGATTGCGCTCATCATCGGCGGCGCCGGCTCCAACACCGGCAGCGTCATGGGCGGGGCGCTGTTCGCGGCCGTGCTGTTCCAAGGACCGCGGTTCCTCCAGAGCGTCGTCAACAACGTCGTCGACGTGAGCGCCCCGTCGGACTTCGGACAGGCGCTGGCGCCGATAGCCGGCAGCGGCGACGTGGTCCCGCTGCTTCTGTACACCGTCGAGAGCGTCCGCCAGCTCCAGCTCGTCGCGATGGGACTGGTGTTGGTGTTCCTGATGCACCGCCGTCCGGAGGGGCTGCTCGGCCACCGGAAAGAGCCCGCCGCCGCCGTCGACCTCGACCGGCCGACGGAGTCACCGCCGACGGGAGGGCCGGCCGCAGCAGACGGAGGGCAGCCCGATGAGTGACGGCGACATCTCGACCGCGGCCGAGACCGCCGAGACGGTCGACGACGACGCTCCCGTCGACACAGAGGCGGCGGTCGAGGTCGACGCCCCCGCCGACGAGAGCCCGGAGACGCCGCTGCAGGTCAACGGGCTCCGCAAGGAGTTCGGCGGCATCACCGCCGTCGACGACGCCAGCTTCGGCGTCGAATCCGGGACACTCACCGGGCTCATCGGGCCGAACGGCGCCGGCAAGTCGACCACGTTCAACTGCATCACCGGCGTGTTGGAGCCGACCGCCGGTGCGGTCACGTTCCAGGGCGAGGACATCACCGGTCTCTCGCCGCACGAGGTCGTCGACCGCGGGCTGGTCCGGACGTTCCAGCTCGCCCGTGAGTTCGGCGAGATGACCGTGTTGGAGAACCTGATGCTCGCTCCGCAGGACCAGCGCGGCGAGTCGCTGTGGCGGAGCATCGTCCCCGGCGTCCGCGGGCAGGTGGCCGAGAACGAGGCTGCCGTCGTCAAGCGCTGCTGGGAAGTGCTCGATTTCTTCGACATCGATCACCTGGCCCACGAGTACGCCGGCAACCTCTCCGGCGGGCAGCGGAAGCTGCTGGAGCTGGCGCGGGCGCTGCTAACCGACCCGGACACGCTGTTGCTCGACGAGCCGTTCGCGGGCGTGAACCCTTCCCTGGAGGAGCGGCTGCTCGAACACATCCACGAACTGCGCGAGGACGGCTACACGTTCCTCATCGTCGAACACGACATGGACCTCATCATGGACAACTGCGAACACGTCATCGTGATGCATCAGGGGTCGGTCCTGACTGAGGGCACCCCGGAGACGGTGAAAACCGACGAGCGCGTCATCGAGGCGTACCTCGGAGGTGACGTATGAGCGAGAGCACTCCCGCCGAGGAGTCCGCCGACGCCGACGCCGATAACGGCACCGAGACGGAGGCCAGCTCGGCAACGGCGATTCGCAGCTGGTCGGACGCGCTGCTCAGCGTCCGAGAGCTGGACGCCGGCTACGGCGACTTACAGATCCTCTCCGACGTAGACATGGACGTTCGCGACGGGGAGTACGTCGCCATCGTCGGCCCGAACGGTGCCGGCAAGTCGACGGTGATGAAGTCCGTCTTCGGCCTCACCGCCAAGATGGGCGGCAGCGTCACCTTCGACGGCACCGACATCACGACGCGGGCGCCGGAGGAGATCATCCACGAGGGGCTGGGGTACGTGCCACAGAACGACAACATCTTCTCGACGCTCAGCGTCCGGGAGAACCTCGAGATGGGAGCGTACATCCTTGACGAGACGCCGGAGGACGCGCTCAGAGAGGTGTTCGACCGCTTCCCCATTCTGGAGGAACGACAGGACCAGAAGGCGGGCACGATGAGCGGCGGCCAGCGCCAGATGCTCGCCATGGGGCGGGCGCTGATGCTGTCGCCGGAGCTACTGTTGCTGGACGAGCCCTCCGCGGGGCTGGCGCCGGACCTCGTCGAGGAGATGTTCGAGAAGGTGGCCGAAATCAACGACAGCGGCACCGCGGTGCTGATGGTCGAGCAAAACGCCAAGGAGGCCCTCCGGCAGTGCGACCGGGGGTACGTCCTCGTCGACGGCGAGAACCGCTACGAGGACGACGGCACCTCGCTGCTCCACAACGAGACCGTCCGCCAGGACTTCCTGGGCGGCTGAGCGAAATCGAGCCCTCGTCAAACCCCTGTCGGTCGCGGGGCTCTCCGACGTGCGAGCGTCAAAAAATGGTTCGCGGTTCGTGGCTCGGATTCAGCTGTCCTGGGGCGCCAGCGCGTCCTGCACGACGGAGGTGTAGGAGGACTCGCCCTGGTTGTACGCCACCTGACGGTACACTTCGCCGCCGAACTGGTCGCTGAACACGGCGGCGACGCGCTCGGAGAGCTGCTGGCCGTAGTCGTTGTTGACGTACAGCGTCGCCAGCGAGCTCGCGCTCACCCGGTCGGAGGCGACCTGCGCGATGACCCGCCCCTGCAGGAGGTCCGACGGCGCGGTCCGGAAGATGTAGTCGTCGTCGTCCAAGTTGGTCACCGACAGCGCGGTCGACGACGGCGAGCAGCCGACGACGCCGTTCTCAATGAACACCGACTGCGAGACGGGGACGTTGACGCCCGAGGAGGCCGTTCCACAGACGGAAGGGACGCCCGCGCTGACGAGTCGTTCGGCCGCGGAGGTACCCGCGTTGGGGTCGGTCTCGGTGTCCTCGACCTGCGCGTTCACGGTGAGGTCGAGGTCGGATTCGTTGACCAGCATGGCCGGAATCTGTGCGGCCTGAATCATCGGCTGGCCGACGGAGGCGAGGTTACCGGTCTCCGGCAGCAGGATGCCGACGTCGATCTCGCGGCCGAGGCCGCCGGGCCCGCTGTCGGCGGCCGGGCCGGCACCGTCGGGGCTCTCGCCCTCGAAGCTCTGGGTCTCCAGGGTCGAGGTGGACTCGCTTCCGGTGCCGTCGAACTCCCAGATGTCGTAGGCGGCCGTCGCCGGGTCGCCGGCCTCGTTGAAGTTGACCGCCGAGGAGGCGCCCTGGTAGTTCACGTCGTCGCCGTTGGCCGCCGCCTCGACGCCCTCGACGATGTTGTCCGGGGTGACCTCCATCCCACCGGGGTTGGCGACGCGGCGCATCTGGTCGCGGATGGCCTTGCCGCCGTTCTCGCCGGCGGCCGCGTTCGCAAGCAGCTGGACGGCCACCGAGTCGTATGACTGGGAGGTGAACACGCCGGGGGCCTCGCCGTACTGCTCCTCGAACTGCGAGACGAACGCCTCCTGTGCCGGCCCGCCCGCGGCCGGCGCGGTGCCGAGGACGTTCTCCATGTCGTTGCCGACCTGTGCCGGCAGCGCGCCGTCACGCAGTCCGTCCGGAACGATGACATCCTCGCTGCCGTCGCTTACGCTGTAGTAGTCCCGGAACAGCTGGGTGCCGTCCTCGGGATAGCCGACGACGACGAGGGCGTCCGGCCCGCCCCCGGAGCTGTCCATGCTCTCGCCCTCGGTGCTGTCCATCCCTTCGGTGTCGGTGTTTTCGCCGTTGCCACCGCCACCACCGCCTGTACAGCCGGCCAGTCCGGTGAGTCCCGCGACGCCCGCGACGCCGCCGACCCGCAGGAACTGCCTGCGCTGTATATCGTTGTCGTGTGACATACGTACCCTATAATACCGTCATGGTACTAAAAACCATACGTGAAGATATCCCTACTGGAGCGGGACAGCTCGGGATGAGTGCCGCCGTCTCTCGGCGACGACGGTGTCAGATGTCCCGACAGTCCGGGCAGAGCAGCGTGCCGTTGACGGAGGCGAGGTCCATCGACAGCCCGCCGCAGGCCTCGCAGACGCTCTGGGTCGACGTCTCGTTGGCCTCGCCGGCGTCGGCCTCGCCGCGCTCGGCGAAGACGTCTCCGGCGGCGCCGCGGTCGTCCATCGGACCGGCAGACGCCTCCGGCGTCTCGCCGGTCGGCGGGGCGGTTTCCGGCTCGATTGCGGCGAGCGCTCCGAGCAGGTCGTCGGCGCCGACGACCCCGAGTGGCTCGCCCTCGACGACCAGCAGCGCCGGCCGGTCGGCCGCCGCCAGTCGCGCACGGGCGGCCGTCGCCCGCTCGTCGGGGCTGACCGTCGGCAGCGGGTCGGACATGGCGTCACCGACGGTGGTCGCCTCGTCGGCGAGCAGGCCGTCGATAGCGTCGGCTCGGGTGAGCGTGCCGACCGGCTCGGCGCCCCGCAACACGACCGCCGGGCCGTCGCGGTCGGACGACAGCAGCCGCGCGACCTCGCGGAGGTCGTCGCCCTCGCTAGCGCCGACGAAGTCGCGGACCATCACCTCCCGTACCGCGCTCACGTCGCGCATGTGCGACTGTTAGACCGGTAACGGCTAAAGTCTATCTCCGGCCGTGTACGCCCCGGCTCGACCGGGTACCCTCGGGCGGCCGGTCGCGCCGCGGCGCCGGACCGACGCGTTCAAGCCCGTCGCTGCGTCGATTCCCGATAATGAACGAGCCGAGGCCAACTGCCGCTTCGAGGTGGCGGGCGTGACCGACGCCGACGGCAGTTCCATCCCCTCGTTCGTCGTCGGTATCACCGGCGGCACCGGCGCCGGGAAGACGACCGTCGCCCGACTCGTCACCGAGAACGTCGGCGAGTCGGTGACGCGCATCCCGATGGACAACTACTACGAGGACCTCAGCCACCTCGACGTCGAGGAACGGGCGACCGTCAACTACGACCATCCCTCCGCCTTCGAGTGGGAGTTACTCCGGGACCACCTCGAACGGCTGCTCGCCGGCCAGCCCGTCGAGATGCCCCAGTACTCCTTCGACGTTCACACGCGCCTCGGCGAGACGGTCACCGTCGAGCCGACGGACGTCATCGTGTTGGAGGGCATCCTCGCGCTGTACGACGAGGACATCAACGAGATGCTCGACCTGCGGCTGTACGTCGAAACCGACGCGGACGTGCGCATCCTGCGTCGCATCCGCCGGGACGTCGTCGAGCGCGACCGCGACCTCGAAGGGGTCATCGACCAGTACCTCTCGACGGTGAAGCCGATGCACGAGCAGTTCATCGAGCCGACGAAGAAACGCGCCGACCTCATCATCCCGGAAGGGGCCAACTCCGTCGCGGTCAACCTGCTCGAAGAGAAGATACAGGCCGAGGTCGACGGCGAGGCGGTCCGTTCCTGGGAGCGCGACCAGCTGGAACGAGAGATCGCCGGCCGCGTCTCGCTCGACGACGACCCCGGCTGAGGTGGTCGGGCGTCGGTCGCCGGCAGTCGGTCGTTTGGCCCCGACTGTCGGGCGTCGGCCGAGAATCAGGCCTCGGCGGCGTACTCCTCGGCGCCCTCGTAGGACCAGAAGCCGTTCTCGCGCATGACGCGGCCGAGCTCCTGGTGGAACTCGACGAAATCAGCGAACTCCTCGGCCTCGACGTGGTCGAAGATGTCGGCGACCGACACCACCTGGTCGTGGCTGATGCGGACCGGATGGTCGCCGTAGGAGTCGACGTACTCCGCGGCCGAGAGGGGGAAGTCCTCCGCCTCGTCGATCTTCTTCGCGAGGACCGCGTGCCCGTACTTGCGCATCCCCTCGCTCCCACGCTCGCCGTCTGGGTCGTGCGGCCAGTCGCTCATCGCTACGAGGTTCGTGAGGGCTCGTCAAAGGCGTTTTGTTCCACCCGAGGCGACGGTGGCGCCCGGACTGCGAGGGCGACGCCGTCCCCGGCCGGTCCCCGGCGGCGGACGCCGTGTACGCAACCCTTATTCACCGTACCGCCCGACTTCGACGTATCATGGACGACGCCGACGTACGAGACCTGCTCGCGGAGGTCGAGGACCCCGACCTCGGCGACGACATCGTCTCGCTCGGGCTGGTCAACGCGGTCGCCGTCGAGGGCGACACCGCGAAGGTGTCGCTGGCGCTGGGGGCGCCGTACGCTCCCGCCGAGAGCGACATCGCCGAGGCGGTCCGGGACCGACTCGCCGAGGCCGGCCTCGACGCGGAACTGGTGGCCGACGTCCCGACCGACCTGAGCAGCGACGAGGAGGTGCTGCCGGGCGTGAAGAACATCGTCGCCGTCGCCTCCGGCAAGGGCGGGGTCGGCAAGTCGACGCTGGCCGTGAACGTCGCCGCCGGGCTCTCAGGGCTCGGCGCCGACGTCGGACTGTTCGACGCCGACGTGTACGGGCCGAACGTCCCTCGGATGGTCGACGCCGACGAGGCCCCGCGCGCGACCGAGGGCGACACCATCGTCCCGCCGACGAAGTACGGGATGAAGCTCATGTCGATGGCCTTCCTCGTCGGCGAGGACGACCCCGTCATCTGGCGAGGCCCGATGGTGCACAAGATTCTGACTCAGCTCGTCGAGGACGTCGAGTGGGGCGAACTCGACTACATGGTGCTCGACCTGCCGCCGGGCACCGGCGACACCCAGCTAACTATCCTCCAGACGCTGCCGCTAACCGGGGCGGTCGTCGTCACGACGCCCGAAGACGTCGCCGTCGACGACGCTCGCAAGGGCCTGGAGATGTTCGGCAAACACGACACGCCGGTGCTGGGCATCGCCGAGAACATGTCCGGCTTCCGGTGTCCGGACTGTGGGGGCTTCCACGAGATATTCGGCTCCGGCGGCGGGAAGGCGATGGCCCGGAAGAACGATCTCCCCTTCCTCGGCGGCATTCCCCTCGACCCGGAGGTCCGGGCCGGCGGCGACGGCGGCGAACCAATCGTCCGCGCCGCCGACGACGAGACGGCCGACGCCTTCCGCGTCCTGACGGAGAACGTCGCCGACAACGTTGGGGTGATTCGCCGCCGCGAGGTGAGTCGCCGTGAGCGGTGACGGCGACGAGGACGGCGACGGGGCCGAGCCGGCTGATGCCCTCGACGCGGCCGACCTCGACGCGGCGGCCGCCGAGCCGACCGTCTCCGACGACGTCGACGGAGCGGTCCCCGAAGACCCCGAGAAGGCCGCCGTCGTCCGCTCGATAGCTGACGAAATCAGGGGCGACTCAACGGAGAGCAAACAGCTCGCGGCGACGCTATACCGCGTGAGCGACCTGTACGACCCGGCGGAGGACACCTCCCCCGAGGAGATATATCTCAACGTCCGCAACATCATGCAGGTGACGGCCCGCGGCGGACTGCGCCGGGACGACGGCTGAGTCGGCGGTCGCGGCCGTTCGGTTCGTTCAGTCTGCTCCGTTCGCTCCGTTGGCACCGTTTTCGTCGTTCGTCCAGCCCGCCCCGTTCGCTCCGTTTTCGCCGTTCGCCCCGTTCGCCTCGCTTTCGTCGGCCGCGGCGTCCACCGTGCGCTTTCGGTAGGTCTCTCGCGTGAGCGACAGCGCCGTCGGTTCCCCCGTCGGCTCGAAGTCGAAGACGGCGGCGTAGAAGCCGAGTTCGGCGGTCAGTGCCGTCTCCGTCGCCTCGGCCGAGCGGAAGCCGTGGCGCTCCGTCGGGAACGAGAGGTAGGCGTACGGCGTCCCGGTCTCGACCAGCGCGTCGACCATCTCCTCGGCCTGGGCCTCGGGGACGACGCGGTCCTCCCCGCCCTGCAACACCAGCAGCGGTGCGTCGATGTCGTCGGCGTCCGACACCGGCGACCGCGCCTCGTAGGTGTCGGCGGCCTCGGGAAGCGGCCCGACCAACCCGTCCAGGTACCGCGACTCGAACTCGTGGGTGTGCTCGGCGAGGTGCCGGAGGTCGGCGACGCCGTAGTAGCTCGCGCCGGCGTCGAAGGCGTCGCGAGCGGTGAGCGCCCGCAGCGTCGCGTAGCCGCCGGCGCTGCCGCCGTGGATGGCGAGACGGTCGGGGTCGGCCTCGCCGGCGTCGACGAGGTGCTCCGCCGCCGCCACGCAGTCGGCGACGTCGACCTCGCCCCACGCGCCGTCGAGGCGGTCGCGGTAGGCGCGTCCGTACCCCGTGCTCCCGCGGTAGTTGACGTCGACGACACCGACGCCGCGGGTGGTGAAGAACTGGACGCTCGGGTCGAACACCGGCAACACCTGGCTCGTCGGCCCGCCGTGAACGGACACGACCAGCGGCGGCGGTCCCTCGGGGGCCTCGACCGCGGGGTTCCGGGGCGGGTAGTACAGCGCGTGGGCCGTCTCCTGCCCGTCGGGACCGGTCGGGAAGCTGAGGTGGGTCGGCTCCGAAATTGCTGTCGGGTCGAGGTCCACCTCGGTACTGCGGCGAACCGCCGTCGCCTCTTCGCCAGCCTCCCAGCGGAGCACCGTCGGCGGCGTCGTCGGGCCGGCCGCGACGGTCGCGACCGTCTCGCCGTCGGTCGCCAGCCGCGCGTACGGGACGGCGTCGACCTCGACCCCAACGGCGTCGGGGTCGAAGGCGCCGGTTTCGGGGTCCAGTCGGCCGACGTCGTGAACTCCGTCGGCGTTCCGGACCGCGACCAGGTCGCCGGACGCAAGCGGCGCGTACGTTCCGAGCCCGAAGACCCACTGCGCCACGCCGTACTCCGCGGCCTCCTCGCGGACGAGGGTCGGGTCGGTCGCGACGTCGCGGTAGACGTTCCACCAGCCGGTGCGGTCGGAGACGGCGTACAGCGTCCCCTCGGGACCCCACGTCGGCTGGAAGACCGATTCCTCGGGGCCGCCGGCGACGACCCGTTCGTCGGTCAGCGAGCCGTCGGCCGCGACGTCGGCGACGTGGAGTTCGGTGCCGTCCCACGGCATCTGCGGGTGGTCCCAGGTGGTCCACGCCAGGCGCTCGCCGGCGGGGTCCAGCCGCGGGAACGAGTAGAAGTCCCGCCCCGCGGCGACGACCGCCGGCGGCTCGCTCCCGTCCAGCGGGACCCTCACCAGCTCGTTCGTCGGGCCGGCGTCGTCGGTGCCGTCGTCTCCGTTCCCGCCGTCGTCCGCGTCGTCCTCGCCGTTCAGATTCCCGCCGCCGTCGTCGTGGCGCTCCCGGACGCAGTACAGCCGGTCGCCGTCGGGGGCGACGGTCACGTCGGCGTACCGGCGGCTGGACGGCTCGGGCGACTCGGGCGTTATCGCCGTCGCAGTCGTCGCCTCCGTCTCGCCGTCGGTCCGGTAGAGGCGCTGGTCGTCGAACCGGCTGAACACGACGGTTCCGTCGTGGACGACGAAGTCGCCGCCGCCGTACTCGTGGACCGTCGTTCGCACGTCGAATTCGGTCGGCGTCACCGGCCCGGCCTCGCCGTCCGGCGGGTCGCACATCACGGCGCCGCGGCCGTCCTCCTCGGGGCGACGCTCCAGCCAGTAGACGGCGCCGTCGTCGACCGCGACGCCGCCGAACTCCGTCGCGTCGGCTGCCACGTCGGCCGCCGACAGCGGCGATTGCCACGCACCGTACGGTGTCGAATCCGCCATGCGTGGGTTACTCCCGGCGGTTGCTTGGGCGTTTGGGTCGCGGTGGCACGGTGGGGCGGTGATCGACCAGCGCCGACCCGAAAGACCGAACCCCCCCGGGAGCGAGGTGGCCGGTATGAACGCCATCAAGGACAGCGTCCACGACTGGATTCAGCTGGGCCCGGTCGCAGGCGACCTGCTCGATACCGCCGCCGTCCAGCGGCTGCGACACATCAAACAGCTCTCGACGGTCCGGCTCGTCTATCCCTCCGCGAGCCACACCCGCTTCGAGCACTCCCTGGGCGTCTACCACCTCGCCGACGAGGCGCTGGGCCACCTCGGCGTCGACGGTCGCCGGGCCGACCACGTCCGTGCGGCTGCGCTCCTGCACGACGCCGGCCACGGTCCGTACGGCCACCAGACCGAGGAGGTCATCATGCGCGAGACCGGCCAGCACCACGACGAGATCGGCGGGCTGCTGGACGGCACCGGCCCGCTCAACGGCGCCGGCGAGGAGCTGGCGGCCGTCCTCCGCGACCACGACCTCGACCCCGAGCGCGTCGCCGAACTCGTCCGCGGTGAGGGGGAACTCGGCCAACTCGTCTCGGGCGAACTGGACGTCGACCGGATGGACTACCTCGTCCGGGACGCCCACCACACCGGCGTCCCCTACGCCGCCGTCGACCACGGCCGGCTGGTCCGGGCGCTGCGGTACCGCGACGGCCGACTCGTGCTCGATCGCGGCAACGTCCGGACCGCCGAGAGCCTGCTGCTGGCGCGGGCCCTGATGGACAACATCGTCTACCGTCACCACGTCTCCCGCGTCGCCGGCGCGATGGTCGAACGCGCGAGCGAGCGCCTGCTGGCCGACGACGACTTGACGGTCGCGGAGTTCCGGCGAATGGCCGACCACGACCTGCTGGTCGCACTCTGTGACCACGTTCCCGAGCTGGGCCGCCGAATCGAGCGTCGCGACCTCTACAAGCGGGCGGTGTGGGCCGGGCTGGACGGCGTTCCGGTGGACGTGACGGAGTTCGACCACGCCGACGAGCGCGCCGCCGCGGCCGACATCGCGGCCCGGGCCGGCGTCGACGAACACGAGGTGGTGGTCGACGTGCCGAGTCGACCGGTGATGAAAGAGTCTGAGGCGCGGGTGCTCGTCGACGGCGTCGTCCAGCGCTTGGAGGAGGCCTCGGAGCTGGTCTCGGCGATGCGAGCGGCCAAGCGCGGCAGCTGGCGTCTCGGCGTGTACGCCCCGGCGTCGGTCCGCGACGAGGTGACCGTCGCCGCCGCCGACGTGCTCGGGCTCCCGGATCACGTCGCTCGACCGCGGTAGCTCGCCGGGGGTCGGCCACTCCGACGAGCCTTTTTATCTGGTGGCGAGCGAACTGGGGGTAATGACGACCATCAAGGACTCCGTCCACGACCACATCGAGGTCGAGGGCGTCGCGGCGGCGCTGCTCGATACGCCCGCCGTCCAGCGGCTGCGACACATCAAGCAGCTCGGGACGGTCCAGCTCGTCTACCCCTCCGCCAACCACACCCGCTTCGAGCACTCCCTGGGCGTCTACCACCTCGCCGAGCGGGCGCTTGACCACCTCGGCGTCGCCGGCATCCAGGCCGAGCGCGTCCGCGCGGCCGCGCTGTTGCACGACGTGGGCCACGGCCCGTTCTCGCACAACATCGAGTCGCTCACCCACCGGCTAACCGGCAAGTACCACGACGACGTGGACGACCTCCTCGCCGACGGGGCCGTCGGCGACGTGCTCCGCGACCACGACATCGACCCCGAGCGCGTCGCCGGCCTCGTCGCCGGCGAGGGGAAGTTCGGCCAACTCGTCTCGGGCGAACTGGACGTCGACCGGATGGACTACCTCGTCCGGGACGCCCACCACACCGGCGTCCCCTACGGCACCATCGACCCCGGCCGACTCATCCGCGGGCTGCGGTTCGTCGACGGCGAGTTAGTCCTCGGCGAGGGCAACGTCCAGACCGCCGAGAGCCTGCTGGTCGCGCGGGCGCTGATGAACCCGACCGTCTACGCCCACCACGTCGCCCGCATCAGCAAGGCGATGCTCCGGCGGGCCAGCGAGCGCCTGCTGGAGGCGCCCGACATCGACGCCCAGCGGCTCCGCCGGATGGACGACCACGACCTGCTGGTCGCGCTGAGGCGACACCCGGCGACCGGCGAGTTCGCCCGCCGCTACGCCGAGCGCGACCTTTATAAGCGGGCCGTCTGGGCAGAGTACGACGACGTTCCCACGGGGCTCCGGGCCGCGGGTTACGAGGCCGTAGAGGAGTACGAGGCGTCGGTCGCCGACGCCTGCGACCTCGACCGCTCGGAGGTGGTCATCGACATCCCCGGCGAGCCGACGATGACGGAGTCGTCCTCGTCCGTGGTGGTCAACGGCGAGGTCCGCCGGCTCGGCCGACAGTCGCCGCTGGTCGGCGCGCTGCGGACCGTCCAGCGCCAGCAGTGGCGTCTCGGCGTGTACACCGTCGCCGACGCCACCGACCGGGTCGGCCGCGAGACCGTCCGCCAACTCGGGCTCGACCTAGACGGGTCGCTGGTCTCGGAGGTCCAGACCGGCCAGGCCGCCACGCTCGACCAGTTCGCGGACGACGGCGAATGATTACGACCGCGACCCGGGCCGGAACCCGGGCGCCTGCTCGGACTCCGACCACGACTCCGGCCTCGCATCCGACCCCGACTCCAACCCGGATCGCTTCCGGGCCGACGCCGGTCGACGGACCACGACCGACGCGAACCACTCAAGCCGGTCGGGGCCGCAGGGGAGACCGATGACCTTCGAAGGGACCATCCTCGCCGGGCCGGAGCTGGAGCCGACGCGGGGTCGCGTCGTCACCGAGGACGGCGAAATCGTCGCCGTCGAGGAGTGCGAGACGTACTCCGAGGACGTCGTCCTCCCGGCGTTCGTCAACGCTCACACGCACATCGGCGACTCCATCGCCAAGGAGGCCGGCGGCGGACTCTCGTTGGACGAGCTGGTTGCCCCCCCGGACGGCCTGAAACACCGGCTCCTCCGGGCGGCCGACCGCGAGGAGACCGTCGCCGCGATGGCGCGCTCGGTCTCGTACATGGCCGGGGCCGGAACGGGCAGGTTCGTCGAGTTCCGGGAAGGCGGCGTCGAAGGCGTCGAGATGCTCCGGGACGCGCTGGCCGAGAGCAACGGCGTCGGCGACGTGGCAGCGACCGTGCTCGGCCGGGAGACGGTCGACGCGATGGCGGCGGCCGACGGGTTCGGCGCCTCCGGCGCCCGCGACGCCGACTTCGCCAGCGAGCGGGCGGCGACCCGCGAGGCGGGGAAGCTGTTCGGCATCCACGCCGGCGAGCGCGACCCCGACGACGTCGACCCGGCGATGGACCTCGACCCGGACTTCCTCGTTCACATGGTCCACCCCAACGAGTGGCACCTCGAACGGCTGGCCGACGCCGAGACGCCGGTGGTGCTCTGTCCGCGCTCGAACCTCGTCACCGGGGTCGGCACCGCTCCGGCCCGCGAACTCGCCGACCGGACGACGCTCGCGCTCGGCACCGACAACGTGATGCTCAACAGCCCCTCCATGTTCCGCGAGATGGCGTTCGCCGCGAAGCTGTACGACCTCTCGGCGCGGGAGGTGTTGCGGATGGCGACGGTCAACGGGGGCGAGGTCACCGGCCGGGACGACGGCGTGGTCGCCGAGGGCCACCCCGCGCAGCTGCTCGTCCTCGACGGCGACTCCGACAACCTCGCCGGCGCGGAGGACGTCGTCCGCGCCGTCGTTCGCCGCGCCGACCGCGGCGACGTGAAGGCCGTCCATCTGCCGTCCTGAGACGGCGCCCTCGATTGCACTCGCGGTTTCGACGTTTCAGGGGAACGGGTGGTACGGCCGGTCGGTCGCCGGCTCGAACCCCATCGACCGAGCGACGCGACCGAGCCGCTCGCCGAAGTAGGGGTCGGCCTGGAACAACGGCTGGGCCGTCGGGACGACTACTCGGACGGCTTCGAAGCCCAGCGCCGCGAGGTCGCGGGTCGTGAGCCGGCTGGCGTACGGGGTGAGCCCGCCGTCGGCGACCCGCTCGACCACCGCGTCGAGTTCGGCCTCCCCGGTCGGGAGTTGGTCGCCGCCAACGGACGCGGCCGGCACGGTCGTCTCGGGGTCGACGAACGAGCGGGCCGGCTCGGGGAACTCCGCGTATCGCCCGATTTCGCCGCCCTGCTCGGCCGCCGTCTCGGGACCCATCCCGCGCAGCTCCATCCAGTTCTGCAGCGCCTCGGCGAGGGCGTCCGTCGCGGCGGCGGCGACGTCGAGGTCGGCGCCGCTGCCGGCGGCGAAGCGGGGCCACTCCCCATCGCGGTGGACCGCGCAGGCGACGACCGGCACGTCGACATCCTGGGTGAGCAGGAGCGTGCTCACCGACAGTTCCTCGGCGCGGGCCCGCTTTTCGAGCGTCGCGAACGCCTCGTCGTCGACGGCCAGCCCCAGCGGCTCGGCCGTGGAGTACCACGACAGCATCGCCGCGTCGCGCTCGACGACCTCGTACAGCCCCGAGAGCACCGCCTCGACCGTCGAGTTGCCGAGGCCGAGCCCGGTCGTTATCGGCGGTCGGACACGTTCGGTCGACGGCGGGTGGTGGACGACCGCCGCCGGCAACCACGCCGGCTCGTCGGCCGCGAGGTCGAGCGCCGGAACCCAGTCGGTCTCCGCGTCGGCGGCGGGTCGGTCGTACCCCTCCGGCGCGACGAACAGGCCGGGTGCGACCGCGCCGTCGAGGCCCGTCGCGGCCGCCGTCACGAACTCGTCGCCGCGGTACACCCCGGCGGCGTACCGCTCCAGCCCCTCGCCGACGGCCTTGACGTAGGCGGCGTTCCAGTCGGCGGCGGTTCCCGCGGCGAAGGGGGCAGCGCGGGCGTCGCTGAATCCGGTCGTGTCGGCGGTCGCGCCGAGGTAGTACGGGGCTGGGAACGACTCCCGCTCGCCGACCTCGGTCACGATGCCGAGGCGGTCGTCGACCGCTCGCTCCATCCGGTCGAGGGCGTCCGTCAACTCAACCTCGCGGTGGGCGAGCGCGAGGGTGCGGTCGCGGCCGTCGCCGCAGCGACACCCCGGCACCGGGAGGAATCGACGCTCGCCCCCAGGTACCTCGGCGACGGTTCCCGCGAGGTCGTCGCCCGAGAGGTGGCGGACGACCCGTCGCCCGGCCAGCGCACCGGCGTAGCGGACCGCCGAACGCACCCCCGTCGCCTCGGGGTCGTCCGCCGCGTCAACCTCGTCGTCGCGGGCGGCCTCGACCCGGCGGCGGAGACAGCGATAACAGCCCGTCTGCGGACCGAACAGCGACACCGCGGCGTCGAGGTCGTCGGTCGGGCGACCGCCGACGCCGCCGACCTCGACGGCCGCCCACCGGTCGCAGGCCTCGGTCGCGGCGAGGAAGGCGTCGGCGCCGACGGTGCCGACGACGACGGCGAAATCGAACGTTCCGAGTCGCTCGGGCGCTGCCCGCTCCGTCCCGACGTCGACGTCGCTGAACGCGGCCGCGACCGCGTCGACGGCGGGGCCGGTTCCGATGAGTCCGATGTCCATACGAGCCGTCAGAACGAGCGGGGACAAAAGCTCGCCGTCGGCGGACGGCGCTGTCGCTGGGCGGGCGGCAGCTGAAAGGGACGAAGCCTCAGTTCAGCATCGACTGCGCGATGCTGGCGAGCTGGTTGGAATCGGCCTGTTTCAGGCGGTCGTCGCCGAGCTTGAGGCGGAGACGTGGCCGGCCGACGTCGATGGGCACCTTCTCGGTGTCGATGAGCTCCATCTCCTCCAGCTGGGTCTTGGTCCGCGAGAACGTCGCCTTCGAGGCGATTCCCACGTCCTCGCCCCACTTGCTGATGTCGTACAGCAGCTCGTCGTTCTTCGCGGCGACGAGCAGACTGATGGTAACCTCGTCCAGCCCCTCGCCGTCGCCCCGGGCGGTCTCCAGGGAGGCGAGCACGTGGTCGAAGTCCTCGCGGGTCGCGTCGCCGATTTCCTCGTCGAGGGTCTCGCGAACCTCGTCGATGGCCGGCGTCCGGAGGTTGAACGGGTCGGCCGCCGCGAAGAGTTCCTCATAGGTCGTCACGGCACCCTCGACGAACCCCTCGTCGTCGGTACCGAGGGCGGCGACGGCCTCCTCGGCACGGACGACGGCATGGACGGCGTCGTCGGTCACGAGCAGCGAGTTGTCGACGTCCGTTTCGAGGTTCCGGACCGCGAGTACGCCGTCCCCGACCAGGTTGGCGGCACTACTGGCGACGAGGAAGTCCTCCATCACGTCCTTCAGCGTCCCGTTGTCCGCGAGGAGGTTGATTGTCGGCGTCTCGCCGTCGAAGGTGGTCGCGATGTCGACGAGCGACTTGATCGCGTTCGCGCTCGGGTCGACGACAAGAAGCGTGTCGTTCGTCTCCGAAAGTTTCGTCCGGAGGATATCATCGATTTCGTGTTCGAGTAAATTCGACACCATTTGCCTGGTACAGTTTTGTAGGCAACACTACTTAATGTTAACGGGATTCCGGGCAGCAAGGCCCCTAAGCCCCGAATCTCGAAGCCTCCTGAGTACCGTCTGGCACGCTATCGTGTTTGAAAATTGATTTTAGTGGCCGTAAATTTCTTCGTGTCTCCTATATACAGTTGTGGTACGACATGGCAGAAAATAAACTCGCGGACGAGGTCGCATCAAAGACGATGGGGGTCGTTGCGAATCATCCCCGCCTGATCGCGTCGCTGGCGGTGATGGTCGTGATGATCGCACTGAGTGGCGGCGCAGTGGCCGAGAGCAGCGACGTCGACACCGGGCCCTAAGCCGAGTTACGCGTTTTTTGCAGGCGACGTCCCACGGCACTCGCCCAGTGGATGTCGCCGTCGTAGATGACCGGGAAGTCCGACTCGACGAGGAAGTCGGCGACGGTCTCCCGGTCGTCGTGTAATGACAGCGAATCGCCGAACAGCGTGCGCTTCGAGTCTTCCCCGACGATGGTAAACGTCCCGCCGGTGATCCACGGCGCACGGACGGTGTAGTCGAGCCGGAACTCGTCGTCGGACGCCCGCACCAGTCGGGCCTCCGATCCGACGACGTTGCTCGTCTGGGAGAGGACGTGTGTGCCGTCGCCGACGACGGCGTAGTCCTTGTTCATCATCACTCGCCGTCGGGACAGTTCGAGCGCGCGTTCGATGCTGTAGCCGTAGGCGACCAGTCGTGCGAACATCGTCCCCACCAGCGCCGCCTGTTCGTCGAGGACCGTGTTGAACGTCACCGCGCCGGCGACGCTTCCTTTCTCGATGAGTTCGAGGCCCTCGTAGTACGAGCCACAGGCGTTGAGGAAGAACGTCTGGACGTTCGACTCCGTGAGCTCGGCCGCCGAGAGCGTCCCGTCCGGACAGCGCAGTCCACCCTCCTCGCAATGCCCGATGAAATGGAGGAGGTCGTGGCCCGTCTTAAACGTCTGTGCGAGCTCGCCGGTGCGTAGTTCCTCGCGGATGGCGATGTCGAGGTCGAGCTCCTCGGCCCGGTCGCGGTATATCTCGGCGACCTCGGCGTGTTCGTCGCTCATCTCGGCGTCGTTGAGCACGGCGACGATGGAGATCGAGTCCTCGGTACGTTCGCGGTACTGCCCGCGGTTGTGGTACGCTCCTCGGAGCGATTTGAACACGTCGATGGGGGTCCCCTCCGCGAGCCAGCCGTGTGCATCGCCGTCCTGCAGTCGGGGTTTGTCGAGGTCGACCGTCGGGGCGTCCTCAACGCTGCGACCGACGACGCCGGCGTCGGTGTCGCCGTTCTCGTCCTCGTCCTCGTCCTCGTTCCGGCGGTAGAAGTCGTCCAGCGACCGGTCCAGACGCTCGTCGCTGGAGAGGCTCTCCAGCTTCGGGGGGTACACCGCCGCGAGGTCGTTCAGCAGGTACGGGAGCACCGTCCCGTTCTCGTAGGTCGGGTCGACGTACATACAGAGGTGCCACTCCGGGAGGTCCTCGCGGATGCGGTCGAACGGAGCGTCGAGATACGTCCACAGTCGCTCCGCGATGGGCAGGTCGTAAACGCGGTCGGCCGACAGTCCGACCCGGGACAGCGACAGCGGCTCTATCTTCCTGACGTCGTTCGGGCCGGCTTGACGGGCGAGACAGTCGAGGAAGAACGTCCGCTCCAGCAGGTCGTTGACCGTCCGCTCGAACGTCGGATGGGTGCCGAGTTCGTACTCGCGGCCGTCGGCAACGAGTACCGGGCGCTCGCTGCCGACCGTCACGTCGGCGCTCAGGTAGTACGCCAGCGACGCCGACGGGAAGAGATACGAGAGATCGTCCGGCAGCCTGAGTTCGACGTCGGTGGCGAAGCGTTCGGACCGGATCACGTCCGGAATGGCGGTCTCGTCGCCGAACTCGACGAGCGGCGGGTGGGCGCGCATGCTCGGGAACGACCGGTCCGGCGTCGTCGTCCGCATCGTCGCCGAGGCGTACTGCACCGCGGTCGCCACCCCCGCCGGCGAGCGCGGAACGGTCATCGTCTCCAGCGCCCGCTCGCTCCGGCTCCGGAAGCCCACCGTCACGGCGCTGGGCTCGGGGAAGTCGACGACGACGGCGTCGTTGGTCCGTCGCCGCACGGTCGCTTCGCCGGCGAAGCTGAGATAACACTTGATCTCGGCCTCGACCCGAAGGAGATATCGCCCCGCTTCGAGAACGAGCTCGTCGTCGGTGCCGCCGACGCGGAAGGAGGTATCGGCATCGAGATCGGTGACGGCGCCGAACCGGGAGGGGAACTCCATCTGTCGGGCACATCCGGACAGCTCGGCGTCGGTCTCGGGACCGATGCCGCTGGCCGTAGCGGTCTCGCTCCACCCGAGAGCCCGGACGGTCACCGAGGTCTTCGTCGAGTCGATGGCCTCGATTTCGTCTTCGCCAGCATTGACATCCATGTGTGCCCGGAGTGGCAACACGTGCGCACCTGGCCCGTATAGCTCTATCGGGTGTCGACCAGCTCGTTACCGCTTGGCGAACGGGTTACCGACGGCGCGAACGCGCCAAAGAGCCGCGTACGGTCGACTCGTTGAAGGCGACTCCCCGACGCTTTAGTATTCATACTTGTGCATATCATGCATCCTGATTTATCGATTCTATACACGAATCCGCAGATTCAAGTGTCGCCCGCGTCGTCCTCCGACTATGACCGAGGTTATCGACGGTGAGGCCGTCGCCCAGGACGTCAGAGACGACGTGTCTGCGGCGGTCGAGACGCTGACCGAGGCCGGGCACACGCCCGGACTGGCGACCGTGCTGATGAGCCCCGACCCCGCCGCCGAGACGTACGTCTCGATGAAACAGCGCGACTGCGAGGAGGTCGGCATCGAGAGCCACCACGTCGAACTCGACACCGACGCGCCCCCCGAGCGCCTGTACGAGGCCATCGACGACCTGAACGAGGACCCGGCGGTCGACGGCATCCTCGTCCAGAAGCCGTTTCCTGACCACGTCCCCGAGCGAGAGGTGCTCTCCCGGGTCGACCCTGCGAAGGACGTCGACGGCTTCCACCCCGAGAACGTGGGGCGGCTGGTCGCCGGCGACCCGCGGTTCAAACCCTGTACGCCCCACGGCATTCAGAAGCTGTTCGAGGCCTACGACGTCGACACCGAGGGCGCCGACGTCGTCGTCGTCGGCCGCTCGGACATCGTCGGCAAGCCGCTGGCGAACCTCCTGCTCCAGAAGACGCCGACCGGCAACGCGACGGTGACGGTCTGTCACTCCCGGACCGACGACCTCGCCGCCCACGTCGGTCGCGCGGACATCGTCGTCGCCGCCGCCGGCGTCGCTGAACTCGTCACCGGGGAGATGCTCTCGGAGGGTTCGGTCGTCGTCGACGTCGGCATCAACCGGGTCGAGGTCGACACCGAAAAGGGGTACGAACTGGTCGGCGACGTCGAGTACGACAGCGCGGCCGAGGTCGCCGCCGCCGTCACTCCGGTTCCGGGCGGCGTCGGCCCGATGACCCGGGCGATGCTGCTATACAACACGGTGAAAGCCGCTCGGGACCGCAGCGGCGTCGACGTCGAGTTGCCCTGACCGGTCGCCGCTGGGCCGACCCCGGGCGCCGGTCTCAGGAGGTGACGACGCTGACGACGCCCTCGAAGTTGAGGATGACCTGCTGGGTCTCGTCGCCGAACAGCGCCTTGCCGGTCGGCGAGCGCTCCTCGCCGGTCACGAACACGTAGTCGCAGCCGCGGTCCTCGGCCTCCCTGACGATGGTCTCGGCGCGGTCGCCCAGCGCGCCCGCGGTCTCGTACTCGACGTCAATGTCGGCGAGCACCTCCCGACCGATGTCGTCGGCGAAGCTCCGGGCGCCCTGCAGCGCCTGCGTCACCGAGTAGGTGACGTCGAGACCGACGAGGTTCTCCATCTCCTCGCGAGCCTCTTCGTACTCGGTCTCGCTGGTGACGTGCAACAGCGTCAGGTCGGCGTCGACGCCGGCGGCCAACTGCCCCGCTTCGTGAACGAGTCGTTTCGTCGTCTCGTCCGGACCGACCACTGCGAGCGCGTGATCCATGGAAGGCGATTCGACCACTCCCCTCAAAACCGTTGGGGGTTCTCTCACGGTCGTTCCGGACCGACCGCGTCCCCGGAACCGCGGGATGATCGCCGCCCCCGAACTACTCCAGCGCCGACAGCCGCTCCTGTGCGGTCGAAAGCGCCGCCTCGTCGCCGTCGGTCGCCGCCCGCGTGAGCTCTCTGGCCGCCCGGACCAGCGTCTCGACCCTCGCCGGCGCCACCTCGCCGTCCAGCGCTTCGACCCGGGCGACCCGGTCGCGCAACCGCCCGAGTGCCGTTCGCACCGCCGGGTCGGGGTCGTCGTCGAGGTACGTCGCCGCCTCCGAGCGATGCGTGGCGAGGGCGGTGGCGTACGCCAGTCCGCGAGCGGGACGGAACCGCTCCGGGACGGCCGCCGGGGCGGGGCGGTCGGCGGCGTCGTCGCCGTCGGCGACCCGGAACAGCGCGAGCAGGTAGCGGTCGGTCGCGCCCCCGTCGCCGACGGCGTCGACCGATCGGTCGCCGGCGGCCGCCACCCGGTCGGAGTGGCCGCGTTCGAGATCCGACAGCGCCTGCCGGAGTTCGCGGGCACAGAGGTAGCGGTCGTCCGGTTCCCGGAGGTCGCCGCCGACGACGAACCCCCTGCGCCTGGCGTACGCTCGCAGGTCCTCGGTCAGGTCGGCGGCGACTGCGCCGAGGTTTTCGGGGGCGTCGTCGCGGTACGGCGAGAGATCGAGCGTCGGGGCGCCGTCCGTGTGACGGGTGCGGTCGTCGACGCCGACCGACCGGAGACTCCCGCAGTCCGGACACTCGACGTCGCCGGTCCGGTAGTACGACCAGCGTCGCCCACAGTCCTGACACTCGCGGCGACCCCGAATCTTCATACTCTGTCGTTCGACGCTCGCCGGGAAAAGTCGCCCGTTCGCCGCGGGAACCCGGAGGGTGCTGTGGGCGGCGGGAAGCGTCGTTCGGTCTCGTCGGCTCCGGGTCGGGGCCGACGCGAGCGGACGATTTAATCCGTCGGCCGACCGACATCGGGACGTGACGGACACCCGCGACGAGCTGCTCGCCGCACTGGCCGCCGCCGACGACCCCGTCCCCGGGCCGACGCTGGCCGAGCAACTGAGCGTCTCCCGTGCCGCGGTGTGGAACCACGTCGAGGCGCTGCGGGAGGCCGGCTTCGGCGTCGAGAGCGGGCCCGAGGGGTACCGGCTGCGGACGGTGCCGACCTTCGGCGGCCGGGCGCTCGCGCTCGGGCTGGACGCGCCCTACGAGGTCGAGTTCCACGAGTCGCTCGCCTCGACCAACGACCGCGCCCGGGAGTTGGCCGCCGACGGCGCGGCCGAGGTGGTCGTCGTCGCGGAGCGACAGACCGGCGGCCGCGGGCGACTCGACCGCGAGTGGACGGCGCCGCCCGGGGGCGTCTACGCCTCGACGGTGCTCCGGCCGGACCGCCCGCCGGCGCACGTCCCGGCGTTCACCCTCGCCGCCGCGGTGGCGACGACCCGCGCCTGTCGGGAGGCAGGCGTCGACGCGCGCATCAAGTGGCCCAACGACGTGGTCGTCCCCGACGCCGACGCCGAGCGCGGCGGCCGGAAGCTGGCCGGGATTCTCACCGAGATGGAGGGCGAGGCCGACCGCGTCTCCTGGCTGGTCGTCGGCGTCGGCGTCAACGCCGACGTCGAGGCCGCGTCGCTGCCGGCCGGCGCAACCAGCCTCGCCGACGAGGCCGGCGATGTCGACCGGCGGGCCTTCACCCAGCGACTGTTGGAGTCGTTCCACGACCTCACGGCCGACCTCGACGCCGTGCTACCGGCCTGGCGCGAGCACGCGCTGACGCTCGGCCGACGGGTCCGCGTCGAGACTCCGGGCGGGATCATCGAGGGCGACGCCGTCGACGTGACGTTTCCCGGCGCGCTGGTCGTCGCCACCGACGACGGCCGCGAGGTCGTCCACGCCGGCGACTGCGAACACCTGCGGCCGGCGGAGTGATCGCCGTGGCGGTCGGGTCGTCCGCTCTCCGCTGCCCTCCTCACGCCTCTTCTCACCTTCCTCTCACCCCTCCTCGCCTCCGTCCTCCGTCAGTTCTCGCCGACGACGCGCATCGTCAGGACGGGCACCTCCGAGGCGCGAACGACCTTCTCTGCTACCGACCCCAGCAGGAGCCGGTCGATGCCGCCGCGGCCGTGAGTCCCCATGACGACGAGGTCACAGCCCTCGCGCTCGGCGTACTCGACGATCTCCCGGTTGGGGGTGCCCTCCAGAATCGCCGTCTCGACCGGCACGTCGTAGTCGTCGGCCAGCGCCTCGACGATGCCGACGGCCTCCTCGGCGTCGTCTCTGAGCATCTCGTCGATGCCCTCCCAGGACGACTCCATCGGGAGACCGGCGTAGCTGGCCGTGTTGACCACGTACAGCGCGTGGAGCGTCGCGCCGTTGTCGCGGGCGAGGTCGACGGCGTGCTGGACCGCCCGTTCGACGCCGTCTGAACCGTCGGTCGGCACGAGGATGCGGTCGTACAGGGCCATGGTAGTCCGTCACACAGGTTTCTCCCGCCGCCGATTAAGCCTTCGCTGCCGGACGACCGACCTTCGACGCACCGACGCTGGCAAATGGCGTTTCGAAAGCGTGTGCTACTCGGTTGTGGGTAAATACCTTAACCCCGGGGGGAGTGGGAACAGGCATGGCAGACGACCTCCGCGTCACGATGGAGCGCGTCGGGGAGCGGTTCAACCTCGGCGAGTACGAGATCGACGCGTATCTGGCGGTGTTAGAACACGGCGAGCTGACGGCGAGCGAGATCGCCGATAAGACGGAGATTCCCCAGCCCCGGGTGTACGACACGGTGCGGTCGCTGTCCGATCGCGGGCTCGTCGAGCTTCGGGAATCACGCCCGATGAAGATCGTCGCGGTCGACCCCGAGAACGCCTTCGGCGACGTGCGCTCGTCGCTGACGGAGATGGTCGACGAGCTGGAGGCCCGCTACACCGCGCCGGCCCGGGACACCGAGGCCGTCTCGCTGGTGAAGTCACGCTCGACCATCCTCCGGTACGTCGAGGAGATAATTTCGGAGGCGGAGTACGAGCTCGCGCTGTCGCTGACGCCGGACCTCCTCCGGCGGTTCCACGACGACCTCGCGGCCGCCGTCGAGAACGGCGTCGCCGTCGAACTGCTGTTGACGCCGGCCACCCGCGCGCCCGACCCGGCCGACTTCGATTACGCCGCGGTCTCGACGGTCGCGCGGGCGCGTCGCGGCATCACGACGCCGGTGCTGGCCGTCGCCGACGGCGAGTACTCAGTGTACGCCACACAGGACGCCCTCCGAGACGACCGCGACCGATACGGCGTCATCTTCAACCGCTCGGCGCTGGGCTTTCTGGTCTCGGGCTTTTTCGGGACCGTCCTCTGGACGACCGCCGAGACGCTGTCGGTCGCCGGCGAGGAACGACCGTTCCCCCGGCGGTACGCCTCGATTCGGCGCGCCGTGAAGGACATCCGCGAGCTGTCGGGCGACTTTCACGCGACCGTCTCCGGGCGCGACGTGGAGACCGGCGACACCATCGTCGTCGAGGGTAGCGTCGTCGACACCTCCTTCGAGCCCTCCGGCGAGGTGGCATCGATGACCGTCGCGACCGCGGACGGCCGCGTCGAGATCGGCGGTCTCGTCGCCGCCTTGGAGGACGTCGAGAGCCAGGAAATCCGCATCGGTCGCGAGGAGCCGCCGGGCGCCGATTGAGAGTGCCGTCGGCCGACGCCAGGCGCCGCGTTCAGAACTCGACGACCACCGTCTCGCAGGACTCGCAGGCGAGCACCGGCGTCTCGGGGGAGTCGTATATGCTTCCCGGACCGCCGCAGCAAGCCGTTAGCGTGGTCTCCGTCACGTCGCCGCCGCAGGCCGGACACACTTCGGCGAACGTCCGCAGCGGCGTCGCCGCCGCGGCGGCGGTCTCGACGTCCAGCTCCCGGTCGGTGAGGACGTCGACGGCGGCCGCCTCGGCGACGGCCACCGGCCGCGACAGCGACGCTCGGCGCTCGCCGTGCAGTTCGAACCAGCCGTCGAGCGCCGTCACCGTCGCGTCGAACGGCGTCGCCTCGGCCACGGTGTCGGCCAGCGCTTCGTCGTCGCGTTCGCGCAGCGTCGCCATCTCGGCCTCCCAGTCGGCCCGCACGTCCGCGGCGAGTTCGAGCGCCTCACCGTCGGCGACGACCACGCCGGCGGCGAGAAGTCGGTCGAGCAGCGCCTCCGGGTCCGCGGCCGGCGCGAGCGCGTCGGAGTCCGCGTGGTCGCCGGCGTCGTCGTGTTCGCCGTTCGCGCCGGTGTCTTCAGGTCCGTCGTCCGTCGTCGCACTCCCCCCGTCGCTCGGGTCGTCGCCGGACCGTTCGGCGTTACCGGACGGGCCGGCGTCGACGGCGATGCCGTCAGAGCCCGCGCCGTCGTACCCGTGGCCGAAGTCGACGGGCAGCGGGGCGACCAGCCGCGGCGCGAACCGGGGCGTTCCGGGGACCACGTACCCCCGGAGGACGACCAGCGCGAGGCCGACCGCCGCGACCGCGGTCGCGACGGCGACGCCGACGACGCCGAGGGCGACGGCGCCGGCGGCGACCCCCACGACGAAGGCGACGTTCACCGTCGTACACGGCCAGCAGCGGTTCCGGCCGGTGTACTCCGGGCGACGGAGCCGCGGGCGCAGGTCGGCGAGGTCGAGCACGAGTGATACTGCGACGACGGCCGATAAAGAGCGTTGCCCTCGGCGTGGGTCAGGCGAAGCCGCGGCCGACGTCGTCGTCGTCGATGAGGTCGTCGAGCTCCTCGTTCAGCAGCGCCTCCGCGTCGGCGAACTCCTCGGAGAGTTCGTCGAGTTCATCGGGGCGGTCGTCGAAGTCGTACGCCAGCGGCCCGAACGCCGGGCTGTCCAGCGCGTCCATCATGTCCTCGAAGAAGGCGTCCGGCCCCTCGGGCGCGTCGGCGTGTGACTCGACGGTGGTCTTGAGCCGCTCAGCCATCGTCTTCGCCTCCTCCTCGTCTTCGGGCGGAGACTGAACCGCGAACCGGCGGGGGTCGTCCCCGGTCGGCAGCATCGGCTCCAGCCCGTCGTCGACCTTGCGGGCGACCTGGGTCCCGACCCCGCGGAGGTCGCGGGGGTTCTTGGCGTAGGTCTTGAGCAGGTAGACGCCCTGTGAGGGGTGGCCGAGATAGAGGTCCTCTCCGAGGCCCCCGCGGCGGTCGCCGGCAGCGGCGCGCCACTCCCCGGCGTCTGCGCTCGACTCGGTCACGTCCTCGACGATGTCGTCCCAATCCCGTACGCGCATCTGTCCGCTCATTCCTAACGGCCGGGGGAGAATATGGCTGACGGTTCTGGGGCTCCCGTCGCCGGCGGAATCAGGCCGGCATCGACACCGTTTATGTCGCCGGCTCTGTGAGAACAGGTCGTGAACCTGCGCGGCCGCATCGTCGGCGTCGGCGACGTGCGCTCGGTGAGCACCGACTACGGCGAGCGCGACCTCGTCGAGCTGTCGGTCGAGCCCGAGGCGCCGGCCGACGCCCCCGCCGGCCCCGTCACCGTGACGCTGTGGGGCAAGTGGACCCACACGGCCGACCACGCCCGGCCGGGGATGGAGCTGCTCGTCACCGAGGCCGAGCGCGACGACTACGGCGGCGAGGTCGGCTACACGACGGGAAAGGAGAGCTACGTCGTCCTCGAACCGGGCTTTCTCGTCGACGTGACCGACATCCGCTCGTGGGTGCAGTGCCCGCGGCTGTACTATCTCAACAAGCTGTCGAGCGTCCCCCTGGCGTACCCGGTCATCAAGGGAACCATCGTCCACGAGGTGTTCGGCGACCTGCTCCGCGGGCGAGACCTGGAGGCGAGCATCGAGGAACGCGTCGCCGAGGCGGGGCTCGAACTCGGCCTGCTCGGTCACGACCGCGAGGCGGTCGCCGACGAGGTCCGGCGCAACGCCGCCGCCATCGAGGGGTGGCTCGAACAGGGGACGCTCACCGAGGACGACGCCTGGCGCTCGGAGTACACCCTCATCTCGCCGACGTTCGGCGTGAAGGGCCGGGCCGACGCGCTGCGCCGCGGGATGCCGGTCGAGCTCAAGACCGGCAAGAACACGCGGTCGTCGCCGCGGTTCCACGACAAGATTCAGGCGGCGACGTACGCGCTCGTCCTCGAAGAGCGCGGCCGCGACGTCGACACCGGCACCCTGCTGTACACGAAGAACTCCGCTCTCGACCGCAGCGAGGCCGACGGCGACCTCACGCCGGCCAAGGAGTTCTCCGTCGGCCGCGGCCTGCTGGAGTTCGTCGTCCGCCAGCGCAACGAGATCGCGGCCGCCGAGTGGGACTACTCGGTGCCGACCGGGAAGGAAGCCGACGCCGACTGCCGGCGCTGCTTCGAACAGGACACCTGCATGGTCGTCTCCGGCCGCCTCGATCAAGAGTCAAAGGCCGGCCAGATCGGCGAGGCCGTCCCCGAAGGCGAGCGGGAGTTCTTCGACCGCCAGTACCGCGCCGTCGAGGCCGAGCGTCGAGCCGTCCACGCCGAGTACCGCAAGCTCTGGGAGCAGTCGCCGGCGGAACGGGCAGCCGACGACCGCGCCCTCGTCGACCTCGACCCGGTCGCCCGCCGGGAGGTCGCCGGCGGGCGCTGGGAGCTGCTCGCGACCCGACCGACCGAGGCGGTGTCGAAGCTCCGGGAGGGCGACGTGGCGCTGGCCAGCGACGGCGACCCGATCGGCGGTCACGCCGAACTCGGCCGCATCCGAGCGCTGCGGGCCGACCCCGAGGCGTACGAACTCGACCCCGACGACGTGCCTCCGGACCGCGACCTCGTCGTCGTCCGCACCGACGAGCCGGTGTCGCTGCGCCGGCTGGACGTCTACCCCTCCGAGCTGTCGGCCGACCGGATGCTCACCGCGCTCCACGACGCCGTGCTCAAGGGCGACCCCGACGGCAAAGACGTCCTGTTCGGTCGGCGGGAGCCGGCGTTCGACCTCGACCGCGCCGCGGAGACGTACGTCGACAACAACGACGCCCAGAACGAGGCGGTTCGGCGGGCCGTCGCCGCCGAGGACTTCGCGCTCGTCCACGGGCCGCCGGGGACGGGCAAGACGTACACCATCGCCCGGCTCGTCCGGGCGCTGGTCGAACGCGGCGACCGCGTGTTGCTGGCGGCGTTCACCAACCGCGCCGTCGACAACGCCCTCGAAGCGCTCCGCGAGCAGGGCTTCGAGGACGTCGTCCGGGTCGGCACCGAGACCGGCGTCCGCGAGGACATGCTCGACCTCCGGCTGGAGCGAGCGGGCGATCCCGGCCAGCGGGCCGCGGAACTGCGGTCGGCGCCCGTCGTCGCCGCGACGACGGCGACCTGTGGCTCCCGCGAACTCCGGGAGTCCGCCTTCGACGTCGCCGTCGTCGACGAGGCCTCCCAGCTGACGGAGCCGTCGACGCTGGCGGCGACGAACCTCGCCGACCGGTTCGTCCTCGTCGGCGACCACGAACAGCTGCCGCCGGTCGTCCGCAGCGCCGGCGCGGGCGGGGCGGGTGGAGCGAGGACCGACGCCGGACCCGACGAAACCGCCGACTCCGACACCGATTCGGACGCGGGGGCAGACGCCGACGGCGCGACCGTCGCCGACGGCGGCGAGACGGCGGACCTCTCGCGGTCGCTGTTCCAGCGTCTTCACGAGGCCCACCCGGAGGCGAGCGTCATGCTCGACCGCCAGTACCGGATGGCGCAGGCCATCCAGGCCTTCTCCTCCCGGGAGTTCTACGACGGGCAGTTGCGACCGGCGACGCCCGCGGTGGCGCGCCAGTCGGTCGGCGATCTGCCCGGCGTCGACCCCGAGGCGCTCCCTTCGGCGCTCCGCGGGGAGGTGAACTTCGTCGACCCCGACGGGACGCGGGAGGGCAACGCCAACCCGGTCGAGGCCGACCGCGTCGCCGAGGTCGTCGACGCCTACGTCGCCGCCGGCGTCGACCCCGACGACATCGGCGTCATCGCCCCGTTCCGCGCGCAGGTGGCCGAGATTCAGCGCCGGGTCGACGTGACCGTCGACACGGTGGACCGCTTCCAGGGCTCCAGCGAGGAGGTCGTCGTCGTCTCGACGGTCGCCACCGGCAGCCTCGACGGCCCCATCTTCGAGGACACCCGCCGGGTCAACGTCGCGCTCACCCGGGCGAAGAAGGCGCTCACGCTCGTCGGCGACGCCGCGGCGCTGTCGTCGGAGCCGTTCTACGACCGGCTGCTGACGTGGGCCCGGAAATGAGCACGAACACAGACACGAACACGAGCACAGCTGACATATGACCGACGACCGCGACGACGACGCCGAGGCCGGGGTCGCCTCCCCTACCGAGCCGACCGACGCCCCGGCCACGGTGCCGCTGGGCGAGGGCACCACCACCGTCGACCTCCCGGACTGCACGGTCGACGTAGCGACCCCCGTCGGCGCCGCGGCGGTCGACCCCGGTCGAGCCGCCGAGCGCGCGCTCGACGATCCCCACGGGCCGGCGCTCTCGGCGGTCGTCGACCCCGGCGACGAGGTGACGGTCGTCGTCACCGACGTGACCCGCGCGACGCCGGACGGACGGCTGCTCGCGGCGCTGGCCGAGCGCCTGCCCGTCGCCCGCGACGCGCTCACGGTCGTCGTCGGGCTCGGCCTGCACCGCCCGCTGACCGAGGCGGAACTGCGGGCCAGCCTCGGCCGGTTCGCCGACCGCGCCGTCAACCACGACCCCGAGCGCGTCGTCCGGGTCGGCAGCGTCGACGGCCAGCCGGTCCGCGTCCACGAGGCCGTCGCCGACGCCGACGTCGTGCTCTCGACGGGGATGGTCGAACCCCACCAGTACGCCGGCTTCTCCGGCGGCGCGAAGACCGTCGTCGTCGGCGCCGGCGACGAGTCGATGATACGGTACACCCACGGTCCGGAGATGCTGGCCCGCGAGGGCGTCCGCCTGGGCCGAATCGACGACAACCCGTTCCGGGAGACGCTCTCCCGCGCCGGCGACCTCGCCGGCCCGGCGTTCTGCCTCAACGTGACACACGGTCCGGCCGGCATCCTCGACGCCGCCGCCGGCCGCCCGCGAGCGGTGGTGGCCGACCTCGCCGCCACGGCCCGGGAGGCCCTGTCGGTCGGCGTCGACGCCGGCGCCTACGACGCGGTCGTCGCCGGCGTCGGCGCGCCGAAGGACGCGAACCTCTACCAGGCGACGCGGGCGGCGACGTACGTCCTGCTCGGCGCGTGCAACCCGGTCCGCGAGGGCGGCCGCGTGCTGGTGCCCGCTCGACTCCCCGAGGGCGCGGGCCGGGGCACCGGCGAGCAGCGGTTCGCCGAGCGACTGCGCGGCGCCGACTCCGCGACCGAGCTGTACCGGACGATGCGCGAGGGGTACGAACCGGGCGCTCAGCGCGCGTTCGTCCTCGCCCGGGCGCTGCGCGACCACGACGTGTGGGTGACGAACTCGACGGCGCCGGAGACCGTCGAGGAGTGCCTGCTGAACCCCGCGCCCGAGGTGACCGCGGCGGTCGAGCCCGACAGCGACGTGCTCGTCGTGCCCGATGCGTTGCAGACACTGCTCGTGTGACCTCGGCTACTCACCGTCGTTAGATGGGCCGAGTGAGAGCCGCCTCTCTCCGGTCAGTCAACGCTCTCGGCGACCGCGTCCCCGTCGGCGTCGATTTCCTCCATCACGCGCTCGTGGAACTGCTGGAGGACGGCGCTCTCGTCCTCGGCCAGCACTACGTCGGTCGCCGCCAGCGTCGCCAGTCCCCAGGCCCGCGGGCTCGGCGCCTCGAAGGACTTCGAGACGACGTCGACCTCGCCGGCCTGGACGGCCGCGAGCACCTCTCGGATGCCGTCGACGTTGAGCTTGTCTTCCAGAATTTCGCGGTAGGTCTCCTCCATCACGGCGAACTCCTCTAACTCCTCGGCGAACGACAACAACATCTCGGAGCTGACCTGCTGTTCGGCCGCCGACTTCTCGTACCCCTTGTATCGCTTCAGTATCATCAGCGCCCGGGTCGCGTCGATGCGGAAGTACCGCTGGAGGAGGTCGGTGCCCTCAAGCGCCGCCCGGAGGTCGTCCTCGACCTCGCCGGGAGCGATGGACTCGACGACGCCCGCGACGTCGACCTTGCGGTTCAGCGGCATCGACACGGTGAACCCGTTGTCGGCGACGGCGACCTGGACGTTGGCGTTGGCTCGCTGGGCGCAGCGGTACGCGACCAGCCGGGAGAGGCCGTCGTTGAACCGCCGACCGTAGTTCGAGTGGACGTGGTAGTGGCGGCGGTACTCCTCGCGGTCGCGGACCTCCTCGACGACGACCCGGTCGGCGGCGGCGACGCTATCGACGCCGCCGTAGCGGACCTGCTCCTCGAACATCCGGGTTAGCGCCCGGACGGTGTTCTCGTCCAGCGGGAACCCCCGAAGCCACTCCCGGACCGCCGGCGCTCCGCCGTCGACGAGCCGTTCGAGGAGGTCGCCCTGGAAGCGCAGTATCTCGCGGCCGAGGTCGTACGAAAGCGGCAGTCGCTCGGAGAACCACGAGGGGACGGTCGGCCGCTGGCTCGTGCGGTCGACGTACACCTTCGAACCGCGGCGATAGCGGTACTCGAAGTTGCTCCCCCCGAGGACGAACACGTCGCCTTTCTCCAGGGTGTCAAGATACTCCTCGTCGAGGTTGCCCACCCACTCATCGGAGCCGCGGACGAACACGTCGCAGGTGAACGAGTCCGGGATGGTGCCGATGTTGGTCATGTAGATGACCCTGGCCATCCGACCGCGCTTGCCCATCAGCGGCCGGCCGACGTCGTACTCCTCGTAGTGGTGTTCGCCCGACGGCGGGTCGTTGGTGTCGCGCCACACCTTCGCGTACACGTTCTTGTCCTCCATCCCGTCGTAGTCGGCCGTGAGGTATCGACAGAGCTGCTTCCAGTCGTCCTCGTCGAACTCGCGGTATGGGTACGCCGACCGCAGAATCTCACGGACCTCCCGCTCTGGGCGAATCTCGGCGATGCAGACGCCGTACACCTGTTGGGCGGCCACGTCCACCGCGTTCTCGGGGACGAACACGCGGTCGACGAACCCCTCCTCGGCCTTGCGGAGCATCACCGCACACTCGACGAGTTCATCGCGGTCGAGCGCGATGACCCTCCCCTCGACGGTTTCGCCGAGCTGGTGGCCGGCGCGGCCGACCCGCTGGAGCAAGGCGGCGACGGACTTCGGCGAGCCGACCTGGACGACGAGGTCGAGCTCGGGCATGTCGATGCCGAGCTCCAGCGATGTCGAGGTCGTGACGACGTCCATCTCGCCGGATTTCAGCGCCTCCTCGATTGACTGGCGGCGTTCCTTCGACAGCGACCCGTGGTGACAGCCGGAGTTGTCGTCGTCGTACTCCGCGTTGTGCTGGCGGAGGTTCTGCAGGACTCGCTCGGCGCCCGAGCGGGTGTTGGTGAACACCAGCGTCTGCTCGTGGGACTGGACCAGCTCCTGAAGCCGGTCGTAGAACCGCGCGTTGACGACCTCCCGAGGCGTGTTCACCAGGTCGTCCGTCGGCGTCTCCAGTTCGAGGTCGAAGTCCCGAACGAACCGCGTGTCGACCAGCTCGAACTCCCGTGGCTCCCACTCCGGTGGCCCGGTCGGATCGGCGGTGGTCCCGGTGGCGGTGCGGTCGTCGTCGGTTTCGGCGTCGTCGGCAGCGCCGTCGCCGCGGTCGCGGTCCTCCCCGACGTCGCCGTCGACGGTCACGTCCACGTCGCCGCCGACGAGGAACTGGCCGATGGTGTCCAGCGGTTCGACGGTCGCCGAGCAGCCGATGCGGGTCGGCGAGCCGTCGGCGAGTCGCTCCAGGCGCTCGAGGCTCAGCGAAAGGTGCGTGCCGCGTTTGTTGTCCGCGAGGCTGTGAATCTCGTCGACGACGACCCACTCGACCGACCGCAGCTTCTCGCGGAACTTCGGGCTGTTGAGCAGGATGGCCAGCGTCTCCGGCGTCGTGTTGAGGATGTGCGGGGTCTCCTCCAGCATCCGCCGGCGCTCGGCGTCGTCGGTGTCGCCGTGGCGGATGGCGTGACGGACCTCCGTCTCGTGGCCGCGGTCGGCGAGGTTGTCGGCGATGCCGGCGAGAGGCAGCTCCAGGTTGCGGTGGATGTCGTTTGCCAGCGACTTCAGCGGCGAGACATACAGACAGTACACCGCGTTGTCGAGGCCGTCGTCGGCCCGCTCGCGCCGGAACAGCTCGTCGATGATGGCGGTGAACGACGCCAGCGTCTTTCCCGACCCCGTCGGCGAGGCGACCAGCGCGTTCTCGCCGTCCTGAATGAGCGGGATGGCCTCCCGCTGGGGCGGTGTGAAGAAGCCGCGGTTGTCGGGGACGTACGCGCCGAACTGCTCGACCCACCACCTCCGGGTGGCGGGGTCGAGCCGAGCGAGCACGTCGCCGTCGTCGATGGGGACGGTCGCCGGGTCGAACGGCGGATCAGAAAGCGTCTCGGCCAGCAGCTCCCGTCCAGTCATCACGCGTTCCCACGGGGCGGAGGGGCTTGTGGGTTGTGTCCGGGCGACGGACCGGCGGGCGACCCCTCAGTCCAGTCGCTCCGCCAGCGCGGTCGCCTCGGGGAGGTCGACCGTCTCCTCGCGCTCCTCGAGCGCGTCGAGCAGCCGCGTGACCCGGTCCTCGGTCGGCTCCGTCCCCGTTCGTTCGAGCAGCCGTCGGGCGGCACCGGCTCCGGTGTCCGGTCCGAACCGGAGGTCGCGCTCGCCGCCGAACGTCTCCGGGGCGAACGGCTCGAACGTCGCCGGCTCCTCGAGCATCGCGGCTGTGTGCAGCCCCGACTCGTGCGTGAACGCCTCGGCGCCCAGGAGCGGTTTCGACGGCGACACCGACTCGTCGAGGGCGTCGAGCGCTCGCTCCGCGGCGGGGACGACCGCCTCGGCCGCGACGCCCGTCGCGACCGGCTCGTCGCCGGCGATGCTCGCGGCGACGAACTCCTCGGTGGCGACGTTGCCGGCCCGTTCGCCCACCCCGGCGACGGCGGCGTCGACCTTTCCGACGCCGGCCCGGACGGCACAGAGCGCGTTCGCCGTCGCCAGCCCGAAGTCGTCGTGGAAGTGGACGCCGACCGTCGAGAGGTCGGTCGTCAGCGCCGTCAGGCGCTCGCGGACGCCGGCCGGCGTCCGCCGCCCCACGGTGTCGGCGACGGTGTACACCTCGGCGTCGACCGCCTCGAACAGCTCGTCGAGCGCCGCCGGAGTCGTTCTGAACCCGTCCATCGCCGTCAGGTGAACGCGGGCATCGTGGTCCCGGGCGAGGACGGCCGCCTCCCGGACCGATTCCGTCATCTCGTCCCTGTCGGCGTCGAGAACCGCGTCGAGGTGGCGCTCGCTCGTCGGCGCGAAGAGGTCGACGACGTCGACCCCGGCCGCGACCGCGGCTTCGACGTCGCTCCGGAGCGCCCGCGCGATGCCGGTCGTGGCCACATCGACGTCGAGGCGGTCACAGACCGCGGCCGTCCCGTCGTCGGCGGCCGGGAATCCGACCTGAATGAAGTCGACGCCGAGGCCCGCGAGCTCGCCGGCCGCCGCGACCTTCGCGTCGACGTCGTAGCTGACGCCGGGCCGCTGCTGGCCCTCCCGGAGCGTCAGGTCGAGGACGCTGACCTCGCGGTCCCCGTCCGAGTCCGGCGTCTCGGCAGCAGGCACTCAGATCACCCCCTCCTTGCGGAGGCGCTCGCGCTCGGCGGCGTCGTACCCCAGCGCGGCGAGCACCGCGTCGGTGTCCTCGCCGAGCGCCGGCGGGTCCGTCGCCTCGACCACGTCGTACGCCGTCGACCGTCCGGGGAACGTCGGCACCCGGAGCGTTCCCTCGGCCCCCTCCGTGGCGTCGATCTCGCCGAGGGCGTCAGTCGCGATGAGGTGGTCGTCGTCGACGACGTCGAGGGCGTCGTTCACCGGAGCGACTGGGACGCCGGCGTCTCGGAGCAGCGCGACGAGCGCGTCCGCGTCGTGTTCGGCGGTGGTCTCCGCGAGCGCCGTCCGGAGGGCCTCGCGGTTCTCTCGACGGTCCGGCAGCGTTGCGAAGCGGTCGTCCTCGTCGAGGTCGACCGACAGCGCCTCGCAGAGTCGTCCCCACGACGCCTCTGATGACGGCCCGATGAACACCCACTCGTCGTCGGCGGTGGGGAAGACGTCGTACGGCGCCCAGTTCGGGTGGCTCGCGCCGAGTGGACCCGGCGTCTCGTCGTACGCCTGGGCGTACGCCAGCCAGTAGCCCATCAGCGACACCGTCGACTCGAACAGCGGGACGGTGACGTGTTGGCCCTCGCCGGTCGCGTCGCGCTGGCGGAGCGCCCCGAGCACCGAGACGGCGGCGTACAGCGACGCGGTCATGTCCGCGAGGCTGGTCCCCGAGCGGACCGGCGGCTCGCCCGGGTGGCCGGTGACGCTCATCACGCCCGACAGCGCCTCCGCGACCGGGTCCAGCGCCGGATACTCCTCGTACGGACCGGGGTTGAACCCCTTCACCGAGCAGTACACCAACTCCTCGTTGACCGCGCGGCACTCCTCGGAGCCGACGCCGAGGCGGTCGGCGGTGCCGCTGGCGAAGTTCTCGACCAGCACGTCCGCCTCCGCGAGCAGGTCATCGAAGAGGTCGGCGCCGGGCTCGGACTTGAGGTCGAGGCTGACGCTGAGCTTGTTCCGGTTGACGTAGTTGAACGAGCTGTTGCCGACCGGCGAGGAGTCACGCACCGCGTCGCCGCCGCCGGGGTGTTCGATCTTGATGACCTCGGCCCCGAGGTCGGCCAACACCATCGCACAGAACGGCCCGGCGACGATGTGACCGAGTTCGAGGACCGTCACGTCCGAGAGCGGACGGCCCTCGGCGCCCGGGAGGGCGTCGGCCGTGACGCGCTCGTCGTGGCTCATGGCGACCTCGTCGGTTCGGCGTCGGTCGCGCCGGTCGCACTCGCGGTTTCGCCGTCGACCGTGGTTCCGTCCGGGCCGAACACGAACGCGTCCGCCGGGTCGAAGCCGACGCGGAGTCCGTCGCCGGGAGCGACGTCGTCGACCGCGTCGGAGACGATGTCGACGCTCGTTCCCGCGTCGGTCGTGCCGTGGACGACGAACTCGGTGCCGAGTTGCTCGACGACGTCCGCCGTGATGGCGAAGGCCTTCGGGCCGCCGCCGGGCGAGAGGTACTGCGGTCTGACGCCGACGGTCGCGTCGTCGCCGGCCGAGAGCGCGTCGGCGGCGGGGAGTTCGAACCCCTCGGCGGCGACGACCACGCCGTCGCCGCCGCGCTCGACCGTCGCCGGGAGTACGTTCGTCGACGGCGTGCCGATGAACCGCGCGACGTACTCCGAGGTCGGAGCGTCGAACAGCGTCCCCGGCGGGTCGAACTGCGCGAGCCGTCCCTCTTCGAGGAGGAGCACGTAGTCAGACATCGTCATCGCCTCCGTCTGGTCGTGAGTGACGTAGACGATGGTGGCGTCGAGTTCCTGATGCAGGCGCTGGACCTCGACCCGGAGCTCGGCCTTGAGCTTGGCGTCGAGGTCGGACATCGGCTCGTCCAACAGCAGGACCTCGGGGTCCTGGACGAACGCCGAACCGAGGGCGACCCGCTGCTGTTGGCCCCCGGAGAGCTCCGCGGGCATCTTCTCCAGTTGGTCGGCGATCTGCAGCGTTTCCCCGGCGTCGTCGATGCGGCGGGCCCGCTCCTCCGCGGGAACCCCCTGGACTTTCAGGCCGTAGCCGATGTTCTCGCGGACGCTCATGTGGGGGTACAGCGCGATGGACTGGAACACCATCGCGGCGTTGCGCTCCTGGGGCGGCGTCTCGGTGACGTCCTGGTCACCGAAGCGAATCCGGCCGCTGGTCGGCGTCTCCAGGCCCGCGATCATCCGCAGCGTCGTCGTCTTCCCACAGCCGGAGGGGCCGACGATGGTAGTGAACGACCCCTCCGGAATCTCCAGCGAGAGGTCGTCGACGGCGACGTGATCGGCGCCGCCGGCGCGATACGTCTTCCGGACCGAGTCGAGTCGAATGGAGCGTGCCATTATTCGAGACCTCCGACGTTGAACCCCTGCAGCAGGTAGTTCTGTAGGAACAGGGCGATGATGAACGGGGGGATACACAGCAGCAGCGACGCCGCCATCGTCTCCCCCCAGCCGATGGAGACGCGGTCGAGAAAGAGGCTCGCCCCGACGGTCATCGTGTACATCTCGTCGCGGCTCATCACGACGCGGGCCATCGTGTAGTCGTTCCAGGCGACGGAGAACGAGAAGATAGCGGCGGAGATGTAGCCGGGGCGGGCCACGGGGAGGACGACGTCCCACAGCGTGCGGAGCCGACCGGCGCCCCGGACCCACGCCGACTCCTCCAGCGCCACCGGCACCGTCTGGAAGTACTGCCACATGAGCCAGATGGTGAACGGCGTGGAGACCCCCGTCAACGCCAGCGTCAGCGCGAAGTAGCTGTTCAACAGTCCGAGCGAGTAGAAGATGACGTACAGCGGGATCGCCAACACGATGGGGCTGAACATGTACGCGAACAGCACCACCCGCGCGGCGATGGTCTTGCCGCTGAACTCGAAGCGGGTGAGCCCGTAGCCGGCGGCGACCGCCAGCGCGGTCGACAGCACCGTCGATCCGGCCGTGACGACGAGGCTGTTCGCGAGGTACCGCACCGTGCTGGTCTCCGTCAGCAACACCGCGAAGTTCTCCAGGCTGAGCGACCGGACGAGCAGGTTCACGTCGCCGCCGGCGAACACCTCGGCCGGCGACTGCACGGCGATAGCGACCATCACGTACACCGGAACGGTGACGAACACCGCGACGAGCAGCGCGGTCGCGACGACGCCGACGCGTTTCAGCCGGCGCTGGAGCCGCTGGGGGACGAGCCGTCCGGCTTCGCCGCCGCGAGCGGCCATCAGGTCGCCACCTCCTGTTCGGGCTCGAACGCCCAGAAGTAGACGGTCGCCGTCGCGGCGAGCAGTGCGAACATCACGCCCGCCAGCGCGGTCGCACCGCCGAAGCTCACCTCGTTGAACGCGAGCTCGTACACCCGAATCGGCAGCGTCGTCGTCGCGTCGAGGGGGCCACCTCGGGTGGAGAGGTAGATGAGGTCGAACTTGTTGAACATCCAGATGCCCCGAACGAGCAGGATGATGAGGATCGCGCCGCGGAGGTTCGGGAGGGTGATGTCACGGAACGCCTGCCACGTTGAGGCGCCCTCGACGCGGGCCCGCTCGTAGAGGTCGGGGTCGATGGCCTGGAGTCGCGCGAGCAGGATGAAGAAGGCGAACGAGCCGTACTTCCAGACGCTGCTGACGACGACCGAGGCCATCGCCCACTGCGTCGTCGAGAAGAAGGCGACGGGCTCGGCGACGAGCCCGGCGCTCAGCAGCCACTGGTTGAGGACGCCGACGTTCGGGTCGAGCACGAACTTCCACATGAAGATGACGACCAGCGTCGGCAGGAGGTACGGGAATATCATCATGGTGCGCAGCAGGTTCCCGCCTCTGATTCGCTGGTTCACCGCCAGCGCCAGCCCCAGTCCGACCAGCAGGCTCAGCACCGTCGTCGACACCGCGTAGACGGCGCTGTTCCACAGGAACAGCAGGAACTTCGACCCGGTGAGGATGGCGAGGTAGTTCGACGCGCCGGCGAACGTCGGGCTGCCGGTCGGATTCGCGAACAGGCTCATCCCGAGCGCGTAGGCGATGGGGACGAGCCACACGAACAGGAAAAACAGCGTGAACGGCACGAACGCGAGCAGTAGCACCAGGCGTCGCTCGTCGGTTTCGCCGAGGGCCGAAAGCGGCGACGACGGCAGCGAGACGCTCATCTGGCGTCGGGGGCGTGAGAGTCCGGGACGCCGCTCATTCCGACAGCCCCCGGAGCTGCTCGGCGACCCAGTCGACGGTCTCCTCTGGAGAGCGGTCGCCGACGAGCAGCTGGTCGGCCGACTGCCCGAACAGCTGCTGGCCGTAGGCGTTGGACGCGGTGATGTTCGCCGCGCCGTCGTCGCCGGTGGCCAACACCGTCGTGAAGGCGTCCCAGTTGTTCCGAATCAGGTCCATGACGTCCTGGTGTTCCTGGATGATCTCGTTCTCCTTCACCGCGTCGCTGTCGAGACCCTCCCGGGTCGGCGGGAACTGGAACAGCGGCGCCGAGAGCACGAAGTCGAGGAACCGCTCCGACCGGCTGAAGAAGTCGACGAACTCCCGTGCGCCCTCGGTGTTGTCGCCGCCGCTCCAGACGACGTGCCCCTCCATGTACGCCCACCACTGGTCCTGCGACTTCCCCTCGGGCACGGGGAAGGCGGTCGGCGAGAGGTTCTCGACGAGGTCCGGACGGTTCTCCCGAATCGTCAACACCGGGAGCCCGCCGACGCTCATGAGCGCCGCCGTGTTCTCCTGCTGGAGCGCGCCGATGCCGTCGCCCCACTCCCAGCCGGAGCCGTTGGGCGAGTGCTGGGCCATCTGCTCGACCCACTCGTAGGTCTCGACGGCCGCCTGTCGGTTGGCGTCGTCGTCGATGGTCACCTCGATGTCGCCGACCGTCCCGCTGTAGATGTCGACGTCGTTCTGCCAGAGGTACTGCGTCATCTGGGTGTCGGCGTTGTTCGTCTGTCCGGACTGGACGGTGTAGCCGTGGAGGTCGGTCTCCTCGCTGATTCGGGCGGCCTCCGAGCGCCACGTCGCCCAGCTCTCGGGCTCGGTGTCGTAGAGGTCAGACCGGTACCACCCCAGCAGCGGCTCGACCATCGTCGCCGCGAAGTACGAGTCGCCGTCGACGTTCACCGGGTCCGGAAGCCCGCTGCCCTGCACGGTGTCGCTCACCTGCGCCGCGTTGCCGTCGCGCTGGTAGCGGTAGGCGTCCGACGCCGTGTCGAAGACGATGTCCGGCGGGTTGTCCGCCGCCTGCATCTTCTGGAGCTGCTGGTCGGTCGAGGTGCCCTTCGAGGTGTACGTGACCTCGACCGTGTAGTCGGACTGGGCCTCGAACTCGGCGATTATCTCGTCGATGACCTCCTTCGAGTCCCCTCTGTCCGAGAGGTATTGAATCGTGCTCGTGCCACCGCCACCGCCCGTGCAGCCGGCGACGCCGACCGTCGCGGCCGCCCCAGCGGCCGTCAGGAAGCGTCGTCGACTGGATAGTCCACGGTTCATGCGAACGTACGACGCACCGCGTGACAGAATACTCGGTCGCCTACACTCGTCGGCTCTTTTTAGGTTCGGGGGCAGTCAGTCGCCGTCGGCCGCGGACCGCCCCAGCATGAACTCGCGCTCGCCCGGCGCGGTGTCGCTGGCCGTGTCCCCCCGGCTGAGCGCGTCGTCGAGCAGCGCCGCCTCCGCCTTTCGGAGGTGTTCGAGGAACGTCGAGTGCGCGATGCCGAGGTCGGCGGCCAACGTCTCCGCGTCGGTCTCTCGCGGCCAGTCGAAGTACCCCCGTTCCAGCGCGGTCCGGACGACCTCGGACTGTCGGTCCGACAGCAGCGTCTCGGCGCCGCGATACGGCGTGAGCCGGCCGAGTCTGACGGTGCCGAGTTCCCGCAGCTCCGAGACGATGGCTCGCAGGTCGCTCCGCCGGTACACCACGACGTCGAACACGCGCTGGTCGCCGTTGATTCGGTCCCAGCCCTCCAGCATGCCGTGGTTGGCGCGGATCACCGGGAGAGCCCCACAGGAGCGTTTCGTCAACAGCAGCCGGTCGCCGTCGACGCGCTCGACCTCGGAGACCGCCGGCGACGCCTCGAACGTCTCCTGGAACTCCGCTGCGTGGTCCGCCGCCTCGACGACGAAGGTGATGTGTTCGTCGTCGATGACCTCCTCCTGGGTGACCCGAAACGTCCGGTCCAGGCCGCCGGTCACCCGACTGAGAACGCAGTCGGTCGCCATGTCGAGATAGATGGTGGCGCGAAACATTGCCTCGCTCTCTGCTACCCGCGGTCATGAGTGTTTGGGTAGGGGTAGCACGGACGACGGGCCCGCTCGCATCCGAACGTCTTTCCGACCGCCGCCCACAGCGCCGGGTATGCGCGTCACCTTTCTCGGGACCGGCAGCGCGATGCCCGCCGGCGACCGCGTCCAGACCGGACTCCTGCTGGAACGCGACGACCGACGGCTGCTCGTCGACTGCGGCGCCGGCGTCCTCCAGCGGCTGTCGCGCACCGACGCCGGCTACGAGGGCGTCGGCACCGTCCTCCTCACCCACCATCACCTCGACCACGTCGCCGACCTGCTCCCGCTGTTGAAGGCGCGGTGGCTGGCCGGCGAAGAGCATCTGGAGGTCCTCGGTCCGAGCGGGACGAAGGAACTGGTCGACGGTCTGCTCGCCGTTCACGACTACCTCGACGGCCGGGTCGAACTGCGCGTCCGTGAGGTCCCGGCCGACGCGTCGTTCGAGGTCGCCGGCTTCGACGTGCGTTCCCGAGAGACGCGACACTCGATGCCCTGTCTGGCGTACCGCTTCGCCGGCGACGGCGACGCAGATGAGAGCAGGGGCTCCGGCGATTTCGTCTTCAGCGGCGACAGCGAGGCGTTTCCCGGGATGGCTCGCTTCGCCGACGGCGCGAGCGTCCTCGCCCACGACTGTTCGTTTCCCGACAGCGTCGACGTGGACAACCACCCGACGCCGACGCAGCTCGGCGAAGTGCTGGCCGACTGCGACGTCAGCCGACTGTATCTCACGCACCGCTACCCGCACACCGACGGCCACGAGACGGAGCTGGTCGAGTCCGTCCGGGCGGCGGGGTTCGACGGCGAGGTCGAGGTCGCCCGTGACGGGCTTGGCGTCGAACTGTAGCCCACCGCGGGCGCCCCGGAGAGGCCGGTCCGGTCGACTGCCTCAGTGACAGGGTGGCGTCGAAACGCTCTGCCGGTCTCGTCGAGGGCGCCTCACTGGTGTTCGATGATGGTGCCGCCGGCGCCAACGGCGATGTCCGGCGTCTCGCTCACGGTGGGTTGGAAGTCGAACGCGTCCGGGTCGCCGCGGACGACGCCTTCCAGGTTCTCGTCGGTCGAGCTCTCCTCTTCGACCCAGGTGCCGCCGCTGCGCCTGAACGCCCGACCGCCGAAGCCGACGGTCAGTCCGTCGGTCGTGTCCGTCGAAACGCGGATGTCCCGGAGCCGTACGTCGCCGAGGTCGGCCGCCGACCACGACCCGTCGTAGAAGAGGACGAGCCCCCGACCGCCGGCGACCCAGACGTTGTTCTCGCCGTTGGAGTCGACGCCGTAGAAGTTCTCGTCGCGGTTCTCGACGCCGATTTTCACCCAGTTCTCTCCGTCGTCGGTGTCGAACACGCTCTGATTGGTGTCCGCGCAGTGACCGTCCCGGTCGTCGTGGAAGCTGATCGCGGGAATCGTCGAGCCGCTGCCCGGCGTGGTGTACGCCCACGACTCGCCGTTGTCGAAGGAGTAGTGGACGTAACCGGAGTCGTCGGTGACGTAGAGGTTGGCGTCGCCGGCGTCGCCGGTCGCGACGATGTCGGTGAAGTTGCCGGTGTAATCCTCGGGCTCCGAGAAGTCCCGGCTGCCGCTGCCGAGGAACTCGCCGGTGGTCGCGTCGTACTCGCCGAGGGCGCCGGAGTTGCCGACGACCCAGAGCCGCCGGCCGTCGTCGGTCGCGCCGGAGCCGTAGAGGTTCTCACCGTTCCCTGACGGCCCGTCGTCGGTGACCACGCGCCAGTCGCCGTCGCGCTCTAGCACGCACCCTTCGTCGCCGACGGCGTAGGCGCCGTCGAACGCGTAGCTCACGTCCCAGAGCTTCTGTGCCGTGGGCGTGTCGCGTCTCGTCCAGGCGGTCGCGCCGCGAGCGGTGGTTGGTACCGCGCTGGCACCGACGGCCAAGCCTGCGAACTGGAGGACTCTCCTGCGGGGAAGTTCGTTTTTCATTGGTATCAGGGCGCGTTCTTCGTGCCCAGATTTATTCGCCACGTCAAAATTTAATATTTTGTGGCTACCTGAAATATGGCTGACTCGAAACCGCGGCGCGGGCGACGGGCACCGCTCGTTCGAGTCGCTTCCGGGCGCTTTTGACCTTCGACAGACGACGGGGGGCTGTACCGAACGATGTTCGCACCGCAGGCGGACGTGCGCAGTTCACTGACCGAGATATCGCCGTCGAATGTGAGTGCGACGGCGTGGACGCGGGCATTGCCTCGGCCTGAGACGCCGGGCGGGTGCGGAGAGGTACCGGAACCGAAACCGGAGGCGCCGGAGACTCACTCCCGCAGTCGGACGGTCGGCTCGTCGCTACCGTCGTCGACGGCGACGAGCCCGTCGTCGGCGAGGTCGTTCACCAGGCCGCGGAGCCACTCGGTGCCGTGGTCGCCGCCGTAGTCGACCCGGACCCGTGGACCGAGCTTCGACAGCGGGAGTTCGTCGAACTCCCCGAGCACGCGGACGACTCGACCGCGGAACTGCCGGCGCGACCCCTCGAAGGCGGGCTGTTTGGGCACGTCCGGCGCGGTGAAATCGCCCGTCTGGTACGCGTGACACCACCCGCGCCACGGGCAGCCCGCCTCGTCGCATTTCGGCGTGCTCTCGCAGGCGACGCCGCCGAGTTCCATGACGGCGTTGTTCCAGACGCGGGACTCCCCGGCAGGCATGAGCTCGCCGGCGACGGCTTCGAAGGCGTCGTCCTCATCCGGGACCCCGAAGGCGCGGTACAGCACCCGTTTCACGTTCGTGTCGACCACCGCGTCGCCGTTGTTGAACGCGAAGGAGGCGACCGCGTTCGCCGTGTAAGGACCGACTCCCATCAGCTCCGAGAGGCCCTCCGGGTCGCGGGGGAATTCGCCGTCGAACTCCTCCTCGACCTGCGTCGCCGCCTCGTGGAGGTACTTCGCGCGGTTGTTGTACCCCAGCGAGTGGTCGGTCCAGAACGCGACGACCGCCGCGCGGTCGGCGCCGGCAAGCGCCGCGGTCGTCGGCCAGCGGTCGGTGAACGCCTCCCAGGCGTCGACCACGCGGCCAAGTTGGGTCTGCTGGCTCATGACCTCCGAAACGAGGATCTCGTAGGGGTCGTCCGTCCGGCGCCAGGGGAACGCGCGGTGGTCGGCCTCGTACCACTCGACGAGCGCCGTCCGGACTGCTTCGACATCGTCAGGGAGCGCCGCCGCCGGCGACGCCGCGAGGTCGTCCGAGGTCGGTGAGCCGTGGTCGGTGCCGTCGTCGGCGCCGGCGGTGCCGTCAACGACGGCGTCGTCGCTGTCGACACCCGCCCCGCCGGTCGCGTCCGCCCCGGCGTCGTCGCGGGCGGCGTCGTCGGACATGCGTTCGTCAACGGCGGCGGCCCGGTTAGCCGTGACGGTCGCCGCCGAGCCCGAACTCTTAGTTTCGTTGCCGGCGGAAGTTGAATCGTGAGCCGCCCAGTCATTCTCGGTGCCGTCGTCGGCATCGTCGGCGTCCCGCTCGTCGCCATCGCACACACCTCCGCAGGGTCTCTCGGCGGCGTGCTCGCGGTCGTCGTCGTCGGTCTCGCCGGCGCCGCCATCCGCGTCGATTTCAAAGACGTCGGAGACGAGGCGGCGACGACCTGTCACCACTGTGGCGTCGACAACGACGGCGAGCGCGACCACTGTCGGGTCTGCGGCGCGGCGCTTTGAGCTGTCTCGGGAGCGAAAGCCGTTTCCACCCTCCGAGCGACCGATACGACATGAGTCTCGACGACCTCGACGACGACGTGACCGACGCCTACGGCGACCTCGGCGACGAACTCGCGCTCGGTCTCGACCGCGAGACGCGAAACGAACTCGCGCTGTTGTTGGCGGCGTTCGACGGCGACCCCGAGGAACTGGTCCGCCGCGGGGTTCACGCCCTGTTCCGCTCGACCGTCGACACCGGCGACCTGGACTTCCACCTCCGACAGGGGTACGACGTGTCCTACGACGAGTACCTCTCGGGGATGACCTACGACGAGATGACCGGCGGGAGCGCCGGCGTCGGCGGCCTTGGCGACGACGACGACCGACGCTACCAGTTCTAAGCCTTTTGAGCCGCCGCGACGACGGCGCACGTATGCACCACGTCGCCATCGACGACCGGCCGGCGGCGTCAGTTCACGTCGCGCACGGCGTCACAGAGGAGCGACGCCCCCATCGCTATTTCCCGCCCGGTCACGTCCATCGGCGGGAGGAATCGGACCACAGCGTGGCCACAGGACAGCGTGAGCAGCCCCCGCTGGAGGCAGGCCTCGACCACGTCGTCGCGGAGGTCCGCGTCCGCGAACTCGACGGCGAGCATCAGCCCCTTCCCGCGGACGTCGACGACGCCGTCGAGGTCGGCGTCGCGAACCGTCTCCATGAACTGCCGGCCGCGCGTGACGGCGTTGTCGAGGAGGTCGTACTCCTCGATCGCGTCGAGGGTGAGTACCCCCTGCAGCGAACTGACGATGTCGCCGGCGCCCCACGTCGAGGAGAGGCGGGCCTTCTCGTCGGGGAACACCTCCTTGTTGGCGATGGTGGCGCCGACGCGCAGCCCCTTGGCGGCGGTGATGACGTCCGGCTCGATGGGGTAGTTGTCGGCGCCCCACCATTCCCCGGTGCGACCCATGCCGGCCTGAATCTCGTCGGCGACGAGGGTGATGTCGTGAGTCGCCGCGAGGTCGGCCACCTCCGTCATGAACGACTCCGAAGGGAAGCGGTAGCCGCCCTCGCCCTGAATCGGCTCCATGATGAGGTAGCTGACCTCCTGGGGATCGACGTGGCCGATGTCGGGGTCGAGCTTCCGGCGGAGCAGAGAGTCGCCGTCGTTCTCGGGGCCAGGGAAGAAGCCACAGGAGCAACTCGCCGGCGAGCAGCCCCGGTCGTCGCAGAACGGCACGTCGTGGACCCCCGGAAGCTCCGGGAAGTCGCGCCGGTAGACGGACTTCGAGCGGTTGAGCGAGAGCGCGCCGAGCGTGCGCCCGTGGAAGGCGCCGTCGAAGGTGATCCCGTACTTGCCGCCGTCGGCGTCGTCGTAGGCGATTTTGATGGCGTTCTCGACCGCTTCGGCCCCGGAGTTGCTGAGGAACACCGTGTCCATGTCGTAGTGGTCGGTGACGTCGGTGAGGCGGTCCATCAGCGTGGCCGGGCCGGGGACGTCCTCCTCGCCCGGGCGACCGCCGCCGGAGACGTAGAAATCCTGGCCGGCGATCTTCGAGGGGTCCGGGAGGTCGAACGCCGCGAGCTCGTCGGCGATTTTCGGGTTGTTGTACCCCAGCGGAGCGGCGGCGACGTGGCTGGTGAAATCGAGCAACACGTTGCCGTCGGCGTCCGTACAGAACGGCCCCTCGGCGTCCTCGGTGATGTCCCAGACGAAGTCGTAGACGTAGGTGCTCTTGGCCGCGTTGTCGCGGTGGTAGTCGACCCACTCGCGGGCACGCTCGCCAGGGAGGTCGGTCACCGTCGGCTCCGCCGTGTGTCGGTCCATACCGCGGGTTAGACGGACCGAATATTAATGCCGGTGGTTGTGGATGGCGCAATCGTTGCCCGGCGGACGACGGCGGGCCGACGGGTCACATCGCGACCGCGACGGCGGCGATGCCCGCGCCGGCACCGGCGATGATGACGGCCGACCAGGCGGCGACCCGGCGAGAGAACGTCGATGGGCCGGCCGTCGCCAACCCGGCCTTGACGACGACCGAGGAGGCCGTCGCCAACAGGACGGCCACGACCGTTCCCGGGCCGTCGATGCCGCCGCCGATGTACAGCAGGACGGCGGAAGTCGTCGCCCCCGAGGAGGACACCAACCCCGACAGCAGCGCCGACACGTACAGTCCGGCCGTCCCGTAGTGGGCCTGTGCGAAGGCGGTGACGACGAGGATGAGCAGGAACACCGTGCCGAACGCCAGCGCGTTCCGCAGCGAGAACGGCGATTCCAGCTCCATCTCGACGTCCTCTCGCCAGTCGGCGGTGACGGCCGCGATGGCGACGCTGCCGAGGACGACCACGCCCAGCGGCGCGACGATGTCGACGAGGGGCTCGGCCCCGCCGGTCGTCGTGAACGCCAGCACGATGACGAGGTTGCGAAGCGCCATCGCGGCGTCGGCCAACAATACTGCGGCGACGGCGTACGACGACGCCGAGGGGTGCTGGTTGACGTGGTCGAGCATCGTCCCGACGACCGCCGTCGACGACGCGAGCCCGCCGAAGAAGCCGGTGACGGCGATGCCGCGGCCGCCGTAGGTCCGAACGAGCGCGTAGTTGGCGATGCCGATGCCGGCGACGGTGACGACCATCAGCCAGGCGACCCGGGGCGGGAAGCCGACGCCGAACAGCGTCACGTCCTCCGCAGGCAACAGCGGGTAGACGACGAACGCGAGGATGGCGAACTCGGTCGCCGATCGGAGTTCGGTCCGGGAGAGCCCGCCGGCGAAGGAGTGGAGCTCCCGCTTCAACACGAGCAGCGACGAGGAGACGACGGCGACGGTGACCCCTTCGAGGACGAATCCCGCCGCCGCGAGGACGCCGACGCCGTAGGCGACGAGCATCGAGACGCCGGTCGTCAGCCGCAGCGACTCCGTCTCGCGGAGCCCGCGCACCGCCAGCAACACGCCCTGGGCGATGACCAGCACGGCGCCGGCGACCAGCAGGTGACCGCCGTAGTGGCTGTCGAGAGCGACGATGGTGAACAGCGCGCCGAGCAGGCTGATGAGCGAGAACGTCCGGATGCCGGCGGACTTCTGGGACCACTCCCGCTCCAGGCCGAGGAACAGGCCCAGCGCCGCCGCCAGCGCGAGCCGGACCACCGGCTCCGAAAGGGGGGCGCCGACGACGGCGTCGACCTGACCGACGGGCATGGAATCGGCGATTCAACCCGGCAGGATAAAAGGCCGATGGGCGGACGCGGCGCCGTCGGCCGCCGAGCGCGACACGTTTTTGCCGGTGTCTCTCGCTTCTGGGCACATGAATCCCGACCGCGGCCGATTCGGGTGGTGGGCGGCCGGCCTCGCGGTCGGCGCCGCGGTGGCGTTCGTCCTCTACTCCTTCGTGGGAACGTTCGTCTTCGGCCTGTTCGCGTACTACGCCACGCGGCCGGTGTATCGCCGCGTGCGACGCCGGTTCCGCCGCCCGAGCGTCGCTGCCGCCGTCTCGCTGGTCGTGCTGACGGTGCCGGCGCTGTCGCTGGTGACCTACGCCGTCCTCGTCGCGCTCCAGCGGCTCACGCGCGCCGTGGAAGGATTTAATCCCGCTGCCGTCGGCGTCGACCCGGCGCTGCTGACCGTGGTTCGGAACCCCCAGGCGGTCACTGGCGTCGACTGGTTCCGATACGCGGACCCGGCGGCACTGCGGAGCGCGCTCGACTCGCTGTCGTCGGTGGTCGACACCGTGGCGTTCCTCGGGGTCGGCCTTGTCCACCTGTTCGTCATCCTGGCGCTGGCGTTTTACCTGCTCAAAGACGGCCACCGGCTCTCGCGGTGGGCGCTTCGGCAGTTCGGCGACGACGCCGGCGTCGCCCGCGAGTTCGCCACGTCGGTCGACCGCGACCTCCGCAACGTGTTCTTCGGCAACATCCTCAACGCGGTGCTGGCCGGCGCCATCGGCGTGTTCGTCTACTCCGTGCTGAACGTCGCCGCCCCGGCGGGAACGCGGATTCCCGCGCCGGTCTTGCTGGGGTTGGTCGCCGGCGTCGCCAGCCTGATTCCGGTGGTCGGCATGAAGCTCGTCTACGTCCCGGTGGCTCTCTCGATGGGGGTCGAGGTCGCCGTCTCCGGACCGACGCCGACGAGCGTCGGGTTCGTGATAGCCTTCTTCGGGGCGTCGCTCGTCGTCGTCGACACCATCCCGGACCTGTTGCTCCGGCCGTACGTCTCGGGCCGGAGCGTCCACGTCGGCGCCGTGATGCTCGCGTACACGCTCGGCCCGCTGCTGTTCGGCTGGTACGGCATCTTCCTGCTCCCAACGCTGCTCGTCGTCGCGGTGCAGTTCGGACGCGTGGTGCTTCCCCGACTCGTCGACACGGAGACGATACGGCCGTACGCGGTCGACCCCGGCGTGTTGACCGGCGACGCCGCTGGAGTCGACCCCGGCGCCGAGCCAGCGGAAGAGTCCGCCGGCGACGGCGACTGAGTCAGGCTTCCTCGGCGACGTACTGGGCTTCCCACTCCTGACGGGCCTCGATCTCGCGACGACCCCGTCGCGTCAGCGTGTAGAAGTTCGTCCGGCGGTCGCGCTGGCCCTTCTCGACGAGGCCCTTCTCGACGAGCGTGTCGAGATTCGGATAGAGCCGTCCGTGGTGTATCTCCTTCTCGTAGTACTCTTCGAGTTCGTCCTTGATGGCGAGCCCGTGTGGGTCATCGAGCCCCGCGATGACGTACAGAAGGTCGCGTTGAAAGCCGGTCAAATCGTACATTTGTCCTATGATCATATATTTACGCCTATGAGACAATAAACGTACTGCCTTTTTGCACGTACTCCGTCCACACCGCCGAATACACGCGTGAACCCACGATGCGTCGACCCCGAAGGCGAACGCTCGTTATCCGTTAGACGTTCAATACGGCAAAAGTGTGGATAATGTATCATGACTCGGCGCCTCCGAAAGGGTTCGCTGGGGGCTGCGCGGTCGACATCCGCCCGTCGAGCGGTTCCCTTCCGTCGGCGTTCCGTCTCGTGGTTTGCCGTTTCGAGCGCCCCCAGAACCCGCGCTGTGACTGTGGTTTGCGTCGTCGCTGTCGAAGTTCCGACGAAAGGAAGACGAGGCGCCCCCGCAGAAAAGGCGGGAGCGCCCGCCGCCCTGAAATGGTCCCCGCTGACGCTTCGGCCCTCCAGACGAAGCGCCATCAGAGGTTTCTGATTGAGTCGGATTAAACCTACCGGACGGCCACGACCCCCGCGCCGTGCGGGGTCAGATGTGTTCTTCCTCCAACACCCAGCCGATGGCGCGCTTGTAGTAGGTAAACATTCGACGTATCTCCTCGTGGCTCATCTCCTCGCTGTCGAGCTGCTCGGCGAGGAACTCGTACTGCTCGCGGATTTCCTGCTCGTCACGCATGCACCGTCGTTGTGCCGACAGCGACGAAAGCCCTCGGGTCCCAGGCCGTCACTCTCGGTCCAGCCGCGAGAGCCCGTGCCAGATGGCGTCGACCAGCCGCGCTTCGCCGTCGCCCTCGGCCGCCGCCCAGCCGCGGGCCAGGGCGTCCTCGATGACGGCCAGCGAGTGGTTCTCGAAGTTGTTCATGCCTCTGAACGACTCCAGGGCCTCCCGCTCGGCCTCGCCGAAGTCGGTCGTCGACTCCTCGTCGTAGAAGCCGAGGTCGGCCAGCGTCTCCGTGACCGCCGTGGCAGCGTGACCGTCGAGCTCCCGGGTCGTCTCCGGCGGCGCCCGTTCGAGCAGCGTCACGTCGTACAGCTTGAACACCCGTTCGAGCTCCGCGATGGGCTCGCCGTGGTCGTCGGCGCGGACGTCTATCCAGCGGTCGTTGCCGCCGTCGTACCCCCCGTCGGGTTTGACGACGTACAGCGCCGCGGACTGCTTGCCCCGAGAGTCGCCGCCGGTCTCGTCGCCCGCGTACAGCGCCGCGATGAGTCGCTCCGGGAGTCCGCCGTTTTCCTCCTCGAAGGCGTCGGCCATCGCCGTCAGCGTCTCGCGGTTCTCCAGGATGTTCCCTTGGACGGTGTAGCGGTCGCCCTGGACGTCGCCGGCGACGTCGAAACACTCCTCGCCGGTGAACGCCGCGACCGACCCGTCGGCGCCGACGACGCCGATCTGGCGGCGGGCCGCCTCGTCGTCGCCGTCGGTCAGTTCCGTGACGACCTCCGCCGCGGAGTGGCCGTCGCGGAGGCGGTCGAGTCCGTCCGGTCCGTACGCGACGTTGGCGAAGCTCTGGGTCGCGACGGCGCCGGCGTCGGCCGCCGCGAACGGGACGACCGAGCCGACGCTGACGAACTTCGACTGAACGGCCACGCCGACCGCGTCCTGCTCGGGGTCGTGTGCGACGATGGAGAACGTCATACGCGTTCTCCTGTCGCGGGGCGACAAAAGGGTTGACGCAGCGGTGACCCGCGAGCGTCGCGGCGCGACCGCCGCCGTCGGCGGTCAGTCCACCGACGCGACGCCGTCGCCCTCCGAGGTCGAGGAGTGCTCCGCGGGCGCGGAGTCCGCGTCCCTCGGGTCGTCGCTCGCCGCGACGGTCTTTCGGACCGTCAGCGGCTGGCGCGACACCAGTTCGCAGTCGAACCGCGGATGCTCCGCGAGGTGGCGCAGGAGCATGTGTCGGCGACCGCCGGTCAGTCCCGTGCGGCCGACGTCGTCGGCGGTGAACTCCGCCGGGAGGCGAGCGTACAGCCGCTCCAGCGCCGTCAGAGAGTCGAACACCTTGCGGTGGCCGGTCGACTCCGCGCCGCGACGCTCGACGACGTAGCTGCCGTCCTCTCGGTGTTCGCAGGCGGTGCGGAAGAACTCCTGCCGGCGGGTCAGCGCGGCGCCGAGGTCGTCGCGCAGCGCCGCCGCTGTCTCGCGGTCGAGTGCGTGCGATTCGCCGTCGACGTGCAAAACGAGTCGCTCTCCGTCGGTCGTGACCGAGCGGTCGGCCTCACAGCCGGAGAATTTCTCGATCAGGAGACTGGGTACTCCGTGACATCGTCGGTTATTGTCGCTGGCGACGGTTAAATCTGGGTGGTGTCGCGGTTCTCTTCGGTCGAGCGCCGCGTCGAGCGGGCGCGGTCGTCGCCCGAGAGTTCGACGCGCGACGAACCCCCCTGCAGCCAGTCTCGGAACGCTTTTCCGCACATCACCTGTCCCGTCAACTAATGAGCCAGGGAGGTCGCGCGTGACGATGGACGACCGCATCGAGGAGCTGCGCGAGCGACGCGCCGAGGCTGAGAACGGCGGCGGCGAGGACCGCATCCAATCTCAGCACGACAAGGGGAAGATGACCGCTCGCGAGCGGATCGACTACTTCCTCGACGACGGCACGTTCAACGAGCTGGACCAGTTCCGCACCCACCGAACGCACAAGTTCGGCATGGAGGAACAGCAGCTGTACGGCGACGGCGTCGTCACCGGCTACGGCGAGGTCAACGGCCGAACGGTGTTCGTCTTCGCCCACGACTTCACCGTCTTCGGCGGCTCGCTGGGCGAGGTGTTCGCCGAGAAGGTGTGCAAGCTGATGGACAAGGCCGTCGAGGTCGGCGCGCCGGTCGTCGGGCTCAACGACTCCGCCGGCGCCCGGATTCAGGAAGGCGTGAAGTCGCTGGGCGGGTTCGGCGAGATCTTCCGGCGCAACACGGAGGCCTCCGGCGTGATTCCCCAGATTTCGGCCATCATGGGCCCCTGCGCGGGCGGCGCCGTCTACTCCCCGGCGCTGACCGACTTCACGTTCATGGTGGAGGACACCTCCCACATGTTCATCACCGGCCCGGACGTCATCGAGACCGTCACCGGCGAGGAGGTCACCTTCGAGGAGCTGGGCGGTGCCGTCACCCACTCCTCGACCTCCGGGGTCGCTCACTTCGCCACGGACGACGAGGAGGAGGCCCTCGACAAGATCGCTCGCCTGCTCTCGTATCTTCCCCAGAACAACGTCGAGGACCCACCGCGGGTCGAGCCGTGGGACGACCCCAAGCGCGCCGACGATGCCCTCGAAACCATCGTCCCCGACGAGCCCCGGAAGCCGTACGACATCGTCGACGTCGTCGACAGCGTCGTCGACGAGGGTTCGTTCTTCGAGACCCACGAGAACTTCGCGAAGAACGTCGTCACCGGCTTCGCCCGCCTCGACGGGCGGTCGGTCGGCGTCGTCGCCAACCAGCCCCGGGTCAACGCCGGCACGCTGGACATCGAGGCCTCCGAGAAGGCCGCCCGGTTCGTCCGCACCTGCGACTCGTTCAACGTCCCCGTCGTCACGTTCGTCGACGTGCCCGGGTTCATGCCCGGCACCGACCAGGAACACGACGGCATCATCCGCCACGGGGCGAAGCTGCTGTACGCCTACTCCGAAGCGACCGTCCCGCTGCTGACGGTCATCACCCGGAAGGCCTACGGCGGCGCCTACGACGTGATGGCGAGCAAACACCTCGGCGCCGACGCCAACTACGCCTGGCCGTCGGCCGAAATCGCCGTCATGGGGCCACAGGGGGCGGTGAACATCCTCTACGACGACGAGCTGGAAGCCGCCGACGACACCCAGGCCCGTCGCGAGGAGCTCATCGCGGAGTACCGCGAGGAGTTCGCCAACCCCTACACCGCCGCCGACCAGGGGTTCCTCGACGACGTCATCGAGCCGACCGAGACCCGTGCGCGACTCGTCGACGACCTGGAGATGCTGTCGAGCAAGCGCGGCTCGCTTCCGAACAAGAAACACGGCAACATCCCCCTCTGAGATGGCCGTCAACAGCGACGACTCAGAGACGGAGGCCGAAGCTGAGACCGCCGGCGAGCCGGTCGACCTGGCGAGTCGCCTCGACCTGCCTGAGGACGCCGACTCCGCGGAGGCGGCGGCCATCCTCGCGGCGGTCGGGGCACACCTCCGAGACCAGGAGGCCGCCGCCGCGGCAGCGGCAGCGGCGTCGTCGGCGCCGACTTGGGACGGCGAGAAGTGGACGTTCGCTGGCCGCGTCGACCGGCTCGCGAGCAGGGATGTCCGCCTGCCCGATGGGGCGCCGACCGACCCCTGGACGGCGGCGGCTCGGGCCGACCGCTTCTGACCGTCATCTGATGACGGTCGCGTCGTCGCCGACCGCGATTTCGCCGCCGCGCTCGATGCGACAGCGGACGCCACCGCGGGGCACCGACGGGTCGGCGACGCCGCGGGCGGCCAGTTCTCGTTCGAGGTACGTACACGGCGTCATCCGGCTCGTCGCCCGAACCACCGCCTCGCCGAGGCGGAGTCGACGGCCGACGTGGTCGTCGACCGCCACTCCCCGAACGGTCACGTTCCGGCGGTGAACGCCGGGCGCGAGGTCGACGTCGTAGCGCTCAGCGACCCGGTCGAGTACCGCGGCGCCGACGAGCGTGAGATCGGCCGCCGGTCGCGACCCTTCAGAGAAGGAGCCGCTGTCGGCGAAGTAGCGGTCCCCTTCTAGCCCCTCGCCGGCGACCGCGCGGACCGTCTCCCGGGCCGCCATCGGCGCCTCGGCGTCGGTGGCGACGTGGACGTGTGCGACCGTTCCCACGGACTGTCGAACGCCGGCGACGGTCTTGGCTCCGTCGGTCCCCCGCCCGAACGCCCAGACGAAACTCGATTCCGAGTAAATCGACCGCGCGGCGTCGACCGGAACCGACAGAATGAGGTGGCGTATCCGAGTAGCCGACGCCAAGAATGTTCAACAAGGTTCTCGTCGCGAACCGAGGCGAGATCGCGGTTCGGGTGATGCGCGCCTGCGAGGAGCTCGGCGTCCGGACGGTCGCGGTGTACTCCGACGCCGACAAGCACGCCGGTCATGTCCGCTACGCCGACGAAGCGTACAACGTCGGCCCCGCCCGGGCTGCCGACTCCTACCTCGACCAGGAGGCCGTGTTGGAGGCCGCCCGGAAGGCCAACGCCGACGCGATCCACCCCGGATACGGCTTCCTCGCGGAGAACGCCGAGTTCGCGGCCCTCGTTGAGGACAGCGAGGTGACGTGGGTCGGCCCGCCGGCCGACGCGATGGAGCGACTCGGCGAGAAGACCGAGGCCCGCAGCGCGATGCAGGCCGCCGACGTGCCGGTCGTGCCCGGAACGACCGAGCCCGTCGAGTCCGCCGACGAGGTGAGAGAGGTCGCCGAGGAGTTCGGCTACCCGGTCGCCATCAAGGCCGAGGGCGGCGGCGGCGGGCGCGGGCTGAAGGTCGTCGAGAGCGAGGACGAGGTCGAACAACAGCTCGAAACCGCACAGCGGGAGGGCGAGGCGTACTTTGACAACGCGTCGGTGTACGTCGAGAAGTTCCTCGAAGCGCCCAAACATATCGAGGTGCAGATTCTCGCCGACGAACACGGCAACGTCCGCCACCTCGGGGAGCGGGACTGCTCGCTGCAGCGCCGCCAGCAGAAGGTCATCGAGGAGGCCCCCAGTCCGACGCTCGACGCCGAGCTCCGGGCGGAGATCGGCGAGGCCGCCCGCCGCGGCGTCAGCGAAGCCGGCTACACCAACGCCGGCACCGTGGAGTTCCTCGTCGAGGACGGCGAGTTCTACTTCATGGAAGTGAACACGCGCATCCAGGTCGAACACACCGCCACCGAGGAGGTGACCGGCATCGACGTGGTGAAGTGGCAGCTCCGGGTCGCCGCCGGCGAGGAGCTGGACTTCGCACAGGACGACGTCGAGATCGAGGGCCACGCCGTCGAGTACCGCATCAACGCCGAGAACCCCGCCGAGGAGTTCGAGCCGGCCACCGGGACGCTCGAGACGTACGACCCCGCCGGCGGCATCGGCGTCCGCGTCGACGACGCGGTGCGTCAGGGCGATGAGGTCGGCGGCGACTACGACTCGATGATCGCGAAGCTCATCGTCAGCGCCGAGGACCGCGAGAGCTGTCTCGTCCGTTCTGAGCGGGCGCTCCGGGAGTACGACATCGAGGGGTTCCACACCATCGTTCCGTTCCACCTGCTGATGCTCACCGACGAGACGTTCCGCGACGGCGAACACACCACGAAGTACCTCGACGAGGAGCTCGACCCTGCCCGCATCGACGAGGCCGTCGAGCAGTGGGGACAGACCGGTGACGGCGGCTCCGAGGCCGACGACGAGGCGGTCACCGAGCGGGAGTTCACCGTCGAAGTCAACGGCAAGCGCTTCGAGGTCGAACTCGAAGAGCGGGGCGCGCCCGAGGTTCCCCTGCCCGACGCCGGCGGTGGGAACGACGGCGGGCCGGCCGGGACGACCGGCGGCCACGAGCGCCCGCCCGAGGCCGACACCGAGGAGGAGGCCGTCGAGGTCAGCGGCGACGGCGAGACGGTCAACGCGGAGATGCAGGGCACCATCCTCTCGGTCGATGTCGACGAGGGCGAGGAGGTCGCCGCCGGCGACGTGGTCTGCGTGCTCGAAGCGATGAAGATGGAAAACGACATCGTCGCCGAGCGCGGCGGCGAGGTGACGCAGGTACTCGTCGAGGAGGGCGACTCCGTCGACATGGAGGACCCGCTGGTCGTTCTGGAGTGAGGCGAGACCGACCCCCGAGGAGCCGTCAGAAACGGCGCGTTCAAGGCCGCCCGGCGCCGAGGTCGGACCATGCCCGTCGTCGTCGTGCCCGCGAGTCCGCCCCGCCCCGGACTCGTCGGGACAGCGCTGGTCGAGTCGTCGCCGCTCACGGAGGCCGAGGTCGCCGAGCTACACGGGGCGATGCTCAAAGACACCGTCGCCGCCGTCGACCGCGCCGGCGCGGACCTGCTGGTGAACGTCCGCTCGGACGACGATCTGCCGGACGAGCACGTCACCGACACCGACGCCGGGGCCGAACTGCGCGCCGCGGTCGCGACCGCCGTCAACGACGTGAGCGACGTCCGCTTCGAGCCGCAGGTCGGTTCCTCGCGCTCGGCGGTCGTCGGCAACGCCGTCACCCACCTGCTCCGCGAGGAAGGGGCGACCTCGGTCGGCGTCGCGGTGCCGACCGCGCCGCTGGTGACGCGGTCGACGCTCGATTCTGCCGGCATGAAGCAGCGCTCGTCGGCAGTCGTCCTCGGCCCGGGCGGCGACGGCCGGGTGTACTACGCCGGCTTCGCCGAGCCGGTCGACTTCGCGGAGGCGTTCGCCCCGCCGGCGCTGCGGACGCTAACCGAACGCGCGCCGGCGACCGTCGACGGCGACGCCACTGACGTGGACTTCCTCCCGCGACAGCAGGTCGTCGACACCGGCGCCGACCTTGCCTCGCTGCTGACGGTGCTCGACGCCCGCGTCGCGGCCGGCCGGGCCGTGCCCGAGCACACGACTACCACGGTCCGGGAGTTCGGCCTCGACGTGGTCGCCGAGGACGACAGCATAGCGCTGCGTCGCTGACGCCGACGCTTCTCGGCGACTCCGGTCTGCTCGGGCTTCGACTCCGGAGCGTCTCAGTTATCGTCGGGGTTGTCCCCGAGCACTCGCAGGCGATACCCCTCGGTGGCTTCTGGGTCGGCGAGTCGGTCGGCGTCGGCGGCGGCGTCCAGCACGGCGGCGACGAACGACTTCGGCACCTCGACGCCGATGAAGTCGGCGTCGCCCGGGACCGTCAGCCGGGCCATCGTGCGGTTCGTGCCGTCGTCGTTGTAGACGCTGCCGACCTTCTCGCCGTTCCGGCGAAACCGGAGGGTCACGTCGGTCGCCTCCACGGTTTCGAAGTTGACCTCGAACACCATGCCGTCGTCTTCGACGCGGGCCATGAGCAGCTCGTCGCGCTCGGCGATGACTGTCTCCATCCGGGAGAACGTACGGCTCCAGCGGCTTAGCTCGGTCGCCCGAAACCGATACGCATTTGCCGACAGTATCCGAATCACGGTTCGCGGTGGGATGACAGAGTGGCCTATTGTGCCTGCCTTGAGAGCAGGTGGCGCTTCGCGCCTCCTGGGTTCAAATCCCAGTCCCACCGGATAGCTTCGTAACTGCTTCCTCAGCGACGCATCGGACCGTCGACCGCGATAGGTTTGGCTGTCGACCGCGACGCGTCCGGATTCCGTCGGTCACGATGTCGACTCTGCTGTAGTGGGTAGCGCGTTCGACCTCGCCACGTCCGCGTGAGATGCGACATTGATTGTCACACGGCAAGAAAGCTTACGCCACGAGTCCGGTTGTACCGACATATGCCAGGCCCCGTCGTCGAAGCCGGCGACCGACTGTCGCTGCGGACGCTCGAACGCGAGGACCTCGACTTCGTCCACCGCGCGTTCACGAACCCCGAGATACGGTACCCGATGGGCAATCCGGTCCGCAGCGGCGACGCCGTCGAATCGTGGTTCGAGACCCTCACCGACGACGACGGCGACGAGACACACTTCGTCGTCTGTCGAGACGGCGACGACGCCGGGTCCGAAGCCGCCGACGGCGACGACGTCGACCGCCTCGGGGCGGTGTCGCTGTCCGGGCTGACCTGGCGCCGGCCGGAACTCGCTTACTGGCTCGTGCCAGCGTTCCACGGCGAGGGGTACGGTCGCGAGGCGGTCGCCCTCGCCGTCGAGTTCGCGTTCACCACCGAGCCCACGCCGGCGGTCGAGGCCGGCGCCTACGCCGCCAACGACGCCTCCCGCGGCTTGCTCGAATCGCTGGGGTTCGTCGAGGAGGGTCGGCTGCGCAAGCAACGATTCGTCGACGGTCAGTACCGCGACTCGGTGATGTACGGCCTGCTCCGGGAGGAGTGGGACGGCGAGGCCGAAGTCGGCGGAACGCTGGGGTGACCGGGCCGTGGTCGTCGCGGACCGTGAGTTTATTACCCTGACGACGGCCCGATAGGGGTATGGAACGCGTAGACGTTGCCGTCGTGGGCGGCGGGCCGGCCGGGAGTTCGGCCGCCCACGCGGCCGCGGCGGAGGGCGCCGAAACCCTCGTCGTCGAGAAAGGGGTGCCCCGGGACGACCGCGACGGGCTCGGTCCTGACTCAACCGACGCCGCCGGTATCCTCGATTACTGGGTGGACCTGATGGGCGTCCACCCCGAGGAGTTCCCCGACGGCGTCCTCCAGCGACCCCTCGACCGCGCGGAGTTCCGCGGCCCCACGGAGTCCTGTTCGCTCACCGGCACCGGCATCGAATCCTCCTACGACGAGTTCGGTTACACCTTCCACCGCGCTCGTTTCGACGACTTCCTGCGCGACCGCGCCGAGACCGCCGGCGCGGAGTACCGCGTCGGCGTCTCCGTCACCGGCGTCGACACGCGGACTCACGGCGACCCACGGCACACGGTGCAGCTCTCGGAGGGCGAGGATGTCGCCGCCGACCACCTCGTCCTCGCCGACGGGCCACAGCGCACCGTCACCAACTCGGTGCTCTCGGAGTTCCTCCCCGGCGAGGAGACGATGGGCCAGCGCCTGCCCTCAACGGAGGCCAACCACATCGCCTACCAGGAGTACCGTCGGTTCCCCGAGGAGGTGTACGAGCAGTTCGAGAACGCCATCGTGTTCTGGTGGGGCGTGATGCCCGGCCACACGGCCTACCCGTGGGTGTTCCCGAACCGGAACCGCGTCTGTCGGATCGGACTCACGATGCCCATCGGCATGGACATCGACGCGGTCGAGAACCGCGAGTCGTACGACCTGCTCCGACCCGAGGACGACTCCATCCCCCGCGGCGGCACCTACGTCGAGCGCCTCATCGAGCGCGAGTGGGGCGAGGAGTACGACCTCTCCGACTTCCCCGTCGTCGAGGACGCCGGCAAGTCCGGGGGCACGGAGACGTACCCAATCTCGTCGACCCGCCCCATCGACTCGCCGGTCGAGGCCGGCGTCGCCGTCGCCGGCGGCGCCATGGGAACGACCTCGGCGTTCCACGAGGGCGGCGATCACGTCGCGGTCCGGACCGGCGCCATCGCCGGCGAGCTCGCGGCGACGGGCGAGCTCGCCCGGTACAACGACGCCTGGAAGGACGCCATCGGCGAGGAGGTCGCCCGCAACGTCGCCATGGCGGACATGGTGCGCGAGTACGGCCCGGCGGACTGGGACGACGCCTTCCGCACCGCGCGCCGGATGCTCGACGGCGCCGACGGGTACGAGATGTTCGACCGTCGCTTCGGCGCCGGCTGGTCGGCGACGAAGCTCGTCCTCGATTACAAGTGGCGGAAATTCAGGAACCGCAGCGGCCGGTACGTCCAGCTCCGGGAGTCCGAGTACGCGTACTGACGGGCGAGGCGCCGCTCCGCGCCGTCGTCAGGTCCCCTTCTCACGTCGACCGCGCGGGCCGAGACGCCGTCTCGAATCAGCAGGGATGGAGCCGGTCGACCGGGACGGAGACGGTGACGGTGTCGCCCGCCGCGGGTGGGTCGGTCACGTACGCGTCGAGGGCGACCCCCTCGACGCGTAGCCGGACCCGGTAGGCGGCGTCCTCGCGGAACACGCCTTCGACGGTCGCGGACGCGTGGACGCTGTCGCCGTCCTCGTCGGTGCTGTCGCCGGCGCCGTCGCCGACGGCGACGGCCTCCGGTCTGACGGCGACTCGCTCTGGGTCGCCGGCGAGGCCGGGCGCCCGCAGCGACGGGGCCTCGGCGAGCGACACGACGTTGGCGCCGGTGAACCGCGCGACCGTCGCGGAGGCGGGGCGTTCGAACACCGCCTCCGGCGTGCCGACCTGCACGACCCGCCCGTCGTTCATCACGGCGATGCGGTCGGCCAGAGCCCGCGCCGTCGTCCGGTTGTGGGTGACGTACATCGTCGTCACGTCTCTGAGCACCTCGGCGAGGTCGTCCCGGAGTGACTGCCGGGTCGGCACGTCGAGGGCCGCCAGCGGTTCGTCCAGCAACAACACGGACGGGCGGACGGTTAGCGCCCGAGCGAGCGCGACGCGCTGTTTCTCGCCGCCGGACAGCGTCGGTGGATACCGTCCGGCGAGGTCGCCGACGCCGAGCTCTTCGAGCAGCCGCTCCGGGTCGCGAACCTCGTCGTGGTAGCGGCTCCCGTAGGCGACGTTGTCGAAGACGGTCATGTGCGGGAACAGGGCGTAGTCCTGGAAGACGAAGCCGAAGTCCCGTTCCTCCGGCGGCGCGTCGGTGAGGGGTTCGCCGTCGACGGCGACGACCCCGCCGTGGTCGTGGAAGCCGGCGATGGACTCCAGCAGGAGCGTCTTCCCGCTGCCGCTGGGGCCGAGTACGACGAGCGTCTCGCCGTCAGCGACGTCGACCGCGGCGTCGACGGTGAAGGCGTCGGTCCCGTCGGCGGTGAACCGCGCCGTCACATCCGCGGCGAGTCCGGGGTCGGTCACGTCAACCCACCCGTGACGCTGCCGTCGGCGGTGAGCGAGCGCACGACCAAGAAGATGGCAGCCGACACCGTGAGCAGGAGGAAGGCGACGGCGCCGCTGTCGGCCAGCCCGCCCTGGAGGTAGGTGTTATAGACGAACACCGGGGCGTGCTGAGCGGTGACCGTCTCGCCGGCGACGGGGTAAAAGAAGTCGACGCTGTAGGCGACGACGGCGACGGCGCCGAACTCCGAGACGGCCCGGGCCCAGGCGAGGACGCCGCCGGTGACCATCCCCCGGACCGCCAGCGGCGCGGTCACCCGCCGGAACGTCTCGAACCGGCTGGCCCCGTGGATGCGGGAGGCGTACGCCAGCCGGTCGTCGATGGCCTCGAACGCCTCGCGGGCGCCGTTGACGGCGTACGGCGCGGCGACGAACGTCATCGCGAGCACCATGCCGGCCATCGAGCCGAGCACCGACAGCGACGGGAACACCCCGCCGCGACCGAAGCCGAAGAGCACGACGATGCCGGCGACGGAGTGAGGAACGACCAGCGGGAGGTCGACGACGCTTTCGACGACCGCCTGGCCGGCGAACCCCCCCGCGAGCAGGTGTGCAAGCGGCACGCCGACGACGAGGCTGAACACCGCGGCCAGCAGCGGGCCGTACACGCCGAGATAGAGCACCCGCTGGACGCCCGGGTCCAGGGCCTTCTCGACGACGAGCGCCGGCGACTGCCTGGCGACGAACATCGCCAGTGGAACGCCGAGGGCGACGAGCAGCACGGTTCCGACCGTCGCGGTCGCGGCGGTGAAGGCGTCGGCGTCGGCCGCCCACGCCGCGACGGGGACGCTTCCGAGCAGGAAGTAGACGTACAGCGTCGGTCTTCCGCCGAGGTACGCGCCGGCGAACGCCGCCGCCTGCGCCGCGCCGAAGGCGACCGCCAGCGGGACGCCCCCCACCCGGTCCCGCGTCGCGCCGTCGGTCTCAGTCGCCATCGTCCCGACTCCGGTGTGGTCGACTCATGAACCTGTCGGGAACGACGCTCACAGCTCCAGCGGGCCGAGCGACGACTGCGCGCTCGCGACGTTCAGCACCCGCTCGGGCACCGCGTCCCGGCCCGTTTCGGGAACGACCACGGGGTCGACCGGTTCGAGCCCCTCGTTCCGGAGGATCTCCCGGCCGGGGTCGGTGGCGAAGTACTCGACCCACTGCGCACCCAGTTCGGGAGCCTCGGCGACGCCGGGCACCGTGACCCCGTAGGCGATCGGAGCGCCGACGAACTCCCCGCTGTCGGTCTCGACGGTCGCCGTCGCGTAGTGGGCGGCGTACTCGTCGGTCGCCCGCGAGAGATCGACCTCCGGCTGGAGGTCGACGTACGGCTTGCCCGAGGTGGCGGCGATGGAGCGGTAGTACATCACGTAATCGAGCTCGCCGCTTTCGAGCTGTCCCTCCAGGTTCGTCTCCGTTCCCGTCGGAATCGTGGAGTTCTCCCGGAGCTTCCGATAGGTGGCGTCGTCGTACAGCCGGTTGCCGTCGAAGGGTTCGGCCCCGAGCTGCTGGGTCATCACCGCGCGGTAGCCTCCGGGGTCGACCGCCGGGTCGGAGTGGCCGACGGTGACGTCGTCGCGGGTCAACACCTCCCACCAGTTGTCCCGTGAGACGTCGTCGGCGCCGGGGGAGTCCTCGCGGTACTGGATGGCCATCGCGTTGGTCGCGAAGATGGCGTACCACTCGCCGTACTCCGGCAGCACCCGGTTGCGGATGAGCCGGAAGTCGGAGACGCCGAGAACGTCGGCCGACCGGCCCTGCTCGGTGATCTTCTGCGTCGAGGCGACCGACCCCTTGGCCTCGCGAGTGACGTCGACGCCGTACTCGTCCTCGAACGTCGGTTCGGCGGCGCCGAACGCCGGCGCGAGGCTGCCGGCGTGGAAGACGGTCATCGAGTCGGGAGCGTCGCCGTCGCTGCGGTCGCCACCGCCGGTGCTGTCGCCGCCATCGCCACCGATCGCCCCAACGCAGCCGGCGACCGCGCTCACCCCGACACCGGCCGCCGCCAGCAGCCCCCGCCGCGACGTCGTCGCCCGTTCGTCCGACCGTTGTTTCGACATAGATACAACGACCGGCCTCCACGACATATAGCTTTCCACCTCGGCGAAACCGCCGAAGGTTACTGAGTCGGCGACGGTCGTCGATGCGTAACCCCCGATTGTTTCGCCGACCGCGGTGAGCGGCTCCGTGACCGGCGCCCGCAGAGCGGGCTGTCGCGGCGTCGTCGGCGTCGTCATCGCCGCCGTCGCAAGCGTTTACACCGCCCGACACGGACCCATCGGCATGGTCACGTTCCTCGCCGGCGGCACCGGCACGCCGAAGCTGCTGGACGGTGCCGCGCGCGTGCTCGATCCCGCGGCGACGACCGTCGTGGGGAACACCGGCGACGACGTCGAACTCGGCGGGCTGTTGGTCTGTCCCGACCTCGACACAGTGCTGTTTCACGGCGGCGGCGTGCTCGACCGGACGCGGTGGTGGGGCGTCGCCGACGACACCACCGAGACGCACGACGAACTCCACCGGCTGGCCGACGCCGCCGACCTGGCGGGCGGGCCTCGCTACCTGCCCGAACCGGCCCAGACAGGCGGCCGCGACATCGCCCGCTGGCGGCGCTTCTCCGGCGTCGCTGAGTTCATGGAACTCGGCGACCGCGACCGGGCGGTCCACGTCACCCGCACGTCGCTGCTGGACGAGGGGCGCTCGCTGACGGCGGTGACGCGCACCCTCGCCGACGCCTTCGACCTCGACGTCGAGCTCCTGCCGATGTCGGACGACCCGGTCGCCTCCATCGTTCACACCCCCGAGGGCCCGATGCACTTCCAGGCGTTCTGGGTCGCCGAGCGCGGCGCGCCGACCGTCGAGGACGTGGAGTTCCGCGGCGCCGACGAGGCGGAGCCGACCCCGGCGGTGCTGGCCGCGCTCGACGACGACGTCGTCGTCGGCCCCTCGAACCCCGTCACTTCCATCGGCCCGATGCTCGCGCTGCCGGGGTTCGAGGCCGCGCTCGAAGAGACGACGGTCGTCGCCGTCTCGCCGTTCGTCGAGGACGAGGTGTTCTCCGGGCCGGCGGCCGACCTCATGGCCGGCGTCGGTCGCGAGCCCTCGACCGCCGGCGTCGCGGCGACGTACCCCTTCGCCGACGCGTTCGTGCTGGACGAGGCCGACGACACCGACCTCGACCGGCCGGTCGTCCGCACCGACACCGAACTCGACGACGCCGACGACGCCGAGCGCGTGGTCCGCGCCTGTCGGGAGGCACTGGAGGTCGGCCGGTCGTGACGCCCGCGCTGGACCCGCCGGTGGCGCTGGCGAGTCTCTCCGGCGAGGCCGACGCCGAGTGGGCCGCCGCCGGTGCGCCGTGGGCCGGCTGTGCCGTGCTCGGCGGCGTCGCCGTCGACGACCCCAGCCGCGCGGCGGCCCGTCGGATGGTCGCCGACCGCGACCGTTCGGAGTTCCTCCCGCCGGACCCGCTGGCGTTCGTCGCCGCCCAGCTCGACGCGGCCGCCGACCTCCCGCTGCGGCCGGCGGTCAACGTCCGGGCGACCGGTCCCGAGCCGATTCGGGCGGTGGCCGAGGTGTGTGCCGACCGCGGCGCGATGGTCGAAATCAATGCCCACTGCCGACAGGCCGAGCTCTGCGCCGCCGGCTGCGGCGAACGGCTGCTCGCCGACACGGACCGCCTCCGCGCCCAGGTCGGCGCCGCCGCCGAGACCGGCGCGACCGTGAGCGTGAAGCTCCGGGCCGAGGTCGAGGGCGTCGACCTGGCGGCGACGGCCCGGACGCTCACCGACGCCGGCGCGTCCGTGCTCCACGTGGACGCGATGGACTCCGAGCCGGTCGTCGCCGACGTGGTCGAGGCCGCCGCCGCGGAGAGCGCCGGCGACGCGGCCGCCCGTCCACTGGTCGTCGCGAACAACGGCGTCCGCGACGAGGCCACCGTCCGAGAGTACGCCCGCCACGGCGCCGACGCCGTTAGCGTCGGCCGCCCGAGCGACGACCCCGAGGTGCTCGCCCAGGTCGCCGCCGCGGCCCGAGCCCACCTCCCGGGCGACCCTGCAGCGACGGCGTCACCGCCGGAATCAGAGGTGCAGCCGTGACCCGTCGAAGCGAGCGGTCGCCGGCGGAGAACGCCGAACTCGCGCTCCTGCTGGAGGTCGCCGGCACGCCCAAGCCCGGCAACGTCGACCGCCACCGGGACCTCGAGGACCTGCACTTCGAGCACTTCCTCGCCGGCGCGGTCGGGGCCGCCCCGGGCCTCCGGACGGCCGCCGCCGGCGGTGCGGTCGGCGACGCCTTCGAGCGCGCGGTGGACGGCATGGCCCGTCAGTCGGCCGGCAATACGCAGTTCGGCTGCCTGTTGTTGCTCTCCCCGCTGGTCCGGGCGGCCGCCCGCGACGACCTCTCGCCCGACGGCGCGACCGCCGTCGTGGAGTCGACCACCGTCGACGACGCGGTCGCGTTCTACCGCGCCTTCGAACACGTCGACGTCGCCGTCGACGACCCCCCTGCCGAGACGCCAGAACTGGACGTGCGCCGGGGGGCCGACGCCGAGTCAGCGTTGCGTGACCGCGAGCTCACCCTGCTCGACGTGATGGCGCTGTCCGTGCCCGGCGACCGCAACGCGGTGGAGTGGACGACCGGGTTCGAGGATACCTTCGCGGCCGCAAGTGACATCCTCGCCGACGACGGCCCAGCGACGGACCGCGCGGCTCGGGCGTTCCTCGACCTGCTCGCCGACCGCCCGGACACGCTGGTCGCCACCCAACACGGCGAGGAGGTCGCCACGGCGGTCGCCGAACGGGCCGCCGCCGTCGACGGCCTCGCGGAGGCCGAGTCCCTCGCCGCCGAGTTCGCCGAGGAGGGGATCAACCCCGGGACGACCGCCGACCTGACCGCCGCGGCGCTGTTCGTCGCGCTCGAACGGGGGCTGACGGTGTGACCGCCAGCGACGGAAGCGACGACCCCGAAGAACCGGCCGACGTCGCCCACGACTTCGCCGTCGCCCGAGGCGCCGCGGAGCCGTCGTCGCGGGCGGGGTGGCCGGTCGAACTCCGCGGCGTCACCGAGACGGTCGTCGCCACGCTCGGCCCGAACGACCGCTGGAACCTGGCGGCCTGGGGCGTTCACGCGCCCGAGACGGCCGGCGACGGCGACGGAACGGGGACTGAAACCGAGGCCGAAGTCGAAGCTGAGACCGAAGCCGAGGACGGCGGACCCCCAGCGACGGCGTACACCTTCGGTCGGACGCGCACCTGGCGCAACGTCCGCGAGCGCGGCGGTGCGGTCGTCACGTTCGTCACCGACCCGCGGGACTTCGTCGACGCCGCGCTCTCGGTTCGGGAGGCGTCCGGGCCGGTGTTGCCCTCGGCCGACGCCTGGGTCGAGGTCGCCGTCGACCGCGTCGGCGTCGAGCAGCGCGGCGACACGACCGTTCGAGAGTGGTCGCTGACGCCCGTCGCCGGCGCGGTCCGTCGGCGCCGTCCCCGGGCGGTGAACCGGGCGTTCGGCGCCGTCGTCGACGCGACGGTGGCGGCCTCCCGGCTCGACGTCGACGCCTACGACGAGGCGACGCTGCTCGACCGACTGCGGTACTTCGCCGACGTGGTCGACCGCTGCGGTGGCTCGGCCGAGCGAGCGGCGTTCGGCCGAATCGACGACTACGTGGGCTGGCGAGGACGGGACGGCTGGGAGTGATTTTGGTGGGCGTGGCGCGCTGATTCGGGCTCACGGCTCGCTGCGCTCGCCGTTCGCCTCCGGCCAGTTTCCTGCTCGCTCCCTCACTCCGTTCAGTCGCTCGCGTTTTCCTGGCCGGCACCTCGCGTTTCTCTGACCGGCATGTAACGAATCGTTTTAGTGGCTCTCCGGGATATGACCGCCTATGGCAATCAAACCGAAGTACGTCAAACAACTCGGGACCATCCTCCTCGAACGGTATCCCGACGCGTTCAACGCCGACTTCGAGACCAACAAAGACAGCGTCGAGACGCTAACCAACGTCGAGTCGAAGGAAGTGCGCAACCGCATCGCCGGCTACGTCACCCGTAAAAAGGCCGGTGGACAGGCCGAAGCCTAACTCGTTCTTGCCGGCACCGACTGCGCCACCGCCGAACGCGGGGTTGATTATTCCGGGACCCATCGGGAGTGACGAACGATGACCCACGCCATCGAACCCGCCGGCCGTCCGGCGCTCGTCGTCGAGAGACGGCGGTCGACGGACGCCGTCGACGCACCCACCTCTGGACAGCGACCGCGTCGACGCTCCGGCGCGGCGACCGACTCACCGACACGGCGCACCCGCTAATGGTCGGGCCGAGCTTCACCGCCGAGGAGCGAGACGACACCCACCGCCTGCTCAAGATCGGCTTCGCGTTCCTCGTCGCCGTCTCGATGGGGATGGTGGCGCTGCAGTCCGACCCGACCGCGGTCGAACTGCTCGCCGTTCTCGCCGTCGGTCTCGGCATCGGCGCCGGCCTCTCCTGGTTCGTCGCCCGCAACCTCCGCCGGATGCTCCCCGACGCCGGGTCACGACGGCGCTAAAGCCGGCGACTCGGCGTTGCCCGCCGTCTCTCAGGGATTGACCCGGTCGAGCCACGCCGCGGGGTCGCCGAGTTCCTCGTCTGTCGGCAGCGCCTCAGGGCGGTCCCACACGGCGCCGGCGGCCTCGACGCCCTGGGCGTCGGCGACCGCCTCGAAGAAGTCGCTGCCGCGCTCGTACTGCTGGCGCTTGAGTCCGAGCCCGAGCAGTCGCCGGACCGCCTGCGCGACCGGGCCCCCGCCGCCGCGCCGGTCATCGACCTTTCGGCGCAGGTCGGCGTAGTCGTCGTCGAAGGCGCGGTCCATCAGCAGCTCGGCGTACCCTTCGACGGCCGTCATCGCGGCGTTCAACTCCCGAAACGCCGACCGGTCGAGGTCGGCGGCCTGCAGCGCGCGAATCCCCGACTCCATCCGCGCCTCCAGATATCCCGAGAGCCACGGCGCGGCGCCGAACTCGGCAGCGTGGGCGACCTCGTGGAACGCGATCCACCGTCTGAACCGCGGGTACTCGACGTTCAACTGCTCGGCGACGCCGACGACGTTCGGCCGGACGAAATACAGCGCGTGCTCCTCGGCCGGCTCCTCGGCCAGCAACAGCGGGTCGTACTGCCCGAGGACGTTCCGCCCCAGAAACGAAAGCGCCAGCGCCATTGTCCCGGTGTTGACGACCCTGGCCGCGCCGGGGAACGCCTGTGCGCCCGCGTCCGCCTCCAGCGGCGCCATCACCCGCCGGAACGTCGCGACGTTGGCGTCGATCCAGTGATGGCGGTTCTGCACCTCGACCACCTCCGGCAGCTCGAAGCGCAGGCCGGCGGTCTCCTGCAGCCGCGTCCGGGCGTCCTGCACGTCGTCGCGGTAGCCGGCGCGCTCGGTCTCCGACAGCGCCAGCGACCCGGGGTCGGTGCTCGCCTTCGCCGCGTCGGCCACCGCCGTCCAGTCGACGGCGCCGCTGCCGTCTGCCCCGGCGACCGCCCGAACGCTTCGGAACAGGTTCATGCCGTCCCGTCGGGTCCGCGGCGACAAAAGCCTCTCGCGTGCTCAGACGAGCGACCCTTCTGCTAGCATATCCGGTCGCTCCCGACGATCACGGCGACGGTCGCGTCACGGCGTCCCTCCACCGCTCGCTCGACGGAACCGCTCGACCGCGACCTCAACGAGCCGCCAACAGCACACGGCGGCGACGAGGAGGTCCGCCACCGCCAGCAGCGCCAGCCAGAGGACGACGGCGGACGACGCCGGAACGAAGACCGCGTACCCGACCGCGAGGACGAGTCCGCCGAGGACGACGACCGCGGCGGCCGACAGCGCGAGTCGCTGATAGCGACCGAACCCGAGCGGGTCGTCGAGGCCGAGCACCGTCGGCGCGAGCACGCTGCCGGCGACGGCCGTCAGCGCGACCAACAGGGCGAATCCGCCGACGGCCCCGGCCATCCCGTAGGCGAACCCGTCGCTGCCGGGCGGTGGCTCCGGAATCCCGGCGAGCCATCCGACCGTTAGCACCGCGACGGCGACGCCGGCGGCGGCGGCGACGACTCGTACCGCCGTGACGAACGTGCGAACCGCGCTGGAGGGCATCGTTCGAACGGCGTCGAGCCGGGTGATAAGCTTTCTGCGGGCGGGTTCGCGCCGCGTCGGCTCTCACCCGCCGTCACGACGACGGCGCCTCCTCGTCCAGCGCCTCCATCGCGTCAAGATCGCCGTCGGCCAGCAGCCGCCTGAGCGCGAGGCCGACGACGGCGGCGACGACCAACAGCCCGACCGCGAGTGCGAGTGTGTTCCGGCCGTCCTCGGCGACTTCCGAGCCGTCGTCGTCCTCGCTCTCGTTCTCGCCGTCGGCCTCGTCGCCGCTGCCGAGACCGATGGTCCGGGGGCCGATCTGGAGGTCCGCATCGTGGAGGTGAAATTCGAACAGCGTGCGGCGTCCGTCGGTCATCGTTCGGACCTCTCGCGGCGAGCGCATATGCGTTGTGGGGCCGGCACCGGCGAACGGTCCCGACCCGCCGGTCGACCGCCGGCTCTTAGTTTCCGGGGCGGGGACAGTCGATATGGACGAGCAGTCTCGGGAGTTCCTGGAATCGCTGCTGAACACGCCCAGTCCCTCGGGGTACGAGGTCGAAGGCCAGCGGGTCTGGACGGAGTACGTCGAGGCCTTCGCCGACGAGGTGCGGACCGACGAGTACGGCAACGCGGTCGCGGTCCACGAGGGCGACGGCTCCGGTCCCGAGCTGGCGGTCGCCGGCCACGCCGACGAGATCGGCTTCATCGTCCGGCGCATCACCGACGAGGGGTTCCTCCGCATCGCCCGCATCGGCGGCTCCGACCGGACCGTCTCCCGCGGCCAGCACGTCACGGTTCACGCCGATCGGCCGGTCCACGGCGTCGTCGGTCAGCAGGCCGTCCACAACCGCGACCCGGAGGACGACGAGTACGACGACGTCGCCGAGCAGTTCGTCGACGTCGGCGCCGAGACGGAGACACAGGCCCGCGAACTCGTCGAGGTCGGCGACCCAGTGACGTTCTCGACCACGACGTTCGACCTCCGGGGCGACCGCCTCGCAGCCCGCGGCGTCGACAACCGCGTCGGCACCTGGGTCGCCGCCGAGACGCTGCGCCGGGCCGTCGAGCGCGACGTCGACGCGACGGTGTACGCCGTCTCGACCGTCCAGGAGGAACTCGGGCTCAACGGCGCCCGAATGGTCGGCTTCGACCTCGCGCCCGACGCCGTGGTCGCCGTCGACGTGACCCACGCGACCGACGCGCCGGACTACGACGAGGTCCAGCGCGGCCCGGTCGACCTCGGAGAGGGGCCGGTCGTCGCCCGCGGTTCCGCCAACCATCCCGAACTGGTCGCGGCGGCCCGCGCCGCGGCCGACGACGCCGATGTGGACGTGCAACTGCAGGCCGCCGGCATCCGCACGGGAACCGACGCCGACGCCTTCTTCACCGCCGCCGGCGGCACGCCGGCGCTGAACGTCGGCTTGCCGAACCGCTACATGCACACCCCGGTCGAAGTCGTCGACACCGGCGACCTCGACGACGCCGCCGCGGTGCTCGGCGCGCTGGCGGCTCGGGCCGGCGGGCGGGCGGAGTTCGCGGTCGAAATCTGACCGACGGCCCGCGGAGCGACCCACAGCGCCCGGCTACGGGGCGCTCGGCGGTCCGGCTGAAAGAAAACCGTTAAACGGCGCGGCGGGGGACGGTGTGGTATGGCTGGAACCATCGAAGTGCTCATCCCCGGCGGCGAGGCCGACCCCGGCCCGCCGCTCGGTCCCGAGCTCGGGCCGACGCCGGTCGACGTGCAGGCAGTCGTACAGACCATCAACGAGGAGACCGCCGCCTTCGACGGCATGGAGGTCCCCGTCACCGTCGAGTACGAGGACGACGGCGCCTTCGGCGTCGAGGTCGGCGTCCCGCCAACGGCCGAACTCATCAAGGACGAGGCCGGCTTCGACACCGGCTCCGGCGAGCCCCAGGCGGAGTTCGTCGCCGACATCACCGTCGAACAGGTGAAGAAGCTGGCCGAGCAGAAGTCCAGCGACCTGCTGAGCTACGACACCCGCAACGCCGCCAAGGAGGTCGTCGGCACCTGCGTCACCCTCGGCGTCACCATCGAGGGCGACGACCCCCGCGAGTTCAAGGACCAGGTCGAGGCCGGCGAGTACGACGACGTGCTCGGCGAGGAAGCGACCGCCGCCTGAGGCCCGCGAGCAGCCACTCCTTTCGAACCGCTCGTTCTCGACGACCGCCAGCGACGGGTGGCGCCGCCGGTTGCGACTTCGGCTTTCGGCCGGGGCTACTCGACTCGTCCGGTCCGTCCAGTTCACTCGACGCACCCGATTTACCCAGTCGCCCGGTCTGCCGGCGTCGCCGATTAACCCGCCCGTGAACGGGTCACGGGCCTGTCCCGGGTTCGACGCTCTTAAGTGCGGGATGACCGTCGTCTCAGACGAGACAGGCATCGCCTGTTTCACTGACCCGTAGGAGCGATCCTGCGTACTACGGAGGTGAAAGATGGCAGACACTATAGAGGAAGCAGTCTCCAGCGCAATCGACGAGGGGCCCGAGCGGAACTTCCGCGAGACAGTGGACCTCGCCGTCAACCTGCGCGACATTGACCTTGACGACCCGTCGAATCGAGTCGACGAGAGCATCGTGCTCCCGTCGGGAACGGGCCAGGAGACCCAGATCGTGGTGTTCGCGGAGGGCGAGACCGCCCTGCGCGCCGAGGACGTCGCCGACGACGTGCTCTCCGGGGACGACCTGGAGGACCTCGGCGACGACGACGACCACGCCAAGGACCTGGCCGACGAGACCGACTTCTTCATCGCCGAGGCCGACATGATGCAAGACATCGGTCGGTATCTCGGGACCGTACTCGGCCCGCGCGGCAAGATGCCGACGCCGCTGCAGCCCGACGACGACGTCGTCGAAACGGTCAATCGGATGAAGAATACGGTCCAGCTCCGCTCCCGCGACCGCCGCACGTTCCACACGCGCGTCGGTGCCGAAGACATGTCCGCCGAGGACGTCGCCGACAACATCGACGTCATCGTGCGCCGTCTCGAGGCCGACCTGGAGAAGGGCCCCCAGAACATCGACACTATCTACGTGAAGACGACGATGGGCCCGGCCGTGGAGGTGCCGGCATGAGCGAGAGCGAAAGCGAGTCCGTTCGCAAGACCGACACCGTCCCGCAGTGGAAGCAGGCGGAGGTCGACGAGCTCGTCGACTTCCTGGAGCGCTACGACGCCGTCGGCGTTGTCGGCGTCGCCGGGATTCCCTCCCGCCAGCTGCAGGACATGCGCCGTGAGTTGCACGGTCAGGCCGAGCTGCGGATGAGCCGCAACACGCTGGCCGTCCGCGCGCTCGAAGCGGTCGGCGACGGCCACGAACGGCTGGTCTCGGACGTGTCCGGCCAGGTGGCGCTCGTCGGCACCAACGACAACCCCTTCGGACTCTACCAGGAGCTGGAGGCGTCGAAGACGCCGGCGCCGATCAGCGCCGGCGAGGTCGCCCCCAACGACATCGTCATCCCCGAGGGTGACACCGGCATCGACCCCGGGCCGTTCGTGGGCGAGCTCCAGACCGTCGGCGCCGACGCCCGCATCGACGGCGGCTCGATTCAGGTGCTCTCGGACTCGACGGTGCTCGAAGCCGGCGAGGAGGTCGACGGGGATCTCGAAAACGTCCTCGGCGAGCTCGGCATCGAGCCCAAGGAGGTCGGTCTCGACCTGCGCGCCGTCTTCGCCGAGGACGTGCTGTTCGAGCCCGAGGAACTCGACATCGACATCGAGCGCTACCGCGCGGACGTCGAGTCCGCCGCGGCCGGCGCCCGAAACCTCTCGATCAACGCGGAGTACCCGACAGAGCGGACCGCGCCGACGCTGCTGGCAAAGGCCAGCGGCGAGGCCAAGTCCGTCGGCCTCCAGGCGGAGGTCGAGAGCCCCGGCCTGATGGACGACCTCGTGGCCAAGGCCGACGCGCAGCTGCGCGCGCTGGCCGCCGCCATCGACGACGACGAGGCCCTCCCCGAGGAGCTGCAGGGCGCGACCGCGCCGGCGGCTCCCGAGAGCGAGACCGAGGCCGAACCGGAGACTGCCGACGACGACGAACAGCCCGACGAAGAGCCTGCCGAGGACGCCGACACCGCCGACGACTCCGACGAGGACGACGACGGCGACGGGGCGGAAGGTCTCGGCGAGATGTTCGGATAACTCAGACCAATGGAATACGTTTACGCTGCGCTCATCCTGAACGAATCGGACGAAGAGATCAACGAGGACAACGTCACCGCCGTGCTCGACGCCGCCGGTGTCGATGTCGAGGAGTCCCGCGTCAAGGCCCTTGTGGCCGCGCTGGAGGACGTCGACGTCGAGGAGGCCATCGAGACCGCGGCCGCCGCCCCCGCCGCGTCCGGCGGCGCTGGCGGTGCCGCCCCGGCCGCCGACGAGGAGGAGGCCGAGGCCGAAGAGGCCGGCGACGACGACGAGGAGGAAGTCGACGCCGAGGAAGCCGGCGACGACGAGGAAGACGAGGACGCCGGCGAGGGCCTCGGCGAGCTGTTCGGCTAACGCCGGCCGCTCCCCGACCGACCCGTCGCTCCGACGCGTCCCGGCAGGGACTCGACACCGACACGCGTTTCTTTCGACCCACTCTCCGACAGCGACGCGGCCGTCAGCACCGACCTCGCGCCCGCGGTGAACGCTGTGACACGACGCCGGAGAGTGAAACTCGAACCGGACCCACGGCTGGAACCCGAATTGGAACCGGAGCTGAACTCGCCCGGCCGGACGGCCACTGCGCGGGTTCAGACGCCGAACGTCGCTCGCAGCACGTCGCGGGTACCGGGGCCGAGACCGACGGCCGTCACCGCGATGAGTAGCAAAATCGTGTACCGCGGGCTCTCCTCGAACATCTCCGGCTCGAAGACGGAGACGACGAACGACGCCGCAGCCAGCTTCACCAGCAGGAACGGCCAGGCGTCGCCGGTCACTGCGAGCACCGACGGCGGCAGGACGCTCTCGGTGAAGTTGACCACCGCGAGGTTAACCGGGTGTTTGGGGACGAGGTTCCGCCCGGCACCCAGCGCGGGCATCCAGTCGAGGCCGACGACGTTTGCCGTCCCGTCGACGGCGTGGGCCCACAGCACCACGAACGCGACCTTCGGCCGGCCGACGACCGTCCGCGGGACGTACTCGGCGAGCAGCTTCCACGTCGCCGCCGCCGTCGCGGTCGCGCCGACGACGACGACCCCGAGCACCTGCGGGTTGAACGTCACGGGGTCGGTGGGCGCGAGCGCCCTGACGAGCAGGTAGCCCAGCGTGGCCGCCAGCGTCAGCGTTCCCAGTCCGGCCAGCGGGCGATAGAGTTCGCCCGTGACGCCGCGGCGAGCGAGGCCGACCGCGAGCAACACCCCCGCCAGCGTGATGAAGAAGACGGTGAAGTAGATGACGGGGCTGATGACGAGCGTGTTCAGCGGGTAGGTGAGCAGTCCGCTCCCGGCGGTGTCGGTCGCGTCCTCGACGACCCGGAGGGCGCCGCCGAACAGCATGAACGGCACCAGTGCGAAGTAAAAGTCACGTGAATTACCGAGTTCGAGGCGATCGAGCATGAACACGACTCCGGACAGCGCCAGCAGCAGCGTGAGGACGTACCCGACCTCGGAGACGAGGGTGTAGCCGGGGTACGCGACCGGCTCGGCGGCGGCTCGACACGCGCTCTGTGAGTAGAGGTACTCGACGGTCGACCCCGGCCGAATCGCGCAGACCGCGCTGTTGGCGTCGGCCTGGACCGGCCCCCAGAAGTACTGCCAGAGGAAGCCGTCGTACACCGTCTCCGGGGCCACCACCGACCCGCCGACGAGAGCCGCCAACAGGGCGAGGACGCTGCCGCCCCACAGCTGTTCGGTCGAGAAACCGAGGCGACGGGCGACTGTGGACATACATCATGTCCCGCGAGGAGCCGGCATGAGGATTGTGGTCTGTCCCACTGCCCGCGCTCTCGCGGACCGGCGGCCACTGGCTCGCAGGATCGCGGACCGGCAGCCCGCAGGACCGTGGACCACCCGACCTGAGAACGCCCCGAAATGGCCTGGGAGCGGTCCGAGAACAGCGCGAGCGACGGTTCCCGTCTCAGGTCGCGGCTTCGATTGCCCGCTCAATGTCGGCGACGATGTCGGCGGGGTCTTCGATGCCGACCGAGAGCCGGACCATGTCGTCGGTGACGCCGGCGGCCTCGCGCTCGGCCTGCGTGAGCTGCTGGTGGGTCGTGCTCGCGGGGTGGATGATGAGTGTCTTCGCGTCGCCGACGTTGGCGAGGAAGCTCGCGAGGGCGGCGTTCTCCACCGTCGCCCGGGCGGCGTCGTACCCCGCTTCGAGGCCGAACGTTATCATGCCGCCGTAGCCGCCGTCGAGGTACTCGCTGGCGGTGTCGTGGGTCGGGTGGGATTCCAGCCCGGGGTAGTTGACCCACGCCACGTCGTCGTGGTCGGCGAGGTACTCCGCGAGGATGGCGGCGTTCTCGCAGTGACGCTCCATCCGCAGCGGCAGGGTCTCGACGCCCTGGAGCGTCTCCCAAGCGTCGAACGGCGCCTGCTGGTTGCCGAGGTCGCGCAACCCGCGGGCGATGGCGGCGTAGGTGAAGGCCGCGTCGCCGAACGTCTCCGCGAAGTTGACGCCGTGGTACGCGGGGTTGTCGGCCGCGAGTTCGGGGTACTTTTCGGCGTACTCGGCCCAAGGGAACGAACCGCCGTCGACGACGACGCCGCCGACGGTGGTGCCGCCGCCGTGGAGCCACTTGGTCGTGGAGTCCCAGACGAGGTCGGCGCCGTGGTCCAGCGGCCGGCACAGCGCCGGGGTCGCGAAGGTGTTGTCGACGAACAGGGGCACCCCGCGGTCGTGGGCGACCTCGGCGACGCGCTCGATGTCCGGGGTGTCCAGCGCCGGGTTGCCGATGGTTTCGAGGTGGACGTAGGCGGTGTCCTCGTCGATGGCGTCGGCGTAGGCGTCGTAATCGAGGGTGTCGACGAACCGGGTGGTGATTCCCCGGCGCTCGACGGTGTGGGTGAAGTAGGTGTAGGTGCCGCCGTACAGCGACGACGCAGAGACGACGTTGTCGCCGGCGGAGGCCAGCAGGAACGTCGTGAGGTCCAGGGCGGCCATCCCGGAGGCGGTGACGGCGGCGCCGATCCCGTTTTCCAGCGTCGCCAGCCGCTCCTGCAGCGTCTCCAGCGTCGGGTTCATCAGCCGGGAGTAGATGTACCCCGGCTCCTCCAGGGCGAACTGGTCGGCGGCGTCGTCGGCGTCCTCGAAGACGTAGGAGGTCGTCTGATACAGCGGCTGTGCCCGAGCGCCGGTCGCGTCGTCGGGGTCGGCGCCGGCGTGTAAGGCGTCGGTGTCGAAGGAGTCGTCCTCTCCCATGGCCCAACGTAGGAGCGAGGGACAGTTAACGGTGGGCGGGGCCAGCGAAGCCTGCCGCGGTCGGTGACGGCGGGCGGTCAGACCGACAGGCCGGCGGCGTCGTAGTCGGTGCCGAGGATGACCATCGTCTGCGACCGCGAGAAGCCGTCCATCGACGCAATGTGGTCGAACATCAGTTCCCGGAGCGCGTCGGTGCTCTCGGCGTACACCCGGAGCATCACGTCGTACTCGCCGGTGGTGAGATGCACCTCGCGGATCTCCTCGCGCTCGCGGAGCCGGTCGAGGGCGTCCTCCTCGCGGCCCTGCTCGACGCGCAGTCCGACGAAGGCGCTCACGCCGTAGCCGACCTCCCGGGAGTCGACCTTCGCGTGGTACCCCTCGATGACGCCGGCGTCTTCCATCCGGCTCACGCGGTCGTGCACCGTCGCGCTGGACATGTCGATTCGCCGGGCCACCTCGCTGAACGGTGTCCGGGCGTCCTCCTGTAAGATGCGGAGAATCGCGCGGTCCGTCTCGTCAAGTTCCATACCGTCACGTGGCGTCGAGAGGTCTTTGGCGTTGTGCCTCCCGCGGTCGTCGCCGGGGGTCGACCGGTCTCGGGGTCGGCCGACCGCCGCTCGCCAGCGGTCAGTTCTCGGCGCGACGAATCGCTCGGGCCGCGGCCAGCGCCTCGTCGTGGACCGCGCCGTTGGAGGCGACCAGCCCGGTGGCGTCGTGTCGCCAGCGATCGCCGTTGAGGTCGGTGACGCGGCCGCCGGCCTGCCGGACCAGGTGAACGCCGGCGACGGTGTCCCACGGGTCGGCGTCGACGTTGGTGATGGCGGCGTCCAGCGAGCCGTCGGCGACCTTGGCGAGGGTCCCCTGGGCACAGCCCAGCCGCCGGAGGTCGCCGAAGCGGTCGACGATGGCCTCGTTCGCGGCGGCGTACTCCTCGCGGCGGTCCAGCGACCACCAGATGGTCGGGGCGACCATCGCCCGCTCCGGGTCTGAGACGTCGCTGACGGAGACGGGCTCGCCGTCGCGGGTCACCCCGTCGTCGCCGGCGACGTACGCGTCGCCGACCGCCGGGAGCACGTTGGCGGCGGCGACCGGCTCCCCGTCGACGACGGCCGCGACCGCCGTGGCCCAGAAGCGGACGCCGCGGACGAAGTTGTTGGTGCCGTCGATGGGGTCGACGACCCACGCCGGGCCGCCCTCGGGTACCACCTTCAGTTCCTCCTCCTCCTCGCCGACGACGGCGTCGTCGGGGAACGTCTCTTCGATCACCTCGACGACCCGTCGCTGTGCGGCGCGGTCGGCCTCGGTCACCACGTCTGTCTTGCCGCTCTTGCGCTCGACGGCGAAATCGGTCCGGAAGCGCTCGGCGGCGACGGTGGCGCCCGCCGCGGCGGCGCGTTCGACGGCCGCGAGACGCCGCGGCAGGTCGTCATCGTCCGACATTGGGCAGAGGCGTACGCACCCCGGGGTGAATAGTCCACGGTCTCCGTCCGATGTCCGACGCACGAGGGTTCATTACGGCAGGGTCCGAACTACGGAATTATGAGCGACCCGCCGACGCCGGAGGTGCCCCCGGACGTGCACGAGACGCTGACCGGGCTGTTGGCCTCTGCCGTCGAGTACGCCCGGGCGGGCGACGCCGAGGGGGTTCGAGACTGTCTGGACACCGTGACGACGGTGGCGACGTACAAGCTGCCGCCGAGTCAGCTCCGCTCGCGGCTCCGCCACGGCTGTCAGCGCGTCGGGGACACGGTCGAGGCCGACTACGCCGTCGCCGCGGAGTACATCCGCGCGATGCAGCGACGCCTGGAGGGAGTCGCCGAGGAGTCACGCCTACCCGAGCCCGCCGACGAGCGCTCGGACGACGACCTGGACTCCGATTAACTCGTTTCCGTATTAGGGTACATTTAATGACGTTCGACGCGTCTAGTATGACATGCACCCCGAGGAAGCGGCCAGACAGATGGCGGACATCATCGACGCGAACTTAGACGAGAGCGGCTACCGGCACGCACCGATGTACGGCCGCGAGTTCGAGCGCGTCGCCGCGGAAGGGTCGACCGAGGACGTTTCGGAACTGGCCCACCGCCTCGGCGCGGCCGTCCGAGCCGGGAGCCGTCCGTCACCGTCGGAGGTGGCGGCGACGGCCGACCGCGTGCTGGACCGTCCACTGACCGACGGCGGCGGATAGCGGAGCGTCGCCCTCGCCGCTGGTGGTCCTTCCATGGCGACCGGTCCGGACTTTCGGTCGGCGCCCTTCGGCTCGCAGCGACGGCTTCGTCACTCGTCGGAATATCACGTCGAGAGTGTTTTTGCGAGGGAAGAGCGCTCCAGCGAGCGTCTTCCGCATCACGGGCGTGCGCCCGGCGATGCGAGGGATGCGATTTGAACGCATGGACCTCTACAGGAGCGGATCTTGAGTCCGCCGCCGTTTCCGAGCTTGGCTACCCTCGCACGCTGTCGACCACTCCGGCGCCCTCCGTTATATGTCGTACGGAACCGCCCGGCGGACCGACAGATTCAGACGGCCGCCAGTCGAAGGCCGGTCGTGATGACCGACCGCGCTCGGGACGCGAGTTGCCGCTACTCGGCCGACGGCGTGGCCGACGAGGAGACGGCCCGATTCGGGCGCTGGTCGGAGGCGGACGGATGAACGACCACACGCGCGACCCGAGCGTCAGCCCGCCGACGTCCGGCGACCCGACCGGCTGGCGGCGCGAGCGGGGCGTCTCAAACGGATGGGAACACGGCACCCTCCGGCGAGCGGTCGTGCACGGCGTCCGGCTGTACAACGCCGGCGAGTTCCACGAATCTCACGACTGCTTCGAGTCAGAGTGGTACAACTACGGGAGCGGCACCACCGAGAGCGCCTTCCTCCATGGGATGGTACAGGTCGCCGCCGGCGCGTACAAACACTTCGACTTCGAAGACGACGACGGCATGCGCAACCTCTTCGAGACGGCGCTGGAGTATCTCCGGGGCGTCCCGGCCGACTACTACGGCGTCAACGTCTCCGACGTGCGGGCCACGCTCACGGACGCCCTCGCGGACCCGACCGCGTTGAACGGCTGGCAAATCGAGCTAGACGGGGGCCGGCCCCGAGCGCGGCCGACCGATTACGACCACGCCGACGGACTCGACTGACGTCGCTGGTCCGGTCGAGCCACCGTGCAGACGCACGAAACGGAGGCCGTAGCCGCGGTCGCGCCGCGACCGAACCGCTTCGTTCTTGCCTCGGGACCCACTTCAGTAGGGTGTATGGAGATTCACCGCCTCGGAGAGGGCATCCCCGAGGTCGCCGTCGTCGGGGCCATCCACGGGGACGAACCCTGTGGGGTTCGCGCCGTCGAGCGACTGCGACGCGAGATCGACCCGGCCGACCTCGACCGGCCGGTCAAGCTCGTCGTCGCCAACGAGGAGGCCCTGGCCGCCGAACGTCGCTACGTCGACGAGGACCTGAACCGCGCGTTCCCCGGCTCGCCCGACGCCGACACCCACGAGGGCCGACTCGCTCACGACATCGCCCGCGAGGTGCAGGGCTGTACCGTCCTCGCGCTGCACTCCACGCAGTCCTACGCCGAGCCGTTCGCGCTGGTCGACACCGTCAGCGCGGTCGCCCGGTCGGTCGCCCCCCGGTTGCCGGTCGCGGCGCTCATCGAGACGGGAACGCACACGAACGGCCGGCTCATCGAGCACGCACACACCATCGAGGCCGAGTGCGGGCTCCAGGGAACCACGGAGGCGACGGACAACGCCTACTGGCTGACGCGGGCGTTCCTGACCGCGACGAACGTCCTCGCGCCGCCGACCGCCGAGTCGCCGCTGGCCGCCAGCACCCGCGAGGAGGTGCCCGTCTTCCGGCTCGACGACCGCATCCCCAAGCCCGACGGGGACGACTACGAGGTCCACGTCGACAACTTCGAGCGGGTCGAGCCCGGGGAGCCGTTCGCCTCCGTCGGCAGCGAGACGCTAACCGCCGAGGAGACGTTCTATCCGGTGTTGCTGTCGGCCCACGGCTACGAGAGCCAGTTCGGCTACGCGGCCGACCGGGTCGGCGTCGTCGGCGACGACTGACCGTTTTCGTGTCCGGCAGGTTTAATACCGCCACGCCGGGCAGTTTCGATATGAGTGGCCGACCCCTGGACGTGCTGGAGGAATCCCTCGAGAAGACGGTCGTCGTGCGGCTGAAAGACGGCACCGCCTACAGCGGTCGCCTCGCCGGCTTCGACCAGCACATGAACCTCGTGCTCGAAGCGCACGACGGCGACGAGGAGCCGGTGTCGTCCGAAGAGCGGTTCACCGTCGAGGCGGTCGAATACACAACGATTATCCGTGGCGACAACGTCGTCTCACTAAGAACATGACTGGAGCTGGGACGCCGACCCAGGGCAAGAAAAACACCACGACGCACGTCAAGTGCCGACGGTGTGGCGAGAAGTCTTATCACAAGAAGAAGAAAGTCTGTGCATCCTGCGGCTTCGGCGAGTCGGCAAAGCGCCGCGACTACGCCTGGCAGTCGAAAAACGGCGACAACTGACGCGATACGACCGCTCGTTCCCCCTCCGCGGCCCGAGTTTGGTCCGTCCTTCTGACACGGCGCGACCAGCGTCGAGCGAACAGTCTGTCGTCTTCCACTCGTCCGACTCTCCCGACCAGCTGTGCGACCGCTCTCGACCAGCCTCCCCGCCGCCTTCGACCCCGCCCTCCGCGGTCGTCGGTGCGAACCCGTCTCCACCTCTCATCCGCACCTCTCGTCGGCGACCGCCGTCCCGGTCGCGGCCACGTTCACGACTCCGCGAGAGGGCGTCGTCGACCGCCAGATATACACGAACGCGGATATTCGAGGGCGTTCTCCCGGAGATGAACGCACGATAACGGGGATTTTTGTTTCCGGAGGTCGCAGCTTCGGACATGGATTCAGCGGCGGCAAACGGCGAGGCGGACGGTCCGACCGAGAAGTGCGGGGTGGTCGGCGTCTCCCTGCACGACCGCGACGCCGCGCGGCCGGTGTACTACGCGCTGTACGCGCTCCAACACCGCGGCCAGGAGTCGGCCGGCATCATCACCCACGACGGCTTCCAGCAGCACGATCACGTGGAGATGGGGTTGGTCGGCGACGCCTTCGACCCCGGCGACATCGAGTCCCTCGCCGGCTCGACGGGCATCGGCCACGTGCGTTACCCCACCGCGGGCAGCGTCGACAAGTCCTGTGCACAGCCGTTCAGCGTCTCCTTCCGGTCGGGGTCGCTCGGGCTCAGCCACAACGGCAACCTCGTCAACGCCGACGAACTCCGCGAACGGCTCGCCAAGCGGGGCCACGCGTTCACCTCCGACGGCGACACGGAGGTCATCGCCCACGACCTCGCGCGCAACCTGCTCGAAGACGACCTCGTCGACGCCGTCAGACGGACGATGGGCCGCATCCACGGCTCGTACGCGCTGGCCATCAGCCACGACGACACGGTGCTCGGCGTCCGCGACCCCGAGGGCAACCGCCCGCTGTGCATCGGGAAGCTCGACGACGGCTACGTCATCGCCTCGGAGTCGGCCGCCATCGACGTGCTCGACGGCGAACTCGTGCGGGACGTTCGCCCCGGCGAGCTGGTCGTCCTCGACCGCGACGGCGAGGGGTTCGAGTCACATCAACTCGTCGACCGCGAGGACACCGCCCATTGCTTTTTCGAACACGTCTACTTCGCTCGCCCGGACTCGGTCATCGACGACCGCCTCGTCTACGAGGCTCGTCGCGACCTCGGCCGCCGACTCTGGACGGAGAACGGCATCGACACCGACGTCGTGATGCCGGTACCGGACTCCGGCCGCGCCTTCGCCTCCGGCTACGCCGACGCCGCCCAGGCCGACGGCGCCGACGTGGAGTTCGCCGAGGGACTGATGAAGAACCGCTACGTCGGTAGGACGTTCATCATGCCGACCCAGGACGAGCGCGAGCGAGCCGTCCGCCTGAAGCTCAACCCCATCCGCTCGACCGTCGAGGGCAAGACCGTCACCCTCATCGACGACTCCATCGTTCGCGGCACGACCTCGACCCAGCTCGTCCAGCTCCTGCGCGACGCCGGGGCCGAGGCGGTCCACCTCCGCATCGGCGCCCCGCCCATCGTCGCCCCCTGCTACATGGGCATCGACATGGCCTCCCGAGAGGAGCTCATCGCAGCCGACCGTCCCGTCGAGGCGGTGTGCGAGGACGTCGGCGCCGACTCGCTGTCGTATCTCTCAGTTGAGGGCGTCGCCGAGGCGCTCGAACGGACCGAGACGGACCTCTGTCTCGGCTGCGTCACCGGGGAGTACCCCTATGACATCGACGGCGAAGCCACCGACCGCGACGTCGAGCGACCGAGCGTCGAGGGCGTTCCGGCCGACGACTGACCGCGCCGTCCCACTCGTCGACACGTCGGGACCCGTCCCGTGCGGTCACCCCTCCCATCCCGTCAGCCGTTCTCAGCCGCTGGGAACCTGCGCAGCGGGCTAAGAGCCCCGGCGTCCAACCTCGACGCGTATGACCGAGACGACGCGACGCCGAGCGCTGGCAGCGCTCGCCACGGCGGCGACCGTCGGCGCGGTCGCCACCCCCGGCGCCGCCGCCGAGGGGCTGGCGGAGTGGTTCGAGAACACGAGCAACTACGACGGCGTAGTCGACCGGACTGGTCGGTCCGAGGTGACCGTCACGGTCGGCGTCGAGGCCAACGGCGGCGCCTTCGGCTTCGGACCGGCGGCCGTCCGGGTCGACCCGGGCACGACCGTCACCTGGCAGTGGACCGGCAACGGCGGCAGTCACAACGTCGTCGCTCGGGACGGGAGCTTCGAATCCGAGCTCGCCGGCGAGGCCGGTCACGCGTTCAGTCACACCTTCGACGCCGACGGCGTGGTGCGATACGTCTGTGCTCCGCACGAGACGATGGGGATGAAAGGCGCCGTTGTGGTCGGCGACGCCGTCGGCGTCGACGACACTGCGGACGCCTCCCAGGAGACCGCCGAGACCGCCGAGACCGACGCGGCGACGACGGGGGCCTCGGGCGACGCAGAGAGCGGCAGCGCCGGCGACGACAACGGTTCGACCGGCAACGGCGCGATGCTGTCGATGGACGCGGCGCTACTCGCCGGACTGCTCGGGGCCGTCACCTCGCCTCTGTGGTTCGGGCTGTACCTCGCCAGTCGGGGGCGGGGTACCGACGCAGACGAGGACGGAGAGACGGCGCCGGTCGGACATCGACGCGGCAACTGACCGCGACGTCGGCTACGGATCGTCCATCGCCGCCGACTCGGCGGCGAACCACCGCACGACCGCGCTCTCGGCCCGGTGGAGGCGCTCGCTTGCCGTCGACTTCGCCACGTCGGCGACCGCCGCCAACTCGGTGAGCGTACACCGTCGGGGCGTCTCGTAGTACCCTTCGGACAGCGCCAGCGCCAGCAGCTCCCGCTGGCCGCTGGTCAGCGGGGTCTCGGTTTCGGCGTCGCCGCGGATGTACTCGACGTCGAAAGAGAGGCTCCGCTCGGAGAGGTGGTCGCCGAGCGCCGAGAGCCGGCTCCGCGGGGCCGTCACCTCGACCACGACGCGGCCGCCCTGGGCGACGACCGGCAGGTCGGCCGGGACGCCGGCCTCCTGCAGCGAGGAGAGCACCATCGAGTGGCGGGTCGTCAGCGTCACGAGCGCCCGCGACGCCGCGACCTCCGCGACGTCGAGGTCGGCCAGCCCGTCGTGGGCGGCCGCGTCCGCGAGGAAGTCGTCGGGGGCGTCGGCTCGCACCTCCGCGAGGGCGACGCCGCCGTCGTCGCTCGGAATCACCGAGTGGACGCGGACCTCGGCGTCCGGATAGGCGCGGGTGGTCTCCCCGACCCACGTCTCCGGCGGCAGCCGAACGGACAGTTTCGCGCGTGCCATCGTCGCCGTTCTGTGTCGGACGGGCGAATACGTTCGGGTTCGCGCCCCGGAGCGACCCTCGGTCATCGGCGTGCGAGAACGAGCAACGTCTCGCAGTCGGTGCGTGAAAGCGGTGAGACGGCGCGGTCGCCGTCAAACCGGACGAGGTCGCCGGCGGCGGCGTCGTGCGCCTCGCCGTCGAACCGGAGCGTCAGCTCGCCGTCGAGGACGTGACAGACGACGACGCGGTCGGGGTGGCTGTGGGCCGGCACCGACTCGCCGGCCGACAGCGAGAGGGCGACCACCTCCGGCTCGCCGTCGACGAACGGTCGGTCGTGCGGGTCGGCGTCGAAGTCGCCGAGCGCGGCGCGGTCCGGAGCCGCGTTCGGACTCGGCTGCTGGTCCTGGTTCTCGCTCACCACTTGGTCTTCGTCGCCGTCGGTATCGGCGTTCGCGCGAACATGTTCGGTCAGGCGGACCGCGCCCTCGTGGCGCCAGCGACGCCGTCGCGTCGTCGACGAGGGGGAATCGACCGCAGGCGACGGCGACCGACCGCCTACCGTCTCGGTGTCGGCGGTGGTCGCGCCACAGTAACCGGAGCTACTCGCCCGGGCTCGGGTCGAAGGTGTCCGGCTTCGCCTCGCCGCGGACGTTCACGACGCCGAGCATGCCCTTCCGTGCGACCCGGCTGAGCGCGTGGTCGACGAGCTGAATCTTCTCCGGGACGGGGGTGTCCATCTCGCCGACCATGCAGCTTCCCGGCGGGACCGACATCGTCTGGACGTACTCCTCGGGCCGGCCGAGCGAGCCGTCGCGGTAGGCCTCCGTCCAGACGTTGCCGATGGGGTGGAAGCTGGAAGTGAGGTTCGGGCCGCCAGAGACCATGAACACGCGGACGCGGTCGCCCTGGTCGACGGCGGGGGCGCCGTAGCGGTCGTCCGTGAGCGCGTACTTCTCGCCGTTGAGAAGGACGTACGTCGGGTTCTCGGCCTTCATCGCGTCGAGGTCGAGCGTGTGGTGGCCCTCCTCGCCGGCGGCCTTGTCGGTGTACAGTTCGTGCTGGCCGACGTACAGTTCCCGGTCGACCGGCGCCAGCCCCTCCGGCGGCTCGACCAGTATCATACCGAACATCCCTGAGGCGATGTGCACGTCGAGGTTCGTCACCGCGCAGTGGTAGATGTACGCCCCGGGGTAGGTGGCCGTGAACCGCTCGGAACCCGCCTCACCCGGCGCGGCCGTCGTCGCCACGGCGCCGCCGCCGGTGCCGTAGACGGCGTGCATGTCGACGTTGTGCGGACGCGCGTTCTCCGGGAGGTTCTCCAGGGTGAAGCTGACGGTGTCGCCCTGGCGGACCCGAATCATCGGGCCGGGTATCTGTCCACCGAAGGTCATGAAGTCGTAGACGACGCCGTCCTCGACCTCGGCGCGTACCTCCGTCGCTTCGAGGGTGACGTCGTGGTGGGTCGGTTCGTCGCGGTCGATGGGCGGGGGGACGTCCGTCGGGTCCGCGGCGACCCGGCGTTCGGTCGGTGAGCGCGTCTGCTCGACTGCCGTCGTCGCCCGCTCGGTCTCTTCGTCGGTCGGTGCTCCGGCGCAGCCGGCCAGCGACGCCGGCCCGCTGGCGCCGATGAGCTTCAGCGTGTCGCGGCGAGAGGATTCCATCAGGCGTTCACCTCACGGGTAAACCGTCGGCGGCAACCCTCTTCAGGGGGTGCGCCGGTTCTCAGCCCCTGATACGACGGCGAACCCGTTCGGGTGCGGTATAAGAACCGCCACAGGACGATAGAATCGAGGATACCCCCGCAGAGAACGGCGCCACCCGAGAACCGGGCGACCGCCTCGCGAAGTGGCCAGAGGAAGGGGGCCCGGAGCGGCCTAGTCGTCGTCCTCGGCGAGGACTCGCGACGGGATGCGGTCGCCGGCCTCGACTGGGGAGGTGGTGGTCCGCTGGCGACGGAGCTTCTGAGCCACGTCGTAGGCGAAGACCAGCGTGCCGCCGATGAGCATCGTATCGCCGGGCAGCCGTGCCCAGAACAGGAACTGCACCAGCGGGCGCTGATAGAACGCCAGGCTCCGGGCGGCGTCGTACCCCTGGGTGAACGCCGTCTCCAGCTGGAGGAAGCCGACGGGCATCACCGAGACGAACACCATCAGGGCGAGCCCGACGTTCCACAGCCAGAACGACCAGCGCAGCCGGCGCCCGGACCAGTTCCGGGTGGTGATGCGGAGGACGTACGTCGCCATCCCAAGCGCGAGGAAGCCGAAGGCGCCGAACATCGCCGCGTGGGCATGGGCGACGGTGAGGTAGGTGCCGTGTTCGTAGTAGTTCACCAGCGGGAGGTTAATGAAGAAGCCGAGCACGCCGGCGCCGACGAAGTTCCACGCGCCGGAGGCGACGATGAACATGAACGGGAGCGTGTAGGGGAACCCCTCGCCGCTGGTCGCCAGCGCGCGGTACTCGTTCAGCGCCTCGAAGAGGATGAACACCAGCGGGACGAGTTCGAGCGTCGAGAACGCCGAGCCGATGGGCACCCAGAGGTCCGGCATGCCGATCCACCAGTAGTGGTGTGAGACGCCGATGACGCCGGTCCCCATCACCAGCAGCGCTTCGAGCATCACCGCCTTCGTCGCCGACCGCCGCGAGAGCAGGTTCATCGACACCAGCGTCAGGCCGACGACGCTGACGATGAAGAACTCGAAGGCGCCCTCGACCCACATGTGGACGACCCACCACCGCCAGAACTCCGTGACGGCGATGTTCGTCGACGGCGTGTAGAGGAAGCCGGCGACGAACAGCAGCCCGATTGAGCCGCCGGCGTACAGTATCATGTGCGCCAGGCCGTACCGGGGCTCGCGGTCCAACAGCGGCCGGAAGCCGCGAGCGACGAGCACCGCCCAGGCGCCGAAGCCGGCAAGCAGCCCGAACTGCCACAGCTTGCCGACCTCCAGATACTCCAGGCCCTCGTTGCCGAGAATCCACCACAGCGGGCCGTCCAGATACCCCTGTGCGCCGAGCCAGATGCCCGCCAGCCCGCCGACCGCGACGACGACCAGCGCGCCCAGCAGCCCGTGGACGTACCGCGACTGGTTTTCGGGCTCGGTGCCGGTCAACAGCCCGGGGAGGAACAGCCCGGTGCCCAGCCACATCGTCGCGACCCACAGGATACCGAGGTCGATGTGCCAGCTCTTGGCCATCGCGAACGGGAGCAACTGGAGGATGTCGACGCCGAACACCGTCTCGACGCCGAAGAAGGCCCCGCGTTCGACGTAGTAGTGTGCCAACAGGCCGCCGAGAAACACCTGCCCGACGAACAGCAGCGCCGCGACGGGGATGAACTTCGTCGCCGCGGTCTGACTCGGCAACACGTCGATCTCGTCGGGGTGGGGGACGTCGACGCCCTCGGTCTCGGGCTCCGGCAGGTCGATGGCGCGGTACAGCCAGATGGCGAGGCCGCCGCCGGCGACGAGGAGTATCATCGCGACGACGCTCCAGGTCATCGCGGCGCCGGTCGGCTCGTTGCCCGCGGCGGGCTGGTACGGCCAGTCGTTGGTGAAGGAGTGACCGCTGTCGCCGCGCTCGGTGTGGCTTACCCACGCCGTCCACAGCGCGAAGTCCGCGAAGTTCCGCGCCGCCTCCTCCGACGCGATCATCCCCTCGGGAACGCCGTGTTCGTCGCTGCCCTCGTGATAGCGGTCGACGTAGTCGGCTCTGACCTGCCGGTGGGCGTACGCCTCCGCCGCGGAGTAGCGAATCGTCTCCCCGACGGTGCCCTCAGAGAGGTCGCTCTCGACGGCCTGGTCGACGACCGCCCGCTCCTCGGCCGACAGCGCGTCGTAGGCGTCGCCGAAGCGCTCGTCGGCGTAGTACTCGCGTATGTACCGGACCTTCCGGTCCAGCGCGTCGGCGGTGAAGTCGGGGCCGAAGTACGCCCCGTTGCCGAGAATCGACCCGTAGTTCATCAGCCCGTCCGACTGGAAGGCGCGCTTGCCATCGCGGACGTCGCTCGCCGTCACGAGCGTCTCGCCGTCGGGACTCTCGACCTCCTTGGGAATCGGTGGGGCCTCCTGGTAGGCGAGATACGCCCCCGCGCCCATGACGAGGAGATTGAGGACGAACGCGACCGCGAGCGCCTTCGCCAGGGTGCGTTTGGTGACTCTCACGTGCGAGATTCCGACGGCGGCCGACTTACCCTCTGAGGCCGGTTCCCGCGTCCCTGGGAGGGGCCCGAACTGGTTCGGTCGCTGTGGGGGTCGGGGCCGACGGTGAGGACCGGCGACGACCCCTGGCGAGACGCCGGTTCAGTCGGCGGCCGCGTCGCCGGCGGCGTCGCCGTCGTCGCCGACGCCGCGTTCGGCCGGCGTGAGGTAACACTGCGGGTCGGGGGCGAAGAGGTCGCCGGTGGTCGTCAGCGCGCGCAGCCGGGAGCCGCCTCGACAGAGGTCGGCGTACTCGCAGGTCGCGCACTTCCCGGAGAGGTTGTCTGGACGGGACCGGAGCGCGTCGAGGACGGGGTTGTCGTCGTCCTCCCAGATGTCGCCGAACGGGCGGTCGCGGACGTTGCCGAGGCTGTACCCCTGCCAGAACTGCGTCGGGTGGACGTTCCCCCGCGGGTCCACGTCGGCGACGCGCTCGCCGGCGGGGTCGCCGCCGTTGACCGAGAGGTACCGCCGGACGCGGGCGGCCGTCTCGGCGCCGAGTTCCTCGCGGGCGTACTCGACGAGGAAGGCGGCGTCGCAGTAGTTGCCCACCAGCAGCGTCTCGACCTCGTCGCCCGCGGCGTGGTACTCGCGGGTGAGGTCACAGAGCCGCCGGACCGTCTCGCGGCGCCGCGCCGGCGAGAGGTCGGCGTCGACCACGTCGCCGCCGCGGCCGCCGTAGTCGAGATGGTAGAAACAGAAGCGGTCGACGCCGACGTCGGTGAGGAGGTCGACGACGCCCTCCATGTCGGCGACGTTGTCGGCGGTGACGGTGTACCGGAGTCCGGTCTTGAGTCCGGCGTCGAGACAGGACTCGATGCCTTCGACGGCGGCGTCGAATGCGCCGTCTCGGCCCCGGAACTCGTCGTTTCGCTCCGGGAGGCCGTCGACGGAGACGCCGGCGTAGGCCAGCCCCGCCTTGCGCAACTCGCGGGCCCGGTCGCGAGTAAGGAGGGTGCCGTTGGTCGAGAGCACCGGGCGCAGTCCGCGGTCGGCGGCGTGGCCGACCAGTTCGGCGAGGTCGTCCCGAACCAGCGGCTCGCCGCCGGAGAACAGCACCACCGGGGCGCCGTAGTCGGCGAGTTCGTCGAGCATCCCCTTCGCCTCCGCCGTCGTCAACTCGCCGGGGGCGGCGCTGGCGTCGGCGCTGGCGTAGCAGTGGACGCAGCGCAGGTTGCACCGGCGGGTGGCGTTCCAGACGACGACCGGCCGACGCTGCTTGCGCCGTCGAATCTGCTCGGTCGGGGGCGCCTCGCCGGTCGCGTCGGCGCCGTACCGGAGCGCGTCGCCGGCTGCCACGTCGCCACACAGCAGCTTGCTGACCGAGATCACGCCGACTCACCCCGGTCGTCGGCGGAACGGTCGGTGTCGAGGTCGGGTTCGGGCTCCGGCTTGGGGTCGGGGTCGGAGTCAGAGTCGGAATCGAGGTCCGGACCGGGGTCGTCGGCGTAGTCGCCGCCGAGTTCGCGCTCGGCGAACCGCCGGACGGCCCCGGCCGGGCAGAGCCACAGCCCTTCGGCGGCGTGGTCGAACAGCGTCCCCGCGGCGTCGCGGGCGACCGCGGCGGTCGGCGCGGTGACGCTGCCGGCGTGGCGGAGCGACTCCGCGGGCGACTCGCGGACGAACACCTCCCACTCTCGGGTGCCGTCGGGGGTCGGCCGCGGCGTCGACGTGCGCTCTGTCATAGCTTCCCATCCGTGCGTCCCCACGTTGTCGGTGTCGCCGGTTTTCACCGACTGGGAATCGGAAGACGGCACTAATGGCTCGGGGGGGAACTCCGGGGCGATGACGCGAAACCGCGACCGCGACCGACGGAGCGTGCTGCGTGGCTGTGGCGTCGCCCTCACCGGCCTGCTGGCCGGCTGCGCGGGCGGCGGTGACGGCGACGACGGCGAGAGCGACGCCACCGACGGGGACGGCGAGTCGACGCCGACCCCGACAGAGGAGGACGCCGAGGCCGACGACAGCGGGTCGATGGCCTCCTTCGACGGCTGGATGGAGAACGTCGGCAACTACGACGGCGTCGTCGACCGCACCGGCCAGTCCGAGGTGACTGTCAAGGTCGGAACCGAGGCCAACGGCGGCGCCTACGGCTACGGGCCCGCCGCGGTGAGGGTATCAGCCGGAACGACGGTCTCCTGGGAGTGGACCGGCAACGGCGGCAGTCACAACGTCGTCGCTCGGGACGGCAGCTTCGAGTCCGAGCTCGTTGGCGAGGGCGGCCACACGTTCACGCACACCTTCGAGAGCACGGGGACGACGAAGTACTACTGCCAACCCCACAAGACGATGGGGATGAAGGGGGTCGTCGTCGTCGAGTGATGTTCGATACCGACGAGCGGCCGCTCGCCCTCGTCTGGGAGGTCACCCGGGCCTGCGAGCTGGCCTGTGACCACTGCCGGGCGGAGGCGACGCCCTCGCGCCATCCCGACGAGCTCACCACCGCCGAGGGGAAGGCGCTGCTCGACGACGTCGCCCGCTTCGGCGACGGCCAGCCGGTGGTGCTCTCCGGGGGCGACCCGCTGAAACGCGACGACCTCGTCGAGCTCGTCGACCACGGCGACGACCTCGGACTGCGGGTCGGGCTGACGCCCAGCGGGACGGCCTCGATAACTCGCGAGCGCCTGTCGCGGCTGGCCGACGCCGGGCTCGCTCGGTTCGCGCTGAGCCTCGACGGCCCGACCGCCGAGGCCCACGACGCCTTCCGCGGGGAGTCCGGGAGCTTCGCCGAGACGGTCGCTGCCGCGGCGGACGCCGCCGCCGTCGGACTCGACCTGCAGGTCAACACGACGGTCTGTGGACGCACGGTCGAGGAGCTGCCCGAACTGGCCGAGACGGTCGCCGACGTCGGCGCGACTCGCTGGGTGCTGTTCTTCCTCGTTCCGGTCGGTCGCGGCCGGCGCCTCGACGGGCTATCTCCCGGCCGCGCCGACGAGGTGCTCTCGTGGGCGGACGACCTCGACCGCGACTTCGCCGTCTCGACGACGGAGGCGCCACAGTTCCGACGGGTGAAGCTGGCTCGGGCCGGTCGAGAGCCGCCGACGCCGGACGGCGAGGGCGACGCGAACGGACCGGGTAGACGGCCCGTTCGGCCGAACGTCCTCGCCGGCGACGGCTTCATGTTCATCAACCACGTCGGCGACGTGACGCCCTCTGGGTTCCTCCCCAAGCGCGTCGGCAACGTCCGCGAGGACGACCCGGTGGCGCTGTACCGCGAGGCCGACCTGTTCCGGTCGCTGCGGGACCGCGAGGCGCTGTCGGGGAAATGCGGCGCCTGCGAGTACCGCTGGGTCTGTGGCGGCAGCCGCTCGCGGGCGTTCGCCGCCACCGGCGACCCGCTCGGGAGCGACCCGCTGTGCCCGTACGTTCCGGAGGGGTACGACGGCCCGCTCCCGTGGGAGGGCGACGGTGAGGGCGGCGTCTCGCCACTGAGCCACGACTGAGCGAGCCGGCGGCCGTCACCCCCGCCGAGTGACAGCGACGACGGGCGCGGCGACAAGCCCCGTGGCGACGAGCAACACGACGACCGTCAGAATCGCGTTCGCTCCGAGGCCGGCGACCCGGCCGAGCGTGAGCAAGACGTCAACGGCGACGAGCGTGACGAGGAGCCGGAGGTACCGGCGGAGTTCGTCGTCCATGCAGCCGGCGAGACGAAGCAATGAAAAGTGCTTTGCGGGTGTAGTGGCGCCGGCAAAAGCGACGAAGTCGGCGTCGGCGCGTTGACCGGAGCCGACCGGGGTCGGCCCGACTACGCCTCGTAGCCGGCGTAGGCCATCAGGTCGGTGAAGATGTCGGTGTCCATCGCCGACTTGTAGACGACGCCGGAGAGCATCCCGCCGGGGTAGGTCGTCCCGTTCATCACGTGGTTCACCTTGTGGCAGTGCATCAGGTAGATGCCCGGGTCGGCGTCGGCGGTGAACTCGATCGTGTGACGCTCGGCGGGAGCGACGTCGGTCACGTCCTCGTCGTGACGAGCGGCCGGGGGAACGACGCCGCCGTCTTTCTCCACCAGCTGGAAGCGGTGGTTGTGGATGTGCATCGGGTGGGACATGTAGCCGCCGTTGACGAGGTGGAGCCTGACGGTATCGCCTTGCTCGACGATGACGGGCGAGCCGTCCTCGGGATGGAGCGTCCGCGGGGCGGCACGGCCGTTGACAGTGAACACGTCCGGGTTCCGTTCCCGCGGCGAGTAGGCGGCGTCTCGGCCCGCGAACATCGCGTTGAGGTCGGAGTCCCACTCTTTGACCGTCATGAAGTACTCTTTGTCGGCTGGGTCGTACCCCTCAGGGTCGACGCGGAAGATACCAAACATCCCCATGTCGACGTGGCGGTGCGTCTGGAAGTGACAGTGATAGAGGTGCGTGCCGGGAACGTTCGCCGGGACAGTGTAGGTGTGCTTCTCGCCGGGATCGACCGTGATGCCGGTCGTCGTGGGCACGCCGTCGTCCTTCCATGCCTTGCGGACGCCGTGGAAGTGGACGGTGTGCGGTCGCTTTCCGTCGGTGTTGTCGAGGACGACCTCGACCTCGCTGCCCTCCGTGGTCCGGAGGACGGGCCCGGGCACCGACGGGTCGCGGTCGTCGGCCTGGAAGGCCCACACCCGCGGGAGCTCGACCGGACCGCCCATCGTCTCCAGGGGATGTGCCAGGTGGCGGGCCGGCCGGGTCTTCAGCGTGACCCTGTCGTTCTGACTTCCCAGGTCGACGACTTCGGGCGCGGCCGTCGTCGGCGCGGCCTGGGCGGCCGTGCCGGCGCTGGTCGCCGTTCGCGTCGTCGTCGCCGTCGACTGGTCGGTCGGGGCGGCGCAGCCGGCGGCTGCGACCACTCCCGAGACGCCCGTCGCGGCGAGGAACTCGCGGCGCGATACGCCTGAACCGGGGGCACCGACGTCGGTCATGGGTTCGTCTGGGCGTGGAACCCACGGGCCGTTAGTAGGGCACGCCCGTTCCCAGCGGCTGAGAATCCGACGACGAAAACGGTGGTGTCAAGTGACCCGGACGGGCAGCCTGGTGTATGGTTGGGGACCCGCTGGCCGACGACGACCCGGACCTCCAGCAGGTCCTCGACGCGCTGGACGACCCGGACTGTCGGGCCATCGTCCGCCAGCTCGAGGAGCCGATGACCGCCGGCGAGGTCTCGGAGGTCTGTGACATCCCGACGTCGACGACTTACCGGAAGCTGGAGCTGCTCTCGGAGGCGTCGCTGCTGGCGGAGGGGACGGAGGTCCGCTCCGACGGCCATCACGCGACGCTGTACCGCGTCGACTTCGAGGAAGTCGCCGTCCGGCGCACCGAGGACCGCTCGCTGGACGTCGCTATCGAGCGCCCCGCGCGCGACCCCGACGAACAGCTGGCCAGCATGTGGCAGGAGGTGCGCAAGCAGACCTGATCATGGTACATCCATACCTCATCACGGGAGCGAAGACGATGACCCTCGTCATCGGGGGGCTCATCACCTACTTCGCCTGGCAGGCGTATCGTCAGACGAACCAGCCACCGCTGCGGTCACTGGCAATCGGCTTCGGCGTCATCACGACAGGGGCGCTCGTGTCGGGGGCGGTCGACCTCCTCACGACGACCGCGACGCTGAACGCCGTCGCGCTCAACAGCGCGCTGATGGCGGTCGGCTTCGCCATCATCCTCCGGTCGCTGTACAGCGATTGACGGGGCTGGTCGAGTCGAACGCCTCGCTCGCGTCGCTCCGGTTAATACACCACGTACAGCAGCAGGTAGACGACGGTTCCGAGCGCGAACGACGTCGCCCACAGCGTCGCCGTTACCCGGCCGGCGCGGGCGTGTCTCGTCTCCGGAATCGCGGTCGTCGGCCGCGACCCCGCCAGCAGCAGGACGTAGTACACCAGCGGGACGCAGACGACCGCGAGCAGGATGTGCACGGCGAGCAGTGGGAGGTAGACGAACTGGTACACCGCGGCCGGCCCCGGGAACGTCGCCGGGCCCTTCAGCGCCACTTTGTAGAGATACAGCACCAGAAAGGCGGCGAACAGCCCGAAGGAGGTCACCATCAGGGTGCGGTGGCGGGCGACGTTGCCCCGCCGAATCGCGCGGACGCCGGCGGCGATGGTCCCGATGGCGGCGACGCTGATGACGGCGTTGATGTGCGGGATGGCGGCGACGACCCCCGAGGGGGCCCGCGGCAGCGCCCCGGCTGGGACGACCTCCAGCACGACGGCAAACACCAACGCCAGCGAGACGACCGACAGCAGGGCACTGACCGCGGGGACGTGTCCTCGCAGACGTGACTGGACGCTCATGTCCTTTTGAAGCGCTCCCGGGGGCAAAACGGTTCCCACGTTGGTCGGCGTCACGGCCCCGAGAAAAGGAAGGGCTTTTTTATCCTTGTCTGGAATCATAGCTTGCGGCCGAACACCGCGTGCGTGGGTAGCCAAGCCAGGCCAACGGCGCAGCGTTGAGGGCGCTGTCCTGTAGAGGTCCGCCGGTTCGAATCCGGTCCCACGCAGTTTGAGGCGCGAACGAAGTGAGCGCCGCTCAGGCGAGTGGGGAACGCAGTGACCCGCGAGCCGCTTTCGAACGTAGTGAGGAAATGAGTAGGACCGAATTCGAACCAGGGAGGTCGCGCGCAGGCGAGCGCCAGCGAGCCGAGCACGTCCGACCGTGGTCCGAATCCGGTTCCGATGGCGCTTCCGAGCGACTCAAGACCCGCCAGCGACCGGTTTACACCCGGGGAGAAAGCGCCCGAAAACGGCGAAAACCCGACGTTCGACGGTTTTGACGGCGATTCTCGGCCGCGCGTGCGTCGGCACCGACCGACCCACGTGGTTTTTACCATCGGAGTGAGAAGGTCCATCTACCACAGACCCGCGGGTAAGTGCGGACCGGGGCGGAGAACGACTCCGTCTGCGACTTCGGGCCGCATAGCGGGGCCAGACGCCGACGTGCTGCAAGACGCCGGGGTCGATGGCCACCCGTATCCCCGCGTTTCAGTGAGCAGACCCGTCCGCGAACGCGGACTTTCGAATGCTCGGAGCAACCATGGAAATCGAAATCGCAACAATCGGCGGATACGAGGAGGTCGGACGCCAGTGCACGGCGGTTCGTGCCGGCGACGACATCGTCATCTTCGACATGGGGCTGAACCTGTCGAAGGTGCTCATCCACGACAACGTCGAGACCGAGAAGATGCACAGCCTCGACCTGATAGACATGGGCGCCATCCCCGACGACCGGGTGATGAGCGACCTCGAAGGCGACGTGCAGGCAATCGTCCCCACGCACGGTCACCTGGACCACATCGGCGCCATCTCGAAGCTGGCCCACCGCTACGACGCCCCCATCGTCGCCACGCCGTTCACCATCGAACTCGTCAAACAGGAGGTCCAGAGCGAGTCGAAGTTCAACGTCGACAACGATCTCGTGAAGATGGACGCCGGCGGCACGATGACCATCGGCGACAGCGGCGAGGTCGAACTCGAGTTCGTCAACGTCACTCACTCCATCATCGACGCCATCAACCCGGTGGTCCACACCCCGGAGGGGTCGGTCGTCTACGGCCTCGACAAGCGGATGGACCACGACCCGGTCATCGGCGACCCCATCGACATGGAGCGGTTCCGCGAGATCGGCCGCGAGGGCGAGGGCGTCCTCGCGTACATCGAGGACTGCACCAACGCCGGCAAGAAGGGCCGCACGCCCTCGGAGTCGGTCGCCCGACGCCACCTGAAAGACGTCATCGACTCCGTCGCCGACTACGACGGCGGCATCGTCGCCACCACGTTCTCCAGTCACATCGCCCGCGTGAAGTCCCTCGTCGAGTTCGCCCAGGAGATCGGTCGCCAGCCGGTGTTGCTCGGGCGCTCGATGGAGAAGTACAGCGGCACCGCCGAACGCCTCGACTTCGTCGAGTTCCCCGACGACCTCGGGATGTACGGCCACCGCAAGTCCGTCGACCGGACGTTCAAACGCATTATGAAGGAGGGCAAGGAGAACTACCTGCCCATCGTCACGGGTCACCAGGGCGAGCCCCGCGCGATGCTCACCCGGATGGGCCGCGGCGAGACGCCGTACGAAATCGAGGACGGCGACAAGGTCATCTTCAGCGCCCGCGTCATCCCCGAGCCCATCAACGAGGGCCAGCGCGACCAGAGCGAGACGCTGCTGCGGATGCAGGGCGCACACATCTACGACGACATCCACGTTTCCGGCCACCTCCGCGAGGAGGGACACTACCAGATGCTGCGGGCACTCGACGCCGAGCATCTCATCCCGGCTCACCAGGACCTGAAGGGGTTCTCCCCGTACGTCAACCTCGCCGAGAGCGAGGGGTACGAGCTGGGTGAGGACCTTCACGTCACGCGCAACGGCAACACCATCCAGCTGGTAGAGTGATGACAGACGAGGCGACGGAGCGACGGGTGCTCGACGCGGTCGCCGAGCGCCGCGAGCTGGTCAACGACGCCCTCGACGAGGAGCTGCCGCCCGCCGAGCCCGACCGGCTGTACGACGCGACGCGGTACATCCTCGAAGCCGGCGGCAAGCGCCTGCGACCGACGGTGACGCTGTTGGTCGGGGAGGCGCTGGCCGACGTCGAGCCGCTGTCGACGACGTACCAGTCGTTCCCGGACCTCGACGGCGAGGAGCTGGACCTGATGCGGGCGGCGCTGGCCATCGAGGTCGTCCAGTCGTTCACCCTCATCCACGACGACATCATGGACGAGGACGCCCTCCGGCGGGGCGTCCCGGCGGTCCACGAGGCCTACGACACCTCGATGGCCATCCTCGCCGGCGACACGCTGTACTCCAAGGCCTTCGAGTACCTCAGCGAGACCGGCGCCGACCCGGCCCGCGGGCTCGAAGCGGTCAACCTCCTCTCCTCGACCTGCGCGGAGATCTGCGAGGGACAGACCCTGGACATCTCCTTCGAGGACCGCGGCGAGGTATTGCCCGAGGAGTACCTGGAGATGGTCGAGCTGAAGACCGCGGTGCTGTACGGGGCGAGCGCGGCCCTCGCCGGCGTCCTCCTGGGCGCCGACGAGGACACCGTCGACGCCCTCTATCGCTACGGCATCGACTCGGGACAGGCGTTCCAGATTCAGGACGACGTGCTCGACCTCACCGTCCCCAGCGAGAAGCTCGGCAAACAGCGCGGCTCCGACCTCGCAGAGAACAAGGAGACGCTCATCACGCTCCATGCGCGCCAGCAGGGCGTCGACGTGGACGACCTCGTCGCCACCGACGACCCCGACGAGGTGACCGAGAGCGAGGTCGACGACGCCGTTGCCCGCCTCCGCGACGCCGGCAGCATCGAGTTCGCACGCGAGAAGGCCCAAGCGCTGACGGCCCGCTCGAAGGAGCGCCTCGACGCGCTTCCGGACAACGAGGCCAGCGACCTGCTCGGCGACCTCGCGGAGTATCTCATCGCCCGCGGCTACTGACGGCTCGTCGGCTTCGCGCCTTCGACCTGCCGGCTTTCTCCCGTCCCCATCTCGAACGGACACGCTGAAGAGTCGGCCGCTCGTCGGTTCCGGGCGTGAGTCGCGTTCGAGACGCGTCGCTGTTCGTCGCACTGGCGCTGCTGTGGGGCGGTGGGTTCACCGCCATCGAGGTCGGGCTTCGAGAGGTCCCGCCCGTGTTGCTGGCGGCCTACCGGTTCGACGTCGCCGCGCTGACAGTCTTCGCCGGGCTGGCGGTCGTCGAGCGCGGTCGGCTCCCGGTGGCGCGGACGCGCGGGGACTGGGCGGCCGTCGCCGTGAGCGCGACGCTGCTCATCACCGCCAACGTCGTCCTCCTGTTCTTCGGACAGACGTACACCACCGGGGCCATCGCGGCGGTCGTCTACAGCCTCAACCCGGTGTTGACGGCCGGCTTCGTCTCGCTGCTGCTGCCCGGCGGCGACTTCGGCGTTCGCGACGCCGTCGGGGTCGGGCTCGGAATCGTCGGCGTCGGCCTCGTCGCCACCCCCGAGCCCGGTTCTGTCGTCGCCGCCGACGCCATCGGCGTCGGCCTGGTGTTCCTGGCGGTCGTCGCCGTCGCGCTGGGCAGCGTCGTCCTCCGGCGCATCGACGCCACGCTGGCGGGGACGCGCCTGACCGGCTGGGCGATGGCCGGCGCCGCGGTCGAACTCCACGGCGTTAGCCTCCTCGTCGGCGAGCCCGTCGCGCTCCCGACCGTGCCGTCGACGCTAGGGGCGCTGGCCTTCCTCGGCGTCGGCGGGTCGGCGGCGGCGTACAGCATCTACTTCGCGCTGTTGGGCCGGCGGGGGCCGTTCGCCGTCAACCTCGTCTCCTACGTCGTCCCCGGGGTGGCTGCCGTGACCGGGTGGCTGCTGCTCGGCGAGGAACTCGGTGCGCTCGCGGTCGCCGGCTTCGCCTGCGTCGTCGTCGGCTTCGCGGTGGTCGAGCGGAAGGCGCTGGCCGCCGAACTCGGTCGACTGCGGGCGACCAGATAGGCCGCGAGGCGGTTGCCGTCGGTCAGTCGCCGGCGGTCTCGTCGACGGCGCTCAGCACCTCGTCGGCGTGACCCTCCGGGTCGACGCCCTCGAAGGCGGCCTCGACGCGTCCGTCCGGGCCGACGACGTACGTGTTCCGGAACACGCCCTCGACGACGTCGCCGAAGAGGTGCTTCTCGCCGTAGGAGTCGTACGCCGACGCGACCGTGCCGTCCTCGTCGGAGAGCAGGTGGAAGGGGAGGTCGTACGTGTCGGCGAAGTCGGCGATGTCCCCGACCGGGTCGTCGCTGACGCCGAGGACGGTCACGTCGCGGTCGGCGAAGCGCTCCCACGCGTCGCGGAACTCGCAAGCCTCGGCCGTACAGCCCGGCGTGTCCGCCCGGGGGTAGAAGTAGACGACGACCCGCTGGCCGGCGAAGTCGGCCAGGGAGACGCCCTCGTCGCGGTGGTTTTGCAGGGTGAATGCGGGCGCGTCGGTGCCGGGTTCGAGCATACGTGACGCTGTCGGGCGTGGCCCATGTCGGTTCCGAAACGGGGGCGACCACCGCGTTCGCTGGGGGACTCGACTCTACTCCAGTCGCTCGGCGGCGTCGCGGGCGAGCAGCGGTTCGGCGTTCTCGTCCGGGAGCCGCACCACGTCGTCGGCCGCGAGGTCGTACGAGCGGTCGTCGACGCCGAGTATCTCGCCGACGTCCGCGGTGACGCGGACGGTCGTGCGGTCTCGTTTGTCCTCTCGGTCGTCCGTCGGTCCGCCCTCCGGGTCACCGGCGCTGGCGCCGCCGGCCGGAACCGGCCGTCTGGCGGCGTCGTCGGTCTCGGGAGCGTCGGTTTCGCCGCCGTCGGCGCGGTCGGTGTCACGGGGCGGTGCCTCGGCGGGCGACGGCGTCGACGCTGCGTGGCCGTCGTCGACGACGTCAGGACCCCCGTCGACGCCCGGCTCGGGCGGCTCTGGCGGTCGGGGCGGCTCCGGCGTGGTCGAATCGTCCGGCGACGACCCGGCGTCGGAGGCGTCGGCTCGGCCGTTCGCCTCGGTGGCGGGCGGCCCGGCGTCGCCGCCCATCGCGTCTGCGAGCAGGTCGTCGGCCGCGTCGGTTGCGTCGCCGGCGTCGCTGTCGTCGGCCGTTGGCTCCGCGTCGGCTGCCCTCGTCACCGGCGTCGACTCGCTCGGCCGCGGTGGCGACTGCTCGCTTTCGGGTGCCGTCCCGTCTCCGAGATCGAGCGACGCGTCGCCGGCGAGTCCGTCGAGGACGGTCGTCTTGTTCCGCTCGATGCGCTCGACGAGGTCGTCGAACAGCGCCCGCTCGTGGTCGGTCAGGCCCTCGTCCTCGACGGGCATGTCGGCGGCGGCGAAGCTCGCCGTCTTGACGACCTTGCCGACCCGGCGCTCGTACAGCGCCTCGGCGACGTCCTCGGCGGTCTGTATCTCGTCGGAGAGCCGCCGCACGCGGCCGTTCTGGTACGGGCGGTCGGCCGCCTCGGCGGCGGCGTCTCGCGTCTCGCGGAGGTCGGCGAGGTAATCGGCGACCTCCTCGTAAAAGTCGTCCCGCAGGTGCTGGAGGCTGTCTTTCTGCCGCTCGGTCGCACGCACGGTGCGAAGTTCCTCCAGGTCCATGTCGGGTTACTCCGGCGCCTTCTCGGCGCGACCGCGAGCCATCAGGAAGACGCCCGCGAACTCTGGAACTGATTCGAGACCCTCGCCGACAGTAAAGCTATCGGCGCCGACGGGAACCGGCCCCGGCTCGGTGACGTTCACCATGATGCGGCGGCCGCGGAACCGCTCGGGAACGGCGTCGACCAGCGGCTCGAAGTCGGCGACCGCCTCGGGCTCGATCGGTCGGACGACCAGGCCGCTGCCCCCGTGGATGGAGCCCGGCAGGCGGATGAGTCGGCGCAGGTCCGTCGTCACCGGCTCGTCGATGGGCGCGGTCTCGGCCCGGAACGTCTCCGTCGCCAGCGCGTCCAGCAGCCTGCGCAGGCCCGGCCCGCCGACCTCGACGTTGCCCGCCCGGACCGCCTCAGGGTTGCGCGTGACGGCGCCAAGGATGGTCTCGGCGCGACCATCGCCGATCCCGTCCAGTTCCTGCAGGCGGTCGAGCGCCGCGGGCTCGTTCATCTCGCGCAGCTCGGCGACGGACGACACCAGCCGGTCGTGGACGCGGGCGCCCCAGCCGCCGTCGGTGCAGAGCTGACGCCGCGTCGTCCCATCGACGGCGACGGTCCTCACGAGGTCGTCGGCGTCGACGTCGATGGCCCGGACGTAGTCGACGATCTCCCGGCGAGCCTCGCTGTCGAGGTCGCGTAGACCGGGGTCGCGGACGTGGACGTGGTACCCCCGGCCGCCGGAGAAGACGACTTCAAGCTCCTCGAAGCCGAAGTCGGTCCGGAGCAGGTCGAGCAGGTTCTGTAGCGCCTCCTTGCAGGCGGCCAGCATCTCGGCGTAGTCCGCCGCCGCCTCGTCGACGCCGGGGAGGTGGTCGGCGTCAAGGTCGAAGACGAGATCGGCGCCGTCCCATCCTTTCTCGGACATGGACGCCGCGCCGGGGTCGTCGTAGGCGGCCGCCGAGAAGTACGTGTGCCGGGGGCCGGTCCGGGCGAGGAAATCTGGCACGTCGCCGAGGTCGAGCAGCGACTGGTGGCGGACCATCGTCGTCCCCTCGCCGCCGGTGAACGGGATGTGGCCCCACTCCCGGCGCTCGGCCTCGGGCGGGAGCGACAGCGTCGCGCTCCGGTAGTAGTCGCCGAAGCGTCCAGAGAGGTACTCGCGCGTGCGGCCGTCCATCGTGCGAGACTCTCGTTGTGTGGCGCCGGGCTTATGCGTTTTCTTCGGCGCGGTCCGGAGTCCGGTTCGGCCCGCGTTGGCGACCGGTCGCCCCCGCCACCCGGCCCGCCGGACTGCGACGGTCATTTTACCGGGGGCGACGTACGCCGAGGCATGACGCTGTCAGCCGTCGAAGTCGACGGGGCCGGGACGCTGTACGTCGACCGCGGCGCGGGCGAGGTCGGGTCGAAAGCGCCGTTCTACGTCGTCTACGGCGCCGAGGCCGCGACGGAGGAAGACCGTCACGGCTTCCTCTGTGGCAACTGCGAAACCATGGACAACGCGATGGGGACGATGGGCCGCATCGAGTGCAACGCCTGCGGCAACATCCGCAAGCCCGAGGAGTGGGACGCCGCCCACGAGTGACGCTGCCGGAGCGGCGACCGTGGTACTACCCCACAAGCTTATCCTGTCAGCGTGGCAAAAGTGCAGCGAATGGCCGCCGCCAGCATGCCGCCGACCGAGGAAGCACGGGCCGTGTTCAGACGCCTGGGATACGCCGTCGACGGCGACGGCACGCGCTTCGTCGCCGAGCGGAAGTGGCGACGGGTACGCGTCCTCGCGCTCTGTGCGGAGGACGCGACGGACCCGGGCGCGGCCGTCGACGACGACGACGCCGACCTCCACTGCTTCGTGACCTGGCGGGAGTGCGCGGCCGACCTCCGCGAGGCGATGCGCGGACTCGACGTCGACGGCGAGTGGGCGGTCGTCGGCGTCGACGACGACGGCGACCACGAGGTCGTCGTCGAGCCGCGGCGGTCGAGTTAGCCGGGTGGTTCCGGCCCCCGACCCGAACTCGACCGGCCCCGAGGTTGAAGGCCTGGCCACCGTTAGCACGGCACGCCATGGTGTACAAGAAGATCACCCTCATCGGACGGAGCACCGAGAGCTTCGACGCCGCGGTCGACGACGCCGTCGACCGCGCGACGGACACCCTCGACAACGTCCACTGGGTAGAGGTCGTCGAACAGGGCGTCGAGATCGCGTCGGTCGAAGACCGCGAGTATCAGGCCGAAGTCGAGGTCGCCTTCGAACTGCAGGACTGACCCGGCTGGGCCGGACTGCCCGCCCGCGGCGGGTCGGCTCCGAAGCGAGAGGTTGAAATCCGCCGGCGGCGTGAGTCGGACACTCAGATGGTGCGGTTGCTCCATTACTCCGACCTGGAGAACGTCTTCGACGACGCCGCGCGCGGGGCGCGCCTGGCTGGCACCGTTCGCGCCCTCGACGGGCCGGACGCCCTCGTCGTCGGCACCGGCGACAACACCGCGCCGGGGGTCGTCTCGATGGCCTCGCAGGGGCGACACGCGCTCGATTTCTTCGAGGCCGTCGGCGCCGATGTCGACACCTTCGGCAACCACGAGTTCGACTACGGCCCGGCGGCGGTTCGGGAACTTGTCGCCGACTTCCCGGGCACCTGGGTGTCGGCGAACGTCTACCGCGAGGGCGACCGCTTCGGCGCGGCCGAGGGGGTCGTCCCGTACACCGTCGTCGCGGTCGACGGCGCCCGCGTCGGCTTCGTCGGCGCCACCGACCCGGCAACGGACTCAATCAACCCTCAGGCCGCCGACCTGACGTTCACCGACCCCGTGGCGGCCGTCGGCGACGCCGTCGAGGCGCTCCGAGCCGAAGGCGTCGACCGCGTCGTCGTCTGCTCGCATCTCGGCGCCGCCGACGACGAGTTGGCCGCCCGGTTCGACGTCGACGCCGTCCTCGGCGGACACGTCCACTCCGTCCGGACCGAGGTCGTCGATGGCACGGTCCTCACCCGGCCGGGCGTCAACGGCGAGTTCGTGCTGGAGGTCGACCTGACGGCCGGCGAGGTGACGCGCCACGACCCGGACGAGGGCGACCCGGTCCCGGAACTCCGGGAAGCGCTGTACGAGCGCAAGGCCGCCGCCGGGCTGACGGAGGTCGTCGCGGAGGTCGCGGAGCCACTCACTCGGGCGGAGGCCGACACCTTCGGCGGCGAGTGTCGCGTCGGCAACTTCGTCGCCGACGCCTACCGCGCGGCCGCCGGCTCCGACGTGGGGCTGCAGAACGCCGGCGGCATCCGCGAGGGCGACCCGCTGGCCGGCGAGGTCACCGTCGCCGACATGGTGAGCACGCTCCCCTTCGAGGAGCCGGTCGTCACCGTCGAACTCACCGGCGCAGAGTTGCTCGACGTTTTCCGCGAGGCCGACGGCGCTCGACTCGACTTCGGCGAGCCGGAGTGGTGGCACGCCCACCTCTCGGGGGCTTCGCTCGTCTGGAACGAGGCCGACGGCGAACTGGTCGAGGCCCGCGTCGACGGCGAGCCGGTCGACGCCGAGGCGACGTACGCCGTCGCCACGGCCGAGTACATCCTCCACTCCGACCACGAGTTCCCGACCATCGAGCAGCGCCACCGGGTCGCCGAGCACGGGATTCAGCACGAACTCCTCGCCGAGCACGCCCGCGATGGCGGCCTTGATGTCGCCGTCGAGGGGCGGGTGCGCTTCCGCGGCGGCGACGCGGACGACGACGACGAAGACCCGACCGGGGACGACCCCGCCGGCGGCCACGCGCCGGCCGAGTGAGCCGAGGGGGGAGGGGGTGAGAGGTGAGGAGGCGAGCGAGCGACGGGTCGGACCACCGTCTGCACCCAGGTTTTAAACCCGAACGGGCGGCCAACCCTGCGCGATGGGCCCCGCGGGACCGCCGCCACTTTCGCTCGCGATGCCGCTGGTCGTCGCCAGCGTCGGCTCCGCGCCGGTGCCGACCGTCGTCTTCGCCTGCGGCGGGGTCGCGCTGGGCGTCTGTACCGGACTCGTGCCGGGGCTGCACGCGAACACCATGGCGCTGTTGCTGGCTGCGGTCGCGCCCACGGTGCCAGCGCCGCCGCTTTCGCTCGCGACGGCGATGGTCGCCGCCGGCGTCGTTCACACCTGCCTCGACGTCGTGCCGGCGCTGGCGCTGGGCGTCCCCGACCCGTCGATGGCCGTCAGCGCGCTCCCCGGGCACCGCCTCGTCCTCGCCGGCCGCGGTCGGGAGGCGCTGCGGCTGTCGGCGATGGGTTCCGGCGCGGCGCTGCTGGTCGCCGTCCCCGCCGCCGTCCCGGTGACGGCGATCGCGACCCGTGCGTATCCGCTGGTCCGGGCGCACTTCGCGGTGGTCGTGGCCGCGGTGGTCGGCGCCCTGCTCCTGACGGAGTCCACGTGGCGCCGTCGCGGCGCCGGGCTCTGTAGCTTCGCCGCCAGCGGCCTGTTGGGGGCGGTCGCGCTCGACGTGCCGACCGGCGGGCTCGCGGTCGGCGGTCCGCTGCCGGCGCTGTTCGGCGGGCTGTTCGGCGCCCCTATCCTGCTCGACGCCGTCGACGGCGACGGCGTGCCCAGACAGGCCGACGCCGCGCTCGGGCTCTCACGTGCCGGCGTCGGGTGGGCGGCGCTGGCCGGCACCGTCGGCGGCGCGGCGGTCGGCTACCTCCCGGGCGTCTCCGCGGGCGTGGCGGCGACGCTGTCGCTGCCGGCAACGCCGGGAACCGACCCGGACCGGGAGTACGTCGTCGCGACCAGCGCGGCGAACACCGCGACCGCCGTGTTCGCGCTGTTCGCGCTCGTCGCTCTCGGGACGCCGCGCTCGGGGGTGTTGGTCGCGGTCGACCGCGTCGGCGCCCCGCACGCGCTGGTGCCGCTGTTGGCGGCGACGACGTTCGCCGGCGCCGTCGGGGTCACCCTCGTCGCTCCCCTCGGGGACCGCGTGCTCCGAGCCGTCGACCGTGTCGACCCCACCCGGCTCTCCGTCGCCGCCCTCGCCGGACTGATCGGGTTGTCGGCGCTGCTGACCGGCGCCATCGGCGTCGCGGTGTTCGCGGCCGCGACGGTCGTCGGCCTGCTCCCGGTCGCGGCGGGTGGGCGCCGCGTCTACCTCATGGGGGTGTTGCTGGTGCCAGTCGCGACCGGGTGAGGAGGTATTATCAGACGCGGGAACGGGCCCGCAACGCTTAATCACGAGGCTCCCTCGTTGGATGCATGGCCGGCGAGACGCTGCTGTACGTCGACGACGACGCCGCGCTGCGAGACCTCGTCACGACGCAGCTCCGACAGCGCACGTCCGACCTCGACGTCGAAACCGAGAGCGACCCGACGGTCGTCGCCGACGACCCCGGGCGGCTCGCCGACGTGGTGTGTCTCGTCACCGACTACGAGATGCCGCGGATGGACGGCATCGAGCTGCTGGAGCGCGTCCGAGAACGCGACACGGAGCTGCCAGTCATCCTCTACACCGGCCACGGAAGCGAGACGGTCGCCAGCGACGCCATTTCGAGCGACGCCACCGACTACATCCGGAAGGGGTCGGGCGGCGACCACTACGAGCTGTTGGCCAATCGGGTTCGCTCGGCCGTCGACCACTATCGGGCGACCAGGCGAGCCGACCGCACGGATCGGCGTCGACTCCGCGTCCTCCAGCGCATCACCGACCGCTTCCTGGCGATTGACCGGGACTGGAAGGTCACGGAAATAAACGACAAGGCGGCGGCCAGCTTCGGCCGCTCGCGGGAGGAGCTCCTCGGCCAGCCGTTTCTCGAAATCGCCGAGAAGCGGATCGGTGCGCGGTCGAACCCGTTCGTCGAGACCTACCGCGAGGCGATGGAGACCCAAGAGCCGAAGACGTTCGTCGGCAAGTCCGACTCCGAGGCCGGAACGTGGCTCGAGGTCCGGGCGTACCCTTCGGAGGACGGGCTCTCCGTCTTCGCTCGGGACGTGACCGACCGCAAGCGCCGGGAGCACCGGCTTCGACAGCTCCACGAGGCGACAACGCGGCTGGAGTCCTGTGAGACCCACGAGGCCGTCCTCGAAACCGGCGTCGAGATGGCGTCGCAGGTGCTCGACTTGGACATGTGCGTCTTCTCGCTCGCCAAGGACGGGCTGCTCGTGCCGGCGGCGACCTCAGAGAAGGTGCCCGAGGACGGGGTCGGGAAGTTCTCGGACGACGAGGGGATAGTCGGCGAGACGTTCCAGACCGGCGACGGGTTCCTCATCGATGACCTCGCTGACCACACGGAGGCGGAGCCGAAAGACGATTACGCCGCCATCATCAGCCTCCCGATGGAGGATCGCGGGACGTTCCAGGCGGTGTCGAACGAAGTGGGGGCGTTCGACGAGACCGACTACGAGCTGACACGGCTGCTCGTCGACCACGTCGCCTCCGCGCTGGACCGCGTCGACCGCACCGACCGGCTCCGGCGTCAGAACGACCTGCTGGACGACTTCGCCAGCATGGTGTCACACGACCTCAAGAGCGGACTGACGGCCGTCGGCGGTCGAATCGACCTCGCCGCCGAGGCGGGGACGACGACGGCAGTGACCGAACAGCTCGCGGCCGCCGAGGAGAGCCTCGACCGGCTTCAGTCCCAGGTCGAGGACATGCTGGAGTTCGCCCGTCGGGGCAAACCCGTGACCGACACCGCGTTCGTCGACCTCGACGCACGGGCGTCCGAAGCCTGGCGGGGCGTCGGCACCGACGGGGCGACGCTGCGGTCGACGGCGGATTGTCGCGTCGAGGCCGATCCCGACCGCCTTCATCAGCTACTGGAGAACCTCTTCGCGAACGCGGTGGAACACGGCGGTCCGAGCGTGACCGTCGAGGTCGGCGTCACCGACGCCGGCTTCTACGTCGCCGACGACGGTCCCGGCATCGACTCGGGCGAGGAATCGATCGTCCTCGAACGGGGGTACACCACCGCCGACTCCGGGACGGGCTACGGGCTGAGCATCGTCGCCGAGATCGCCAACGCCCACGGCTGGGCGGTCGAGGTCGGGCGCTCGGCCGCCGGCGGCGCCCGCATCGACGTCACCGACGTGGACGCGATTCGCTAAGCCGCGGACGTCGGCGACCGGGTCGGACTCGGCCGAGCCGGCGACGCGGTGGGTCGCTGGCGCCGGAATGGCGTAAGGCAACCGTTAAAAGTCGCGCCCGGGTCTGTACGGACATGAGTCAGGCAGACGAACGCAGCGAGCGCCAGTGCGTCTCCTGCGGCATCAGCGTCGCCGGGACCAACGCGGCTCGGTTCAACTGTCCGGACTGCGGCACGGTCATCTTCCGCTGTGCGACCTGTCGCAAGCAGAGCAACCTCTATGAGTGTCCCGACTGCGGCTTCCGGGGGCCTTAACGATGGGGAAGGTCGCCGCCCAGATCAAGGTCATGCCGGAGAGCCCCGAGATCGACCTCGACGAGCTCCAGCAGAAGCTCGAAGAGTCCCTCCCCGAGGGAGCGAAGATTCAGGGGTTCGAGCGCGACGACGTCGCGTTCGGACTGGTCGCGCTGCTGCCGACGGTCGTCGTCCCCGACGACGCCGGCGGAACCGAGGCCGTCGAAGAGTCGTTCTCGACCGTCGAGGGCGTCGAGAGCGTCGACGTCGAGAACGTCGGCCGTATCTGAGTCGCCGTCGCCGTCGACTCGCTTTTCGCCGTTTTCGCGTCGCTCGTCGCTTCTCGGCGAGCGTTCGGTAAAATCGGGAGCGGTCGGCCGAGCTACGTTCGGAAGCTCTCGCCGCAGCCGCATTCGCTGACGACGTTCGGATTGTCGACGTGGAAGCCGGCGGCTTGAAGCCCGGACTCGTAGTCCAGCGTCGACCCCGCGATGTACTCCTTGCTGGCCGGATCAACGAACACGCGCAGCCCGTGGTGTTCGGTGACGGCGTCGTCTTCCTCGGGCTCGTTCTCGAAGCGCATGCCGTAGGACAGCCCCGCACAGCCGCCCTGCTGGACGTACAGCCGCAGGCCCCCGACCGACTCGTCCATCCCCTGGTCGGCCATCAGCGACAGCGCCTCCTCGGCCGCGGCCGGCGTGATGACCACCGGCTCCCTACCCGTTTGGTCGGCCGCTTCCGTGCTCATATGCCTCAATTCTACGGCCACCGGTGTAAGCCTGACGCCGCGAACCTCCGGCTCGGGAGGTGGGTCCAGTCGAGGAAGGCTCCGACCGCCTCCGTCCCGTCGAGCTCGCCGGCAGAAATGGGCTCACTCACCGCGGTCGTCACCGTCGCCGTCGCTACTGTCGCCGTCACCGTCGCCGCCCTGGCGGTCGGCGTCCAGCCGGCGGCGGACGCTCTCGGCGTGAGCCGACAGCCCCTCGGCCTCGGCCAGCGTCGTCACGGTGTCGCCGAGGTCGGCCAGCGCCTCGCGGTCGAGGCGCTGGACGGTCGTCGACCGGGTGAACGTGTCGACCGAGAGCCCGCCGTAACGCCTGCCGCCGCCGCCGGTCGGGAGGACGTGGTTCGTCCCGGAGGCGTAATCGCCGGCCGCAACGGGGGTGTACGGCCCGAGGAAGACGCTCCCGGCGCTGTCGATGCGGTCCAGCAGCGCCTCGTCGTCCGCGGCCTGGATGGAGAGGTGCTCGGCGGCGTACTCCTCGGCGAACAGCACCGCCTCGGACATCGACCGCCCGTACAGCACCCCGCTTTCCTCGTTGTCCAGGGCCGCCCGCATCGTCTCGGCGCGGTCACAGTTCGGCGCCTCGCGCTCGACGACGTCGGCGACGGCCTCGGCGGTCGCCTCGTCGTCGGTGACGGCGACGACGGAGGCGTTGGGGTCGTGTTCGGCCTGGGCGAGCAGATCGGCGGCGACGAACTCGGGGTCGGCGGTGTCGTCTGCCACCACGAGCACCTCCGAGGGGCCGGCGAGGAAGTCGATGTCCACGTCGCCGCGGACCTCGGCCTTGGCGGCGGTCACCCATCGGTTCCCGGGGCCAACGATCTTCTGGACCGACGACACCGTCTCCGTGCCGTAGGCCATCGCCGCGACGGCCTGAGCGCCGCCGACGGCGTACACCGCGTCGGCGCCGGCCTCGTGGATGGCCGCCAGCGTGACGGGGTCGAGTTCCTCGGCCGGCGGGGTGCAGACGACGACGTGGTCGACGCCGGCGACGACGGCGGGGACGACCCCCATGACGGCGCTGGAGGGGTAGGCGGCCGCGCCGCCGGGGACGTACACTCCGACCCGCTCCAGCGGGCGGAACCGCCGGCCCAGCTCGCGGCCGTCGAACGATTCTCTCCAGTCCGTCCGGCGCTGGCGCTCGTGAAACTCGCGGACGTTGTCGATCGCCTCTCGGACCGCCGTCAGCGTTTCGTCGTCGACCGCCTCCACGGCCCGTTCGGCGTCAGCGGTTACGTCGATGTTGCCGACCTCGACGCCGTCGAACTCGCTGGAGAACTTCCGGAGGGCCACGTCGCCCGTTGTACGGACCTCTTCGACGATGTCGCGGGCGTCGGAGCGAGCGCTCTCGACGCCGGCGTCGCGCTCGAAGAAGGCGTCACGGTCGCCCGGCGACAGCTCCGAGATGGCTCTGACGTTCATACCGGAGTCTGGGGGCGGACCCGAAAAGTCGTTCCGGACCGCAACAAGGGATTTGAGCACGCGGCGAGTAGCTTCACGCGAGGCTTGATGAGCCGCGACGAGGCCGACCAGCGACCGCCCGACGAAACGGAGACCGACACCGAGGCCGACAACGGCACCGGCCGAGCGGACGCCGACGCGCGACGCGGGGACGACGCCGAAGCCGACGAGACCCGGGTCGACCGGGCGACCGACATCGACCCGATAGCCGACTCGTTGCTGTCCGATGACAGCTACCGGCGGCGGCGGGTCGAGCGCACCGGTGGCTTCTCCTGGGACACCCCGCGTCGCCTCCAGCTCCAAGCAGCCGTGCTCGCGGCGCTGGCGCTGACGTATCCGCTGTCGGCGGTCGCGCCGGCGGTCGGCTCCGCGCCCGTCGCGCTCTATCTCGGGGCGTTCGGCGGCGTCGTCGAGACCGTCGGAGCGTGCATCACCGGCTGGGTCGGCCTCGTCAGGGTCCGGGCCGACGACGTCGTCAGCGAGGAGACGGCGAACAGCCTCGTCACCCTGGAGGACCTTGCGACGCTGCTCGGGCTCGTCACCGGCGTCCTCTCGGTCGCGGCCACCCTCGCGCTGTTCGTCGGCGGCGCCCTCGCGCCGGCGGCGGTCGCCGGCGCCCTCGACGGCGACCCCTTCGCACAGACCGCCCGGCCGCTCACCGTCGCCGGGGTCGCCGGGGTCGCCGTCGTCGTCTCGGCGGCGGTGTTCGCCGCCTCGCGCTGGCTGGACGGGCGCCTCCGGTAACCTCCGACGGCCTTCGACGTCCTCCCACAGCTACCGGTCGGACCGCTTAAGACCGCCGCGAACGTGATCACAGGCGTGTCAGCAAGGCCGTGGCTCCGGGCGCTGTCGCTGAACCTCCGGCTGGACCGGGCCTCCGACGGCGACGACGCCTGGCCGGCCCGTCGCGAGCAAGTCGTCGGCTGCGTCCGCGTCCACCGTCCGGACTGTCTCGCGCTCCAGGAGGCGCTGCCCGAGCAACTCGCCTTCCTCCGGCGGTCGCTCCCCGAGTACGAGTTCCACGCCGTCGGGCGACGGGCCGATGGCGGCGGCGAGCGCGTCCCGGTCGGCTGGCGGACCGACCGGTTCGAAGCCGTCGGAACCGACGCGTTCTGGCTGTCCCCGACGCCGGACGAACCCGGCAGTCGCTTCCCCGAAGCGGCACACCCTCGGGTCACGACGGCCGTGACGCTCCGGGACCGCGACAGCGAGAACGGCGACGCCGTCCGACTGGTCTCGACGCACTTCGACCACGAGGCCGCGAGCGCCCGGGCTCGGAGCGCCGCCCTGCTCGCCGACCGCCTCGCCGACGCCGACCGCCCGACGCTGCTGTTGGGCGACCTGAACTGCGAGCCGGGCGAGGAGCCGTACCGCCGGCTCGCAGCGGCGCTGACGCCGGCCCGGGCGGCCGCCGACCGGACGTACGGCCCGACGGCGACGTTCCACGACTTCACCGGCGAGCCGACGGTCGCCATCGACCACGGGTTCGTCGCCGGGTTCCCGGTGTCGACGTTCGCCGCGTTGCCCGACCGCAACGAGGACGGCTACCCCTCCGACCACTTCCCCGTCGTCGTCGACGTCGAGAAGCCGGAATAAGCGCCGGTGCGTGTCGGGCGCTTGGCGGCGTTCGGAGACACGATGAAGGCACGGCCACCCGACGCAGGGCGGAGTTTCCACCTCGCCAGTGGCGAGACGGAGGGAGTTGCTCCTTATTCCGACCGTCCCGGTCGCCGACGGGAAACGCTGAAGTCCCCGGCGGGGGAGGTGCCGTCGTGTTCAGACGCCTCCGCGAGCAGGGCCCGGCGGTGGCGGTTCCGGCCGCCTGGGCCGTCGTCGCCGGTGCTGTCGTCGGCATCGTCTCGACGCGCACGCTGCTCATCGCTCACGTCGTCATGGCCGTCCTGCAAGCGGGGTTCCTCGCGGCCTCGTGGACGGACATGTCCGAGGGTGCGCTCTGCACTTGGCGGCGAATCATCGGCGTCGGACTGTTAGTCACGGTCGCCGGCGCCGTCGGCCTCGCGGCGTCGCTGTCGGCACTCCGAGCCGCCGCGCCCATCGGCTGGGCGCTGTTGCCGGCCGCCGGACTCGTCGACGTCGCCCAGCGAGGCGGCGGCCCGACGTATCTCGGCGCCGGCGTCGTGAGCGGGCTCGGTGGGCTCGTCCTCGCCGCCGGTGCCGTCGTTGGCACGGCCGTCGTGGTCGCCGGCGTCGTCCTCGCGGGCGTCGGACAAACGATCGGCATTCTGCGTGCAGCGGCGGACACGCGGGCCAGCGGCGGGACGGTTTGAGCGGCGGGTTGCGGTCGATCGGAATCAGGGCTTTCGATGGAATCGTCTCGTGAATGGAGTGAAGATGTCACACGGAACGTACCGGCAGAGCATCTACCGGCAGGCGCGATGAAGGGTAACTGCCGACCTGACGTGGCGGAATCTGGGGACTCTGTCCGCACCGCTCCTGATGATCGGACTCGGAACGACAGCCAACACCGACGCCGGTACCAGCGGGGAGTCGACGACGCGATACGGCAGCTTCGACGATGATATCCAAGGCGATAGAGATGAAGCTGACAGATCTCATCAAAGAGTATCTCCTGGCGTGGATTCTGCTGTCGGTTGGAGTGGGAGTTGCCGTGCCGGATGTGGCCGTGGTGACACGGGTGTCAACGCCGATTCTGGCGGTGATGATCGGCAGTATCTCGCTGACGCTCACCGTCGCACAGTTCCGGGAGATCGACAGCCGAACGCTCGGATTGGTGCTGGTCGGACACGTGACGATGCCGTTTCTCGCGTTCGGAACCGCACGAGCGCTTGGCCTGTCTCCGGCGGTGACTGTTGGGTTCGTCGTCCTCGGGGCTGTCACGCCCGAACTCGTGACGCCGGTGATGACCGAACTCGCAGGGGGAGACACCGCGCTCTCGACGACCGCACTCGTCTTCATCGGTATCGGGAGCGTCGCGTTCATTCCGGCGGTGGTGGCGCTCCTCGTCGGGGGACTTGCTGTCCCGACGATGCCGATTGTCGAACAGCTGGTGGTGGCGGTGGTCGCGCCGATGGTGATCGCCGTGAGTGCTCGTGCCCGCTATCCCGACCGCGTTCGCCAGTATGACGCGTACTACCCGGCGATTTCTGCGGTGATGGTGATCCTGATCATCGGCGGCGTGACGGCCGCCAACGCCGGGGTCATCCGCTCAAACGTCCAACTGCTGGCCAGTATCGGCGTTGGCGTCCTCGTCCTGAATGTGATCGGATACGGAGTCGGATACCTCGTCGGGAGTCAGGCTCCACGGACGGTTCGTATTGCGTCGATTCTGTCGGTCGGAATGCGCGACTTCGCGGTTGCGGCGACGCTCATCCTCGCGTCCGGGCTGCCGACAATCGCGTCGCTGCCAGCCGTCGCCTTCGGCGTGGTCGAGATGGTCACGAGTGCAGGGCTCGCGAAGTGGTTCACGCGGCAGGAGTGACCAGCCTATCGTGACAGCGAATCGTCCTCTGCAATCACCTCGGTTCGGCTGATGAACGCACACAGTCTACGCAGCACGGTCGTACGCGGCTATAGTAGCGTTTGCAAGTAACTGCTCGCCCGTTTTATCAAGCCTCGTCGGATGGCCGTTTCACACCGTGAATCGCGATGCCGGCTGAAATGAGTTGCAAACGCTACTATAACAGATGTCGGCACTCACGGCAGACTTCGCTCTCGACCCGTCACCATCGACCGTTTCCAAAACCGGGAGCGAGAGCGGTCACTACCGAAGGGCCAGTCTCAGCGGTGGGTCGCGTCTGAGGAAGTGTACGCCCGGAACACTAACGGCCGGCGTCATCCCGTGGCGGCGTGCCGCGTCGGCCGGGAAACCCTCGTGCCGGGCGGGTACGTTCGGACCCGTACTGGGGTCGTGGATGTCGCACGCCCGGGTTCGCCGCGCGTCATCGCACCCGTGACGGGTTCGCTCGGGCGGGGACTAAAGGCGTGCACCCGATGGTTTGCCGTCGAGAGTCATAAGCCCGCCGAGGCCGGGCCGGGGCGGCGCGGGAGCGTTCGACGGCGCCGCTGCCCGGCGAAAGCGACGTAAGCGACCGGCACCAACCACTGTCCGTGCCGTATCCGGTCACCTACCACTGTCCGCGCTGTGGCGCGGTCCACGAACTCCAGCGCGAGGGGTATCTCGCCGACAAGACCGTCACGCCGTACCCCCTCGAAGGCTGGGAGTACGCCGACGCCGACGCCGGGGAGGGGTTCGAGGACGCCGACGGCGTGCGGCTGGTCTGTGGCGACGACGACCGTCTCGTCGCCGACGCCGAGGTCCCGGGGGAGTTCGAGGCGACGACCACTGCCGTCGCCGGCGACCTGCGACCGGACGCCGACGGCGGCTGTGGCGAGCCGTTTTACCTGGCGTTCGTCCGCCACGAGAACGGCCGCGAGGTCGAGCCCGAAGCCGTCGGCGTCGACGCCGAACGGGTCGAACTCGCGGACGACGGCCCGCAGCGCCCGAGGGGGCCCGACGGCCCCGGGGGACCGGACTCCATCTGGTAGTCGGCCGGGTGGCCAGGTGGCCGGCGACCGACGACCGGCGACCGGCGACGGCCAGCCGTCGGCGAGTACCCGCCGGCAAGCATCCGCGACCGGGGGAGTCGGTCGCCGACTACCCCTTGATGTTGCAGACCGGGAACGTCCGGGCGACCTTGTCGCCGATGCCCAGGGCGTCGCTGACGCGGACGACCTCGTCGACGTCCTTGTAGACGCCGGGGGCCTCCTCGGCGACCGTCGCGCCGGAGTTGGCCTTGACGTAGACGTGGTCCTGTTCGCGCAGTTCGTCCTGGACGTCGCCGCCCCAGAACTCGTCTTTGGCCTGCGTCCGGCTCATCGTCCGCCCGGCGCCGTGGGCGGTCGAGCCGAACGAGACCGACAGCGACCGCTCGCCCCCGCGGAGGACGTAGCTCCCGGCGCCCATCGACCCGGGGATGATGACCGGCTGACCGACGTCGCGATACGGCGCCGGCACCTCGGCGCGGCCGGCCGGGAACGCCCGGGTCGCCCCCTTGCGGTGGACGAACAGCTCGCGCTGCTCGGTGTCGACGGCGCGGTCCATCGGGACCGTCTCGCCGTCGGCGTCGACGCCGACCTCGTGGACCTCCCGCTTGGCGATGTTGTGGGCGACGTCGTACAACAGCGGGAGCTCCAGCTCCCGGTCGGCGAACACCTCGCGAAACACCTCGCGAGTCTGGTGGGTGATGAGCTGACGGTTCACCCACGCGAAGTTGACGGCCGCGCACATCGCGCCGTAGTACTCCTCGGCGAGGTCGGAGCCGGCGGGGGCGGCCGCCAGCTCCTTGTCCGGCAGTCCCTCCAGCACCTCGGGGTGGTCCTCCTCGATGCGGCGGGTGTAATCCGAGCACACCTGATGGCCGAGCCCGCGGGAGCCACAGTGGATGAGCACCACGACCTGGTCGGTTTCCAGCCCGTAGGCGTCGGCGATCTCCGGCCGGAACACGTCGGTGACGCGCTGGACCTCCAGGAAGTGGTTGCCCGAGCCGAGGCTGCCGAGCTGGTTGCGGCCGCGGTCCTTGGCCTTTTGTGAGACGAACGCCGGCCGAGCGTCCTCGCGGCGGCCCTCGTCCTCGCAGCGTTCGGCGTCCGCGCGGGTCGCGTACCCCGCCTCGACCGCCCAGTCGACGCCGCGGTCGAGCACCGCCTCGACGGTGTCGGCGTCGCCCTCGACCACGCCGCCGCCGCCGAGTCCGGAGGGGACGGCCTCGAACAGCGCCTCGACCAGCGCCTCCTCGCGGCCGCGGACGTCGTCGTACGTGAGGTTCGTCCGCACCATTCGCACGCCGCAGTTGATGTCGAATCCGACCGAACCGGGTGAGATACACCCCTCCTCGGCGTCGGTGGCGCCGACGCCGCCGACCGGGAAGCCGTACCCCTGGTGACCGTCCGGCATGCAGAGGGCGTGTCCGGTCATCCCCGGCAGGTGGGCCGCGTTCCGGAGCTGTTGGAGCGTCTTGTCGTCGCGTATCTGCTCCAACAGCTCCTCGCTGGCAAGCACTCGCCCGGGGACCTCCATCCCGTCCTCGGCGGGCATCTCCCAGACGTGGTCTGCCACCTCCCGGAGCGTGATCCCGTCGAACTCGCGGACGCGAGGGCCACCGCCGTCGTCCGTGTCTGCGTTCTCGTCGCCGTCGTGCATACCGCATCGTCCGACGCCGGCCGGAAAGAGCGTGTCGGCTCCGCCCACGAAAGCGAATTTTAGTAACTCCTCCTACACAAACATAATCCAGATTATCATTATGTGTGAGTGGGCCCTCCGTTCGAACGCGATGAACCGCGCACCGTTCCAACGACAGCGTCGCTCGACGCCCCGGGGAGACGGTCGCGGGCGTCAAACCACGGCCGGGCTCGTCGTCGCCGCGCTCGCGCCGCCTGCGCTCGTCGCGGCCGCGAGCTCGCCGGCGACGGCGCTCGCGGTCGCTGCGCTCGCGTTCGTCGCCGCCTCGGCTACGCGGGCGCTGTGGCGGACGACCTCGCGCACGCGGTCGTGGGAGGTCTGCGTCCCGGCCACCAGCATCTGCGTCGAGGCCTGACTCGCCCGCTTCGGCCCTCCGACTTTTCGTGGTCGTTCGGCGCTGTTCCGTCCGGGCTCGTCGAGTGGGTCTCCCGACGGGCGGCGGTCACACTTCGTCGCGATCGGTGAACGTGTACCGGCGAGCGATGACCCCGTCCTCGAACTCGTGGAAGTCCGCGAACTCGAAGCCGACCGCCTCGCCGTCCTGCCGGCCTTCGAACCGGCCGCGGACCGCGACGGTGTCGCCGTCGACGACGAGGTCGCGAAGCTCGTGGCTGCCCTCGGACAGCGGTCGGCCCTCCTCGTAGAACCGCCGGAGCGGCTCACGCCCGACGATGGCACCGGCGCCGGGGCGCTCGTAACGCACGTCCTCGGCGAACAGCGCGACGAGGTCGTCGTACGCGCCGTCGTCGACCAGTTCGTAGTACCGACGAACGACGTCTTCGGGAGCCTTGGAACTCACGTCCTGGTGGGTGAGCGCGAAACGAAAAGACTCCTCGCGACCGCGTCCGAATTTGCCGGCTGTGCCCGCCTCGGGAGTGGCAGCCGACTCGGAGCCGGCCTCAGTCGTCGGCGGCGACCCGACTCGGGACGCCGGCGCCGCGGCTCTCGGTGACGGCGACCAGCGCCGTCGCGGTCGCGACGAACGCGAGCGTGCTGCCGGCGGCGAACGCCGTCGCGTACGAGGTCGCCGTCGCGATTGCCCCGAGCAACACTGGGCCGACGACGCCGCCGATCCCCTTGGCGGTCGAGCGCAGCCCCATCAGCTCGGACTCGCGCTCGGGCGGAGCCACGTCGCCGATGAATGACAGCGCGCCGGTGGTCATCGCCGAGAACGCTGCGGCGATGAGGACGAACGACGCGGCGGCGACGGCCAGCCGGGCCACCCCCGGGGGTACCAGGGTCGCCGCGGCGATGACGAGCGCGAAGACCCCCGAGCCGGCCATCCCGGCGACGATGAGCGGCTTGCGCCCCCAGGAGTCGGCGACGCGGCCGAACAGGTACATGAACAGCGCCTGTCCGGCCGGGTTGACCGCGAGCACCGCACCCATCTGCAGCTCCGACAGGCCCAACTCGGCGGGGAGATACACCGGCATCAGCCCCATCACGCCGATGACGGTGGCGTTGCGAATCGCCAGCGCGACGTACAGCCACCGCAGTCCGTTCGTCCGGAGGTGGTCGCGGTCCTCCACCGCGGGCAGCAGCCGCCGACGGACCTCCGAGAGCACCTCGCCCAGCCCGGGGTCCTCGGGCGGTCGCTCCGGGTACGTCGGGTCGGTGACGAACGCGGCTGCGACCGTCGAGAGGAGGCTCAGCCCGGCGATGACGAGATACAGCCCTTCGGGGACGAGCGCCCCGAGGAGGGCGCCGACGGCGAGTTGCCCGCCCGCGAAGCCGACCGCCCGCGCGCTGTTGAAAAAGCCGAGTGACCGCCCCCGGCCGTCGGCGCCGCCGCGGGCGCTGACGACAGCCAGCATCACCGGTGAGAAGCCGACCGCGAAGACGGCGTACAGTCCGCGGACGCCCAGCGCGACCGCCGGCGTGTCCGAGGCCAGCAGCGGCACGACGCCCAGCGTCGCCAGCACGCCGGTGCCGAGCAACACCGCCCGCCTGCGGCCGGTCACGTCGGCGACGGCGCCCCAGGCCGGCGAGAACACCGTCATCCCGAGGAAGTAGACGGTCGTCACCAGTCCGACGACCGCCGCCGGCGCGCCGGCTTCGCCGAGGTAGAAGGCCAACCCCGTCCCCATCAGAATCCCGGCCGCGAACCGCGCAGCGGCGGCGACAGCGATGACCGAGGGCTGGCGACGTTCAAGCACGGCCGTCCTTCGCGGAGCGGTCCTAAAGCCTCCCCGATGTCGAGCGGCCTCGCCACGGGCCGGCGGCGTCCGCGGCCCGCCCGGTCGCGGCGATCCGGGCGGATACTTGTTTCCCGAGGCTGTAGGCCCGTCCATGAGCGACCCGGACGTCGCCGTGTTGCGACAGAAAATCCACGGACTGCCGGTCGAGCGCTACGTCGAACAGCTCCGCCAGCGGCTCCCGGACCGGACGGTCGCGCTGGCGCGGACCCCCGCCGAGGAGGCGGAACTGGTCGCCCGCGCGGAGGTCGTCTCGGGGTTCACGCTCGATGCGGACCTCGTGGAGTCGGCGGCGAACCTGCGGTTGTTCGCCTGTGCGTTCGCCGGCACCGGTCACCTTCCGCTGTCGGCGTTCGAGGCCGCCGACGTGGCCGTCACGAACGCCTCCGGGGTCCACGGCCCGAACATCGCCGAGTACGTCGTCGGCGGGATACTGTCGTTCGCTCAGGGCTTTCCTCGCGCGTGGCGCCAGCAGGACCGCCGGGAGTGGCGCGCCTTCGGCGCCGGCGAGTTCGCGGGCTCGACGGTCACCGTCGTCGGGATGGGCGCCATCGGGCGAGCGACCGCCGAGCGGCTCGCACCGTTCGGGGTCGACACGCTCGCAGTGCGTCACTCGCCGGAGAAGGGCCCCCCGGAGGGCGTCGACGAGGTGTTCGGCTACGACGAGGTTCACGAGCCGGTGTCGCGCTCGGAGTACGTCGTGTTGGCCTGCCCGCTGACGGAGACGACCGAAGGCCTCGTCGACGCCGACCTCCTGCTGTCGCTGTCGGCGGAGGGGGTTCTCGTCAACGTCGCTCGCGGCCCGGTCGTCGACACCGACGCGCTCGTCGGTGCCCTGCGGAGCAACGACCTCCGCGGGGCGGTGCTCGACGTGACCGACCCCGAGCCGCTGCCGGAGGACCACCCGCTGTGGGGGTTCGACAACGCCTTGATAACGCCGCACAACGCCGGCCACACGCCGCGGTACTACGAGCGCCTGGCTGACATCGTCGCCGACAACGTCGACCGGCTGGCCCGCGGCGAGGAGATACGGAACCGGGTCATCTGAGTGCCGGGCCGCGGGACCGGAGGACCGCGCACCGATGCCCCGCTCAGAGGCGCTCGCCGACCCACGACGCGGCGGCGACGACCTCCCGGCCGACGGCGGTGACGGCGCCGCCGATCCGGAGGTCCAGCGCCGACAGCGATAGCTCTCGCTCCAGTTCGCCCGGGGTGGCCTCGGCGCCGACGAGCCCGACGGTCGCCTCCCGGATCCGGACCTCGACGGTGAGATCCGTCTGCCGGAGCGCGGTCGCGACGGTCGGGAGCTGGTCGACGTCGCCGCCGCGTGCGACCGCCACCGCCGCCCGCAGCGACGGCAGGTCGACGAACAGGCGGTCGCCGGTCGACCGCGTCGTCAGCTCGTACCCGTCGACGCGCACGTCGAGGTCGGTCTCTATCGACAGCGGCGCGACGGGCGACTCCGCCGCGTCACTCACGCTCGCGGGTCGTGATCCGGACCGTCCCGTCGACATGCCAGTTTGCGTGCTCTGCGTCGTCGCCGGTGCCGCTTGGCACGTCGACGTTCATGTCCTCGAAGTCGTAGATTATCTCGGCGTTGCGCCCCGTCAGGCGGTCGTAGAGGCTGATTGCGAGGTCCGGCCAGGTCGTCGTCTCGTCGACTCGCGTCTCGGGTGCGTCTGTTTCACTCACATTCGATACTGTGTAGCAAGCGGCATGAAATTATCGGCGGTCACGCTACCCTCCTGCGGTCGGTCGCGAGGCGGGAAAGCGGACGAGTTGAAACCAGCCGAACGACGGGAACGGAAGCACGGCCTCTGGGGGGGCTTAGACGTAGCCTTCCTTGACGAGCAGCTCGCCGTTGAGCAGGCTCGCGCCCGCGGCGCCGCGGATGGTGTTGTGCGCCAGCGCGTCGAACTGGACGCCGTTGGGGTTTTCCTCGACGCCGCCGGCACAGACGGCCATCCCGCCGGCGACGTTCCGGTCGAGCCGGGGCTGGGGCCGGTTGGGGTCGTCGAAGACGTGGATGAGCTGGTCGGGCGAGCTGTGGAGGTCCACCGACGGGTACGACTCGAAGGCCTCGACGACCGCGGCCGGGTCGGGGTCGTCTGCGAGTTCGGCGAAGACGTTCTCGATGTGGCCGTCGAGCGTCGGCACGCGGTTGCAGGAGGCGGCGACGCTGGCGTCGTGACGAACCAGCGAGGCGCCGTCGAACTCCCCGAGGAGCTTGCGGCTCTCGGTCTCCATCTTCCGCTCCTCGCCGCCGATGTGCGGGAGCACGTTGTCGATGATCTCCATCGAGGTGACCCCGGAGTAGCCGGCGCCGGAGACCGCCTGCAGCGTCGAGACGTGGACCGTCTCCAGCCCGAACCGGTCGAGCGCCGCGAGCGTCGGCACCATCGTGATGGTCGAGCAGTTGGGGTTCTTGACGAGGGCGCCGTCCCAGCCGCGCTCGTCGCGCTGGACCTCGATGAGCCCGAGATGATCGGCGTTGACCTCCGGGATTGTGAGGGGAACGTCCTCGGCCAGTCGGTCGTTCGAGGAGTTCGAGGAGACGACGTAGCCGGCCTCACAGAGGTCGGGTTCGACCTCGGCGGCAACGTCCGAGGGCAGCGAAGAAAACAGCAGGTCGATGTCGTCCGGGACCGCCTCGGCCGTCGTCCGGCGGACGGTCATCCCGGCGACGTCGTCGGGAATCGGGGCGTCGACGCGCCACTTCGCGGCGTCGGCGTAGGATTCCCCGGCGCTCGAATCGCTCGCGGTGACCGCGGCGAGGTCGAACGTCGGGTGGTCGTCGAGAAGCTGCACGAACCGTTGTCCCACGGCGCCGGTCGCGCCGAGGACGCCTACGCGTACTGCCATTGCCCGACGTGGGAGAGGCGCACACAAGACGGTTCCGCTCGCGGGCGAATTTCTCCGTCTGGGCGCCCCAGCCGAAAGAAATGCGGGCCTTTGACCAAACGACCGACCATCTCACGGCGTCGCCCGGGCACTGCCGAGAGTTCGTCGCCGGCGACCGCCGGGCCACCCGCAGCGACCTCGCCGACCCCGACCCAGGGCCAGCGCCCCACAAGGTCTTTGCGCCGGGTCGCCCTCGGTGGGAGTATGATAGACGAGACGGTCGCGGAGATTCGGGAGATGCAGACCCACAGCTCCTCGGTCGTCGCGGTGAAGGCGACCCGCGCACTGGAGGCCCTCCTCGACCGCGAGTTCGCCACCATCGAGGAGTTCGAACGCGACCTCGAACACAACGCCGGCGCGCTGCGGCGAGCCAACCCGTCCCACGCCTCGCTGCACAACGCCATGCGGGAGGTCGTCGCCAGCGTCGTCGGCGAGGCCGACTCCGTCGCCGAGGCGAAGGCGCTGCTCGAACGCACCGCCGAGCGCGTCGTCGGCGACGTCGAGCAGGGCAAGCGCCGGGCCGCGGAGAATGCCGCCGACGTCTTCGCGGACGGCGACACCGTCCTCACGCACGACTACTCCTCGACGGTGATGGAGGCCGTCGAACTCGCCGCCGCCGAGGGCGTCGGCCTCACGGGGTACGTGACCGAGGCCCGACCACGATACCTCGGACGCAAGACAGCCCGCGAGTTCGCCGCCGTCGACGGCGTCGAGTCGCACCTGCTGGTCGACAGCGCCGCCGGTCACGTCCTTCCGGACTGCGACCGCGTCGTCATCGGGATGGACTGCATCGTCGAGGGGACGCTGTACAACCGCGTCGGCACCTACCCCATCGCCGCCACCGCCGCCCGCGAGGGCGTCCCCGTCACCGTCGTCGGCAGCGGCGCGAAGATAATCGACGACTTCCGCTTCGAGAACGAGTTCCGCTCGCCAAGCGAGGTGATGCTCGAACCCATCGACGGCGTCGAGAAGGAAAACCCCGCCTACGACGCCACGCCGGTCGACCTCCTGGACGCCGTCGTCACCGACCAGGGCCGCAGAGAGTACTGAGACGGCGCCGGCACAAAAGCCACTTCTCGGCGCAGGTCGACCTGAGACGTATGTCTCGGCCCCCGCCGGAGGCGACGCCCTCGCCCGACCCCGACGCCCCGATTTCGGTCCGCTCGCGCCGCGCGGTCGAGGCGGCGCTCGACCGTCTGCGCGCCGACTACGGCGAGTTCCCGGTCGTTCGCGGCACCTACCCGAACGACCCCGACTTCTTCGCGGAGGGCCGGGAGTTCTTCGAGGCCGGCGGCCGCGGCGGCGCCGGCGCCCGCGTCGTCGACGGAGACGGCCGCGTCCTCCTCATCCGCCACCCGCGCGACCCCGACACGTGGGTCACGCCGGGCGGCGCCCACGAGCCGGGCGAGACCTACGAGGCCGCCGCCGAGCGCGAGGTCCGAGAGGAGACCGGCGTCAACTGCGCGGTGACGGACCTCCGGGTCGCGTGGGTCCGGCGGTTCTACGACGAGAGCGACCCCGAGCGTCGGGGATACCTCCTCGACGCCGTCTTCGAGGCCCGACAGACCGGCGGCGAGGCCGGACTCCACCCGGAGCGGTGGGACGGCGACGCCGACGAGGAGATACTGGCCGTCGCGTGGGTCGACGCCGACGACCTCCCGGCGTCGGTCGGCCCGTTCGTCGAAGCGCCGTTCAGCGCCCCGACCCCGACGACGTAGTTACGCCGGCGTGACCCACTCGCCGGTCTCGTCGCTGCGTTCGACGGCGTTCAACAGGCGCTGGACCTCGTAGGCGTCGGCGAACGACGGCGCGAACTCGCCGTCGCCGCCGGCCTCGGCGTCGGCGACCGCAGAGAGGAACTCGTAGTTCTCGTGAACGAACGTGTGCTCCCAGCCGATGACGTGTCCCGGCGGCCACCAGTGGTCGACGTAGGGGTCGGACTCGTCGGTGACCAGAATCGTCTCGTAGCCGCGGTGGTTCGGCCCCTTGAACTCCAGTTCGTTCAGCCGTTCGAGGGAGAACTTCAGACTGCCCTCCGCGCCGTGGACAGCGACGGTGTGGTCGTTCTTGTGGCCGTCGGCGACCCGGGAGGCCTCGAACGTCCCGGTGGCGCCGTTTTCGAAGGCGACCTGCGCGGAGTAGGCGTCGTCGACGGTGACCGCCGCGGTGCCCTCCTCCTCGGGCAGCGGCCGCTCGTCGACGAACGTCTGCAGCTGACCGGCGACGCGTTCGACCCCGCCGGTCGCGTCGCCGACGAGGAACCGAGCGAGGTCCAGCGTGTGCGCGCCGAGGTCGCCCAGCGCCCCCGACCCCGCGAGTTCCTCGTCCATGCGCCAGGCCCACGGCGCCGCCGGGTCGACCAGCCAGTCCTGCAGATACCGCCCCCGGACCTGTCGAATCTCGCCGAGTTCGCCCGCCTCGATGAGCCGGCGCGCGTACCGGATGGCCGGCACGAAGCGGTAGTTGAACGCACAGCCGGCGACGGCCTCGCTGTTCGCCGCCGCCGCCCGCATCTCCTCTGCCTCCGCGAGGTCACGGGCCAGCGGCTTCTCACAGAGGACGTGGGTCCCCGCTTCGAGCGCGGCGACGGAGGGCTCGGCGTGAACGTGGTTCGGGCCGAGGTTGTAGAACGCGTCGACGTCGTCGACGACCGCTCGCCAGTCGGTCGCCGTGCGGTCGAAGCCGAACGTCTCGGCGGCCTCCGAGAGGGCCGCCTCGTCGCGGCCGACGAGCACGCTGCGGTTGACCGCCGGCGCGTCCGGGAAGAACATCGGCAGCCGCGCCAGCGCGTTCGCGTGAGCCTGTCCCATGAACCGATAGCCGAGGACGGCGACGTCGAGCGTCATGGGTCGACGTTCGACCAGACGGCGCTTGAATCTTCCCGACCCGGCGACCGGGAGATTTGCGGCGACCGGCGCGCTCTTTTCTATCACGATTGTTCATCCCGGCGTGTCCGTCGCCGACGCCGTTCGGTCGCGCCCGCTGCTCCGGCGGACCATCGCTCCCGTCGTGACGTTCCTCGCCGTCGTCGTCGCCGGCGTCGCCGGGTTCGTCGTCCTGGCGGACGTCAGCGTCGTCGAGGCGGCGTTCTGGCTGCTGGACCCGACCAGCCTCGAACTCCACTTCCGGGAGCCCGCCAACAGCGGCGGGCGGACGGCCAAGGCGTTCGCGCTGGTCGTCTTCTCGGCGCTGGTCGTCGCCGGCGTCTGGATCGGCGAGACGGTGTTGACCGCGGCCGTCGGCGGCCGGATGCAGGAGCAACTACGACGCGTGCAAACCAGACGCACCATCGACGACTGCACCGACCACGTCATCGTCTGTGGCTACGGGCTGTTCGGCCGGACCGTCGCCGGCCGGCTGGACGGCCGCGACGTCGTCGCCGTCGAGCAGGACGACGAACGCTTCAGGGACGTCGACGACGACGTGCTCGCGCTCAACGGGGACGCCCAGCGCGAGCGGGTGCTCCGGGACGCCAACATCGAGGCGGCGGACACGTTGGTCGCGGCCATCGACGACACCAGCACGAACATCCAGATCGCCATCACGGCCAGCGGCATCGCGCCCGACGTGTACACGGTGGTCCGCGTCGGCGACGAGGACTTTACGACGCTGGCCCGCCGGGCCGGCGCCGACGAGGTCGTCATCCCGGAGGTCCTCAGCGGCGAGCGCGTCGGCGAGATGGCCGACGGTGAGACCCTCGGCGACGTGAACAGAAACGGACGCTGAGACGCCGACCTGCCCCCGAGTCCGAACGGCGCCCGACCTCACTCGGCCCAGTACGCCTCGCCCGGTTCCGTGTCGAACACCGCCCGGTCCAGCACGTCGACGGCCTTCTCCAGTCCCTCTTGGCCGGAGGTGAGCGAGTCCTCGTGTTCGATGGAGAGCGCGCCCTCGTAGCCGACCATCCGGAGAGTCGACACCACGTCCTTCCAGTGGCTCTCGCCGTGGCCGTAGCCGATGGAGCGGAACAGCCACGAGCGGTTCGACTCGTCGGTGTACGGCGTCGTATCGAGGACGCCCTTGACGTTCGCCTCCGCGCCGTACACTCGGGTGTCCTTGGCGTGGACGTGGTGAATCGCGTCGCGTTCGCCGAGGAATCTGATGGCCTCCGTCGCGTCGATGCCCTGCCAGTAGAGGTGGCTCGGGTCGAAGTTCGCGCCGACGCGCTCGTCGGTCGCCTCCCGCAGCGCGATCAGTCCGGTGGGCTCGTAGACGAGCATGTTGGGGTGCATCTCGATCGCGACGTCGACATCGTGGGCGGCGGCGTGGTCGGCGAGGTCGCGCCAGTACGGCAGCGCCACCTCCTCCCACTGGTACTCGTGAGCCTCGTGGTGTTCTTCGGGCCACGGCGCCGTCACCCAGTTCGGCACCTCGTCGTTCGGGCCGCCGGCCGGCAGCCCCGAAAAGCAGGTGACCGTACCGACGCCAAGTTCGTCGGCGAGTTCGATGGCCTCCCGCAGCTCGCGGTCGGCGGCGGCCGCGCGGTCCTCGTCGGGATGGAGCGGGTTGTTGTGCGTCGCCAGCGCCGACACCCGGAGGTCGTGGGCGTCGAGGTCGGCCCGCAGGTCGTCGCGGGCGTCGGCGCTGCCCAGGAGTCGCTCCCGGTCGGCGTGGTCCTGTCCCGGCCAGCCGCCGACGCCGAGTTCGACCGCGTCGACGCCGACGCCGGCGAGATAGTCGAACGCCTCCGCTCGCGGGCGGTCGCCCAGAACGACCGTCAGTACGCCGATGTCCATGCGGCGCAGTACAACTATCGGCCGAATAAAAGTTCAGGTCGGGGTAACGCCGGCGTCGGCGTCCTCAGTCGTCGACCGCCGCGGTGACCGACTCGTCGAGTCGGACGGCTTCGCCGCGCTCGGAGGACCGGTAGACGGCGTCGATGACGCGCTGGACGGTCAGGCCCTGTTCGACGGTGTTGATGTCGGGGGCCTCGCCCGCCCGGACCGCCTCCAGAAAGCGCTCCTGTTCGGCGGCGTGGGTGTTGCGCTCGCGGGTGGTTATCTCGGCGTCGCTGTAGTGGTGGACGCCGTCGCGTTCGGCCTCGAAGAGGGTGAGGTCGTGGTCGCCGCGGTCGAAGCGGGCGCCGGCCTCCGTCCCGCGGACGACGAACTCGTCGTTCGTCGGGCGGTTGGTCGCCCAGGCGACCTCCAGGGAGACCGTCGAGCCGTCGGCACACCGGAGGAATGCGCTGGCGGAGTCCTCGACGTCGAACCCCTCCGGGCCGACGTCCTCGCCCCACATCTCGACGAAGGCGTAGTCGTCGCGGTTGCCGAACTCCGAGCGGGTCACGGCGCTGACCTCGACGACCTCAGGGAAGTCCAAGAAGTACAGCGAGAGGTCGATGGCGTGGACGCCGATGTCGATGACGGCTCCGCCACCGGCGACCTCCTTGGAGGTGAACCATGACCCGCGCCCGGGGACGCCCCGACGACGGACGTAGTTCGCCTCGACGTGGGTCGTCTCCCCGAAGCGGCCCTCGTGCTGGTAATGTTTCAGCGCCTGGACCGGCCGCGCGAAGCGGTTGTTGAACCCGACCATGCAGAACCCCTCGGCCTCGCGGGCCGCTGCGGCGATGTGCTCGGCCGCGTCGAGGTCGTGTGCCAGCGGCTTCTCCAACAGTACGTCCAGCCCGGCCTCCAGCGCGCCGACGGCGTACTCCTCGTGGAAGCGGTTCGGCGTCGTGACGATGACGGCGTCGACCCGGTCGTACAGCGCCGCGGCGTCCTCGTGGGTCTCGACATCGAAGGCGTCCGCGAAGCGCTCGCGAGCCTCGACGTCGATGTCCATCCCGCAGACGAGGTCGGCGTCCAGCCCGGACAGTCGTTCGGCGTGGTGGTGACCGATGTTGCCGAGCCCGACGAGACCGATTCGGGGCCGGCGATCAGAAGGCGCGTCGCTCATTTTCTGGTAGTTCACTACAGTCGGTGTTAAGTCTCACGTTGTCCGTCACGGCGGCGCGGTCGGTCAGGCCGGCGGGTCGATCGGTCGAGCGACAGACCTGGGCGCGGTTCCGGCGGCAGCAGCGAACGCCGTGGCCGGAGCGACGGCGTCAGTACAGTTCGCGCTCGCGCTCTTCGCGCTCCTGTTCGGCCTGTTCGCGCTGGCGCTTCCGGCGTCGCCCGCGGCGGTACTGTCTCAGCCCAGGGACGACCTTGTTCTTCAGGTCCAAGAGGAAGGAGACGATGCCGTACGCCCAGAAGAAAAACAGGACGGTCAGTCCGAGAAACGACGCCCAGCCGACGACTGTGGCCATGTCTCAGTCGTCGCTCTCGGCGCCCGTAGTGGTTTCGTCCGCTGCGGCGGTTGCTTCCGCGGCGACGCCGTGGGCCAGCGCCTCGCCGGATGCGCCGTCGAAGAGGTGGACCTTCGTGCGGTCGAGGACCACCTCGACGCTCTCGTCGGCGTCAAGGTCGCTGTCGGGGGCGACGCTCATCAGGAGTTGGCCCGGCGTGGCGCCCTCCGTCATCGACACCTCGGCGTCGTCGGACAACAGCAGGTAGACGAATATCTCGTCGCCCATCGGTTCGAGAACGTCTGTCATCGCGTCGAACATCCGCGTCGGCCGTGCGAGATCCTCGTCGCTGTCGGCCAGGTACACATCCTCCGGTCGAATGCCCAGGGTCACTCGCTGTCCGATGTCGACCCCGACGGCCGCCGGGTCGAAGCCGACGCTGATCTCGTCGCCGGCGAACCCCTCGGCGGTGACCTCCCCGTCGACGAAGTTCATTGACGGTGAGCCGATGAAGCCAGCGACGAACAGGTTGGCGGGCTCGTTGTAGCAGGTCAGCGGCGGGTCTATCTGCTGGAGTTCGCCGGAGTCGATGACGGCGATGCGGTCGGACATCGTCATCGCCTCCGCCTGGTCGTGGGTGACGTAGACGGTCGTCGTCTCCAACTCCTTGTGCAATCGCTGTAGCTCGGTGCGCATGTGGACCCTGAGCTTGGCGTCTAAGTTCGCCAGCGGCTCGTCCATCAGGAACACCTCGGGGTTGCGGACGATGGCGCGGGCGATGGCGACGCGCTGACGCTGGCCGCCGGACATCTCGTCGGGCATACGGTCCAGCATCCCCTCAAGTTGGACGATGTCGGCCGCGTTCTCGACGCGACGTTCGATCTCGTCGTCGTCGTAGTCGCGCAGTCGTAACCCGAAGGAGATGTTGTCGTAGACGTCCATGTGCGGGAACAGCGCGATGTTCTGGAACACCATCGCCACCCCGCGGTCCTTCGGCGGGAGGTTCGTCACCTCCTTGTCCGCGATGTAGACCTCGCCGTCGCTGGGCTTGGTCAGCCCGGCGATCATCTCCATCGTCGTCGACTTCCCGCAGCCCGACGGTCCGACGAGACAGACGAACTCTCCGTCCCGGATGTCGAGATTCATGTCGTCGACGGCCGTTACCTCCTCGTAGCGTTTCGTGACGTGTTCGAGTGTGACGTCTCCCATGAGTTACTCCTTGAGTGCTCCGGCGGTCAGTCCGCTGACGATCTTCTCCTGTGCGACGACGACTAGGACGACGACCGGCAACACGCCGACGACGGCGGCGGCGGCCATCAGGTTGTAGCTAGTCGTGTACTGGGTCTGGTAGCTGAGGATGCCTCCCACTAACGGCGACCAGTTCGTGGCGGCGTTGCTCGTCGTCATCAGCGACGAGAAGAAGTACTCGTTGTAGACGCTGATGAACGTCAGCACGGCCGCCGTCGCCACGCCCGGCGCCGACAGCGGCATGATGACCCGGAACAGCGCTCCAAGCCTGGTCGTCCCCTCGACGCGAGCAGCGTCCTCCAGTCCGTCCGGAATCTGGCCGTAGAACGTCGTGAGGATGAAGATAGACAGCGGGAGGAACAGCGCGCTGAACGGCAATACCATCGCGCCCGGCGTGTTCAGCAGCCGCGGCGGACGAAACAGCGGGATGTCCGTGAACGGGATGTAAATCAGGTTGCCCGCGAAGGCGTCGAACAGCGGCAACAGGAACGCCGCCGGCGGAAAGTAGCTGATGGCGAGGATACCGAGCATCAGCGGCGCCTTCCCCGGAAACTCCAGACGGCCAAACACGTACCCCGCGAGGCTAGCGACGACGAGCACGACGGCGGTCGTGACGACGGCCAACACGAAACTGTTGAACACGTAGAGGTGGAAGGGCACCTCTTGGAACACCTGGATGTACGCGCCGAAGTTCCAGGGGAACGCCCCCTTAGGCGTCGGCGGGAAGGCGAACGCCGATCCCAGAATTTGCTCGGACGGCGACACCGACAGCACAAGCAGCCAGTAGAACGGGAACAGCGTCGTCACCAGGAAGAACACCGTCGTCGCGTAGAACAGCCCCTTGTACAGCCGCTTGGGATCCTGAATCGTGCGCTGGACCCATCGCGTGAGCGGTCCGGCGTCGTCGTCGACCTCGGTCGCGCTCACAGCAGGTCACCTCCCTTGGCGGTGTTGTAGATGATGACGGAGACGAACAGGCCGATGATGAGCGCCGTCGTGAACGCGACGGCCCCGGAGGTGCCGTACCGCGTCTGGAAGGTCCCGACGACCATGCACGACAGCGACGGCACGACCTCGCATCTCGACACCGTGTCGATGATGCCGTACACCCGCATCGCCGCGACCGTGCGGAACAGCATGGCGACTCCGACCGTCGGCAGGATGAGTGGCAGCGTGATCGTCTTGAACTGCTGCCACTTGCTCGCGCCGGCGACGCGGGCGACGTCGTACAGCCCGCGGTCGATGCTCTGTAGTCCCGCGAGGATGAGCAGCGCCATGAACGCCGACGTCTTCCAGACGTCGGCGACGATGATGATCAGCATCGAACTGGCGGAGTCGTTCAGCGGCTGACTGGGCGCGAGCAGCCCCAGATCCTGCAGCGGCTGCGTGGCGAACCCGACCGCCGGGGCGAACATCAGGAAGAATATCATCCCCTGAATGACGATGGGGACAGCCCAGGGGATGATGATGGCGACCCGGACCCATCGCCGTCCGCGGAAGTCTCGGTCGAGCACCAGCGCCTGTCCGAACCCGATGACGGTTTCGAAGAAGACGCTCACGAGCGTGAAAATGAGCGTCGCCGTCACCGCCGACTGGAACGGCTGGCTCAGGTCGAAGAAGGGGTTCGAGAGGAACGGGTCGAGTTCTCCGGTCCACAGCGCAACGTAGTTCTGCAGTCCGACGAACTCGCCGATGCGCCGGGCGCCGGTCAGCTGATCGGCGAACAGCGAGTACTCGAACGTCTTCAGCAGCGGCCAGATGGCGACCGCTCCCAGAAGGAGGAACACCGGCGTCAACAACAGGTACGCGAACGCCGTCTCGCTGAGGTTTTCCATCCAGCGAGTCGCAAGGCTCAGGGCGGACCGCTGGTCTCCGCGTTCGTCCGTTTCTGTCTGCGTGCTCATTCGGTTGGCACCTCAGCCTTCGTACCCGTTCTCGATCTCCTGAAGCTTGCTTTCGAGATCGCCCATGCCTTCAGACGGCGATTTCTTTTGAGCCGCGGCGGCGTTGGCCTCCTGAGCGATGGCCGACGACTGCGAGCTCCAGACAGCCGTCACCGGACGTGCGATTACATTCTCGCCGGCGACCTTGAGCGTGTCCATGTACCGGCCGACCGGTTCGACCTCCTGAGCGCGCGAAGAGTTGAACAGCTCGGGCTTGGTCGGCAGCCAGCCGTAGATCTCCAAGATGTCGAGCTTCAACTGGTCGGAGTTGACGTGAGTGCTGATGACCTCCTTGACTGCCTCCTCGTTTTCCGTGTTGGGGTTGACCGTCATGTGCCAGCCGCCCAGCGCGGAGGCGGTGCCGCCGGTCCCCTGGGCCATCGCCTCGCCCTCGGAGACGGCGTACGGAATCGGCATCGCGCCGTAGTCCTCGCCCAGCGCGTCCGAGGCGCCGTTGAGGCTGAGCGCGTACGGCCAGTTGCGGTGCATCACCGCGTCTCCGTTCAGCATGGGCTTTCGCGAGGACTCCTCCGTCATCGAGAGCACCTCACTCGGAGCGATCTGTCCGGCGTAGCCGTCCAGGGACTCGGGGTCGTCTTGGCCGTGGACGAACGTCCGAATCATCCGCAGGGCGTTTTTGACCGGCTCTGTGTCGACGGTAACGGGCCGGTCGCCGATCGGGCCGAAGAGGTTCTCCCGACCGCCGAAGTACGCCCCGCCCCAAGAGGTGATGAACTCATTGAAGTCACAGCAGGACAGTCCCTCGTAGATGTCGAACTGGAAGGTGTATCCGTACTTCGAACTCTGCTGCTCCTTGATGTCCTTGGTGACCTGCGAGAACTCCTGCCAAGTCATCGGCTCGGTCGCCCAGTTGTCGCTCTCCGGGTTGTATCCGGCCTCCTCGGCCCAGTCCTTCCGGTACTGCATCGTCGGGAAGTCGGGGAACAACGGCACGCCGAAGAGGTCACCGCTTCCCCCCCGGGCGGTGGCGGTGAACCCGTTGAAGTACTCCTCGTTGACCGTCGAGATTGCGTCGCTCGGGAGCATCTCCGAGAGGTTCGCGAGCTGCTGTCGGGCGATGAAGATGTTCGTCCACCCGTTGTCCATCATGAACATGTCGGGGTCGGTCTCGCCGGCGTTCAACAGCGTGTTGTAGCTGTCTCGCCGCGAGCCGGTTTCGGCCCCGCCCGTCGAGAACTCGATATCGATGTCCTTCGAGAGCCCGGCGTCGTAGAAGGCCTGTTTGATGTCTTCGCCGGCCTCCTGAGCCGCGGTGGGGTCGAACCCCCAGGTGACCGTGCCGCCGCTCCCGCTGTCGCTTCCACCGTACACGCAGCCCGCAAGTCCCGTGGTGACCCCGGCCGCGCTCGCCGCCTGCACGAACCGCCGCCGAGAGACCGATTCACTGTCACTGCCGTCCGCTGAGCCACTATCGACCATTACAGTGTCATACGTTGACGCAATGGGTCTTGATACTTTCGGTGAATTGTACTACTACTGTTGTCAATGATTCGTGTTGGTGCGTGACAGTACACCGAGTACCACGGTCTGACGGCATTCACATCGGAGCGACACGGCGGTCGAACGTGAAGAACCGCGAGAGTACGACACCATTCGGGACCGGGACGCCGGCGACGACGGCCGTCAGTCCTTTTCGGGCGCGGGCCAGCGGGGCGTGATGGGCGCCTCGATGCGTGCCAGGTCGTCGTCGGTCAGGTCGACGTTGACGGCGCGGGCGTTCTCTTCGAGGTGGGCCTGCGAGCGCGGCCCCACGATGGGCGCGTCGACGACGTCATTGTGGAGGAGCCACGCCAGGCTCACCTGCGCCGGGGTCGCGTCGCGGTCGTCGGCGACGGCGCGAATTTCGTCGAGGACGGCCCAGTTCTCCTCGGTGAACCGCTGTCGAGTGTAGTCGTCGCCCGCGGCGCGGGTGTCCGAGTCGGGCTCGGCGTCGCGCTCGTATTTGCCCGTCAGGAAGCCGCCGGCCAGCGGCGACCACGGGATGACGCCGACGCCCTCGCCGGCACAGACCGGCAGCAGGTTGGCCTCCTCGTGGCGGTCGACGGCGTTGTACTCCGGCTGCATGCACCTGAAGCGCTCGTAGTCGTTGACGTCGCTCTCGTACAGCGCCTTCGTGAACTGGTAGCCGCCCATCGTCGAGGCCCCGATGTAGCGCACGCGGCCCGTCTCGACGAGGTGATCAAGGGCGGACAGCGTCTCCTCGATGGGCGTCGACTCGTCCCAGCGGTGAATCTGGTAGAGGTCGATGTAGTCGGTGCCGAGGCGGTCGAGACTGGCCTCGACCTGGTCGAGGATGTGTTTGCGGGACAGCCCCTGTCCGTTCGGCCCCTCGTGCATGTCGCCGTACACCTTCGTCGCGAGCACGAGTTCGTCGCGGTTCGCGGAGGCGACGGCCTCACCGACGATGTCCTCGCTCTCGCCGCGGGAGTAGACGTTGGCGGTGTCGAGGAAGTTGATGCCGAGATCCAGCGCCTCGTGGATGAGGTCGACGCTCGCGGCCCAGTCGTTCATCATCCACTCCGCCTCGGAGCCGAAGTTCATGCAGCCGAGACACAGCTCGGAGACCTCCAGCCCGGTGTCGCCCAGCGTCGTGTACGTCATGTCGTTCGCCGAGGTGTCCATACTCGCCGGCAGAACGGCTGTGGGTTTAAGAGTAGTCAATCGGGCAGCCGTCGACAGTCGTCGCCCCGCCGACCGCGACGACGCGGCGGTCACACGTCGAAGACGACGTACGCCTCCCAGCCGCCGGCGACGCTCTCGACGCGCATCTCCGAGTACGTCACCGCCTTCACGTCGCGGGCGACGACCGCCGAGAGGGGGACGCCACGGGCGCTGGCCCGAATCGTGACCCCTGCCCGGTCGTCGCCCGCGCCGCTTTCCTCGCCACCGGTTTCTGCACCGCTCGCGCCGTCAACGCGCTCGGCCGTCACCGTCGCCTCGTTGTCGACCGGGAGGACGCCCCGAACGTCGCGCTCGTAGATGAGCCGGTCGAGGTAGTCGTACAGCGCGGCCTCGCGGCCGGTCGCCGTCACCGACAGTTCGAAGCGCTCGCCGCCCCCGTCGGGGACGGCGTCGCACATGGCCGCCGCGAGCCCGTCGGCGACGGCGGCGACGGTCTCGCCCAGCGAGTCGCCGTCGGCCGCGACGGCGACGTCGGCGGTGTGGTCGCGGAGTTCGTACGACACAGCCGACGATTGCCGGTGCCGACGGATGCCGGTTTCCCCTCTCGGCGCGCCGGCCGTCGCCTTTGCACTCGCGGTCGGTCGTGAGGAGGCCGTGGCTCCAGTACCGCGGGTCCCGTCGCGTCGACGGACGCCGCCCCGGACGACGGTGGAGTTATATTCCCGTCACCGTTAGAAGGAGGCTGTGAGCGCGACGGTCGAGAAACGGGTGGACGGGCGTGGCGACGCCGGTCACGTCGAGATGGCCTGGGAGCTCAAAGAGCGAATCCGCGCCCAGGATGGCGTGTTGAAACAGCGCCGGGGTTTTTTCGTCAACGCGTACCGGCGCGCCGACTGTCACCTGTTGGCCGCCGACGACGACCTCGTCGGCTTCGCGGCCGCCCGTCAGGACGGGTACATCCTCTTTCTCGCCGTCGCCCCCGAAATGCGCAGCCGGGGGTACGGCGAGACCCTCGTCGCCGAGGTCGCCAACGACCACCGGACGGTCACCTGTCACGCGCGGGCCTCCAACCGCAACGCGTTGGATTTCTACCGGCACATCGGCTTCGAAACCGAACGCCGCATCGAGAACTACTACGAGGACGGCGGCGACGCCTACTACCTGAAACTCGGCGAGGATCAGTCCATCGCCGATAAGCTGTCTGATTTCATGCGCCGGTGAGTGCCGGATAGCGCCGTAAGCCGTCGCGTCGGCTCCTGTGACTCCGTTCCCGTCAGTTCAGCGCGCGGTCGAACGCCCGCTGGAAGTCGGCTTTCATGTCGTCGATGTGCTCGACGCCGACGCTGACGCGGACCAGCCCGTCGGTCAATCCTGCTTCGATACGCTCCTCCCGGGGGATGGCGGCGTGGGTCATCGTCGCCGGCTGCTCGATGAGGCTCTCGACGCCACCGAGGCTCTCCGCAAGGGTGAACACCTCCGTCGCGGCGACGACGTCGCGGGTCTCCGCCAGCGAGGCGTCGACCTCGAAGGAGAGCATCCCGCCGAAGTCGTCCATCTGCTCGGCCGCGAGGTCGTGCTGGGGGTGGCTCTCCAGCCCGGGGTAGTAGACGTGGTCGACGTGGTCGTGGCCGTCGAGCCAGGCAGCGAGGTCGCGGGCGTTCTCGCAGTGGCGGTCCATGCGGACGGGCAGCGTCTTCGTTCCCCGGAGCACGAGGAAGCAGTCGAACGGCGACGGCGTCGCGCCGACGGAGTTCTGATAGAAGCCGATGCGCTCGTCGAGGTCGGGGTCGTCCGTTATCAGCGCGCCGCCGACAACGTCGCTGTGGCCGCCGAGGTACTTCGTCAGCGAGTGCGAGACGATGTCGGCGCCGTCTTCCAGCGGCCGCTGCAGGTACGGCGTCGCGAAGGTGTTGTCGACGGCACAGAGCGCGCCGTTGTCGTGCGCGATGTCGGCCAGCGCGGCGACGTCGTTGACGTTCATCAGCGGGTTCGTCGGCGTCTCCACCCACAGCAGCTCTGTCGACGGGCCGACGGCGTCACTGACCGCGTCGTGGTCGGTCGTGTCCACGAAGTCGAACTCCAGGTCGTACTCCTCGTACACCTGGGTGAAGATGCGGTGGGTGCCGCCGTAGACGTCGTCGCCGGCGACGACGTGGTCGCCCGCTTCGAGGAGGTTGAGCACCGTGTTGATGGAGCCCATCCCCGAGGAGAAACAGCGCCCGAACGCCCCGCCTTCGAGGGCCGCGAGGTTCTCCTCGAGGTCGGCCCGCGTCGGGTTGCCGGTGCGGGAGTACTCGTATCCGCGGTGGTCGCCGGGGGCGTCCTGCTCGTACGTCGAGTTGGCGTAGATGGGCGTCATCAGCGCGCCGGTGTCATCGTCGGGCTCCTGGCCCGCGTGGACGGCGCGGGTCTCCAGTCGGTCGCGGCGGCCGTCGCCCGCCCCGTGGTCGTCGCTCATATCGCGACGAATGAGCGGCGGGGGCCTGACTGTTGCGCTTTCGGGCGACCGTCGCGGCGTCGAGACGACCGTTCGCCCCCGTCACCCGTCCACACTGCCGGACTCGGAACGCACGTTTTATAACTGCCCCGCGGGTACCACGCTGCAAGACCATGCCGAGCTCCAACGGACCCATGGAGGGGACGCGCGGAAAGCTTTCGAACGACCCACGCGAGCGCGGGACCTCCCCGCCCCAGCAGGCCATCGCCGACTACGACGACGGCCAGAAGGTGCATCTGACGCTCGACCCGTCGGTCGAAGACGGCCGCTTCCACCCGCGGTTCAACGGCCACACCGGCACCGTCGTCGGCGAGCAGGGCGCCGCGTTCAAGGTGGAGATCAACGACGGCGGCAAGACCAAGACCATCATCGCGACGGCCGCGCACCTCCAGGCACAGGAGTAGCCAACGGCCTCATGACAATCTTCAAAGAGAAGGTAGACGAGGAGTACGTCACCGTCGCCGAGGTCAAGGACGTCCTCGAGGCCGTCGAGGAGGAACGAGCTCTCGACGAGGACCGCGAGATGCGCTACGAGCTCGCCCGCGCCATCGAGCACGTCAACGAGTTCGCCCACCTCGACGCCGAGGAGGCGGCCGAGCTCGTCGTCGACCTCCAGGAGCTGGAGAAAGTCGACGAGAAGACCGCGTTCAAGATCGCCGACCTCCAGCCCGAGGACCGGACGGAACTGCGCGCGCTGTACGCCCAGGAGCGGTACGCCCTCGACGGCGAGGAGCTGGACGACATCCTCAACGTCGTCGCGAAGTACGTCTGAGCGCTCGCGCCCGCTCGGCGGCCGACTCTTTATGTGGTGTGTCGTGTAAATGACGCCCATGACAACCGAGCGAGACGACGAGGACGGCCCAGCACAGAGTCGCCACGCGGTCGTTCTCGACTTCCTCCCCCACGGCCGCTCGGACGACGACCGACCGCAGTACAAGAAGTCGCCGGTCGCGTACGCCCTCGGCGAGCGGGCGTTCCAGCTGTTCGAACTGGAACTGACCGACGACACCGACGTCGGCATCGGCGACCGGGTGGTCGTCGAACCCGCCGACGAGCGCGAGACGGTCACGAACGTCCGCGAGGTCGAGTACGACGAGCTCTCCGGCGGCGCCAACTCCGAGCTGGAGTACGCCGTCGAGGACATCGTCGACCGCCAGGAGACCCGCTTCGTCGACTTCTACAACGACGCCCAACCCATCACGCTGCGACTTCACCAGCTCAACCTCCTGCCCGGTATCGGCAAGAAGCTGCGGAACAAGATACTCGAACAGCGCAAACGCGGCCCCTTCGAGGACTTCGAGGAGCTCACCGACCGCGTCGCTGGGCTCCACCGGCCCAAGGAGGTCATCGTCGAACGCATCCAGGAGGAGCTGCGCGACGACGACCTGAAGTACAAGACGTTCGTCGGCCGCGAGGACGACGCCTGAGCCGCCGCCGCGACGACAGAGTTATTGTCGTGTGTTAACAATCAATGTTCAAGCGCTTCGATGTCGATACTCGTCGCGGTCGCACACGACCACACGCGCAACCGAGTTCTCGAGTTCGCCGCCGGCGTCGCTAACGAGCGCGACCAGGAACTCCGAGTCATTCACTTCGTCGACGACGACCCTGACGACCAGCAGCGCCTTCGGGAAGTCGTCCACGACCACGCCGTCGAGGTGGGCATCGCCGCGACGGTCGACGTCGAACAGGTGCCGCGAGAGTCACGTCGCACCGGCAAGGCCGTCGGCGAGGGGATCCTGGAGGCCGCCGGCGATGCCGAGGCCGAACAGATCGTCCTCGGACACAGCTCCGGCGGCCTCCTCGAACGCGTCACCGACGGCAGCACCGCCCTCGAAGTCGTCGGCAGCGCCGACGTTCCCGTGACGGTCGTCCCGGAACCGCCGGAGCCGACGGGGTCGACGGCCGCCTAGCGACGCCGGCCCGCCGAGAGCGGGACTTTTAGAGGCACGGGCCACGGAGTTGGTGACGATGACCGCCGACGGCGACCCCGAGCCGAGCCCATCGGTCGACGAGGGCGCCCGCGAGCCGGACGACCTCGTCCGGCGGGCCGGCGTACGGGCCGACACGGACCGCGACCAGCACTTCCTCGTCGACGACCGCGTGCTCGACCGCGTCCCGTCGTATCTCCCGGCCGACGCCGACCGCTCGCACGTCCTCGAAATCGGCGGCGGGGTGGGCCCGCTGACGGACCGCCTGCTGGCGACCGACGGCGTCGACCGCGTCACCGTCGTCGAACGCGACGGCGACCTCGCCGCCTTCCTGCGCGAGGAGTTCGCCGATGCCGTCGCCGCCGACCGCCTCCACGTGCTCGACGGCGACGCGGTGGCGTTGCTCGACGGCGAGGCGACCGCAGCCGGCGAGCGCCTCGACGACTGGGACGCCTGCGTCTCCAACCTCCCCTACGGCGCCTCCTCCGCGCTGGCGTTCGGGCTCCTGCCTCGCAAGCGGCCGCTCGTGTTAATGTTCCAGCGGGAGTTCGCCGAACGGATGGTCGCCGACCCCGACACGGACGACTACGGCCGTCTCTCGGTGAGCGCCCGCCACTACGCCGGCGTCGACCTCGTCGAACACGTCCCAAAGGAGGCGTTCGACCCTCAGCCGGCCGTCCAAAGCGCGGTGGTGCGGTGTCGCCCCCGCGACCCGACGTACACCGTCCCCGACGAGGACTTCTTCCTCGACTTCGTGAAGGCGCTGTTCACCCAGCGCCGAAAGACCATCCGCAACGGTATCCGCAACACGGCACACATCTCCGGGCTGGACGACCCCGAGGCCGTCGTCGAGGCCGCCGACGAGGAGCTGCTGGGCCGACGGGCGGGAAAGCTTCCCCCGGAGACGTTCGCCGAGCTCGCGACGCTTTCGTGGGAGGTCGGCGTGACCGGTGATGCGCGGTGAAACCGACGGCGATCCTGGCGCAGACGGCGACGCCACCGACGACGCCGACGGGCGACGACACGTCGGTGCTCGACGCCGCCATCGACGCCGTGGTCGACGTCGTCCGGACGGTGTTCCCGACCGTCGAGTCCCGAGTGCTCGGGACGCTGTTGGCGGTCGTGCTGTTGCTCGCGGTCGGGGTCGTCGTCAGGCGCGCCGGGAGACTGCTCAAGGAGCACTACGGCGACGCGGTCGTCGAGACAGTCCAGGCCGGGCTGATGTCGGGGGTGACCGCGCTGGTGACCGGCTTCCTCGTCGTCGTCTGGGGGGTCGAGCCCCAGGTGGCGGCCGTCCTCTCGACGCTCGACGTGACGCCGCGGGAGGTCATCGGCGGCCTCCTCACGGTGACGGTGCTGGCGGCGGCGTACTCCCTGACCCGCGTGACCAAGCGGGGCATCAACCGGCTGGCCGACGGCCGCAGCGCCGTCTCCGAACACCAGCGGGAGGTCGCCCACTACCTCGTTCAGCTCGGGGTGTACCTGGTCACGCTGTTTCTCGTGCTGGCGCTGTGGGACGTCAACATCTCCGGTCTGCTCGTCAGTGCAGGCTTCGCCGGCATCGTCCTCGGCCTGGCGGCCCGACAGACCCTCGGCGCGGTCATCGCCGGCATCGTCGTCCTCTTCGCGCGGCCGTTCGAACTCGGCGACTGGATACGGATCGACGACCAGGAGGGCGTCGTCACGGACATCACCATCGTCAACACCCAGCTTCGGACGTTCGACGACGAGGTGGTGATGATACCTAACGACCAGGTCACCGCGACGGAGTTGTTGAACCGCTCTCGCCGCGGGCGACTGCGGCTCAACGTCGACGTCGGCGTCGACTACGAGACCGACGTCGAGCGGGCGATGGAGATCGCCGAGGACGCCATGGCCGACGTGGACGTGTTGCTCTCCCAGCCCGAGCCGCACGTCGTCCTCACGGAGTTCGGCGACAGCGCGGTCGGGCTGCGACTGCGGTTCTACATCGCCAACCCGAGTGCGCGGAAGATGTGGCAGGCCCGGACGGACGTCATCGTGGCCGTGAAGGAGGCCTTCGACGAGGCCGAGGTGACGGTGCCGTTCCCCCAGCGGGAGCTGTCGGCCCGCGACGACGACGGCGAGCTCGAACTCGCCGACGGCATCGACACGGCGGTCACGCCGGGCGACGGCACCGCCGGTGACGGCGAGTGACCGACGACGAGAGCGCCGGTCGCCGCGACGGCGGCGACACGCCCTCGCTGGCCGACCAGCGAGGGGTCGAGACAGCGGTGTACCAGCCCGCGGAGGACTCCGGGCTGCTGGCGGCGGCCGCCGTCGACCACGTCGCCGGCGCCGACACGGTGCTGGAGGTCGGCACCGGCTCGGGGTGGGTCGCCGAGCGGGTCGCCGCCGAGACCGACGCTCGCGTCGTCGGCGGCGACGTGAACCCCCACGCGACTCGACAGGCGGCCGCTCGCGACGGCGTGGCGGCGATTCGGGCGGACCTGACGCGACCCGTCCGGGCCGACGCCGTCGACGCCGTGGTCTTCAACCCGCCGTATCTCCCGACTGACCCCGACCACGAGTGGGACGACTGGATGGAGACGGCGCTATCCGGCGGCGAGAGCGGCCGCGAGCTCATCGCGCCGTTTCTCGACGACGTTTCCCGGGTGCTCGCCCCCGGCGGCTGCGTTCTCCTGCTCGTGTCCAGCCTCGCCGGCTACGACGCGGTGGTCGACCTCGCCGCCGCCGCAGGCTTCGACCACGAGGTCGTCCGTCAGGAGTCGTTTCCCTTCGAGACGCTGTCGATTCTGAAGCTCACGCCGGCGACGTGACCGTCTCGGCGCCGCTCATCGAGGCGTTTCGAGCGCGGGCTCGAAGTCGGTCGCGGTGAGGCGGGTCGCCCCCTGTCTAACCGTCCGGTCGACGGAGCCGCGGTCCCGCAGGACGAAGCAGTTGTACCCCTCGACCGACCGGCGGTACACGGACGCCTTGAACACGTTCTCTGGGTAGCTCGTGTACTTCTTCACCACGACGGCGTAGGATTCGGGTGCGGCGTCGACGAGGCTGTAGCCGCGGTCGCCGAGGAACGCCTGAATCCGCTCGAATCGGTGGGTGGGAACGGCGAAGCGGTACTCCTGTGGCTCGTAGTACGGCTTCAGTCGGTCGAACATCGACTCCCCTTCGAAGTAGTGTCGAAAGAGGTGGCTGCCGCCGACGCGGAAGGCGTTGACCCGCTCGGGGTCGTCGACCGCGTCGGCCGGCATAGCAACGAATGGATGCCTGAACGTCTTAACTCTGCCCCGTGAGCAGGCCGGCTCCGAGTCGGGGGATTTATTCCCACCAGTGCGATAGCCGCGACCGTGTCCTCCGGGCCGCCAGCGGATTCTGCCGCCGACGAACCGACCGACGGCGCAGACTCCGGCGTCGACGGCGACGACGATCCCGACGTCGACTCCGCGCACTCGGCCCGCGGACGGTACGCCGACGCGGCCGCGACCACCGGAGCCGGGGCCGAGGCCGAGGCCGACCCGGTCGAGGCCCGTCTGGACGACGCCCTGGTACGGGTCGCCCACGGCGCGGCGGTGTCGGTGCCGAGCATCCTCCTCCAGCGCGGGCTGACGCTCGCGTTCACCGCGGCGCTGACCAACGGGTTCGGCGCCGGCGCGTACGGGCTGTTCGCGCTGGCCCGTCGTCTCCAGCGGTATCTCGTCCGGCTGGCGATGGGGTTCCGAGGCGGGCTGAGCCGCTATCTCCCCAGCGCGGCCGACGACGCCGAGCGCGACGCCATCGTCTCCTTCGCCGCGGTGCTGTTGCTGTCGGTCGCCGCGGCGTTCGGAATCGGACTCGCGGTCGCGGCGCCGACGGTCGCGGAGATGACCGAGCAGCCGCCGCGGTTCGCCGCCTTCCTGCGGCTGTTCGGGCTGGGACTGCCGGTCGCGCTCTCGCTGTTCGTCGTCACCGGGACGCTCCGGGGACTGGAGGAGGTCGGCCCGCTCAACCTCGCCCTCCGGGTCGGCTTTCCGGCGGCCCAGCTCGTCGTCGGGGCCGTCGGCGTCGCCGTGGGCAGCCTCCGAGTCGTCGCCATCGGCGTCGTCGCCGCGATGGGGGTCGTGGGCGCGGTCGGGGCCGGCTGGCTGGTCCGACGACGGGGGCTGGGGCTGCGGCTGCGCGGGGAGGGCGTCCCGGCGCTGCGCCGTCGGTACTTCCGGTACACGCTCCCGCTGTTTCTCGGCGGCTTCGCGACCACGACTCAGCGGCTCGGCTTCTACCCGCTCATCGCGGTGTTCCTCGGTGGCGTCGCCGGCGGAGTGTTCGCCGTCGGGGTGCTGGTCGGCGTGCTCGTTCGACTTCCGCTGATGGGCATCAACCAGTTCATCCCGCCGGTCGCGGCGTCGCTGCACGACGAGGCTCACCGGGAGGCGCTGGCGCGGCTGTACCACGTCACCAGCCGGCTGGTGCTGGTCGGCGTCCTCGGGGCCGCCGTCCCGGTCGTCGTCTTCCGCCGGGCGGTCATGTCGCTGTTCGGCCCGACATTCGTCGAGTACGCTCCGCTGTTGCCGGGGTTCGTCTTCGCACAGGTCGCCGCCTGCGCCGCCGGCAGCGTCGGTATCCTCCTGCGCATGACCGACAACCAGCGCGCGCTGCTGGTCACGAACGTCGCCATCACGGCGATCCTCGCGGCGGTCGCAGTGCCGCTGACGGCGACGTACGGTCTCGCCGGGCTGGTCGGCGCGTACGTCCTGATGTTCACGCTGAACAACGGCGTCGAGGTGGCGGTGCTGTACTACCTGGAGGGACTCCAGCCGTTCACGCGTCGACATCTGAGACCGGTCGCGGCGGCGGTGCCGTCGGCGGTGACGGCGCTCGCGGCGCGGTCGCTCGCCGGGTCGACGGTCGGCCCGGTCGTCGGCACCGTCGCGGGGCTGATCGTCTACGCCGTCGCGGTGGGGCGACTCGGCGTCACGAGCGTCGAGCGTCGGCTGGTCGCCCGGCTCGTCGAACGCTACCGGACCGCCCTGGCCGACTCGGTCTGAGTCGGCTCACTCCTCGCCGTCGACCGGCTTGCGCATGTTGTAGCGGGCGACCTCGTAGCCGGCGGTCTCGTACAGCGACCTCGCAGCCTCGTTGTCGCGGTGGACGTTCAGGTCGAGGTCGGCACAGCCGGTCGCCGCCGCCCACTCCTCCACCGCGTCGAGCAGGGCGGAGGCGACGCCGTCGCGCCGGGCCGCGGGCCGGACGAACAGCTCGTTGGTGTGGGCCTCCCGGCGGGGCTCGAAGATGGGCGGCGGCGTCCGAACCGCCGCGCTCGCGAAGCCGAGGCGGTCGGCGTCGTCGGCGAGCGCGTCGTCCGCGCCGTCTTCGTCCGCGTCACCGCCGCCCCCGTCACCGCGAGCGACGAACGTCACGGTTCCCTCCGTCGCCAGTCGCTCGCGCCGGTGAGCGAGGCCGTTCTCGCGGACGTCGTCGGCGAGGGCGTGGTCGGTGGGGCCGGCCATCTCCCGCTGGGCGGGCAGCCACAGCTCGTCGACGAACGGCACGACCTCGTCGGGCGCGAGTCGGTCGATAGTGGTCACGTCCGGACGGTCGAGCCGGAGGCGAAAAGGCGTTCCTCGTCGTCGTTTCCGTCCCGAGCCGGTCCGGCCGGCTCAGGCACCGATGTACTTCTCGTTGAGCTCGAACTCGCCGTCCCCGTTCTCGACGAGATACTCGCCGTAGTAGGGGACCCGGTCGGCGACGACGGTGCGGAACGCGTCGCGTATCTCCGGGCGGGTCATCTCCCCCATCGACTTCAGGTCGTCGTTGCGGTTGAGACAGCCCTTCAGGTACCCTTCGTGGGTGACGCGGACGCGCCCACAGTTGGCACAGAAGGTTTGATTCTCGACGGGGTCGACGATTTCGACCATCCCCGGCTCCTCGGAGCTTGATGCGACCGGCTCGGCGTCGACGCTCTCGACGGCCCCGCTCGACACCCAGTAGCGCGTGCGGTCGTGCATCTCGCGGTGGTCGACGCGGTCGGCGATGTCCGAAAGCCAGTCGTGGACCCGGTCGATGTCGATGTTCCACTCCGGTCGCCCCGTGAGTTCGGGCATGTACTCGATGAGCTGGAGCTGGAGCCCGTCGTTCTCGGCGACG